>DGRX01000023.1:0-2679 GCA_002391235.1 Treponema sp. UBA4377
GCTACGAACCTTTGTTATGACAAAAATATTTCTTATACAGAATTATATACCTTAAATCATTTATTATTTAAGAAGATTCTGTACAACCATTTGAAGCGTATGCTTCTTTATTTTTTGAGCGGCGTAAAGCCGCGTTTACAGCTACCTTGCCTTACCCTAAAGTTAAATTTCATTTTAGAAAGCAAGCTTGACTTGCTTTCTAAAATATTCCTTATTCACATCACGCTGACTGAAAAAAGGAACTGTAAGATTGATAGTTTTCAATTTAATTACCTCCGAAAAGCCAACCAGATTTTCGAAATTTTATATCTAATTCACTTAAAGATGTATCTGAGTATTTTGATCCTTGATATACTGCTGTAATCTCAAACCAAAGCCAGCCAGGGTTCGAATTAAAATGAGAAATCTTTTGAAAGGTTAATTCATTATCTTTACAATGAAAAAGGATAGGTGTTGTTTCATTTTTCCAGTCATATTGTATAGCATTAATCCTATTATTCAGGAGATATAGTTCTTTATTAGATGCATATCCATTTATTAATTGAATTTCATCAATTATCTCATTTTTATGTATACTTGAATAATTCTTAAAATCAATATTAATTTCAAATAAATCGTTTTCACTATCTTCAACATAACTTGTTGAAGGATCACCATCGAAAGCATTCTGGATGGAATATTTAAACGGGTTATTGGAATCAATTAATGGATAATCAACTTTTACTTCACAGACTGGAGTTTTATCTATTAGATTATTAATACCCATTCTGAAAATAAGATTTTCACTCTGTCGATCCATTTCATATGTCATAGTTTCTTCATCCAAACCATGAGTTGAATGTGTTATCCATAACTTTGTTTTAAATACAAAAACATTCTCTCCACAAATCCTAAATTGATAATTATTTGCTTCTACGCCAATTGTACTTTGTAAGCCCTTAAATCTTACATCACTAAAATATATCAATTTATCATACTGAATAAATTTTCCATTTGATGGAACATACAGAATTTGTCCTAAACATTTTCGTTCTGTTTTATCATTTTCATTAAGATTAAGATTTGTTGTTGTCTTAAAGTCATACATTATTCTGTATACAGACAATACAAAATTTCCTGTTTCATCTGGAATATCTTCTCTATAGCATCCCATTAATTCTGCATATATGTCATGATTCCAAAGCACAGAATCTTCTTCTTCAGTAAAAAATCCATAATGATCTTTCTCTTCTAGTTTTGGAACTTCATAAATCCTTTTTATTGAATTTTCCTTAACGAACTTATTTTCTTCTTCAAGAGTCAGTTTTGTAAGTTTAGAACTTTTTCCTACATATGGAATTTCATAATAGTTCTGGGCAAATAGAGTGCCACACAACAAAAATAGACATGGAAAGAGTATTTTTTTCATTATTCCTTCCTAAAAAAAGCAGGCCAGTGGCCTGTCGTCATAACAATGAGTTAAACCGCACAGGCCTTGAGTCTGTGTCGGCTACGAACCTTTGTTATGTGATATTTTACTTCAAATAACCACCATAGCACCAGCCTATAGTACCTTTTTTTATAGGCTTGCCATCTCTATCTTTTGCATTCGCTTGAACTTCAACTTTTACCCAGTTGCTGTTTATACCGTCGATTGTTTCGGTTTTTCCAAGTTGAATGATTTTTACTTTTGTGCCGGCTGCCATTACAGTTATTACATTTGATGATGTTGCTTCGCCGGAGCGGAGTTTTAGGCTTTCAGTGACAGTCTTTGATTTTTCTGTTTTGGCTGTTTTAGTTCCGTCATAATCACAAGCTCCGTCTGCGTGGCTTGGATATCTGATATTATTATAACTCACAGGAAGATTATCGTTGACCCTGGCAAAAAAACAAAGTTGACGTACAGTTTCTGAATCTGCATAACAGTATGTTCCCAAATGATTATCCGTAGAATTCAGGTAAACATCCATGTATTCACCATCAAGCTTTATGATTAAATCAATTTCTGAAAAGCGCTTTATTTTTCCATAATCCGATGATTTTAGATATTCTTTTCGCTCCTTTTCATCCCATTCTGATGTATTCCTTCGTTTTGATGTAATGTAATAATAATCACCTTTTTTTTGAATCTTATCTATATAGTAATATACATTGCCATTGCAGAATGTAAATTTTGTGAAATAATATGCACCGTAATTAAATTCAAATTCTTCTCCCCATGACAAAGGATATTCTCCATATGGATCAGGTTTCCAGCCTTTTCTTTCATCCCACCAGGGTTCGTGCTGTAAAATTATTTCAGGATTTTTTGCTTTTAATGCATCAAAATAATATGAATGTATCCATTCTCCTTTCAGCAATACTTCTGGAAGATAAGTCGATGAATTTGTAAAACTAATATCATCAAAATCAATATACAATTCTTTTGTTTCATCGACCAAACCAATAACCTTATCAGATCCGTCATGCAAAAATTTATAAGCAAATATGTTGACATTCATATCTTTTTCATAATGTTGATTACTTTGGGAATAATAATAAATTGTACTTTTGTCATATTTATAATAACAACCGTCTTTGTTTGTTTTATATAAATATTCTTGGGTAAACGCAAAAGATGTTATAAAGAAAGCCAGCATTATAAAAATAGCTTTTTTCATTTTTTTTACTCCAAGAGCGCCCCAGTGCGGGCGTCCACAT
>DGRX01000023.1:2780-4820 GCA_002391235.1 Treponema sp. UBA4377
GTCGGCTACGAACCTTTGTTATGCCTTGTTACTACAAAAATATTTCATTTAGCGGCAGCACCGACTGCCGCGTACAAGCAATTTCAGTACAAATAATACCTTATTGAAGTTTCGGCTATTTCTTTCATTATATCAAACATTTCTGTAACAGACCATGGCTCTTCTCTGAAATACATTGAAACAGGGGCAAATGAGTTTACATTTGCATTTCCTTCCTTTTTGTATACATAAATTTGATTTAAATTGTAGAATTCATTCATCATTACTACTTTTGAACGAACTGTACCTGTTTCTTCTGTATCTAAGGCAAAATCACACCCCCAGCCAAAACAGACAAATGGTGTAATTTCTTCATAGTTCATCATTGTACGAATCCCAATAAGATTTTTTCCAAGTCTTTCAATGGCATTTCCTGTTGCCTGTTTTGCTTTTCCTTCTTGCAGGCGTTCTTTATTTGTTCCCTGCCGTTTTATTTCCGCAATTACAAGAGGAAACTTTTCTCCATTTTTTACCAGATAGAGTATTCCTCCATCTGGAATAATAGTTCTGTCTGCAAATTCATAATTGAATTCCTTGCGGACACCTTTTCTTTTTATGAAATCCATCATGTAGTTTACTTCTATCTGATGGGAGAATTCCAAATCACAATCTGAACTAAAATATGTTGCGAATTCTTTTTTATTTTTTAGATAATCCATGACCATTGCCATAGATTTATAAACGTCTTTATCATCTTGTTTTGATTTTTCATTCTTGGGCTTATGCTGTTCAGTTCGCTCTCTTAAACTGTCATGCTGACTCATAGTAAACTCCTATTTTTCTAGAACGAAAAGATATTCTGAAACATGAATATCTCTGCTTCTTAAATTTCTACTTCCACGGAATGTATTGTATGTAATTTCTACAGTCTTTACTTTTCCGTATTTTTTAAGCATTTCGGACATTTCATTAAAACTAATGAAACCTTCAGAGTTATATGAAATAATTGCGAACTTGCTCGACAAGTTTGCAATTATTTCCTCCATTGATTTCAATGCTGAGTAGGGCTTGTTAAAAGCTGAGCGATTCCAGTCTTGCGTGATTCCGCTTACTTTACTTACTTCTACATCCAATTTATTTTTTATGATTAGATTAAGCATAAAATAATTTGAACCATATGGATGCTGATTATATGGCGGATCAAGATAAGCAATATCAAGATTTTTTAATTCTTTTGAAAGTTCAACTGTATCTTTCTGATAGATTTTTAATGATGAATTGAAATTACTTAAAACAGGTTCTTTCAATTCTATTTTTCCAAATATTCTTGTAAGAGCATTTTTCCCGGCTGCACCAAAACAGCCTATTCCTGTATTCTTGTCTTTGTAGAAACCTTTGAAAACACCACTTGTATTTACATGAATTGATGCTTCTGTAACTAAAGGGGCAAGAAAGAATTTTTTTAGATTTTCTTCTTCTACTACGTCATCAATGAGCTTTCGAAATGTATCGATTAGAACGGCATTTTCATGTGTATAAAAAACTCTTTCGCCTCTCAAAATATTATCGTCATCTTGAGGTGCGTAGTTTTCTGTAATTATTCCAGGATACTTTCTTTTTGTGCAACGATTTTCAATTTCTTTCCTTAACTCTGCACAAATCTCAGCAGGATAGTCTTTTTTATTTATTAAGTAACAACTGTTAATAAGAGAAGAATAATTTTCCAAATCATTTACAATCAATTTTGAGGAATGCTTTTTTAACATTCTTGCAACAATTCCTGAACCGGAAAATAAATCTGCACAAACTAATTTTTTCTTTCCAAGCTTATTTTCTATTTCTTCAACTTCTTTTTCTATTTTCCCTATTAAGCTTCTTTTATTTCCAAGGTAAGTAATAATTTGAGTTGTAAGAAAATCCTTGTTTTCTTCCTTTTCCATTTCTTCAAAATCCATTTTCTATTTTTTGAGAAATGTCATGCTTTGAAATTTTTAAATACTAAAAAATTTTCCGCCCCAGTGGGGCGTGGGCATAACAATTGGTTGTACCGCAGCGGGCTCG
>DGRX01000023.1:4880-33372 GCA_002391235.1 Treponema sp. UBA4377
TGTCGGCTACGAACCTTTGTTATGGCAATTAAATTTCTTATACAGAATTAGCTTTCTTAATTTTTTTTCTTTAAGAAGTATTCTTTATATTTTTGAAGCTACGCTTCTATTATTCTATTTTTTTCAAGCGGCGTAAAGCCGCGTACTATCGCTTCTTCGTCCAAGCCCTAAAGTTCAATTTCATTTTTTAATCGAGCTTGACTCGATTAAAAAATATTCAATAGTTCTTATTTATTTTCTTTTGCGAGTTGAAGCAATATATCCAATTGAACTTGTGCATTACATTTATCTACATATTCTAAAGTCCTATTTCCACCAAGTCGCAATGCTGGCACAAAGGTAAACATCTCATTTATATCAAGAGAACCTTTATTCTTAGCAGCTTTGACAGTCAGTTCTGGTTCAAATAAAAAGTTTTTTATATCCTTATCAAGCAGTAAGTCATTAAAAAAGGATGAAATATTCCATGATAACACTTCAGACTGTGATGTGTGAGGATCGAGATATGCAAAATCATAATCCGTTTCGGATAATTTTCGATAATAAATAATTATTCCGAATGGCGATATTGCTATTGGAATTCTATCGTAAGTAACTGGTCTATTAAACCATTCGCAGAGATTTTGTATATATAAATCAGGATTTATAATTTGTAGTTCACAATCCTTAAACTTATAGAAACCGAATCCGGCTGTTTGCCAAAGTTCAATCAATTCATCAGGAACAAATTCTTTATATTTTTCAACTAATTCATTATCAGGAATCAGACATTTTATAGGTTTATATTTTTTAACAAATTTATTTAAGGAAATATTTTTTAGATTTTTTTCTTCAACTGTATTAGACACTTTTGTTACCTCTTTTATGTTTTTATAATTTGTCTTTTCCTTTTGGGAACAAGATATTAAAAAGACTATAGAAAATAAAATACCACAACTTTTCTTCATGCTTCTTCCCTAAAAAGGGCAGGCCAGTGGCCTGTCGCCATAACTACGCGCTTAAGCGGTGGCGGGCTTGACCCGACATCCGCTTGAAGCACTTGTTATGCGGTTGCTTTCCGACGCGTTGTTTTTTTCACCATCGCATTCCGGTTTCCCAATCCTATTCTTCAAAGCCTATCATATTTAGGAAAAATTTTCTAGGTTTTGCGGACGGCATTTTTGTCTTTCGGATTTTACAAGCGGCACAAAGCCGCGTACAACCGCTACCCTGCTCCGCCCCAAAGTTATATTGATTTTTCAATCGGGCTTGACCCGGTTGAAAAATATTCCTATCACTCTTTCTTGAAAAAGTTTTTCTGAAATAACGGGCAGCTTTTCGTCTTGCAACCTCTACAAGCGGCGTAAAACCGCGTACTACAGCCACCTTGTTTTGCCCTAAAGTTCAATTTCATTTTGAAAAATCTGGCTTGAACAGATTTTTCAAAATATTCCAAATTCTACTTTTGAAAGAAGAAGTTTTTATCCTGTAAAAAAAAATCCAAACACAACCGCTTCTTCGTCCTTGCCATAAAGTTAGATTAATTTTTTCAGCAAGCTCGACTTGCTGAAAAAATATTCCTAATAACACACACTTGATTTCATTTTTTATCGGATACTTCAAAGCAAATCTTCTTTGCCTTTTTATAAAACCTTGTCAAAACAACTTTGTCATTGCAGTCAAGAAAATCAAATGCAAAAGTTATTTTATTTTTATTTAGCAAAGAAATTCTTCCGTCGCTGCCGAAAAAACACGGCAGTTCATCATGCATTTCATCGTCCTCCCCGCCGTCGAAGTCGCCAGTCATCCCGACTGCTAGTTCCATCTTTTGCAGTGCGTGTTTTTTTCCGTTGATTATAATCCTGCATATAACCGTAAAATCATATGAGGAATTGTTATAAAGCGAAACTTCGTCTTTCATTAACTTTTTTGCAAGAAAATCAATGCTCGTTTCATAAGCGTGCACGCCGTCGTCCACCACATCTTCTGAAAACGATTGATTATTATAATAAGTTTGTGTTTGTTGTTGTGAAAAAAGATTTAACGACAACATCAAACAGAAAACAAACATCGAGATAATTTTTTTCTTCATTTTTTCTCCTCCGAAGCGGCTCAGTGAGCCGTCCACATAACAAATATTCTCCGTATCCGCCGTAAATTTTTTAAAGCCGATAAAACTGTCGGCATAAAATCTTTATGACTTATACTAATTTCATATTATATCACAGTTTCCAAATTTTTTGTTGAATTTTATATGAATATGCATAAAATTCCTAAGTAGACTCAAAAATAATTTGACAATGTGCCACTTTTATGATACAATTTCATCATGAGGAAAGAAGATTGTATAATTTATAAGGGAATTTTTTTCCAAATTGAATGGTATTATGACGCCGAAGGAAAAAGCCAACCTTATGATTATTACGAATCTTGTGATTTGACCCAAAAGCGTAAGTTTTTGATGCTTTGTCAGAGAATTGGTGATTTTGGAAAAATAAACGACATCACGAAATTCAGAAATGAAGGAGACGGAATTTTTGCGTTCAAACCTCAGCCAGACCGATATCTTGCTTTCTTCAGAAGAGGCAAAAAAATTATCGTGACGAACGCTTATAGAAAAGCAAGTGATAAGATGCCGCCAAATGAAAAAATTCTAGCCTTAAAAAATATGGAAGATTACCTTAACAGAAATCCTGATATGGAGGAGGAAACGAAATGACTACATTTGAAAAATTCTTTAAAGACAATCCAGAGCAAAAAGAAATCTATGATAAGGAATACAACGATTTTCTTCTCTCCGAATTCATGCTTGAGCAAATGGAAGCGCAGCGCATTTCCGTACGGGAACTTGCGAAGCAAGCTGATGTTTCTCCAACTGTAATACAAAAACTCCGTTCAAAGAATTCCCAAAAAGTAAATCTCACGACTTTTACTTCTGTGCTCCGCTGCCTTGGCTATCGAATTAAGCTTGAAAAAATTCCCGCCTTAAAATGACTTCTTTGCGCTAAGACCTCTCGCCGCCTAATATTCCGTCAAGCGGGCTGACCACGCCTTTCGCGCCGCGGTTTAGGACGTGCGTGTAAATCATTGTCGTGCGGACGTCGCTGTGGCCCAAAAGTTCCTGGACTGTGCGGATGTCATAGCCGTTCTCCAGCATGTGCGTCGCAAAGGAATGCCTAAAGGTGTGGCAGCTGGCGTTTTTGTTGACATGGGCTTCGGCCATGGCTTTTTTCACCGCCTTTTGCAAAAGGCTTTCGTCCATGTGGTGGCGGCCTTGCTGTCCTGTCATCGGATTTTTCCATCTGTTCGCTTGGGGGAACAGCCATTGCCACTTTAACTCTTTTCCAGCGTTTGGGGAGCGGCTTTCGACGTTCGCGGGAACTTGCGCCTTTCCCCAGCCTTCGGCAAGGTCCTTTTCGTGCAAGGCTTTGACGCAATCGATTTGTTTTTTTAGTTGCAAGCTTAGGCTTTGCGGAAGCATAACCCGCCTGTCCTTTCCGCCCTTTCCAGAGCGAACCGTGATTTCGCCCCGGCAAAAATCAATGTCCATGACCCGCAAGCAAAGCGCTTCGTTCAGCCTGATGCCCGTTCCGTACATAAGAAGGGCTGCAAGCCGCTTGCTTCCGTCCATGCGGTTCAAAACCAAAACAACTTCTTCCTTGCTCAACACAGCCGGAACGCGCCTCTTGCTCTTTGCGCGGATCAAGCCCGAAAGGCTTTCCACATCCTCGTTCAAAACAAACCTAAAGTAAAACAAAAGCGCGGCAAGCGCCTGGTTTTGCGTCGAGGCGCTGACGTTTTTCTTTACCGCAAGATGCGACAGAATGCCGTTGATATGCTTTAGGCCAAGCCTCTCGCCGCAATTGCCGTACAAGCGCAAAAAGTCTTTTGTCCAGCGCTCGTAGCATTCCTGCGTGCGCGGACTGTAGCGCTTTGCTTGCAAGATGGTCCTTAGCTTTTGCAAATCGTCTTTTGCGGGCCGCGCTTCTTCCGCCTCTTTGGGAACGCTCGCGGTGAACAATCCCGTTCCGTACAAGCCGCTCAAAAGCGCGTCAAACGATTCCCGCGTGTCGGGAATCAGCCAAACTTTTTCGTCCTCGTTCCACCTTCTTCCTTTTACGGAGCGAACGGCGTCAAGGACCGGGCGCGTAAAGCCCCGGGGAAAAGAAACGGCCGCGCAACGCGGTCCGCCAGAAGTCACTTTTACTATCACGCTTATAAATATAGTGAAAAATCCGCTAGACGGCAAATTCCCTGCGCAGAATATAATCTTATTATTATAAAAACACTTGATTTTATAATATAAATATTATATGATATTATTAAATTCATTACTTATAGGTTATAAAATGAACGCCAGGATAATGCAAATCAAGGCTTTGGACAAAAAAACTTTCTCGCTTTCGGACGCAAAAAATGTCATTCCAAAGGGTTCCAGCTGGATAAATGCAGTTCGAGAGGCAATCGGCATGACCGCTGTTCAACTTGCAAAACGCCTTGGAGTCACACAGCCGCGAGTTGCAAAAATGGAAGCCAACGAAGAAAACTTAAAATTAAGCACAATGAAAAAAGCCGCTAAAGCCATGAACTGCGACTTTGTGTATTATTTCAAGCCAAAATCAACGTTTCAGGATATTGTCAACGTTCAAGCGCAAAAAAAAGCGGAAGAAATAATTCTTGGCGTGAATCTGAACATGGCTTTGGAAAATCAAGATATTGACTCAAAAGAAGCCATAGACGACATGGCGGCGGATTTTATAAACAAGAACACTAAAAGAATTTGGGATTAGGAATATGGATATTTTTGAAGGCGATGACAATTCAACGCCGCTGACTGTGGAAGAGAAAGACGGTTTGAAATTAAAATGGATTACTCTTCGCTCGGAATTAAACGAGGCGGAAGCGCGTAACATTGCCCAAGCGCAAGTATGGCTTTTGTCAAACAAAAACAAAGATGTTTGCGCCGACACATTCCTTCGCGACTTGCATAAAAGAATGTTTGGCGATGTATGGAAATGGGCTGGAACATACAGAACTTCAGAAAGAAACATTGGCGTCGCGCCCTATCAAATTCCGACAAAAATTTTGCAGCTTTTTGATGATGTGAAATTCTGGATAGAAAACAAAACTTATTCAAACATGGAAATCGCTGTACGGCTTCATCACAAGCTTGTACAGATTCATCCGTTCCCAAACGGCAATGGCCGCGTTTGCCGCCTTATGGCAGATCTTCTTCTTGAAAAACTAGAAGGAACAAAACTTTACTGGGGAGACACAAATCTAGCGAATGTTTCAGAAATTCGCAGCGCTTACATTTCCGCCTTGCGAAAAGCGGATGCCGGGGACTATTCGGACTTACTGAAGTTCACGCAATCCGATAAAAACAATCATTCAAAATAATGGGTGACGAAATTCCGCTACCCCGCAACTTCCGCCGCCGCCCTTATCTTCTGTATTCCTTCCAAGACGGCGGCTTTTTTTTGCGGAGTGTAAAAGCGGACTTTTGGCTCAAGTTCTTTTAATAGAGGAACTAGCGCCTTTAGCTTTTCGATGTCCAGCGCGTCGGGGGCAAAGGTGGCCAATATGCCGCTGGTACTTTCGTTCCATTCGATTTTGGCGGAAGGGCAAAGGGCGGCCGCGGCTTCGATGGCGGCGCGGCGGATGTCCTCGTCGCGCAAGACCTTGTCGCGGAAGCGAAACTTTCCCGGAAAATAGCGCCACTCCATTTTACGCCCGCCCTGCTTTTGGCAAGCCCATGCCGTCCGGGCGGTTGGCGTTTTGCGGCTGGTCTTCCAATTGGCGCGCGGCTGCTGGCGCTTTCAAAAAGGGCTTCATCGCCCGCGCCCCGAACATCACCGTGGAGGCGTTGTGCAAAAGGGCGGCCAAAGAAGGCGTTATCGCGCCGAACAAGCTTAGGAACATCAGCGCGGTGTTCACGCCGATTATGTCGCGGTTGTTCAAGTCGATTCGTTCCATCAGCGTGCTTCCCAAGCCGCGTACTTTTAAAAGGCCTTCCAAGCCGCCGCCTTCAGGAAGCGATATGTCAGACGTTTCGCCCGCGATGTCGGCGGCGTTTCCCATCGCGATTCCAACGTCGGCCGCGCTAAGGGCGGGCGCGTCGTTGATTCCGTCGCCGACCATCACGACTTTGCGGCCGGCCTTCTTTTCCTTTTCGATGAACGAAACCTTGTCTTCGGGGAGCGCCCTCGAAAGGTATTGGTCAACGCCGGCGGCGGCCGCAGCGTTCTTGGCCGCGCCCTCGTCGTCGCCGGTAATCATCGCGCATTTTGTTATGCCCGACTTTCGCAGCGCTTGGATAACGCGGGCGGCGTTTTGGCGCAAGGGATCGTTTATGGCAAAGGCGGCTATCAGGCGCTTTTCTTCGGCAAGGTACAAAAGCGACTCGCCGTTTTCAAGCGCGGACTTTTGAATTTTTTCTAGGCCGGCGTCCGCCTGGCATTTTTCGTCGTCAAAAATAAAATGCCGGCTTCCAATCAAAAGGCGCTTCCCGTCAAGGCTTGTGGCGATTCCGTGGGCAACGATGTATTCAACTTTCGCGTGCTCTTCCGGGTGAAGAAGGCCGCGCTCCTTTGCGGCTTGGACAATTGCCGCCGCGATTGGATGGGCAAAGTGCTCCTCTAGGCAGGCTGCAAGCGCCAAAAGCTCGTCGTCCGTTTTTTTGCAAAAGGAATGGATTTTAGAAAGGCGCGGCGAGGCGCAGGTCAGCGTTCCTGTTTTGTCAAAGACAAGCGTGTCGGCCTTTGACGCTTCCTCCAAAAATTTTCCGCCCTTTACGATGATTCCGTTTTCGGCGGCCTCTTTCATCGCGCTCAAGACGGCGATCGGAGCGGAAAGCTTCATCGCGCATGAATAGTCAACCATAAGGGTAGCCATCACTTTACGGACGCTTCCGGTAAAAAGGAATGTCGCGGCCGAAAGAATAAAGTTGCACTTTACAAGCTGGTTTGCCAAGTTTTCGGAACGGACTTGCGAAGACACTTTTAGCCGCTCCGAAGAATCTATCATCGAAAGAATTCCCTGGACTTTTGTTTGGCTTCCGACCGCGCGCGTCTCGACAAAAATCTCGCCTTCCTGCACAAGCGTTCCGGCAAAGACAGAAGAGCCTTGCCACTTTTCAACCGCGAGCGGCTCTCCGGTTATCGCCGCTTGGTTCACAAGGGCCTCGCCGCTTGCGACGGTTCCGTCAACAGGAATCACGCCGCCGCTTCTAACAGCGACCAAGTCGCCTTTTTTTACAAGGCTTATCGGAACAGTTTTTTCGACGCGCTTTTTGTCCGCTCCGATTTCCACAAGCTGGACTTTGTCGTTCTTTGAAAGCAAGCGGTCGGCCAAGTCGCCGTATGATTTTTTCTTGGTGAACTCTTCTATCGCGTCGCCAACGTTCAGCAAAAAATTTATGTTGGAAGCGGTTCCGGCGTCGCCCGCCAAAAGGGAGGCGAGAATCGCGGCGGAATCCAAGACTTCGGAATGAAAGACCTGCCCCGCCGCCACGCGCAAAAGGCCGCGCGCGATTCTTGGACAAAGCGAAACGACGCGCAAAAGCAAGCGAACGTAAAAAGGCAAAAACGCCTTGGCGTAATGGCTTACAGTCATCGCGGCCAAGTTGAACAAAAGGCTTTCTTTTTCTTGCGGCTCTCCGACTTCGTCAAGCAGCTCTTTGTTTTGCAAGTATTTTTCGGACAGCGCCATAAAAAGCGCCTTGATGTGTTTTTCTGAAAGAATGGAAGCGTCGTAATAAATCAAAAATGAGCCGACGCAGTAATTGGCGCTGGCGCTCTTGATTCCTTCCTGCGTGGAAAGAAGCTCGGCGGCCAGCGCCGCCTGCCGCGCGGACACTTGGCCTTTGTCGTAGCCAATCCTTACGCGGCCCGGCAAAGAATGTTTGACCCAAAATTTCATGGCGAATTTTTGGCTGGTCCGTCCGGCTTACGCCTTGACGGAACTTTCGGCCTTTAGGTCCTCAACGTCTTCTTTGAGCGTCTCAAAATATTCTTTTGCGTCTTCCTTTAATTGGGCGCCGCAAGCCAAGGCCTTGGCCGCTCCTTTTTTAAATGTGTCAGTCTGAACAAAGGCCGCCGCGACCGCTCCGGCCGCGACTCCCCACAAAAATTTTTTCCATCCGTCTGTCATTGTTTCCTCCATGTCCGCTAATATTAGCATAGACTAATTTAAATGTCAATCAGATAACGGGAATTTTACGCGGATAACATAGAGGCGGCCCAAGCCTTGCACTTTTGAACGTCGTCGGCTTCGGGCGTAAGGTGGACCATAAGGGGTTCGCCCAAAAGGACGGCACCCTGGCTCTTGATTCTGTCCGCCCAGTCGCGGAGCCACTTGCCGTCGCCCCAATCGTAGGAGCCGAAGATTCCGATTTTCTTTCCAGAAATCGAGCCTTCAATCGCGGCAAAGAATTCCTCAACGCTGTCTTCCAAAACCTCGTCGCCCATCGCGGGGCTTCCCAAAAGCAAAACGTCGCAAGACAATGCGGCGGCCTGGTCCGCTCCGTCGGCGGTCGAGCAAAGGACGTCCGCTCCCTTTTCCTTAAGCGAATCGCAAATGGCGTTGGCCATCGCTTCCGTGTTTCCTGTCGTGCTTGCGTAAATCACAGCAACTTTCATATATGCCTCCAAATATTTTTAAGCCGCCTTGACGGCCTTTTTGCCATAACAAATTATTTCTTTAATCGAAAAGCCCCGCTCAAAAAGGCGCAGGCAGCGCTCCGAACATTCCTTGTAAAGAAGCGAAAGCTTTTTGGCGCTCTCAACGTCGCGGTAGACTTTCCAAGAGCCGCAGTGGGCGAAGCCCCTTCCGCCGCGCCTTTCAAAGTCAATCACGTCCAAAAGCGGGTAGCCCAAAAGAAGCCCCACCTCGTGCGGAAAGCTTGAGCCGCTTTTTATTTTGGAGCAAACTTTTTTTACAAAGTCTTGAACGGATATCGCGCCGCAAGGGCCGCAGTTTGAGTAGCCTTTTTGTAAAAGATATTTTTTTGCGCTTGGGTTTGACAAGATTTTTTGAACCCAATCCGCGTCGTAAAAAATCGCGACAATCCTTTGCCGCCTTCCTTGGACAAAGGCGCTTTGGATTCCAAAAGATTCCAGCGCCGCCGCGCAGTCGCAAAAGTCGCGCTCGCAAAAATCGCTTTGCCTTACGGAAAACAAATTTCCCGCCTTGATTCCGCACAATGCCGGCGCCGCGCACCTTATCAAAGTTTTTGCAAAAACATAGCCCTCGGCACCCTCTTGGTTAGCATTAACTAACTTTTTCATGCCGTTAAATTAGCATATGCTAACAATTTTGTCAAGAGGAGGCAGCGTCCTCAAGGACGCGGTGAAACCGCTCGATTGCCAGCCCGCGTGAGCGGGCAGTTGAATAAACTTCCAAAAGCAAAACGGAGCGATAGCGACGTAAACAACGATTAAGGATTTGCGTTCAAAGGAACGAGCGGCCTACGCTAGCGCCACGTCCAGGACCATCATCAGAGCGAAGCCCGCGGCGAATGTTATCGCGCAAATGTCGGTCTTTTCGTCGCGGACGGCTTGAGGAACAAGTTCCTCGATGACAACGTAAACCATCGCGCCCGCCGCGAAAGAAAGCATGTAGGGCAACAAGGGAAGCAAGAGCGCCGTGAGCAAAATCGTAAGGGCGGCGGCGATTGGCTCAACCGCGCCCGAAAGGGTTCCGAACAAAAAGGCTTTTCCCCTGCCCTTCCCTTCGCTTAAAAGCGGCATCGAAACAATCGCGCCTTCGGGAAAATTTTGGATTGCGATTCCAAGCGCCAGGGCAAAAGAGTCCGCAGCGCTTATCGCCGCCCCTCCGCTCAAAAAGCTTGCCAATGCCACGCCGACGGCCATGCCTTCAGGAATGTTGTGCAAGGTGACCGCAAAGAAAAGCATCGTCGTGCGGCTTATCGACGCGGCGGGGCCTTCGGGCTTTTGCGCCATCGCGTGCAAGTGCGGAGTGATTTTGTCAAGCAAAAACAAAAAGGCGATTCCCGCCGCGAACCCCGCCAAGGCGGGCGCGAAGGCAAGGCGGCCCAAAGAAGCCGACATGTCCATCGCCGGAATCAAAAGCGACCAAACGCTGGCCGCCACCATGACGCCCGCGGCAAAGCCCAAAAGGCCCCGTTCAAGGCTGTCGTTCATCTTGCCTTTTAAAAAGAAAACCGTCGCGGCCCCTAGCGTCGTTCCCAAAAACGGCAGGGCCAGGCCAAAGAAAAGCGCGCTCATAAGCGCATTATAGCGCTGTTCTTTGGCTTTTGCCAGCGTTTTTCATTGAATGCGCAAAACCTGTTGCGCTAATTTTAAATTTTTGCTATAGTTAATGGCTGAAAATACCGAAAGTAAAGGTGGAGAGGAAAAATGGAGAGAAAAAACATGGAAACAAAAAACGTTCTTGTCTCTATGGACAACGATTATTTTGCCGGCTGCATGGACGAGCTTGAAGACTCGCTGGACGAAGGCTGGTCTGTTGTCGACCGCGAGTACGATGAATGCACAAACACTTCGTTTTTGACGCTTGAGCGCGAATTGGTTTGCGCCTAGTCCGAGCGCCATTGCTCATGTAAAAAAAAGGCTGTCCGATTGGACAGCCTTTTTTGTTTACGGCGTAGTTGTAAACTTGCCTTTGTATGTATCCGCGATTTTCACCGCGCCGGCCTTTGTCGGGTGCGGGTCAAACCAAATAGGAATCGTTTGGCCAAAGGTGCTCACCAAGGCGTCAAGGTTGAATTTTTCCGGGTCGGCGTGAATCAACTTTTTGTGCGTGTCTCGAAGCACGGTGTTAATTACAGACGCGACATCGACATATTCCACATAAGGATTCGCGGCGGCTTTGTCAGAAATGTAATCATTCAACTGTCCCAAAAACCCTTCGGCTATGCCGTTTATCGCCACAATCTTTTTTGTCGTCGCTTCATACAAAGGCGTGTATTGAGAATCTGGAATTGGCGGATTTCCTGTAAAATAATGGTATGGGCTGTAAACGGACATTACGTAAACAGTCGCGCCGTTATCGGCCAAGGTTCCAAGAATCGTGTCAAAATTTGCCTTGAACTTTTCCAAGTCGGACTTGAAGGTATCTCTAAACCAGTTCAAGTCCTTCATAAAAATGTTGATGCCCGTGGCGCGTTGCAAGATGTCGTTGGCTCCGATGCAAAGGGTTATGTAATCCGCTTGCCTCACAGCCTCCAAAATCTCGCCTTTTTTTGTGGCAATCTCGGCGTCGCTGTAATTTGGGCCAAGTTTTGCAAGCAAGTCCTTTGTTTGGTCTCCGGTCCTTGCGTAGCTTTGAAGCGTTATGTTGGTAGCCTCAGAGAGATTTCCCTTTAGGACGGCGGGATAAGAAAATTCATTGACATAATTAGGATCGGCGACGCCGCCCTTTCGCCGGTTCATGTATTTTTCATAGGCGGCTATCATGTCCTGCTCCGCCATGTCCTCGTCCTTTGCCTTTCCGCCCATGGGCTTTGGAGCGTAGCCCGCCGCGATGCTGTCGCCAAGAGCCAGCATGTAGTATTTGGCCACGATTACAGTGGCGGCCGCGGTTTTAGTCTCGCCGGACGAGGTCGTCAATGTCGCGGTAAGCGTTCCTTCTCCCTGCGCTCCCGGCTTATAGTACAGCTTGTTTTTTAAGCCGCTAGCGTTGGCCACGGTAAAGAGGTTCGTATTCGAAGACGTCCACGAAACCTCTCCGTCAACGCCCACAAGCTTGGCCTCAACCTCGTCGCAAACGTCTTTGTTGCAAAGATAAATATATTTTTCGCTTAAGAAAAAACCCTTTACGGTTACGTCAAAGCGGCCCGTCACAGGAAGGCTTCCGCCAACGCCTGAGTCTTCGTCGCTTGCGGTTGCGGTAATCACAGCCTCGCCAGGCGCGACAGCCGTTACGTTTCCGTTTTGGTCAACGGTTGCGACGCTATCGTCCGACGAAGCCCAAGTAATTGTCGATATCGAGTCAGGCGGATTTGTCTTTGCCGTAAGCCTGATTTTCTTTCCGGGGTCAATCGGCTCGGAGTTGCCCGATATTTCCACCGACGCGGCCTTTGCCGAAACCTTGATTGTGATGGTTTTCTTTACGTAGCCGGATTGGGCGTAAATTGTAAACGCGCCCTGCCTTTTTGGCTTAAACTTTACAAGCCACGAGCCCTCGATTTCCTCCGGATCCTCCACAAAAGAAACCACGTCGGTTTCGGCCCATACTTTTACCTGGGCGGTCGCCGGCGAAAAGCTTGCGTTTACGGCGGCCAAGGGTTCGGCAACGCTCACATCCGCGTCCGCAAAGAGCTCCAAGCCGGCCGCGACATCGGCCGAATTGGGGTTCAACACTCTTTGCTGGAAGTTGTTTATAGATTGGGACGGACTGTTCGCTCCAGAGTCGCATCCAGCGAGCGCAATTCCGCCCAAAACAAAAGCGGCGGCAAACAGAGCTGAAAATAATCTTTTCATGCCTTACTCCATCCACTCCAAGCTAATATTCAATATGACTCCGCCATACTCATATCTAAAAGGAGAATCCGAGCTGCACTTAGAATGGTACGTTTCAAAGTCCACCTTTTTTCCGGGGTTAAGGACTTGGACAAAAGTCCAGTAAGAGGGATACTGGAACTTGGGAGCCTTTGTTTCAAACGGATCGGTTCCCGGCACGTACCTAGAGTCTTTCGACGCGTAGTGGTTGCATTCGCCTCGGACGGTCCATATTTGCGTGGACTTATCGTACTTAAAGGTTGTGTCGCTCAATACTAGCGGCTCGTTGGCTCCGGCCGCCGTGTCGTAGTAAATGCGCTTTTTCATGCGGATTTCCTGGTCCTCAAACTGGTCAAACTCATAGACAAAAGTCTTGGGCGTGCAGTCGTACTGGTATTTTTTTCCGTAGCGGCACTGGTCGTCGTTAAAGTTGACCCAATTGTAGCGGCCCATGTTGAGCGACATCGAAAGGTCTTCCTTAAGCTCGCTAAGCTTTCCGTTATTGAAAACCTCGCCGTTTTTGTTGGCCATTTGGAACGACCAGAAGTATTCGGGTTTGCTGTTGAACGCGTTGGGGTCCCAGGCAAGGCGCATCCAGTTAAGGTAAACCTTTACCTTGCCCTTTCGCGCAAGGCCTACGTTCACAGGGTCCTTGTAGAAAATCCTGTTGCAGCAAAAGCCGTCCTCGTTTTTAGACCAGGCGTAAAGGGCGACCTTGTAAGCGTTCTTTTGAATGAATCCCGCAACGGAGAAGCGGCCGGCCTTCATCTTGTCCTTGTCCACCTTAAGCAAAAAGTCTTTTCCGGGCTTTGCGGAACTTATGTCAATCGCGTTGGCTACGTCAGTGTCGTTAAGGCTTTCCGGCACCTTTGTCGTTGACGCTGCAAAAATGTATTGCGTTTCGGGGAGCCGGCTGTCTATATAAGAGTCAAAGGCCATGTCAAGGTTAAGGTAAGAGTCCTTGGGAACGGTTGTGCATGAAACGTTGGCCATGTCCTTAAAGGGGGACTCTACCGGCAGCTTGTAAATCGTGCTTGTGGTTTTGTCGGGAGCGGTTACCTTTATGTAAAGGTAAGTCTTCTTTCGCTTTAAGGAAATGCCGCTGGCCGGAATCGCGGCGTAGTCGCTTTCTTGCGGCATGGCAGGCTCGGAATTTCCCAAGGCTTCCTTTATCGCGTATTTCATTGTGGACGACACAAGCTTTGGCTTGGGGTCAATCCAAATTTTATCCGAAGCGACGGCCTTGATTGAAGCGATCGTGGCGACGCCGCCGGAAGCCTGCGGAATTTTTTCAACGTTTTTGGGCTTTTGCGAAAGCCCAAAGGTGTACGCAAGCGAGCGCAGGCTTGAGTCGGTAAGGTCGCGGGGAATGATTGGATTGGGATCCTCGCCATCGGGCCAGTCGTCGCCGTCAGTGTCGGCGCTGTTGGGCCGCGTCATGATTTTACTGCCGAGCAAGGTACTGTGAGTTCCGCTTGGAGTTCTGTAGCGGGTGCTTGTGATTTTTTCCGAGGGAACCCAGCCAAAAATTTCTTCCTTGTCGCTTACGCCGTCCTTGTCAGAGTCGGCGCTGCTGTCGGAAGATCCCGATGCTTTTTCTATGCGCAGGGGAACGCCGTCACGGTCCGCGTCAATGTCGTAGAAAATCGAGAACATTGTTTTTGAGGCCACTGTAATGTCGTCCAAATCCTTGTCGCCGTCAGAATCGGGGCCGCAAATTTTTCTCCTAGCCTCGCCAGTGTCATCCGTGTAAAAGTAGTCCACATACCAGGCGCCGTCCTTTTTGGACGCGGCGTTTTTTAGGCCGTATACGCTTACAAGCTTTCCGTCCTCTATCTCAAAGTTGCCCTCGCCCACGCAAATCTTCAAGACGTCCTCAAGATATAAATCCTCGTAAACGTTTATCGTGGCGCCGGTGTTTTCCATCTTGGGCTTGAATTTGACGGACACGTTGTATGACTCAGTCTTTCTGTTGTAAGACGGGCCGTAGTCTATGTTGACCGCGGTCGTAAGCTGGGCGGAATTTGTGTATTCGTCGGTAAAGTCGCTGGACCTCTTTTGGCCGTCCTTTATGCTGATAGAATAGCCGGCGACGCCAACGTCAAAGGCGCTTGTGTTTCGCATAAGGTCCTCAAACTGCTGGGGCGTAAGCGAAAGCTCGTAGTTCATGATTCCCGACTCCGAATGCGGCTGCAAGGTCATCGCCACAGAGGAGCTTGTCTTCATCGAGCCAAGCGGCAGCTGAATCGGCTTTCTGCTGTTGTCAGGCCCCGTAAAGGCGCTTGTTTGCTTTCTAAAGGCTTCGACAGCCACGTTGTTGACGGTGTAGGCAAGGTCGCTGGGGTTGGAGAATTTGAGCGCGACTTTAACGTTTCCGCCAGTGACAGTGCGCGACTCGTTTGTCGTGTTGACCTTGCCGTTGGCCACGGCCCTGGAATAAGTTTCGGACTCGCCCTTGGAATAAGAATAGGTGTCGGTGAAAGTCCAAGTCTTTTTAAAGCCTAGGGTTCCGCTGACGCTCCAACCAGGGAATTGGCCCGCCCAAGTGTAGCCTGCGGTGCCGCTCACGTTCAGCTCGTAGGCCGACGCGTAGGCGTTTGAAGTTGTGGTGTTTGAGTTGTGGCCAAAGGTTCCGGTCTCGGTCCTTGTGACGCTGTCGCTGACAGTCTTTCCGTTTGTGCTTGTGTATGTGTACGTAAAATAGGGAACGGAAGTCATCGTCACAATCAGCTTGGGCAGGTCGGAAATCAAGGGGTTGAATGTGTTTGTCTGCCTGTTGAACATCGTAAGCTCGGTCCTGTCGTCCCAGCCGTCGCCGTCGCTGTCGCGGCTCCAAGGGCTTGTGATCGTCACATAGGTTTCTTCCCAGTCGTAAAGGCCGTCCTTGTCGGAATCAGTTGTGTCAACGTAGTCCTTCCATTCGCCGTAATTTTTTGTAAGGAAGGCGTTGTTGTCCTTGCAAAGCTTCATGATCGCGGCCTGGTACTCCGCCCTCTTTGTCTCGTCGGTGACAGTGCTGTTGACGACGGGAATTGTTTTGTTGGCAAAATCCGCCCAAACCGAATTAAGGGTCATGTCTTCTTCGGCGACGCGCTCGGCGCCGGACTCATAGCCCTTGTCGGGAACGGCCGCGCCTTCCGACATAGCCCAGCCCAAGAAGATTTGATTATTAATCTTTCCGATATCGTCCATATAGGCTGAGTCTAGGAGCTTAAAGGACTTTCCCTTGACAGGCTCAACAACTATTTCGCCGCCAGCGAAATGAGAGTCCTTATAAGTCACCTTGACTGTCTCGATCCACTTTGAATAAAACGTGAGGTTCTCGCTAGTTCCCGCAGGAATCAAAACGGCCCGCTCGCCAGAAAAGTCCGCGTTCTTGTACCAGCCGTCAAAAAGATATCCGTTCTTTTCTACATAGCTGTAGGGTTTCATGCGTTTGGCTTTTTCCGCATTCCATTTGCTATGGTCTTCGGTTTGGTCTTCAATTTCTTTTTCCACCGCTTCAGCTATTTTTTGAGCAATTGAATCATATTCGCTCTTAGACACAGGAAGGATAATCTCGTCTGAATTGCGGGTGAAAGTCAATGGCAAAGACGCCGGCTGTGGCGTTACAGTAGCATCGCCGTCCTTAAGCTCTATGTGGTAAAGGCTTCCGACGCTTTCGATTGTCTTTTCGGAGGCGCTTTCAAGTCCGCCTGCGACAATCGCGTATTCCCTCCAATAGCCGACGCAGTTTGTCCACCAATTGCTGGCGTCGTCCGCCTTGCGCTCGGCGTCGTCAGAATAAAAGAGGAATGTCAAGCGGTAAACGCCGGCGGGCACATTTTCCGAGCCGGTGTCAAAGACGTATTTATTGTCGGCGGCAGGGAAATTGATTTTGGTCATCGTCGTTTCGCGCTCGTCGTCGCCCGCATCCTGCTCGCACAAAACGTAAAGGCCTTTTATGTCGACCTTTTCCAAGGCATTGTCATAGTTTAGCGTAACCTTGATTTTACCGTTTCCGGCCATGACTATGTCCGCCACTCCCAGCCTAAACGAGACAAGCTTTATCACGCCGTTGGCCACCGAAATTTTTTGGACGCTGGACTCGTAGGCATTGACACCGCCCTTTGAAGCGCGCAAATAAAGGTCCCAGTCGCCGGCGGTCAATTCAATCGAAGCGTCAGACATTTTTGAGTAAGCGCTTTTTGTCACAACAGTTCCGCTGTCGTTAAAGTCAGAAGTCCAAGCGCCCAAAATGTCAAATAATTCCGCTCCGTCCTTTTTTCCCTTTAGGACAATGTAATCAAATTCGCTCTTGTTTGTAAGCGAAGGCAAAGCCGTGCGCGAATCGTTGTCCGCTATTCTTATTGAAAGGTAGGACTTTCCGTCGGCGGAAGCGCGCTCTACAGCGCCATCCTGCTCGGAAAAGGAATTCTGGCCTCCGCCAAGGTTGCTGCAAGAAGCGATCAAAAGACAAATCGCGGCCGTATATAAAACAAACAATCTCTTTTTCATAAGCCTCTCCTAAAACTCCCGCGTTAAGTCAATGTAATAAAACAGTCCGTTAGCGCTTGCAGGACGCGCGTAAACCTCTATGTGAATCGCACAGCCCTTGGGAAGGTCGTTCACGCTCTCTACGGCAAGCGTTCCGCCTTGCGCCGTAACTCCGTTGTACATATCCGCCGACTTGTTGTCCAAATACCATTCAAATTCAAGGCTGTCGGACGAAGAGTAAGCGGGGTTGTTGACGGAGGCCAAGAAGTAAAGGGTTCCCCTTGCCTCTCCGACTTTTACAATCATGTCATCGTTTACTATGTCGTAGTCTTCAAAAGTCATTTTCGCCACAGGCGGAATTTTCGACACGTCCGTTCCGATGTTCTCGGGAAAAATCTCAATGACTTTTGGATCCGATTCCTCTAGATAGCCGTCGTCAAAAATCTCTCCCACAGCGGATTTTCTGAGTTGACAATGCTGTAGTCAAACATAATCTCGGCGTCTTCAAAGCTTACGCAGCCTCTCTTGATGTTTTCGATATCGGTGGAAAGCTCTGGGATTTCGTCGTCGCTGAGTGTTTGCTTGACTACGATGTATTTGGTGTAGACCATGCTTGAGTAGCCGGGCTTTGTGACGAGCATAGTGTAGTCGCCGGAATCGTCGGCAAAGGCCTTTTCCACCGTTCTTGCGTAATAAACGTCGTCGCAGTCTTCGCTGGCGTAGCGAATGTCGGCAAAGGCCACCTCCGCGTCGGAAAGATCTAGAACGTCTTCTCCAGACATGACCGACGTAAGCTCCAAGTCTTCGGACCTCAAGGCGTCGCCGACATCGCAATTGTCAACGCACTCGACGACGGCATTGTCCAACGTTCCAAGGATTTTTTCGGACTGGACTTTGCATTCGGTGTCTTTGTAGGTGATTACGGCTTCGATGACCATGTCTTTGTCGTAAGCTTCGTCGTAGATGTAATAAGACGCGCCAAAATTAAAGATTTCCTCTTCGCCGGAACCGTCGGCTTCCTTTCGGTACCAACTGTACAGCAAGGGCTTAAGCTCGTCGTCGTCGCCGTTTGTGATAATCTCGCCGTCTTCGCCCTCAATCCACGCGGCAAAGGCTCCGTTGATAAAGGACATTTTGGCCGTGTACGGAAATTCCGGCGGAACGGGAGCCGGACTCCCTCCTCCGCTAGAGTTAGCGCAAGTAGCGCATAAAAAAAGCGCCAATATAACGGCGCCAATAAAAAATAGTTTCTTCATGGCAGAACCCTCTCCAAAAATAAATACCAGCCCCTACCACTTTTTTTCTTTCTTTTTATTATAACATATCATTATCGAAAAGTCAATTTTTTTCGCCTAACGGCGGTATTGAAAGGCATCTGCATTTTCACTATAATTCTTGACTATGAGTAAAATTCAAATGAAAAACCCGATCGCCGAACTTGACGGCGATGAAATGACCCGCGTTCTTTGGGCTGTCATAAAAGACAAGCTTCTTCTTCCCTTTGTTGACTTAAAGACTGAATACTACGACTTGGGCCTAAAAGCCCGCGACGACTCGGACGACAAAATCACTTACGAAGCCGCCGCCGCCATCAAGCGCCTGGGAGTGGGCGTAAAGTGCGCCACAATCACAAGCAACGCCGCGCGCGTTAAGGAATACAACTTAAAGCAGCTTACCCCTTCCCCCAACGGCATCATCCGCGGCGAGTTGGACGGAACGGTTTTCCGCGCCCCGATTTTCGTCAAGAACGTCCACTGCAACGTGAAAAGCTGGACAAAGCCGATAATCCTTGGCCGCCACGCTTACGGCGACGTTTACAAAAACTGCGAGATAAAGACCCCCTGCGCCGGCAAGGCGGAATTGGTCTTCACAGGTTCCGACGGAAAGGAAATCCGAAAGCTAATCAAGGAAATGCCCGGGCCCGGAATCATCCAGGGAATCCACAACCTTGACTCTTCAATAGAAAACTTCGCGCGCTGCTGCTTTATGTACGCGCTTGACCAAAAGATCAGCGTCTGGTTCGCCACAAAGGACACGATCAGCAAAACTTACGACGGAAACTTCAAGGAAATTTTCCAGCGCGTTTTTGACGCGGAATTCAAGGCCAAGTTTGACGCGGCCGGAATCGAATACTTTTACACGCTGATTGACGACGCGGTGGCACGCATAATGAAGTGCGACGGCGGAATCTTGTGGGCTTGCAAAAACTACGACGGCGACGTGATGAGCGACATGATTGCCTCAGCCTGCGGAAGCCTTGCGATGATGACAAGCGTTTTGGTAAGCCCCACCGGCGAGTTTGAGTACGAGGCCAGCCACGGAACCGTGCAAAAGCACTACTACCGCTGGCAAAAGGGCGAAAAGACTTCGACCAACCCGGTCGCCTTGATTTTCGCCTGGACCGGAGCGCTCGCAAAAAGAGCCGAAAAGGACGACACGCCCGAGCTTGCCGCCTTTGCCAAAAAACTGGAAGAAGCCACCCTTGGCGTAATCGAGGACGGCGTCATGACCGGCGACCTTGCCCGCCTAGCCTCCCCCGCCGCCAAAGAGATTGTCGATTCGTGGGAGTTCATCGACGAGATTGCAAGCAGGCTCAACTAGTTTGCGAGTTGCGCAAGCAACTCGGTAGTGAGCGCAGCGAACGAAGCAGTTTATATATAGGATTGCGGAACGGTTGAATTAGGACAAGACTGTTCGCAAGACTAAAAAGCCGCCGCGCCAAAAACGGTCGCAAGACCAAAAGGCGGGCGGCTTTTTTGCGCCTAAAAAAAATTACTTCTCCTCTGAAATTGCTTTTGAAATCAGAAAATCTATCGCTTCGTTTTGAATTGATTTTGTTTCCACATCAAAACGAATTCCATCTTTTCCTAAAAAAGATATTTTATCATCTCCAACTTTTTTCCAAGAAAAAATATCGTTCCATTCGATAAAGGAGCCGAATATCATCCCATTTTCATAAAAACCATTATACTTTGAATAGTTTTCAGCCAAAATCGAATCCAATAATGCCGTCATAAAAAACAGGTTAAGGAGTAAACCGAGCGGCCTTTTCACCAATATCGAGTAAACCGTGATTAAACAAATAGCTGTCGATGAATATATATAAAAGAATTTTCCCATTCTTTTTCCAGCGTCAATTTCCAAAACCTTTCTTCCAAGTTTTTTTATTTGCCGTTTTACACCTAGAAATTTTACAAAACTTACAATACATCTTGCCGAGGGAATCAAAAAGAATCTTCCAACAAAAAAAGCGAATATTAAAAAAAATACAATCACTTTCAAATCAGATTTCAATTTTTATCCACCCCTTGGATTATGATTTTATTTATAATATACTCAATCTCGTCCATACATTTATTCATATTTATATTGAAACAAATCACTGCGCCCATATACATTAAGCCGAAAAATATAGGAAAAATCATCCACTCCTTACAAAGAGACGATGACGCAAGAAGGGCAACAAGGATATAAATAAGCCATGTCCATGCGCTAAGCAATTCATTCTTAAAAAGAATTTCCAAACTGCAATGCTTTTCATCGCCTTTTACGCAGCATGAAAAACTTTGAAACGGCCGGCTGTCAGCCCCAAAACCATTCAGATTAAGATGAAAAACCCCGTCTTTAAAATCGCCGCGAAAAATCCTTTTAGGGTCCTCGCTAAAAAAGCCCTTTGGATTTTCTATATTTTCAAAAATTGCCTCCGTCATTTTTTTTGCGGGGCAATTCACATCAAGAGAAATTTGTTTTTTTGCAAGCAAAGTAAAATACACTCCTCGCTCCTAATATTTCAGTTCCAAAATTATCATAAGCAAAAACATAACAGAAGCAGACACATCAATTATTACTCCAAATATAAAGGAGCCAGGGTCGTCATAATACGAAACCTCTCCTTTGAAACGAACATAGACTTTCTTTTTTAAGATCATAGTTGGATAAAAACAAAGCGCATAGGCAAACCACAAAAGAATAACATGCAAAAGTTTTTTTTCTCGAAGAAAAATATAAGCAAAAAAGGCCGCAATAAAACACACGCAACCAATCACGTTCATAGCCGAACAAACTTTGTCTTTCCAGCCAATATCTTCCCCATGAATAGAATAAATTCTTTTTTTGAACATAGACACAAGACAAAACAACAATAATAAAAAGAAGACAACAGCCGGAAGAATATACCTATCTATAAAAGATTTTCTCTCGGAATACGGAATCACATAATTGTTTTCACCGATAATGATTGGGATTTTATCTCCAATCCTATATTTTGCGGAAAAATAGTCGCCGATTGATTCTGACAATCTTTTTTTTACATAAAACTTTCCAATTTCCGTCTCTCCGTCAATCTCATAACTAACTTCTATACGATATTTTTTATTATCATATTTTGAGACCTTTTTTATCACTCCAATTAAATGCTTTCCGTCCCTTTCCATTATAAAATGATTATAAATAGATTTTATGTTTGAATATAAGCCAAAGGAACAAACACAAACAAAGACTAAAAACATTAAAAACGTTTCCACGCCTTGCAAATAAAACTTTTTTTCGTTCATAATAAACTCACAAAATAAGTTCTACAACTCGCGGGCAACGCCGTTTTCAAAATAGTAAATGTTTTCCAGCTTAAAGCCCCAGCGGCCGCCCGCCGCCCGAATGTGCGGCTCAAAAGTAAAGAGCGTGTCCTGGCCCAGCGCGGCGGAGTTTCCTTTTTCAAAATAAAGCCTGTCGTTTTTGTCAACCTCAATCGTGTGGCCTACGTTTCCCAAGAAATCCAGGTTTTCAAAACCGAGCGACTTTATAAGCGCGTTCATTTCCAAAAAAATTTCTTCAAAAGTTTTTCCTGGAGCGGCCGCCTTTATAAAACTGTCGTGCAAAAGCCGCTCGGCTTTTAGGCCTTGCAAAAAACCCGCGCTTTTTATTTCGGCCTCTTCCCGGACGCAGCTGTCTTCAACGACAAAGGAACGCGAGCAGTCGCCCCAAGTCTGGCCGACCAGCGGCGAAAGGTCTATCGTCACAAGGTTTTCGCTTCCGACTTTTTCGTCGGAAGGAACGTAGTCCTTTCCGGAAATCGAAAGGCAGCTGCGGCTTCCAAGCAAGACCAAGGCCGGGCACTCGTAGTACCAAGTCTTTTCCGCTCCCCGCTCCTTCATAAGAGACGCGCAACGCTCCGCGATTTCCTTTTCCGACCGTTCCGCCGTGATAAAAGGCTTAATATCCTGCAAAACGCTTTTTGCGATCGCCTGAACTTTTTTGTATTCGTTTATGTTGGGGCGCATGACGGGGCTCCTAAATTAAAGCAAAAAAAACGATGATTGGTAAATTCTTATGCAGGTATTTTTCTACATCTGCGCAATTGGGCAACCATTCATTCTTGCCCAACGAATGACTCCGTTAAGTCTTGTTTGATATCCTTTGCCAGCGGACTTAAGCCATTCAAGATTATCTTTATCAATATTTGTCGATATTTTCTCTTTTTTGATTTTTAAAGCATTTGCATAATAAAACTGGCCGTTTGAAAGAGTATTTTCCGGTATATCAGATGTATCAATTTCCGACTCTTTCATCTTTGCCAATTTTGAAACTCCTTTTTTCTGTTCTTCGGTAAGCGGCGGAAAATCAATAAATTTATAAGTTCTTGGCATTTTGTTCATATTTTAAAACCTCCTTTACTCTTTTTGCGATATGAAATTTCGTTGGTCATAGGCTCGCGCAGTCTATTCCTCGGCCAGTAAATCAATCATATCACACGATTGCTTTTCTTTATAAAAATTAATCTTTTTATAAATCCAAACATCGTTTTCTTTTTCGGCGTCCACGTAAACAACAGAAATTCCGTTCTGTCCTTTTATTTTATAAGAAAAATACGCGCTTCCCATTCCGTTCGCATTTGATTTTAATGAACCGCTTATCATTCCCGTTTGGCGGTAATCTTGGCCTAAATATTCTTGTATGATTGGATTGCTTTCGATCAATTCCAAAGAATGCTTGTACGGCTCGCAACTCTTAAATGACGCGGCTACAGAAAACATAGTCACAAAAACAAAACAAAGCATTATTCCGACAACAATGCAAACAGCCGCTCCCGTCTTCCTATTTCGCTTTTTCTTTTCTTCTTGAATTTCTTCCTTTGTTTTTGCGGAGAATGTTGTTTCTGTGGCGCAGTAAGGGCAAACTCTTGAATCGGCCGGAATTTTTTTCTTGCACTTTTCGCACACTTGCAAAGGCTTAAGTATCAACATAATAATAAAAACCCACCAGCCAACGCCGGGCCAAATCCCAAGCCAAAACCAATGGGGCGAACGGTTCTTTTTTCTTGCCACGACCACGCCAAAAACAACCGGAACGATCCACACAAAAACCAAAATCAACAACGAGGCGATTCCGCCGCTCGCTTTTTTCACCATATTTTGCCACCTTTGACAAAGAAAAAAAACTATTTATTTTCCTTTAATCTTTTAACTTCTGAACACAACTCTTTTATGTCGTAGCTTGAGCTCTTGGGAACGATAACTACCCTTGCAGGGCTTATCCATATTAACAGCGCGGATTTTAGAAGCGCAATTTTGTAAATACCTTTGTATTTGACTTTTAATGAACTAAACGGCGTTATTTCCTCAAAATCTTGCTCATGAAAATTTATTGTCGTTTCCGCTTTTAATATTGGATCGCGATTGAAAATAAAAGCGCTGTAAAACGTCATAAAGAAATAATAGAAAATAAATAATCCGACTGTTATCGCAAAAACAATCAGAAGAATCGCGACAATGTATGACCAAACAGGATTTTTTATTAATAGGGAAATTTGCGGAATCATTAACGCCGCATAACAAACAACAAAAATTTTCCTATTGAATATTTTTGAAAGCAAACATTTTTTGTAATCGCTTTTTGCCAATTTAAAGTTTATTGTTTTTTCCATATTTATTTCTACTAGTCTGCCGCGTCTTTTAACACGCCGCCAAAAGACTTTAGGTAGTCGATGAAGCTTGCGTAGGAAAGCAAAACGCAAACGGCAAAGACGCAGTTCCCCGCGACCTTAAAGGCGGCCATGTCGGTTCCCAAAGAGGCGGCAAGGCCCGACAAGGCCAAAAAGTTTTGGACAAGAACGATAAAGCAGCCGGCCACGTAGAAAACGGTTTTTATCTTGCCGCCTTTTTTGGCCGCGATTGCCGTTCCGCTTTTGGCCGCGACCATGCGCAAAAAGTTTTGGCTGAACTCGCGGTACAAAATCAAGACGAACAAGGCAGGATGCATGTAGCCTGTAAAGACAAAGCAAGTGAACATTGAAAGGTGCAAGAAAACGTCGGCGAAGGGATCGAACATTTTTCCAAAGTCGCTGACCTCGCCGTGAGCGCGCGCGAAGCTTCCGTCAAAGTAGTCGGTGATTTCCGCCGCCGCCAAAAGAGGAATCATAGCCGCGGACAAAAGAAGGCTCGCGGCCGCGCCTTCAGCAAGGCCCAGCCAGCGCGGCAAAAAGTAAAGTACAAAAAGAATGGGAGCGGCGATTATTCGCGCGAGAGTGAACTTGTTCGATGTTTTCATAATAGTAGAATAGCGCTAACAAAGAATTTTCGCAAGACCAAAAAGCGCCGAGGGCTTAAAAGGCGGGTCCCAGCGACGAAAAAAAACATTGGTTCCCCCCGTCCTTGCGTCGCTGCGCTCCGCTTTGGATAGGAAAATATCCACTTGCGCTCTCACGAGCGCTGCCAATCGCTAGCTGGCTTGCTGACGGGGCCCCCACCAAGTTTTTTTTCTGCGTCCCGCCTTTTAAGCCCTCGGCTTGTTGGCATCCCTAAAATTACATTCTACAATTTTACGTAGGTTTTTCCCTCGCCGCCGTCTTCGGCGGGCGCGAACGAAAAGTCTTGGACGGCGGGCGCGGCCTTTAGGTACTTTTGGACGGCTTCCTTTAGAGCGCCGGTTCCTTTTCCGTGAATGACGCTAAAATGGTCCAAGCCGTTAAGGACGCACAAATCGATTTGGCGCTCAAGCGCCTTTACAGCCTCGTCGGCGCGAAGCCCAAGCAAGCGAAGCTCGTAGGCGGGCCTTTCCATTTGGCCGGCCGCGCCCGATTTTGGCCTTGAACCTGTTTCCGAACCGGCCACGACGTATTGCCAGGAGGGAATCGCTTTGGCGGCGGTATTTTGGTCAAGCCGCAAGTCTTTTTCTTTAGCCTTGATTTTTAGCGAGCCAAACTGCACAAGCCATTCGCCGCCCTTTTCCTTTCTAAGCAGCACGCCTTCGGCTCCGGTGGCCAAAGAGTGAACCTTGGCGCCTTCCTCAAATTTTTTGGCCGCCTCCTCAACGGTTTCGCGCCGGGCAAGCGTTGGAGTCGCGGTCTTAAGGGCGTCGGAATTTTTAGTCCGTCCTTTTTTTATTTTGTTGCTCTTGTGGGAATTCTTTTTCTTTTCAAATTTTTCTTCGTCGCGCAAGAGGTTCTCTTCTTCCGCCTGCAAAATGCCGGAGTGAACTTTTTCCGCCGCGGCAAGGTCTTCCTTAAACTGCTTTGCGGCCAAAGTTTTTTCGCGCGTAACCTCGCCTTCCTTTAGCTCACGAATAAGGTTTTCAAGCTTGCGGCGTGACTCGCGCAAAAAGGCGGCCTCTTCCTTTGACTGCGCGGCCTTAAAGTCGTGCTCGCGGCGGCGAAGCTTTATTTCCTTTTCCTCGTTTTTAAGCGCCCGCTCGTCCAACTTTTCCTCGCGCTCCAACTGTTCCTGCATAAGGCGGTCAAGCTCCAAGTGCTTTTGGTTAAGGCCCTTGATAAGGGCGCTCACGTCCGCCGCCTGGCTTTGGATGTAGCCGCGCGCCTTTCGCACAAGCTCCGCCGCCATTCCGGAACGCTCGGCGATTTCAAGCGCGTGGCTTTCGCCGGGGATTCCCATGACCAAGCGGTAAGTAGGCTTTAACGCGTCCATGTCAAACTCTACGCTGGCGTTTGAGCAAACGGGATTTGTCCAGCCGTAATTTTTTAAAACGCCGTGGTGGGTCGTGACAAGCACAAAGGAGCCGCGGTCGATCAAGCTGTCAAGCGCGGCCATCGCTATGGCGCTTCCTTCAAGCGGATCGGTTCCGCTTCCAAGCTCGTCAAGAAGCACAAGGCTTTTTCTCGTCGCCTGGCTCAAGGCCAGCGCTATGTTTTTCATATGAGCGCTAAAGGTTGAAAGCGAGGCGTCGATTGACTGCTCGTCGCCGATGTCCGCGTAAACCGCGTCAAAGCAAGGAAGGCGGCTTCCCTCGGCGGCGGGAATCGGAAAGCCCGCCTGGTTCAGCATGCAAAAAAGCGCGAAGGTTTTTATGGCGACGGTTTTTCCGCCGGTGTTTGCGCCTGTGATTATAAGAACGCGCTTTCCGTCCATAAAGCGAATGTCAATCGGAACGGCCTTGTCCTTTAGCAAGGGATGGCGGGCTTGCAAGAGCAAGGGCGGCTCGCCATCGGACGCGGAAAGCGCGTATGTGGAATCACTTTCGGCTCCCCAGCGCGCGGCCGCCTGCGTCGCGTCCAAGCGGACCATTACCGGAAGCGCTTCCTCAAATGCGGCGGCGCTTTCCATCAGGCGGGCGGTCGCCTCTTCCAAGATTTTTCGGACGGCGCTCTCAAGCTCGTACTCTTTTTGCACCAAGTCGTTGTTAAGGCGCACCGCCTCTTCCGGCTCGATGAAAACCGTCTGGCCGCTGTTTGAAAGCTCGTGGATGATTCCCTTCACCTTTGAGCGCTCGCCTGTCTTTACCGCAAGCACTTGCCTGTCGTTCCTTACGACCGGGAGCGTTGACTCCAAGCTGCGCGCGAGGGCCGGGTCGGAAAGCAATTTTTTAAAGGCGCCCTCAATCTCGCGGCGAATGGCCTGCATCGCGGACTTTATTTCCCTAAGCTCGCGCAAGTCCTTTAATGAGCCGTCCTTGTCAACGACCTTGAAAATTTCTTCCTCCGCGGCGGAAAGGTTCGGGATTTTTTGCGCGAGCGCGTCAAGGTTTTTCAAGCCCAGCTCTTCTTTTGAGCCAGCGATTTTTTCCTTAACTTCGCGCGCGTGTTGGCAAAAAAGGCCCAGCGCGTAAAGCTCTTGGACTTCCAAGCGCGCTCCGGCCGTTTTTAGGATTGAAAAAAGCGGCGCGACGGGCGGCCACGCCTTTAAGGATATGTCGCGCGAGCTTGAAAAGCAAACGCTCCACTCGCGGCTAAGATTTTTTAGGCTTTCATATTCGCTTGGATTTGAAAGAGGCTCGCGCTCCAAAAGGCTTTCCTTGCCTTCCTCGCTTTTGCAAAGGCCGGCTATTTGGTCGCGCATTCTATAGTAGTCAAGTTCGGTTAAAGTTTTTTTGTCCATAATTTTTTTGTTTGCGGCAGGGCCGCGCTTTTTGGTCTTACAAACAATCGCCGCGCTTTTTGGCCTTGCGAAAAGTTTTAGTCGCGCCAGTCGCCGGTCTTTATTTCTTCGGTGATGTTCTTAAAGCTTTCGTAGCGGTCTTCGCTTATGACGCCGCTGTAGACCGCTTCCAAAATCTTGCAGCCGGGCTCGGAAGTGTGGCTGCAAGACGCGCCGAATTTGCACTTTCCCAAAAGCGGCTTGAATTCCCTAAAGTAAAGGCCAACGTTCTCCGCGGGGATTTCGTTCAGCATAAAGCGGCGGATGCCGGGAGTGTCGATGATTTGCGCCTTGCGGCCTTGAAGGCCTCCTGTAAAGGCTTCGTTTAGGTTTATGTTGAGCAGCGTTCCCTTTGTAGTCGTGTGGGCGCCGCGGCCGTATTTTTTTGAAAGGCTTCCGGTCTTTAAAATGACGTCGTTGTTGAGGCGGTTAATCAAGCTGGACTTTCCTACGCCCGACTGGCCCACAAAGGCGCTTCTCTTGTCGGCCAAAAGCTCGACCAAGTCCATAAGGCCCTCGCCTGTCTTTGCCGAAACCTTTTGGACCGTGTAGCCCAAGTCCTCCCAGTTTTGGACGCGCGAAACAAAGTCAGGGTCGCCGGCCCCGGGCAAGTCGAATTTGTTTATCAAGATTATCGGCTGGATTTTCTGTTCCTCCGCCTGAATCAAGCAGCGGTCGATGAAGCGGGGGCGGAAGGGCGGCTCTTCGGGCGTGGTCACCAAAACAAGGTAGTCCAAGTTGGCGGCCAGGATTTGCGGCTTTTGCCCCTTTACGTTCCAGCGCAAAAAAAGGTTCTTTCGTTCCAGCAAAGAAATTATTTGCCCCTTGTCCTCGGAAAGGGAGTCCGCCTCGATTTCGACAGAATCGCCCGGAGCGAGCGGGTTGTAAAAGTCCTTGTCGGTTTTGATTTTTTTTCCTTTGATTGAGCAGGAACGAAGGACGCCGTCTTGGCATTCAACAGAAAAGAAATTGTTTGTTCCCGCTATGACAGTTCCAATCATAAAATGAGTTTTATAGTCGGTACGGGAGTCGAACCCGTCTTTAGAGATTGAGAATCTCTCGTCCTAAACCGATAGACGAACCAACCAAAAAATGAGCCGGCTTTTGACCGGCTCTCGTTCCCCAAGGAGGACTCGAACCCCCACAGGCAGAACCAGAATCTGCAGTGCTACCATTACACAATCGGGGAATGTG
>DGRX01000023.1:33530-73683 GCA_002391235.1 Treponema sp. UBA4377
CTCCGCTTTGTTGCTTGTCCGCTACCCCCTCTTCTAGGGGCTGTCGCCCCTAAGACCCCGGATGATCGAGTGCTTGAGATCCAAAAGTTTTTTTGCTAATGTTTTTTTTATGAATTTAGAAGATTGGATTCTTACGGAACCTTGCAAACCTTATTGCATCTGCGATGAATGTGGAAAGAAACCGAAGACGATGGCTGCGAAGGTTTTTATGAATACTTTGAAAATGAGGCTTGGCACGGCACCGGTATTTTTTGGACAGAATGGGAATGATTTAGTCTATCGGCAAATCAGGTCCGTAATACGGAATTTCATCATGAATTTCAAGAATGCCTTTAAGCGGTTTGTCCGAATATTTGAAGATTTTCTCTCGATATTCAAATCGAGTTTTTACATCATTAATTTCTTCACGGCGAGCCTTTGAAAGTTTCAAGAACTCTTCCTCTTTGTCCAATCCCAAAAAACGCCGTTTCAAAAGGTTTGCCGCAATTCCTGTAGTTGAACTCCCACAAAAAGGATCTAAAATCCAAGCGTCTTCCTTTGTTGAGGCTAGAATAATTCGCGCAAGCAACGGCAAAGGCTTTTGCGTTGGATGCTTGCCGCATGTTTTTTCCCATTTTGCTATTGCCGGAAGACTCCATAAATCCCGCATTTGGGTTCCGCCGTTGATTTCTTTCATCAATTCATAATTATAATAATGCGTAACCTTTTTGCTTTTTCTTGCCCACAAAATAAATTCCGTTGAATGAGTGAAAAACTTGCAGCTTAAATTTGGCGGCGGGTTCGTTTTTGCCCAAGTTATGCAGTTTAGAATTCTAAAATTCAATTCATTAAGCATTTGAGCGACGCTAAAAATATTATGGTATGTTCCACTAATCCAAATTGTTCCGTTATCTTTTAATTTGTCGCGGCAAAGTGTTAGCCATTTTTTGTTGAATTCGTTGTCTTTCTCAAAGCCCTGTGACTTATCCCAATCGCCTTTGTTTACACTTACTTGCTTTCCGCTTTGAACAGAAATCCCGCCGTTAGAAAGAAAATATGGCGGGTCAGCAAAAATCATGTCAAATTGAAAATTAATATTAGGAAGCAATTCTAGACAATCGCCCTTTGCAAGAGAAAAGTCTTTGTTTTCAGAACGATAGAAGGATTTTATTGACATTTAAAAACTTTTGGCAATATTTCCTCAAGAATCCCATTTTTTAGAAGATTGAAATTTATCAAATAATCCAAATGGCGAAAGCCTTTTTGAAGTTGATTCTTAGCACTCAACCAACAATTTCCATCGGTTACAAGTGAAAAATTTATATTTGCCTTTTTGAGGTCATTTTGTCTGTTTATGTAAGAATCTATAATTTCTTCAGGTTTTGAACCCGTTCCATTATAAAAATTCACTTCAAAATTCATGGCAATTGATTTTTCTTTGTCAAAAACAATGAAATCGGCCTTTCGATTGGCAATATCTTCAGAAATATTAAAATTGTAATCCCTAAGAACTGAAAATTGTTTTTGAATTAATAGAGAAAGACCTAACCCCTTACAAACTTCCTCAAAAATCGGCTGACAAGCAAGTTCAAAAGCTGAACCACCGCGATTTTTCCTGCCATTTGAATCCATGCCGACAAGAACTCCGATTATATAATCTTTTGTACTTTTCTCGATTTTTGACTGATAAAGATTCTTAAGGCCAAGTTTTACAAAGAAATCATAATATTTTTCAATGTCTTCCTTTGATAAGTCTTTTACGGATTTTGGGAAAGTGTAAGACAAATTGTCTTTGCTTCCAAGAGTATCACTAACTACAGTCAAGTCATATTTTCCCTTCAACGCTTTTTTTCTCTCTCCTTTTGAAAGACCAAATAAAAGCGGAAAAATACAAATTACCGTAGGAAGTTTCTTGAGAAGTTTCTCAAATTGATTTTTAAATCTCTGATCATCTTTACAACCAATAAGAACATCAATAGCATTTATTTCTATCTCGAACTCATCGTAACCTTCGATATTTGACCAATCTACATAATAATTGTAGCCTCTATTGGTTGAAACAAGATTGTTCATAAAAACATCAGCCAGTTCGTCTTTCGATTTTTCCAAAAACATTTCTACCCCTCTAAAAAACAGAAGCGACATTGCTTATCAAAAGTTCATTTATTGAACCGCGTTTTTTTGCGTTAGAATTTATCATTCGAGAAGCGGAAACTCTTTCTATCTTAAAATTAGCGTATAGTTTGTCAAAAAAATCATCGTTCTTGTCTGCGTTTTTTGGATCGGAATTGCTAGCCAACACAACCGCGCCTTTTCTCGAAATTTCTGTTATAAAATTTCCAAGTTCAATTTGCTCTTTATCCGCAAAACCATTTTCACTGTAGGAAGTAAATGCAGCTGTTTGTGTAAGCGGTCTATAAGGCGGGTCGATGTATACAAAGGTTTTTTTATCGATGAAAGTCCCACACTCTTTGTAATCGCCAACTTTCATTTCCACATTCTGCAAAAGTTTTGAACAAGCGCGTAAATTTTCCTCATCACACAAAAGCGGATTTTTTGCATTATTGAACGGAACGTTGAACAAACCTTTTGAGTTCACCCGATACAGACCGTTAAAGCAAGTTTTGTTCAAAAAAATGAAAAGCGCGGCTTTCTCAAGATTTTCTGTTTCATCGCCATTAACTTTCAATTCGTTGTATCGTTCTCGCTTTTCATAAAAATAAGCCTTGTTTTCTTCCAAAGACTGGCTCTTATAGCGGTTTTGAATTTCTGACAATTGGGCAATCAAATTCTCACAATTGTCGCGTATTTGTTTGTAAGTGTTTATAAGCTCTTTATTTATGTCGTTAATCAAAACTTTTTTAGGCTTAAATTTGCCTAGAACGTCAAAAAGCACAGCTCCGCCGCCAACAAATGGCTCACAATACTTTTCAATTTGAGACGGATATTTTTCTCTGATTTCATCAAGTAATTGGCTCTTCCCACCAACCCATTTTACAAACGGTTTCGCCAAACTCATAATTTAATTATACTAGATTTTACGATTTAATTCTAGATCGGCATAGACTATTTTTTTATATCTTTTCACTTCCACCCTTGACCTATATTTATATTATACATATAATATAAATATGTCTATAGATGACCTTAAAAAGCTACCCCCGCTCACAGAACAGGAAAAGCAAATCATAAAACAAGCAAGAGCGACTCCAACCGACGACTGCCCAGCAATGACTGCGGAAGAGTTAAAAGAGTTCCGCCCCTGGTATGCAAAAAACAAAAAGCCCATCACCATAAACATTGACACAGGAGCGATTTCATACTTCAAGGCCCTTGCCGAAGAAACGGGCATCGCGTACCAAAACTTAATGAACTTGTTCCTTGTCCAGTGCGCCAAAGAAAAAAAGCGGCCCATTTTTTCCTAATCCAACCCACGCCGCGCTCGCGCGACAAAACGGGCTCAGCCCTTGAAAAGCGCCCCAAAATGCTTTATAATTGTAAAAAATATTTTTAAAAATTTGGAGAGAACTGTGCGTAGCGTTTTGCTGGCGGTTCAATACGCAAGCATATTTGGACTGTTGCTGGAAATATGGGTTATTTTTCGCCGCTTAAAGAACACGCTTTTGCCTTATCTTTTTTTAAGCTGCTTCGCTATTTTAATCAACAACGTCGGATATTTGTTCCAGCTTTTGTCCACAACGGAAGAATCCTACATCACGGCGCTTAAGTTTTCATATTGCGGCCGCACTTGGATCACTTTGTCCCTCTTTCTTTTTACCGTCGAATTTTGCAAGATAAAATTGCCGCAAGCGGTAAAGACCCTTATGGTCGCGGCCAACATAGGAATCTTTGTTTCCGTCCTGACTTTGCAGCAGAACAATTTGTACTACACATGGCGGAAATTTTCCGCCGATGGGCTTTTTCCAAAGCTCTTGCACGGAACCGGAATCGTCTACAAATTTTACATGGCTCTCCAAGTCATTTACATCGTCGTGGGCTTTAGCATGCTCTTTAGGGCTTGGGGAAAGGAAAAAAACGCCGCGACAAAAAAACGCCTTATGGCCGTAATCGTCGCCTTTTTGATTGAATGCGTTTTCTTCGCGATAAAGATGCTCAATCTTGTTCCGCTTGTGGACGACTACGACGTGACGGTCTTTGGCTACGTCATCAGCATTGTCTTTATGTTCATCGCCTTTTTTAGGTACGACCTTCTTGGAGCCAAGGAAATCGCCAAAGACTACATGCTGGACCGCCTGCCGGAAGCGATTATCGCCGTGGACGCGGAGGGAAACCTTCAATACTGCAACAGAACGGCCTTGGAAATTTGCCCCGATTTGGAAAGCGACTGCCAAGCGTTTTTGCGGCAGCTGCAGGACGCGATTTCAAAAGGCGACAACATCACCATCAACAAGAGGATTTACGCGCCCGAAGAAAACAACTTGCTAAAAGGCCGCGAAAACCTCGGAAAGCTTTACTCGCTGATCGACGCGACCGAGCGTTACGAAAGCTTTAACAAAGAAAAAAAGATTTTGCAAAAAGAGCTTAGGCTAGATCCGATGACAGGCCTTTACAACAGGGCTGGAATGGAATACTTTTCCGAAAAGCTTTTGACCGAAGCCAAGCAAAAAAACTTGTCGCTGTTCCTTTGCATTTGCGACATGAACGGACTAAAATACATCAACGACAATTTCGGCCACGAAGAAGGCGACCGCGCGCTAAAGATTTTGTCGCAAATCATAAAGGACACTCTCGAAGAAGGAGACATGGCCTTTAGAATCGGCGGCGACGAATTCCTTATTCTTGGCCTTAGAAGCAGCCCATTCCGCGTCTTGGACATTTTCTGCGCCAAAATCGAAAGCGCGAAAAAAGCGCGAAACCAAGCGACGGGCCTTCCCTACAAAATCGACCTTAGCTACGGACCCTTGCTTAAAAAAATCCAAGGAACGGCAAACGAGCTTTCGGACATGATGAGGCAGTCTGACACTCTAATGTACGAAATGAAAAAAACACGCGACAAGCACATAAGATAAAAAAATGGCACTACTAAAAGACGCGCCCCTTTGGGCGGGAATCGACATCGGAAGCACCACGACAAAACTGGTCGTCTACGACCCAACCTCAAAAGAAATTCTTCACTCGCAATACAAGCGCCACCACGCCGCGCAAAAAAAGAGCGTCCTTGAGGCGCTTAAGCTTTTGGCCGAGCGCTTTCCAAACAAAAGCTTTAAGCTTGCGATGACAGGGAGCGGCTCAAAGCCCATAGCTAAAATTTTGGGCCTCCCCTTTGTTCAGGAAGTCGTCGCCAACTCCATCGCGCTCAAAAAAAACTATCAAAGCGTAAACACGGCCATCGAGCTTGGCGGCCAAGACGCAAAAATGATTTTCTTTAGCCGCGAGGACGGCCAGCTAAAGACCCGCGACATGAGAATGAACGGAAGCTGCGCGGGAGGAACCGGAGCCTTTATCGACGAAGTGGCTTCAATCCTAAAAGTTCCGATAGAAGACTTTGACAACGTCGCCTCGCGCGGAAAGTGCGTTTACGACATCTCCGGCCGCTGCGGCGTTTACGCAAAGACCGACATCCAGCCGCTTTTAAATTCCGGCATAGCGAAGGAAGACTTGGCCCTAAGCGCCTTTCACGCGATCGCCAAGCAAACAATCGGCGGCCTAAGCCAGGGCCTTGACATTTTGGCGCCGGTTGCCTTTGAGGGCGGCCCTCTTACATTCAACAAAACCCTGGTAAAGGTTTTTGTGGAGCGCTTGAACCTTGCGCCCGAGCAAGTCATAATCCCCGAGCATCCCGAGACGATAATAGCCTTGGGAGCCGCGCTTTCTCTTGACGGCTTGTTCGCGCGCTTTGAGCAAAAGAAGCCCTTGGCTGACCTTATAAGCCTTTTGGAGGAAGACCTTTCCAAAAAGCAAGAGGCCGCCGCCGGAGCCAAGCCCTTCTTTGACAGCGAGGAAGAAAAGGAAAAGTTCTTCAGGCGCCACGAAAAAAAGCGCCCCAAGGTTTACACTTTCGCGCCCGGCGAGTCCGTGCGCGCCTACCTTGGAATAGATTCCGGCTCAACGACGACAAAATTTGTCCTCCTTGACGAAGACAAAAAAATCATCGACTGGTTCTACGCCGGGAACGAAGGCGACCCGCTTGTCGTCGCCAAAAAAGCTTTGATTGAAATGCGCGAGAGATACAAGGCGCAGGGCGTCGACCTAAAAATTTTGGGCGCGGGCTCAACCGGCTACGGAGAGCTTTTGTTCAACAAGGCCTTCAACACCGACTATCATGTGGTGGAAACGGTGGCGCACGCAAAGGCGGCAAGCCACTACATCGGCGACGCGGACTTTATCCTTGACATCGGCGGCCAGGACATGAAGGCCATTTGGCTTAGCGGCGGAATCATAACGAACATTCTTGTAAACGAAGCCTGCTCTTCAGGCTGCGGAAGCTTTTTGCAAAATTTCGCCGACACGCTTGGCATAAAAGTGCAGGACATCGCCGCGGCCGCCTTTGAGTCAAAGAGCCCCGCGATTTTGGGAAGCCGCTGCACGGTCTTTATGACCAGCTCCATCGTGACCGAGCAGAGGAACGGAAAGCTTCCCCAAGACATAATGGCGGGCCTTTGCCGCTCGATAATCCAAAACGTGTTCACAAAAGTCATCCGCGTGTCCAACATCGACTCGCTTGGAAAGAAAATCGTAGTCCAGGGCGGAACCTTCCAAAACGACGCGGTCTTGCGCGCGATGGAAGAGTACACAGGAAAGGAAGTCTACCGCGCGCCCTACCCCGGCATCATGGGAGCGATAGGAGCGGCGCTTTTGACAAAGGAAAAAATGGAAAAGTCCGGGGAAGCCACGTCCTTTATAGGACTTGACGCGCTGGACGGTTTTTCATACGAGCAGGAGACAAACGTAATTTGCCCCTTCTGCGCCAACCACTGCAAGCGCACTCTTGTAAAATTTTCAAACGGCGCGCGGCTAATAACCAACAACCGCTGCGAGCGCGGAGAGATTTTGGGCGACCCCAAGGACGCGCAAGTGGTGGAGCAAATCAAAAGCCAAAAAATCCAAAAGGCGCCAAACCTTTTTAAATTGCGCCAGGAACTTTTGTTCAAGGATTACAGGATCAGCCGCCACGCCAAAAAACGCGGAATCACTTTTGGCCTTCCGCGCGTCCTTAGCTTTTGGGAAACGATGCCCTTTTGGTCCACGCTCTTGCGCTCGATGGGCTTTGACGTAAAGCTTTCGGACCTTTCAAACCGCGCGATGTACGAAAACGGCCTTAGCGCCGTGGCAAGCGACACGGTTTGCTTTCCGGCAAAACTGGTCCACGGCCACCTTCGCAACTTGGCAAAAAAAGGCGTGGACAGAATTTTCATGCCGATTGTGGCCACCTACGAATCGCAGAACACCGAGGCCACAAGCCGCTACATGTGCGCTATCGTCAAAGGCTACTCTTGGGTAATACAAAATTCCGACAATCCGCTAAAGAGATGGAACATTCCCTTTGACGACCCGATTTTCTTTTGGGAAAGCGACAAGGACAAAAAACTCCAGCTGGAAGAATACTTCATAAAAAATTTCGGCCTTTCAAAATTCCGCGTGGACCGCGCGATTCACTACGCGGACTTGGCGATGAAGGAATTCAAGCGGACTCTTGTGGAGGAAGCGCAAAAAATAATCAACGACGTGACCGCGAAAAACAAGTACGCGATAGTCCTCGCCTCGCGCCCTTACCAAAACGACCCGCTTGTAAACCACAGCCTGCCCGACTTGTTCACGCAATTGGGAATACCGGTCTTGACCGTGGACTCGGTTCCGGGCCTTGAGCAAGTGGACTTAAGCAAGAGCAGGCTTGAAATCGTAAACAACTTCCACGCGCGAATGATAGGCTCGGCGATTATCGCGGCCGAGCACCCGGCGCTTGAATACGTTCAGTTTGTGAGCTTTGGCTGCGGCCACGACGCCTACCTTAGCGACGAAATCGTCCGCTTGATGAAAGAGATTTCCGGAAAGAGCCCGCTCGTTCTAAAGATGGACGAAAGCGACGTGCAAGGGCCGCTAAGAATCCGCGTCCGCTCGTTCGCGCAAACGATTCAAATGAAGCGCGACTCTGGCGTCGAGCAAAAGCCGCGAGACCTTCCAGAGCCCTACAAAGTAAAATTCACAAAGCGCGACGCAAAGGAAAAAATCGTCTTGGTTCCAAACACCTCGCACGCCTTTAGCAGAATAATGGCGGCCGCGCTCGCCACGCAAGGCCTAAAAACCGTTCCGCTTGAAGTGGGCCGGGAGAACGCTATCGCGCTCGGAAAAAAATACGTCCACAACGACATATGCTTTCCCGCGCAAATCGTAATCGGCGAAGTTTTGGACGCGCTCCAAAGCGGAAAGTACGACAACGCGCAAGTTGCCGTGGCCACAGGAAAATACGTCGGCGACTGCCGCCTTACCCACTACGCCGCGCTCTTAAGAAAGGCGCTTGACGACGCGGGCTACAAGGACATAGCGATTGTCACAAACGACGACGTCGACTACCACCAGCTGCACCCGGGCTTTAAAATGAGCCTGTCCGCGTCGCTAAAAATGGCCACGGCCCTTCCGATGATCGACGTCATGGAAGAACTTTTGCGGAAAATCCGCCCCTACGAAAAAGCCAAGGGAAGCGCGGACGCGGCCTTTGAAAAGGGCATGGACTATATCGTCGAGGGAATCGGAAAAGGAATCGGCGGAATAAAGAAGGGATTCGCTATGGCCGTCGAAGCCATGAAAGCGGTTGAATACGACAGGAGCGTTTTGCGTCCGCGCGTTTTAATAGTTGGCGAATACCTATTGAATTTCCATCCGGGCGCGAACCACGACATCGAGCTTTATTTGGAAAGAAACGGTTTTGAGATTATCGAGGCGCGCATGGCCGACGTAATCCAAAAAAATTACTTTGCCCAAAAAGCGCAGATAAAGGAAAACGAGCTTTCGCGGCCGCTTGGCGAAAAAATAATGATGAGCGTCGTGAACCAGTTCTTTGAGATTGCCCACAAGTGGACGGACAAAATCGCGCTCTCCCATCCCCTTTACAAAAGAGCCGCGCGCCTCAGCGAAATCGCAAAGGGAAGCGACGGCATCATTTACCATACATTTGACTCGGGCGAAGGAATCTTGATTCCCGGCGAAATCATTCACTACGCGGAGGAAGGCTGCAAGAACTTCATCATTTTGCAACCCTTCGGCTGTCTTCCAAACCACATCATCGGCCGCGGCGTGACAAAAAAGCTAAAGGAGCTCTACCCCGACGCGCAGATTTTGCCGCTGGACTACGACCCCGACGTAAGCTTTGCCAACATCGAGAACCGCCTGCAAATGCTTATAATGAACGCGCAAAAATAATTGGACAAATCGGAAAAACCGCGCTAAAATGAAAGAATGACAATAAGTGAAGCCATACAGAGGTTAATTCCCAAACCGGACGAAGTTTTGGAGCGCTTTTCGGGCAACCAAGAGTTTATGGAAATGTTCATAAAAAAATTTCCCGAAGACGCGACGATTCAGGCTGTAAAAGAGTCTTGCCAAACCGATGACTGGGACAAAATTCTTACCGACGTCCACACATTAAAGGGAACCAGCGGCAATTTTGGCTTTGAGGCCTTGTTCAAAGCGTGTTCGCAGGTTGTGACGGCGATTAGGGCAAAGAATTACGACGGAGCCCGTTCCGGCATTCCGAATGTCTTGGCGGAAATGGAAACAGTTTGCGGCGTTTTGGCGCAAGTGGAGTGATATATGTCAAAGAAAAAAATTATTGTAATTGACGACGTTGAATTGAACAGAGTCATCTTGGCCGAAGCTTTTAAGAACGACTATGAAATTCTCCAGGCGGAGAACGGAGCGGTTGGCCTTAAAAAGATTAGGGACAATATAGACGACATCGCGGCGATTTTCCTTGACATCATCATGCCCGAGATGGACGGCTTTGCCGTTCTGCAAGAATTGAACATCAACTCCTTGATTCAAAGGCTTCCGGTTTTCTTGATCACGACAGACGCGACAAGCGGAGTCATCGAGCGCGCCTACGACTACGGCGCCGTCGACGTGATTCCCAAGCCCTTCAACACGATGATCATAAAGCGCCGCGTCCAAAACATGATTGAATTCTTTGAGGCCAAGCAGCAGAGCGACTCCAGCATTATGGAAATCGACCATGTCCTTAAAATGCAGCGCGAGGATTTGAACAACGCGGTCGGCTCCCTTATCGGACGCATTTGCGAAGTGATAGAAAGCCGCAGTCCGGAAGACAGCGAGCATGTGAACCGCGTTCGACAAATCACAAAAGCCTTGGCGGCGCAATTCGCAAGCGACCATCCGGAGTTTGGCCTTAAGGAAGAAATCATCGACGCGATTTCCAATGCCAGCGTCCTCCACGACTTGGGAAAGATTTACGTTCGCGACGAAATTCTCACAAAGCCGCAAAAACTTACTACGCAGGAAATGGAAATAGTCAAAAGCGCCCCAAGCTTGGGCGCCAAGCTTTTGGGAAAAGTCCAAGGAATCCCCGAACCCTTCTTTACCTTTGCAAAAGAAATTTGCCGCAGCCACATGGAGCGCTTTGACGGCAAGGGATACCCTGACGGCCTAAAAGGAAACCAAATCCCGATCAGCGCCCAGCTTGCCGGAATCGCCGAAGCCTACGACGTTTTGGTTTCTTCGCGCGTTTACAAAAAAGCTTACAGCCACAGCGAGGCGATGAAAATGATAAAGGACGGCGACTGCGGCGCCTTCAATCCTGAAGTTTTCTCTTGCCTGCAAAAAATCGCCGGCAAGCTCGTTCAGGACGTGTACAACGCAAAATGAAAGACTCATTTAAAAGCGTCGCGACAAAAGAAGGCGGCCCAAAATGGGAAGAAGCCCTTAAACGGCAGTCAGCCCTTTACGGCCGCGGAAACGACATCCGAAGCGAATTTGAGAGGGATTACACCCGCATACTTCACTGCCAGGCCTACAGCCGCCTAAAGCACAAGACGCAAGTTTTTTTCGCGCCGCAAAACGACCACATTTGCACGCGCATGGAGCACGTCCAGCACGTGGCCAGCGTCGCGACGACCATTTCAAAATATTTGGGCCTTAACACAGAACTTACAAAGGCGATCGCCTTGGGCCACGACATCGGCCACGCTCCATTCGGCCACTTTGGAGAGGAATGCCTCAATTCACTTCTAAAGCAAAAGGAAGGCGCCAACGCCCCCAAGAAATTCTGGCACGAGAGAAACAGCCTATTTTTCGCCGACTACATCGAAACGCTTTCCGACCCCGAAGGCGTCCACAGAAACCTTGACCTTACATACGCGGTCCGCGACGGTCTGATAAGCCATTGCGGCGAGATCCACCAGCAGGGAATAATTCCCCGCGACGACGTGATTGACCTTTACACGATAAAGCGGCCTGGCCTTTTGCAACCCTTCACTTGGGAAGGCTGCGTCGTGAAAGTTTCCGACAAAATTTCTTTCCTTGGCCGCGACTTGGAGGACGCGCGAACCTACCACATTTTGGACATGGGCTCCTACAGAATGCTGCGCGACATTGTCGGAAGCAGTTTGGGCTTTGAGGGAAAGGGAGCCAAGGCCTTTAGGTCAGGCAAGGCCGTCAACACGACCGTCTTGATAAACGACATGATTGTCGACCTTTGCGAGCAAAGTTCCCCCGATCGCGGAATCACTTTCAGCGACGAATACTTTAAGTTCATCGTGGAGCTGCACAAGTTCAGCTACTCAAAAATATACACGCACTGGAGACTGAAGGAATTCCAAAACTACGCGAAGAACGTGATAGAAACGATTTACAATGTCTTGATGAGAACGCAAGTCTACGCACAAAGGGGCCGCCTTTCAAGCGCCTTGCGCTACTTTCCCCGCCTTTTGGAAAACTTTGAGGACTGGCTTATCAAGTACACAAACTACGCTCCGATAAAGCAGCCCGACAGAAAGCGAATCTTGCGCTACGCCACAAGCCAAGTCTTTGACATAACAAGCGACGAGTCCTGGCAAAAATGCCTGATTGAATACATCAGCGGAATGACAGACCAATTCGCGATCGGCCTGTACGAAGAAATAATCTCGTTTTAGAAAAGAAGCGCGAGTTTTGAGCCGAACCTTGCGAGGCTTAAAACTCGTCACGCCGAAACTTGTTTCGGCGTATTACACCCGATGCATCGCGGAAAAGACGGCCTCGTTCATAACGTTGATCTCAACGCCAATCTGCTTTCCCAAATCGAGCATTTTGTCCCTAAAGCTGTCGATTGTAAGGTCGGCCTTGTCAAGGTTGACCATAAGCATCATGACAAAATTGCCAGACAAAATTGACTGCGTGATGTCGATGATGTTGGCGGAATGCTCCGACAAAAAGCTTGTGACTTTGGCTACGATGCCGACTTTGTCCGAGCCGACTACGGTAATAATCGCGTTCATATTTGCCATTATAGTAAAAATGCGCTAAAATGGCAACATGAAAAAAAATTTAGTCAGTTCTGGAATCAAGCTTTCTTTTTTGACGCTAATTTCCCGCGTTTTGGGCCTTGTTCGCGAAATGACAAAGGCGCGCTTTTTGGGAACGTCCTCCTTGGCCGACGCCTTTGGAATCGCCTTTTTAATCCCCAACCTTTTGCGCCGCCTTTTCGCCGAAAACTCAATCTCGGTCGCCTTCATTCCGACATTCCGAGGCTACTTGGAAAACAAAAAGTCCAAGGAAGAAACTCTTGAATTTGTCCGAGCCACGTTCACCTTAATTTCATTCTTGACCGCCTGCGTCGTTAGCCTTGGAATCTTGGCCGCGCCCTTCATCGTGCGGATTTTCCTTAAGGCGGAAGATGCGGCGCTGATCGCCGAAACCGCCCTGCTTACCCGCATAATGTTCCCCTACTTGTTTGTGATTTCCGTGGCGGCCTGCTTTCAGGGAATTTTAAACGGCGAAAAAATATTTTTGCCGTCGGGCTTTACGCCGATTCTTTTTAATTTGTGCGTCATTTTTGGAACCTACATTCTTTCGCGAAAAATGGAAAACCCCGCGCGCGCGATGTCGGTTGGAGTTTTGGCCGGAGGAATCTTGCAGGCCGCCTTTCAGCTTCCCTTTGTGGCAAAGGCCGGCTGGCCGATTCGCTTTGTGGGCTTGAAGAAGGCCTTTACCAATCCCGGAACGCGGCAAGTCGTCGCGCTGATTGTTCCGACGATTATCGGAATGGCAAGCTACCAAATAAACGACATGGTCAGCACCGCGCTCGCTGGCCGCGCCGGAACGGGCGTCGTTTCAAGCCTTCAATACTCCTTGCGCTTGCAGGAATTGATTTTGGGAGTCTTTGCGGTTTCGATCGGAACGGTAATCCTGCCCGACCTTTCGGCCTACGCAAAGAGCGAGCGCTGGGAGGAATACAATTCTATGCTGACCTGGGCGGTAAAAATAATCGCGCTGATAACAATTCCGATAACATTTTACTCGCTTGTGACAGGCCGCGAAATAATCCAGCTTGTTTACAAGAGCCGCCGCTTTGACGAAAACTCGGTCGTCCTAACCTTGCGGGCCTTTAGCTTTCACATAGCCGGCCTCTTTTTCATAGCGGCAAACAGAATAATATCGCCGGCCTTTTACGCGCAAGGAAACACAAAGCTTCCGACCGTGGCCGGCATCATCGGCTTTGCGGTAAACATAACGCTTGCCTTTGCCCTTTCGTTTAAGTGGAGCGGCGGCGGAATCGCCTTTGCCCTAAGCGCGGCAAGCCTTGTAAACACAATCGCGCTCTTCGCTTTTTTGAAAAAGCTAAAAGCGATAGACGTAAAGGCCGCCGTCCACCAAACGATTTTTTACTCGCTAAAGATTATCGCCTTCTCCGTCATCGCAAGCGTTCCGGCCTGCTTTGCCCACAAATTTTTTGTCCGCCAGTTTGGAGGCATGGGCCGCCTTTTAGGAAACGGAATCCCGCTCGCTTTGACGGCGGCCGTTTTTGGCCTTGCGGGGATTCTTCTTCTTGCCATAAGCCGCGACAAAATCGCCATGCAAATCTTGCGCCGCAAGCGCGGTTTGCGCTAGAATGAGCGGCATGAAAGAAAAAACAAAAGACCAGCTTGCAAAAATATACTCGGACCGCCGCGCGCTCTTCATTCAAAAAATGAAAGAGGAAAACATCGACGCGGTTATTTTTGAAGACAGCGAAGACCATCGCGATCCCAACGTCCGCTACTTTTCGGGCCAGCCAAGCGACGCGGCCTTAATCATAAGCCAGTCGGGCGCTTGCGTCTTGATTCCCTGGGACGAAAACTTGGCGCGCCAAAACGCCTTTGTTGACAAAATCGTTCCTTCCACAAGATACGAAAGGAACACCTTGCGCGCGATAAAGGCAGTTTTGGGAACTATGAAATTCAAAAGCCAAAAAATCGAAATCAGCCCCGCCACGCCCTACCCCAAATTTTTGGAATGCGTCGACGAGCTTAGCGTTTACGACGTTCTCTGCAAGGAAAAAGGCGTTCACGCCTACGCGACAAAAATGCGCGAGACAAAAGACGAATACGAAATCGAGCTTGTAAAGGAGGCCGCCCGCGTCGGAGACCTTATCATCGCGCAAATCGAAAAGCAAATAAAGAGCGGAAAGATAAAGACCGAAAGCGACGTCGCGCTTTTAATCGAAAAGGAATGCCGCGCGCATGGCTGCGAAAAAACAGGCTTTGACACGCTGGCGGCCGGCCCCGCGCGAAGCTTCGCGATTCACGCCTTTCCCGGATACACGGCGGGCGAATGGCCCGGAAAAGGCCTTAGCATTTTGGACTTTGGCGTTGTCTACAAGGGCTACACAAGCGACACTACGCTCACCGTGGCAAAAGGAAAGTTGAGCCCGGAGCAAAAAAAGCTTTTGGACTTGGTTCAAAAAGCCTACAACGAATGCCTTGAGCTTTACAAAAAGGACGTTCCCGTAAAGGCCGCCGCCGCCAAGGCCGACGAAATCTTTTCCAAGGCGCGCCGCGCGATGCCGCACGGCTTGGGCCACGGAATAGGCTTGGAAATCCACGAAGCCCCCTTTGTCCGCCAGAGAGCCGACCCCGAATGCGTCTTTAAGCCGGGAATGATCGTCACGCTTGAGCCCGGCCTTTACGCCCCGGAGCTCGGCGGCGTCCGCTTGGAAAACGACGTTTTGATTACAGAAAGCGGAAACGAAGTTTTGACAAAATCGAAGATCCTCATATTGGATTAGAGCAGAAAATATTTTTTATTCAACTAAAAAAATGCGGGCAAAACGGGGCGGGACGCAGAAAAAAAAACTTGGAAGGATCCGTCAGCGAGCCGCTTGGCCGTAGGCATCAAGCGGCGAAGCGAGGACGGGAGGCTCCAAGGATTTTTTTTCGTCGCTGGGCCCCGCCTATAGAGTCCGCATTTTTTGTATTGACTACTTTTTATTTTTCTGTCATAATAGATGAACTTGACGGAACTCCGCAAAAAGGAGGTGAAAACAATGGCAACAATTTTAGTTGAAGATTCTGAGAATCTTGAAAAAGCGATCAAACGCTTTAAGAGAATGGTAGAAAAAGAAGGCATCATCCGCGAATGGAAAAAGCGCGAGTACTACGAAAAGCCTTCTACAATCTTGAACCGCAAGAACAAGACCTTGGCTCGCAAGCTTATGAAAAAGAACCGCAAGCCGCACGACAGCCGAGCGTCTTACTAATTAAAAAAACTGACAATCCTTGATTGCAGTTTTTTCCCGGCGATTTAATGCCGACATCATTGCCGCGCTATATAATCGCCCAAAAAAGCCGATTCGCTAAACGCGAACGGCTTTTTTTTGCCCGCGCAGGCTTCCGCATAACCGTCCGTTCCCGCCCCGCAAGAACGCCAAGCGCCAATGGCCGTTTTTCCTAACAAAGCGCCGTTAAAATTCCGAAAATTAAGTATGGCTTTTTCCAAGCGCGCCGCGCGTTATTTTTCGGCGATTCTATTTTTATTTTTTCTCTTTGCAAGCCAATCGTCGGCTGTGCCAAACGCGCGCGCAAGGGATTTTTCAAACGCCAAAGTCGAATGGCAGTCTCTTGAAAACGCACCATTCATTCAAGTCGCGGACTACAAGGAAATCCAGCTGACCATCCATTGCGCAAAAATCGACTTGACCGCTCCAGGACTAGCAATCCAAATGCTGCCACAAAAATCCGCTTCGCAGGAAGCCTGTTACGTCGAAGACTTTTGCAAAAGAAACGGTTCCCTCCTAGCCTTTAACACGACTCCCTTTTACGTGATGGACGGCGGCCGCAAAAAAAAGCATTCAACGGCCGGCCTTTGCGTAAACCAAGGCCAAGTGAACTCACGGCCCTTGGGAAGCTATTGCGCCTTGGCCTTTTACGGCTTTGACGACGGAGAAAAATTTTCAAGCCGCAAGGCCAGGATCTTCGCCTCGCAAACCGACAAGGAAATCAAGGACGCCTATTACGCGGCCGGCGGCTTTTGGCAAATTTTAAAGGACAAAAAAATAATTCAGTTTAAGGAATTGCGCGACTCCCGCACCGCCGTCGGCCTTGACGCGGGCGGACAATGCCTTTACGTCATCGCGGTGGAAGGCGAAAGCCCGTCAAAAAGCGCGGGCCTAAGCTATATGGAATGCGCCGAATTTTTCTTGGCGCTTGGCTGCGAAAGCGCGATGGAATTTGACGGCGGCTCTTCAACGCAATTTTGCGTGAACGGAAAGTCCGTCTTGGGCTACAGGAACTACGTCAAGGTTCCCGCGCTTCTAGGCTTTGCTCTGGAGCGCTGAGTTCGTGGGCCGCGGCGGCGGCAGGCGCGTCATCAATTTCCAATTCGATATAATAAAAATCCGAGATTCCGTCTTTCACTTGAATCGTAACGTTCACTGTTTTATAGCCCTCTCTTTTAATTTGAACGGCGTAACGGCCGGGAACCAAGCCAGTCGCCTTTAGGGGAGTCAAGCCGTGGTATTCGCCGTTAACATATAGCGCGGCTTTTGGAATGCTGGTCTTAAAAGTGGCGGAAGTCTGGCCGCTGGGAATTTCCTCATAGCGTTCCGGCATGAAAAAGTCGTCGCCAGCCAACTGCTCGGCGGTCTTTCGAGCCAATTCCTCTTCCAGCGAAAAGCCCTCGCCGGCCCTCGCCCCGCCTCCGCTCGCGCAAGAAAAAAACGAAAGCAAGCCCAAAAAGGCGGCGGACCAAACGATTTTCCTGACAATAATCTTTGTTCCAAACATTCCTTTATTCTATAAAATTAAGCCGCTTCTTTCAACATATTGTGTTCCTTAAAACTAAAATATTCGTTTTTAGTGATTATAATGTGGTCCAAAACGCTTATCCCCAAAAGGTCCGCCGCCTCGCAAAGGCGCTTGGTCGTTTCTATGTCATCTTGGCTTGGCGAAACGTTTCCCGAAGGATGGTTGTGGGCCAAGATTACCGCGCTGGCCCTGGCTTGCACGGCGTCAAAAAAAACTTCGCGCGGATTAATGATCGCGCTGTTGGAGTTTCCCAAGGCGACGATTTTTTGGCTTATGATTTCCCTGGCGCCGGAAAGGGAAACCGCTATGAAATGCTCGCTGGACTTAAAGGCGTACTGCTTGATGAACGGAAGCAAATCCTGCGGCTGGTTTATCACGGCGTTAAGGTGCGAAGCCTTGCGCCTGCCGTACTCTATAGCCGCGGCAACAGCCATGGCCTTTCCCATTCCAACGCCGGGGATTTTTAGAAAAGCGTCCACAAGGCTTTGGCCATTGTTAACGTCAATCGCGTCCAGCATTCTGTAGGCGATTTCCTCCACCGGCTTGTCCTTGGTTCCGCTGCCAAGGACAAGCATCAAAAGCTCGGCGTCGCTCGGATAATTCATTCCGCGCGCGAAAACCCGCTCCCGCAAATCCAATTTTGTTTTTCCCATATCTATAAGATAGGAGTTTTTTTAAAGATTTTGGCGCAAATTTCAAAAAAAATTAAAAAAAAAACGCCGGCCCGCAGGCCGGCTCGTTTTTGGTTGACAATCAAGGCGCGCTATCGAATGCGAGCGGTCAAGGCACGCTGCGCTTAAAGCCTTGACTCGCTCGCTTTGCAGGTTGAAATAAAATTTTCAACCTGCAATTGTCGTTCCGACGTAGACCCCGCCGTCCAAAATGCTTTTTGTGTTGGCGATGTTCTTTCCGGCGGAGCAAATAACCGTAAGGCCAAGCTCGGCGGCCTTTTTGCTGGCCACGGGGTCAAAGGGAACGTTTTTTCCGGGAACCCATTCGTCGCCGACTATCTTTCTAAAGTCCGTCCAAGAAATTTGGTCAATCGGCTTTGCGTCGGGATTTTTTCGCGGATCGTCGGTGTATACTTTTTCGATGTTGCTAAGGTTCACAACCGTGTCCGCGCTAAATTTTTCGGCAAGCAAGACCGCGTCGTTGTCGCTTGAAAAGCCAGGCTTCCAGCCGCTGGCCACAAGAACCTGTCCCTTAAAGTCAATGTCGGCGGTTGGATTTGTGACAACGTCGTTTTGGCAAAGGGAGCCAAAAGCGGCCTTTAAGGCTTGAGCGTTAATGCGTGTAGCCATTACGCCAATCCAGTCAGCGGCGGAATTGTCAAAGTCCGCGCCAAGCTTTTGGCAAACTTCCCTGTAGGCGCCTTGATAAATGCGGGCGGGAGCGCCGCCTCCGGCAACCAAAATCAAGCGGCGGCTGGAATCTTGCGCCAACCAATCCGAGGCCATCTTCACAAAGGCCGCCAAAAAATCAACGTCAGGCTTGTCAGGCGCGATCATTGATCCGCCGACAGACAAAACTTTTGTCGTCATAAATTACCTCCAAAAAGCTCCAATTATCTCGCCGTTAGTATATTCCCAAAACCGCGGGAACAATCCAATACGAACTGTAGCTTTCGACATCGGCGCTGGACTCTTCCCAAATAGACTGCAAGGCAAAAGAGCGCGGAATGCTAACAGTCTTGTTGCTAAGCAAGGACTGCTTTAGCGCCTTGTAGCTTAAAGAAAAGGCCACGCGCTGCGCGTCTATGTTGGCAAAGCAAGGCTTTCTGTAAACGGCCTCGCCTTGGAAAGGCTTAAAGTCCATTCCAGCCGCCAGCGCCGTGTCAACGGGAACCCAGCCAAAATCCTCAAGGTAGAACTCGTTCCACCAATGGTTTCTTGAATGTTTGTCCGCGTCAATCAAAACGCCGCTCAAGATTCTGCAAGGAACGCCGGCCGCGCGCAAAAGCGCCGCGTACAAAACCGCAAAGTCGTAGGCGTCGCCCTTCTTGCGCTTTATCAAGTCAAGGGGATCGGCGTCTCCGTTACGCGGCTTTGGCAAAACGCTGTAGTTGGCGACAAAATAGTCAAAGACCAGTTCCGCCTGGCGATAAGGATTCTTGACTTGAAAAACAATTTTAGGCAGCAAGTCCAAAACCGCCTCTTTGTTTGAAGGAATGATTTCGTCAGGGCGGGTGTAAGCCTTGTAAAGCATTCTGCTTTTGTCCTTAAATGGAACGACGTAGTCTTTCCAAACCTCGCACTCGATTCCGCAAGAGGTGACGACAAAATTTTGCCGCGCTCCAGTAGAGTTCTTTGCCGAAGTTTTGTCCGCGGCGGAGACTTGGAAAATCGAGGTTCCCCGGTATTCCAAAAGCGCCGGCTCAGGCTCGCTCTCCGTCAAAACCGCTTGTGGTTGCCAAGCGTAAGTCACGGGCCTCGGCAAGTGAATCGTCACCGCCGCGTCGTTCGTTCCCTTTATGTTGTAAAAATCCGCTCCCACTTGAACCAAGTAAGTATGCTGCGTGGCCATGCTTTTTTGGCCCAGGCGGCTTCTTACGGTAAAGGGCTGAAGGGTTGAACGGCCCTCGCTTGTGGCGACAAAAACAGAGCCGCTTACGGCGCCTTCGGGAACGCGAATTTTTATTTCGTTTTCGCTCCAATACTCATAGTCAAAGTCCGCTTCGCTTGGAGTCACAAAGCCTGAGTATGCCTTGCGCTCGGACTCGAATCCTGTTCCGGCCAAATCGGGAATGTTTTCTTCGCGCTCGCTTCCGCGATAGGTGGTGAAGTAAACGTTGGAGTCGCCGCGGCTTGAGCCAAAATTTCTTCCGGTGATTGAAAGGACTTGGCCGGGCGCCGCTTCCGAAATCGAAAGCTCGCTTATAATCGGAATGACGGACATCGGATTTTCGGGCATTTCAACCGGAATGGCCAATTCGTTGGCGAAAAATTCAGGGTTGGACTTTCCGGCGCGGGTGACGACGTAAACCAAGCCGTCCTCGGTGTTGCCTGGAACGATCACTTTTATCAAATCGTCGTCCCAGGAAACATAGCCGCTTTCGGTCAAGCGGTTTCCGCACAGCTCGACGTAGCTAAAGCCGCGCGACTGTCCAAAGTTTTGGCCGCGTATGATAAGGACGTCGCCTGGAGCGCCGACGCTGGGAGCGATTTCGCTCAAAACAGGCTTTCTTAAAATAGACCGGGTAAAGAACAAAAGCAAAAAAACGCCGGCAGCAATCGCCAAGGCAAAGGCAAAAAACCGCGCTATCGGAGATTTTCTAATCGTGTAAGAAAAGAGGTTCACTTTAAGAAGTCCAAAGTGTCAAGGCGAGCGTTGGAAACATTTGACGCCGAGATCGAATTTAGGCTTGTGAGCTTTGTGACGCTGATTGTCAAGCCGTCCTCTTGGCCGGAACTGTCGCTCTTAAGGCTTTCAAAATCGCTGGCCTTTATCGTAAGGGGCGCTTCCGCGTCTTTTCCAAGCGCCACATTTGTAATCGCTCCGTCAACAATTATGCCGCTGTCGGCGATAGACTGGCGCGGCTTTACCGCGGAAATCGCCAAGACGCTTTCGTCAACGCCCTTAAGCTTTTGGCCGGAACCCATCTTGACCGGAAGCATTAGGGCAAAGACTGCCGCGGCGGCGGCCGCAAGCGGAACAAAATTGGCGATGCGGACAATGTTCTTGTTTGGCTCGGAAGCCTTGACGGACTGGGAAAAGCGCATGCGGCTTTGCAAGCGGTCAAAGCTGGCCGCCTTAAAGCTGTCCGAAACGTCGATCGAACGCGCGTCCGCCTTGAAGGCCTCGTGAACGGCCTTAAGCTTTTCAAGCTTGGCGCGGCAGCTGGCGCAAGAGGCCAAGTGCTCCTCATAGTCCTTGACAAAATTTTGCGGCAATTCGCCGTCGAGATAAATTGAATGAATGTCGTTTTCAGGACAATGAAACATCTTCTTCTCCTATAATCTTTGAAAGCGCCTCGCGCGCCCTAAACACCCGCACTTTTACGTTGCCCTCGGTAATGCCCAAGGTCTTGCCGATTTCCTTGTAATTCATGTCTGCGTACTCGCGCAAAACCAAAACCTCGCGCAAGTTGTCCGGAAGCATTTGCAAAGACTCCTTGGCCTTTTGAATCGTTTCCGCGCGCAAAGCGTCCGTCTCGCCGCTGGTCATCTGCCTGCGGTCTTCGTAAAACTCCCGCTGCAAGGCCTTTTTTTCGCGGCCCTTGCGCTTGACGTAGTTTAGCGACGCGTTTTTCACGACCCTGATAAGCCAGAATGTCGCGTCGTTTATCGTGGGAAACCGCATCGCCTTTTCGTGCGCCTTTATGTAGGAATCGTGGACCAAGTCTTCCGCGGCTTCCTCCTCGTTCACGATTCTGTAAGAAACCTTGAAGAGCAAGTTAAAAGTCGCGTCGTAGATTTTCTTGAAGTCCCCTTCATCCGCGGCGTTAAGGGCGCTAGTTTCGCTCTGATTTTCGCTTATATCTTTAACCATCTAAAAGCCTTTAAGTTACAGGTTTCTCTTCCAAATCGCGCCGTTGGGCGTGTCCACAATAACGATTCCCTTGGCGGCCAGCTCGTCGCGGATTTTGTCAGCCTTGGCAAAGTCCTTGGCCTTTTTGGCGGCGGTCCGCTCGGCAACCAAGGCGTCGATTTCGGCCGCCGCGGGGTCGCCTTCATGGCCCGCGCCTGTCGAAATTTCGGCGGAAGAGGCGTTTTTTAAGCTCTCCTTGGCCGATTCAACGAGTTTTAAGCCCAAAACGCTGTCCATCTTGGCCATAAGCGCCAAACTTTCTTCCGCCGGAACGTCCGCGGCCTTTAGGGCGGTTTGCAAAACGCCGAGCGCGGCCGGGGTTCCCAAGTCGTTTTCCATCGCCGCCGTGAACTTTTTCAAGGTCTCGGACGCCTTTTCTCCCAAAGAGCCGGCCTCTTTTCCTCCGGCGGCCTCATAGACCTTGGCCGCGCGCTTGACCAAAGACGCGCGGGAATTTTTGGCCGAATCCATCGAATTCCAGCTAAAGTTGGCCGGGCTTCTGTAGTGCGCGCCAAGCAAAAAGTAGCGGTAGTCAAGCGGGTCGTAGCCCTTGTCCACCAGCGACTGCAAGGTCAAGAAGTTTCCGCTTGACTTGCTCATCTTTGTCGCGCCTTCGATAACCAAAAAGGCGTTGTGGAGCCAGTAGTTGACCCAAGGGCCGGCCGCGCGGTCTTCGGCGCTAAAGGAGCCTTCCGACTGCGCGATTTCGTTTGTATGGTGGACCGGAACGTGGTCTATTCCGCCCGTGTGGATGTCAAAATGCTTTCCAAGATACTTCATGCTCATGGCCGAGCACTCTATGTGCCAGCCCGGGTAGCCCTTGCCCCAGGGGGAATCCCAAACAAGCGCCTGCTCCTCAAATTTGCTCTTGGTGAACCATAGGACAAAGTCCTGCGGGTTCCGCTTGTTTTGGTCGACGACGACGACCTTTCGCTTTCCGGCGCCGGCTTGCAAGTCGTCAAGGTTGAGGTTGGCAAGCTTTCCGTAGTCGGGGTATGTCGAAACGTCGTAGTAAAGGTTTCCGCCGGCCATGTAAGTGTGGCCGTTCTCCTCGATTTTTTTAATCAGCTCTATCATTTCGGGAACGTGGTCGGTGGCCTTGCAAACCACGTCGGGCCTGAGTATGTTCAAACGGTCGATGTCGCTGAAAAATGCGTCCGTGTAGAATTTGGCGATGTCCAAAACCGACTGCTGGCGCTCCTTGGCGGTTTTGAGCATTTTGTCCTCGCCGTCGTCAGCGTCGCCGGTCAAGTGGCCGATGTCGGTGATGTTCATCACGTGCTTTTTTTTGTAGCCGAGGAAAGTCAGCGTCCTGTCGAGCGTGTCCAAAAAGACGTAGGCGCGCAAGTTTCCGATGTGGGCGTAGTTGTAAACCGTGGGGCCGCAGCCGTAAAAGCCGCAAAAGCCTTCCTGAAGCGGAACGAATTCCTGCAATTTTTTTCCCATCGTGTTGAACAGTTTAAGCGCCATAAATCCCCGCCTTGCCAAATTCCTTGTTTTGGAATATAATTCTTCGAATGTATAATATAGCAGAATTTGCCCAAAGTTTCAAGCAAAACAAAAAAATCGCGCTTTATTTTGACCAAGACTTGGCCTCGCGGACTTCCTTTAAGATTGGCGGAAGGGCCGCCCTCCTTGCCGAGCCGCAGGATTCCGCCGCCTTGGCGGAACTTTTAAAAGGCGCCAAGGCGGCGGGCATTCCCTATTTTATCCTTGGAGGCGGAACAAACGTCCTTTTTAGCGACTCCGGGTATGACGGAATAGTTGTTTCAACCAAAAAACTTGCGGGCATTTCGCTTGTCGAAGGCGCGGCGGAAAACGAAAGCATAGCGCAAGCCCAAGACTGCGCGGCCCAAGACTGCGCCGCGGAAAACGGCCAAAAGGCCATAATCCGCGCGGCCGCCGGAGAAAGCGTCGCGGCCCTAGTCTCATTCGCCGAGCGAGAAGGCTTGTCCGGCTTGGAAGAATTCGCGGGCCTTCCTGGAACGGTAGGCGGCGCCGTCTACATGAACGCGCGCTGCTTTGACCGCGAGATGTCGGAAGTCGCCGCCAAAATCACTTGGCTTGAAAGCGCGAGCCAAGACGGCCCTAACGCTCAAAACGGATCGCAAGCCCAAAACGGCTCCGCGCCGCCATTCCCGCGCGCTGACGCTGGAAGCTTCATCGTAAAAAGCGCCGTCTTCTCCCCTTCCGACTGGGCCTACAAAAAGTCTCCCTTTACCGGAACTGGCCGCGTCGTTCTTAGCGCGCAATTCATCGTCCAAAAAGGCGACAAGACCTCGATCGCCCAAAAAGCCGCCGCCTTCATTCAAGAGCGAAAAAACAAGGGGCACTACAAGGCCCCCTGCGCCGGAAGCGTCTTTAAGAACAACCGGGCCTTTGGCCGCCCGACAGGAAAAATAATCGACGAGCTGGGCCTAAAGGGCGAGAGGCGCGGGGGCGCCCAAATCGCGCCCTTCCACGGAAACATAATCATCAACGCAGGCGGCGCCTCCTCGGCCGACGTCCGCGCGCTTATTGACTTGTGCAAAAGCGCGGCGCTGGAAAAGTTCGGCTTTAAGCTGGAAGAAGAAATCGTGGTCGTTTAAAGGAATTCCCGCAGAGTGGAAAGTGGCTTTCCGATTTTCCAGCAAAGCTTTTTTATCTCGTCGCTGGGCTCCATTCTGTCAGGAACCATTATTGCCTTAAAGCCCGCTCTGTGGACGCTTATTATTCCGTTGGGGCTGTCCTCAATGCCGGCGCAAAGGCCAGGCTCAACGCCAAGCTCCCGCGCGGCCTTAAGGTAAATGTCAGGCGCTGGCTTGGAACGCTCCACCTCATCGCCAAAGGCCTGGGCCTCAAAAAAATCCCAAACGCCGGCCGCCTTTAGCTGCCGCGTGGCCACGCTCCGCCTTGTGCTTGTGGCTAGGGCCAGCCTATAGCCCCTGTCCTTAAGGTAGTCCAAGGTTTCGCAGACTTGCGGCAAAAGCGGAATTCCGCGCGAGCGTTCCACCTCGGTAAAATAAACTCGAAAATCGCTAAAAAACTTTGGGCAGTCAAAGCCAGGCCCGTAGCGGACGGTCAAATTCTTGGCCATCATGGCCTCGTTGCAGCCGCGGTTTTCGGCTATGGCCGCTTGTATGTCGGGCAAGCCCATTTGCCGGGCCAAAAGCTCCCAAATCTCGTCGCAAATCGATTCGGAGTCAAGCAAAACGCCGTCCATGTCAAAGACAAGCGCCTTAAGATTTTTTTCCATAACGCATATAATATCGATTGCGGCATTCCAAGGCAAGCGTTGGAATTGCAATGGCGGTTTTTTTTAAAAAAAACGCTTTTTTATTGAATATTTTTCTATTTTGCGCTATAATTCATTGATATTATTTAAAGGAAGATTCGGTGTTACAGCTTTCATTTGTAAATTATAAAAAAGGCGCGGCGATTGTCGTGGAAGGAAAGGCGCAAACCGACAGATTTTTCATTATACAGGTTGGCCAAGTTCAGTGCGTAAGCGAAGTGAAAATTCCGGGTCAGGAACAAACAATCCTTGGCCCCGGCGATTTCGTGGGCGTAATTCCTTGCATGTCCAACCACTTGCAGATTGAAACTGTAATCGCCATGACCGACGTTACCGTAATCGCGGTAATGCGCGACCAATACCCAGAACTTATCGCGAAGAACACACCGGTCGCCATGAAAATCATCCGAACTTTCGCAAACAAAATGCGCGTCTTGAACGGCGTTCTTACAAAGCTTACATTGAACAACGTGGCCTCCGAATCTCCGGAACAGCTTTTTAACGTGGCCAGCTTCTACGACAAGGCCAACCGCCCCGACGTGGCGATTTACGCATACTACCAATACTTAAAGAATTGCCCCAACGGCAGCAACGCCGAGACCGCAAAACAGCGCTTTGTGGCCCTTAAGCCCCGCTCCCGCGCGGTCTACTTTGAGCCGACCGAAGAAATGACACGCAAGTATCCCAAGGGAACGATGATTTTCTGCGAGAACCAATCTGGCGCCGACATGTTCATCATCCAGTCGGGCGAAGTTTCAATCAGCAAGGTTGTTGACGGAAACGAAGTCACGCTCGCCGTTCTTAGAAAAGGCGACATGTTCGGAGAGATGGCCTTGCTGGAAAACAAGCCCAGAAGCGCTTCGGCCATCGCCCACGAAGAATGCGTTTTGATGGTGGTAAACCGCAAGAACTTTGACATGATGGTAGCCACCCAGGCGCAGCTTATCGCCCGCTTGACAACAACCTTGGCCGAACGCCTTTGGGCCCAGCACAGGCAATTGACAAACTCACAGATAAAGGAATACTCGCACAAATTGGTGGACATGCTCGCCTTGCAGCTTGAAAAAGCCAAGCTCAACATTACAAGCACCCAGGGCTTCCAAACAAACCTTTCTGTCCAGGACTTGGTCACGATGTGCGGAATTCCGACCAGCCACCAAGCGCAGGCCATAAACGACTTCACCAACTTGGCGCAGCCAAAGATTGTCGGCGGAAAGATTTACGTCGCAAAGCCCAACGAAATCATCAAGTCGGCAGCCTTCTACCGCTCAAAAGCCTAATCTTCAACAAGCCTTTTTCCGATAATGGAGTTATGAAAAAGGCTTTTTTTCTTTTTACAGCGCTTGTCTCTTTTGCGGCTTTTTGCGCGGCCGCCGAGCCATTGCCTAAGGGGTACGGCGGAGTCGAGTTGGGAATGTCATTGGACAGCGCCAAGCAGGCTTTAAAAAGCAAAAGCGATTTTGGCTACGCAGGAGACCGCGACGTTTCCCTTTTGCCGGGAGACGCGCGCGTCTTGATAGAAACCGATTCCCGCAACATGCAAAAGCACGGCTTTTTGACCCAGTGCTGGTTCCAGTTTTACCAAGAAAACCTGTACTCGATCATACTCAACCTAAACCCGGAGCGCGTGGACCACTACTCCGTCTACACCGCACTCGTAAAAAAATACGGCGAGCCCAACGACTTTAGCCCGGAGCGGAGCGTTTGGAAAAACGACAGCGTCACGATGAGCCTTGAGCGGCCGCTGACCCTAAAGTACACCGATAACAAAACAATGGACGACTTGTCGCAAAAATCCTTGGTTCAAAAAAACGGTTGGGAAGTTACCCGCCAAATGTTTTTGGAAGAACTATGAAAGACCTTAAACGAAAGGCCGCCGCGCTCCTTGCCACAGCCCTTCTTTGCGCGGCCGCCGCTTCCTGCCAAAAAGGAAACCCAAAGCTAAAGACAAAAACTCTTAGCATTGCCACGGCTTCAGGCAAGGCCGTAACGCTTGTCGCCGAAATCGCCGACACGCCGCAAACGCGCGAAAAAGGCTACATGTTCCGCAAAAACATTCCCGACGGAACAGGAATGCTCTTTGTCTTTGAAAGCGACCGCGTCTTGAATTTTTGGATGAAGAACACGCCGACCCCGCTAAGCATAGCCTACATCGACTACAAGGGCGTGATAAAAGACATTTTTGACATGAAGCCCTTTGACTTAAAGGACATTACCGCAACAGGCTACGTCCGCTACGCGCTTGAAGTTCCGCAGGGTTGGTTTGGCCGCGTCGGAATCAAGGCCGGCGACAAACTAAGCCTGAATTTTTAACTGTTTTTTTCAAGCCGCTCCAATTCCATAGCGGCGATTTTGTCGTTGGGATCAAATTCCAAAACAGTTTGAAAGTATCCTTGCGCGGCGGAAACGTCGCCCAGCTTTAAGGCAAGGTATCCAAGGTTGGAAATTATCTTTGTGTTTTCAGGATCGATATCCAAGGCCTTATGCAAACAGTCCCGCGCCTTGTCAAACTTTTCCTGCTCCATGCAGCAAATGCTAAGCTCGTTGTAGCAATCCGCGTTTTCGCTTCCGCCGCATTCAAGCGCTTTTTCAAACACGCCTTCCGCGTCGGCATAGCGGCCCAGGCGCCTAAGGCCCCAGCCAAGCATGAACCACGCGTTCCAAACGTTAGGGTTATGCTGCAAAAAGACGCGGATCTCTTCCAAGCCCTTTTCTTCTTGGCCGGACTGAATCAACTTGTAGGCGTTCTTAAAGCGCGAGTCGTCCATATTGCCGTTTTTGATTTCGTTCAATATTTGCTGGGCGCGCTCTTTTTTAAATACGCCGTTCTCGCCCAAGTCTTCGTCCTTTGCGTCGCAAGTGAGCGCTAGGAAGGACTCAAAGCAGCCGCGCGCGTTGAAAAAATCGTTTCTCTTTAAATAAAAGAAGCCCGCGTTAAAAAAGGCGTCCGGCGGCGGCGGATCGTTGTCCATCGCCATCTTGTAGTACTCTTCGGCGCTGGCGTCGTAAGCGTCCGCGTCTTCGTGAAGCTCCAAGCGCCTGTAGCTGTCCGCGCGCTGGTCAAAGAAAAGCGCCGTGTTAAGAATGACGGCCACGTCTTCAGGATCAAAGCCCCGCAAGGCCATGAAAATTTCTTCGGCGATGTCAAAGTCTTCGTTTTTTGTTTTTAGAATCGCGGCGGCGTTAAGCTCCTGCTTTAAATTTGGGCGCGCTTCCTTAATGATGTTCCTGTAATAATCTAAATGCTTGTTGCCCTTGTCATAGGCCAGCACGGTCAAAATGCCAGAAAGAATTTGCTCGGGAGTAAGCTCGTCCATGTTAAAGTTGTCGGGCGAGTCCTTGTCTTTTCTTTGAACAGGGAGCGGTATCGACTTGTCGATATGCATCGCGTTTTTTGAAAGCTCAAAGTTTTCGGGAAGAGAGATGTAGTAAATTGAATTTAATTGATCCGATCCGGTCATTTTGTCTCCGCCGCGGGAGCGTCGCTTGCGTCTCCGTCGTCAGCGGGGGCCGCTTCCTCAACAGGCTGGGCTTCATTCACCTCTTCGACTTCGGCCGCGTCGCCGTCTTGCGCCGGAGCGGGAGCCGCGCTGGCGTCTTGAGCGGCGTCTTGGCCCGCGGGAGCGGCTTCTGCCGGAGCGGCGTCTCCTTGCGCGGCGGCTTCCGCCTTGGCTTTTTCTTCCGCTTCCATCTTTGCCTTTTCTTCGGCGACGGCTTTTTCCTGCGCGGCCTTTGCGGCGGCAAGCTTTTGCTCGGTCGTCTCCGTGGGAGCGAAAACATGCTTTCGCAAATTGACAAGGTAATTGTTTATTCTAAGCCTGTATGCGATTGGAACGGTCTTGTCGCCGAACTTTATCGACACCATCAAAATGTCCTTGCGGCCTTCGACCGGGCTTGAGGCGACTACAACGCCTCCGACTTGAATCACTTCGGCCGGCTCCTCAAAGCGCATTTGCAAAAGCGCCTGCTGGTTTTCGACATACTTTTGGATGCCAACCATAATAATCTTTACGCCGCCAAAAGAAAGGTCGCGAATGATGCAGTGCCTTGGCACGCCTTGAATTTGGACAAGAGCCTCTTCCTTGGCCAAGCCCAGCTTGCGCTTTACTTCTGCGTTGATAATGACGCGCTCGTCCTTGCGGCGCATCGCGTTGGCGTTGGCGTCAAGCAAAGTTCCCAAGCGCTCGATCAAATCGTCCGCTGGACGCTGGGTAAAGCTGATTGTGATTATGGCAAGTTCCGCGGAATTCATGTAAGGCTTGATGTCGCTTACCCTTCCGTTGACAAAGAAGCTTATCATTTGTCCGTCGGAATCGGTAAAGCAAAAGCGGACGCTGACAGGACCGGTCTCCTTTTGAGAGAGCATCGCGTACGCTCCGCCTTTTACGCCGACAATGATGCGGCAAGCCATCAATGAAGTTGAGTTGATGATGCATGGCCATTGGTTTCCGTTGCATTTGACGTAAATTTGGCGAGGATCAACTTTTAAAATGCCAATTATCTCTTTGGTGAATGTGAGTTCGGAGTCACGATAATGGTCGTAATAATCCTGAAGTTGCTGAGCCGTTACCAATGCCATAATAGGACATTGTAAACCTATTTTTTCAATAAGTCAACCAAGCAGAAAAAAAATGTTAAAAAAAAATTTGCCAAATTTTTAATGCGGTGTTATAATTAGAGAATGTTCCGCATGGCGGAAAAACACTAACAAACTTGTCGTTTGACAAGAGGAGAAGAAAATGGGAAATTCAGCGAAAGCTAAGTCAATCGGAAGATTGATCCTTCAGTTGGCCTTGGGCTGCATGCTCATCGTGGGCGGAATCTGGGCCTTGCAGGGCGGCGGAGACTTTGGAGCCAAGGCTTTGGCCGGCTGGCTTGGAAAGACATTCGGCGTCATTTTTGGCGTAATCGAATTGGTCGCGGGCGTTTTGCTCGTCATCGAATGCTTCACAAAGGACATCTTCGGAAAGTTCGACAACATCCTTGGCCTTATCATCATGATTGTTTGGCTTGTCGCGATTGTAGTCGGCGACATCATCAAGGGCGACTTTAGCCCCTTCTTGCCTTGGCTTTACAACTTCGCGGGCCACGTGATCATCTTGGGAGCCTTGTGGTCATTGAACGACTGATTAAGCGCACGCGGCCTTTCGCCGCGCCGCATAATCATTTTAATCTCCCGACAAGCGTTCGCTTGCGGGAGAAATCACGCTCAGCCCGACGCCTTTTGGCGCGGGCTAACGCATAGCGGCGCCCGCAAAAGCGGGCGTTTTTTTTTTACATTGCCGCAAGCTTTTTGTTCAAAAGTTCGGTGGCCTGCTTGGGGTTGGCCTTTCCCTGCGACAATTTCATCACCTGGCCCATGAGCCAGCCGACGACGTTTGTCTTTCCGGCTTTAAAGTCCTGGATGGCCTTGGGGTTTTCCGCCAAAACTTTGTCGACCAAGCCTTCGATAAGGCCAGTGTCGCTCACCTGCTCCATGCCCTCTTCCTTTATAATCTCTGAAGGCATTTTGTTTGTGGAAAGCATTTTGGCAAAAACTTCCTTTCCCTGCTTTGAAGTGATTTTGTTTTCCTCCAAGGCGTTTGAAAGCTCGGCGATATGCGCGGGCGTCAGCGCGACTTCTCCGATTGTCATGTTCTTTTCGTTAAGGACCGCAAGGAGTTCCGACAAAATAAGGTTCGCCGTTCTCTTTGCGCTCTTGGAATTTTTGGCGGCCTCCTCAAACCAAAGGCTTAGCTCGCGCGTTGAAGTGAGAGTTTCCGCGTCAAAGTCGCTTAGGCCGAATTCCGCCTTAAAGCGGGTTCGCTTGGCTTCGGGAAGCTCTCCGACGCGGCTTCGCGCGCGCTCGATCAATTCCTCCTCAACGCTAAAGGGCTTGATGTCCGGCTCGACGACAAAGCGGTAGTCGACGAAAGAGTTTTTGGTGCGTTGGACGACGGTCTTTCCGGCCGCCTCGTCCCAGCCCATAGTAACCTTAAAGCCGGGATTGAATTCCTGCCTGTCGGTCTTGAACTCTTCCAGCTGGCGCTCGGCTTCGTAAGCGCAAGCCTCGCGGATGGCCTTGAAGGAGTTGAGGTTCTTTATTTCCGATATCGGAGTGTGGTAAAGCTTTCCGTCTTCCCAAACGTTAAGGTTGATGTTGGCGTCGCATCTCATGTTGCCTTCTTCCAAGTTTCCCTTTGTGACGCGAACATAGCGCAAAATTTCCTGCACGGTCTGCATGAAAAGCGCGGCTTCTTCCGGGCTTGTCATGTCGGGCTTTGTGACGATTTCGATTAGCGGAGTTCCGGAACGGTTGTAGTCGATGTAGGAATGTTTTCCTTCCATGTGGAGGGATTTTCCTACGTCTTCCTCAAGGTGAATGCGCTCGATGCGCACGCGGCGGTATTTTTTGTCGGCGCTTACGCATGGCTCGCCCTTAAAGTTGTTGGGGCGGAATTTCGCTCCGCCGGGCTGCTCGTCCTTTGGATAATGGAAGAACGGAAGGTCAACATAGCCGTCCGTGCAAAGGGGCAAGTCGTATTGCGTGATTTGGTAGCCCTTGGCAAGGTCGGGATAAAAATAATGCTTTCTGTCAAACTTTGTGAAGCGCGCGATGTTGCAGTTGAGCGCGAGGCCGGCCACCGCTCCCAGCTCCACATAGCCCTTGCTTACGCGCGGCATGGCTCCTGGAAGGCCCAAGCAAACAGGGCAAACGCGGGTGTCGGGCATTCCGCCGTAACGGTTTTCGCAAGCGCAAAAGGCTTTGGTTTTAGTCAAAAGCTGCGTGTGGATTTCGCAGCCGATTACGATTTCTGTTTTTTCGATAGGCATAGGAGTTATTATACTAAATTGCGGCGGGCTTTGCAATAACGCGGAAATTGTTTGCAAGCCCAAAACGCTTGCCGCAAAACAAAATCTATCGCAAGCCCTAGAAAGGCCGCGGCCGCTTACGCCTGTCCCGTCAGCTCCTGGGCCTTGGCTTTGACCGCGTCAAAGAGCGCGGCCTTGTCGCAGTCGTTTGCAAGACCGGGAAGCGCGGCGTTTATCGTCCGCACAAAAACGCTTCCCGCTACGACGGCCTCAACGTATGGGGCAAGCGCTTTTGCCTGCTCGCCCTTTGAGATTCCAAAGCCGCCGTAAACCTTGCTTCCGCCCGAGGCGACTTTTTTGATGAAGTCGATTGTGTCTTGGCCAATCGTAGTGTCGCTTCCTGTGATGCCGGTTCGCAAGGCGGCGTAGATGTAGTTAAAGCCCGCGCCGGCCATTTTTTTTAGGCGCTCTTCGCTCATGCTGGGGGCGGCGACGGGAATGTTTTCCATTCCGTTTTCGCGGCAGGCGGCGGTTAGCCCTTCGTCAAAGTCAAAGGGAAGGTCCGGGATAATCATTCCGTTTACGCCGGCGGCGGCGGCGCGCTTGCAAAATTCCTTCACGCCCGGAGTGAAGACTAGCGAGCCGTAGCTCATAAGGTAAATCGTTGTGTCTGGAAACTCGCCTCGAATTTTTTTTATTAGCGAAAGGCCGTCGGCGGTCTTGTATCCGCGCTCCAAAACTTTTGTGCAGGCGCCTTGAATCGCGGGGCCGTCCGCGCTTGGGTCGCTAAAGGCCAATTGTATTTCCAAAATGTCCGCGCCGCCGGCCACCAAAGCGCGCGCGGCTTCCAACGAAAGTTCGTCGCTTGGGTATCCGGCCACCAAATGCGACATAAGTTTTATTTTAGACATGTTATTCCTCCTAAAAAAAGTACGGCTCTTCGCGCGAGCTTGGCGCTACGCCATCGATTCCGCGTCGTGAATGTCCTTGGCGTCTTCCAAACGCTCGATTTCCGCGTGAAGGAAGTTTAGCCAAGCGTCTTTGCGGAACACAGGGCTTGTGATGAAAACGTCCTTGTCGCCGCGGCCGCTCATGTTGATTACAAGCGCTTGGTCGCTTGGCATTTTTGGAGCGAGCTTTATCGCGGCCGCTCCGGCGTGGGCGCTTTCTAGCGCGAACAAGATTCCTTCGTTCTTGGCAAAGAACTTTACCGCGTCCAAGGCCTCGCTGTCCAAGGCGCTTGTGAATTCGACGCGGCCCTTCTCGCCCAAGGCCGCGAGCTGGGGTCCGATTCCGCAGTAGTCAAGGCCCGCGCTGATGGATCTTGTCGCCAAGGCCTGGCCGTCGTCGTCAAGCAAAAAGCGGCTTTTGTAGCCCTGCATGATTCCGACGCGGCCGGCGTTCCCAGTCATGCGGGCGGCGTTTTGCCCTACGTCGGGGCCGATTCCGCCGGCTTCAACCGCGATTAGGCGCGGCTCTTTTTTGTCGATGAACGGCGCGAAAAATCCGATGGAGTTTGAGCCGCCTCCGCAGCAGGCGACCATCGCGCCGATTTTTATTCCGCGCTCTTCGCACTGGCGCTCGACTTCGCGACCGATGACGCTTTGGAATTCGCGCACAATGTCAGGAAAGGGCGCGGGCCCAAGGGCGCTTCCCAAAACGTAATGGGTTGAGTCAGGATTGGCCGCCCAGTCACGCATCGCTTCGTTGACCGCGTCTTTTAGGGTGCGGCTTCCGCTTGTGACGGCGTGAACCTTGGCGCCATAAAGCTCCATCGCGGCCACGTTGGGCTGCTGGCGGCGGACGTCAACCTCGCCCATGTAAACCGTACAGTCCAAGCCAAGCTTCGCGCAAGCGGCGGCCGTGGCCAAACCGTGCTGGCCCGCGCCGGTCTCGGCGATGATTCTTTTTTTGCCCATGCGCTTGGCAAGCAGGCACTGGCCGATCGCGTTGTTGATTTTGTGCGCTCCGGTGTTGGCCAAGCCTTCAAGCTTTATGTAGACTTGCGCTCCGCCCAAAAGCTTTGTCGCCGTTGGAGCGAAATAAAGCGGAGTCTCGCGGCCAATGTAGTCGCGCCTGATTATGTCCAGCTCGTCCAAAAATTTTTTGTCGGCCATGGCCTCTTTAAAGGCCGTCTCCAATTCGTCAAGCGGGCGGCGCAAAACTTCCGCCACATACTTTCCGCCGTATCGCTCAAAAAAACCGTCTGTTGAATATGACATATTTTCTCCTATAACTTGAAACTGCGGCAAGACCAAGAAGGTCGCGCCGCAAGAAAAGCGTTCAAAAGCCTAAAACTGCGCGCCGCCCGCATTGGCCGCGCCAATTTCCGCAAAGAAGGCCTTTAGTTTTTCCAAGTCCTTTTTTCCGGGAGCGGCCTCAAGCAAGCTTGAAGCGTCGATAAGTTCCGGCGAATATTTTTCTATCACAGCCCGAACGTTTTCAGCTCCCAAGCCGCCGGCAAGCCACAAGGGAGACTTTTTCTTGGCTTTTAAAACCAAGTCCTCGGCAACCCGCGTTCCAGTTCCGCCAAGTTTGTCGCCAACCTTGGCGTCAAGCAAAACGCGCGGCTCGCCCAGGTCAAGAAGGCCTTGAATGTTGTCCAGCCCGCCCTCGCCGCTCAAGTTTGCCGCGCAGTAATGCGCAAGAGAGGCGTTCTCCTTTTCAGCAAAAAATTCCTTGGCCGCGCGCTCGCCGTGCAATTGAATGTAATCCAAAACGCCTTCTTTTACAAGCGCAAGAGCGGCTTTTGCCTGCTCGCTTGTCGCGTCGACGACAACGCCGACTAGAAAAGGTCCGCTCGTAGCGTCGAACGCAAAACCGCAATCGTTGTTTCGAGCGGATTTCCGCGACGCTTCGCTTGCGGGCTTGTCGCGCGGCGCGGCGTTATCGGCTTGCGACATGTTTTTGTCGCGCAAGGCGGCGCGGACAGAGCGGACGACGCTTTCGCTTGCGTTTCTCGGAGAGGCCTCGCAAAAGACAAAGCCCAAAAAGTCCGCGCCAAGGTCCGCCACAAAAAGAGCGTCCTCAACATTTGCGAGGCCGCATATTTTTACAAGCGGACGATATTTTTGCGCGTCCAAGAGCGCCGCCGGATTTTGGACCTTGCAAAGATTTTCGGTTTTCGCCGCGATTTTTTTCCAAGCGAGCGCGTTTGGCGTTTGACTTCCAGACACAAAGGCTTTGACAAAAGAAGCGGCTTTGCTTGTGTCGCGCGCGGCGGCTTCGCCCAAAAGAAGCCCGGTAAAGCCAAGGCTTCCGGCAAAGGCCGCGGCTTGTGCGGTCCTGATTCCGCTTTCAAAAATGACGGAGCAGGAGCTTCCCATGACGCTTTTAATCCGCTCCAAAAAACCAAGCGGCTTTAAAAGGTCGATCGAAAAATCCTTTAGGTCGCGCGAGTTCACTCCGCAAACGATTGCCGGAAGCTCGCCGGCCGCCAAAGATTTTGCCGCCGCCAATTTTTTCAAGTCCTCTTCCAAGCGAAGCTCCACAAAAGCCGTGATTCCAAAAGAGGCGCAGCGGCAAAGCATTTTGGCCAAAACGTCTTGGTCAAGAATGCGCGCGATGAGCAAGACCGCGTCCGCTCCGCACTTGTAGGCCACGTCGATTTCGTCCGGAAAAATCAAAAAGTCTTTTCGCAAAACCGCCACGTCAACCGATTGGCAAACGCTTATCAAGTCGCCAAGGTTTCCCTTAAAATAATTTTCCTCGGTCAAGACGCTTATCGCGGACGCGCCGGCCTCTTGGTAGGCCAAGGCGGTTTCCGACGCGTTAAGTTTTGGAGCGATGTCGCCCTTGCTGGGAGAGGCGCGCTTTACTTCCAAAACGACTCCCTTTTCTTGAATAAAAGGGTGGACGCGCCGCTTTCGTTCCTGCGGAATCTCGTAGCCAAAGTCAAGGCCGCGCTTTTTCATGTCCGCCTTGCGGCCTTCAACAATCTGTGCAAGAATGTCCGCCGCCATTTTAGCCCGCCAATTCCTTAGAAACCGCTTGGATTTCCTGCAATTTTTTCAAGGCCTTTCCGCTGTCAATCGCGGCGAGCGCCATGTCGTAGCCTTCCTTTAATGTCTTTGTTTTTCCGCTTAAGTACAAGACGGCGCCGGTGTTGAGGCCGATTGACGCGCGGATGGTTTTCTTTCCCTTTCCGTTAAGAACGTCCATCGCGAGAGCGGCGTTGTCCGCTCCGTTTCCACCCATAAGCTCCGCCTCGTCAACGCCTTCGATTCCAAACTTGGCCGGGTCTATCGCGTAGCGAGTTTCGTTTCCGTTTCCGTCGATTTGGAAAACGTCAGTGACGGCGCAGGGGCTGATTTCGTCGTAGCCGTCGCGGCTTGCGATTACCATGACGCGCTTGGCTCCCAAAGCCTTTGCCGCGCGCGCGTAAGTTTCAAGCAAATCATGGCTGTAAACGCCAAGCACTTGGTAGTCTGGGCAAGAAGGGTTTAAGAGCGGGCCCAAAACGTTCATCACGGTCTTTACGCCCAAGGCCTTTCTGACCGGCGCGGCAAAGCGCATCGCCGAATGGTAAAGGGGCGCCATCAAAAAGGCAAAGCCGGTCTTTTTGGCAAGCTCCGCCGTCTTGTCGGGGCTTGCGCTGATGTTGATTCCGAGCGCCTCAAAAAAGTCCGCCGCTCCAGACTTGGAGGAAACTGCGCGGTTTCCGTGCTTGATCACCGGCTGGCCGCAAGCGTCGGCGACAATGGCCGAAAGCGAGGAAATGTTAAAGCTTCCCTTTCCGTCGCCGCCGGTTCCAACGATTTCGGCGTGGCCGGAAAGCTTTAGCGGGAAAGACTTTTTCTTTTTAAGAAGGGCCTTTGCGCAGCCTGTGATTTCGGACTCGGCCACGCCTTTGGCCGCCATCGCCACAAGAATCGCGGCCATGACGCGCTCGTCCATCATTCCGTCGGTCATGATGTCCATAAAGAATTCGGCCTGTTTTTCGGACAAGTCTTTTTTGAAAATCAACTGGTTAAGGTATTCGGCCACGGGAAGGTTTTCGCGGCGGTAGTTCAAAAAGGCCATGAAGAATTTTTGGACGTCAGCGCTTGCGATTGATTCCGGGTGGAACTGAACGCCCTCGATGTCGTACTTTTTGTGGCGGATTCCCATGATGTCGCCGTCGGAAGCGCGAGCGGTGACTTCAAAGTCGTCGCTTAAAGTGGACTCGTCAACTACAAGCGAATGATAGCGCGTGAACTTTCCTTTTTTTCCGATCGCGCGGAAGAGGCCCTTTCCGTCCAAGTCCATTTCTTCGACGATTCCGTGCTTGATGAACTTGGCTCCGACAATCTTCGCGCCAAAGGCTTCGGCGATCGCCTGGTGGCCCAAGCAAATTCCCAAAATGGGAATTTTTCCGGCAAAATACTTTATCGCCTCTTCGCTGATTCCAGCGTCGCGCGGAGTTCCCGGGCCGGGAGACACGACCAAGTAGTCGGGCTTCATCGCCTCGATGTCGGCGACCGTCACCGCGTCGTTTCGGACAACCTCAACCTTTTCGCTTCCGTAAGTTTGCAAGGCTTGGACAACATTGTATGTGAACGAATCGTAATTGTCGATTACTAAAATCATTATTTTTCCTCCGTTTCAAAAGTTGCGATGAGCGCGCCGAGCTTTTCGTTGGTTTCCTCAAACTCGCGCTCGGGAACGCTGTCGTAAACGATTCCGCTTCCAGCCTGAAGCGTCCAAACCTTTCCCTGCTTTAAGGCGCAGCGGATCGCGATGCAAAAGTCCAAGTCGCCGTTGGGCCGAATGTAACCCACCGCTCCCGCGTAAAAGCGCCTCTTTGTCTTTTCCAAGCGCGACACGATTTGCATGGCCGAAATTTTAGGAGCGCCGCTCAAAGTTCCAGCCGGGAAAGACGCGCGCAAAACTTGCACGGGCGAGATTCCGTCGGCGACGTCGCCTTCAACATTGCTTACCAAGTGGATTACGTGGCTGAATGTTTCTGTTTCCATGTACTGCGTGACCTTGACGCTGCCGGAAGAGCAAACGCGGCCCAAGTCGTTTCTGGCCAAGTCAACCAGCATAAGGTGCTCGGCCCTTTCCTTGGGGTCGGCCAAAAGCTGCAGTTTGAGCTTTTCGTCTTCGGCCTCGTTCTTTCCGCGCCTAATCGTTCCCGCGATCGGATGGATAGAGGCGCGGCCGCCGACAACGCGCACAAGGCTTTCGGGGGAAGCGCCCGCCAACTGGAAGTCGCCAAAGTCGATGTACATCAAGTAAGGCGAAGGATTTATCAAGCGCAGGCGGCGGTACAATTCCAAGGCGCTCATGTCGCATTCAAGCTGGACGCGGCGCGAGGGAACGGCTTGCACGATGTCGCCCGCGACGATATGCTTTTTTAGCTCGACGACTTTATCGCAGTATTCCTTTTTGCTTTGCTCGATGTTGGTGATGACCTTGCAGGGCGCGGCTTCTTCTGTCTGCTCCATGTAAGAGAAGTCCATGTTGTTTAGCTTTTTCACAAGCTCGTCCACTGTTTTCTTCAAGTCGATTTGGCGCTCGGCGTAGTTCAATCCAAAGATGTGGAGCTTTTCGGTAAAGTGGTCAAAGACGATGTAGACGTGACCCGCGACAAAGCAGCACTCCGGAATGCGAAGCTCGTCAAACTGGTTTTCTAGGCGAACGGTGTCGCAGCGCTGGACAAACTCGTAGCTAAGGTAGCCGATTCCGCTTGCGGGGAGCGGAATGTCTTTTACCGGGCATTCGTTTTGGCCGGCCAAGTAAACGAGCGCGTCAAGAACGTCGGCCTCTTTTGTTTGGCCCACGGCGTTTTTGCTTACGACGCCTTCCGCGTTAAATGGCAAGCGGCGGCCGTCAATCAAAAAGGCAACGCCCTCCTCGTCCTGGACAATTTTAAAGGCTTCTTCGGCCATTATTATTGAATAGCGCTCGCGGCCCTTGTTAAAGCTGGCCGACTCCAAAATCGCCTTGGCCCCGATTTTTTTTGCCAGCGAAAAAGGCGTGTAGCGCTCGCTGGACAGGCAGACATAAACCGTGTCGTTTCTCTTTTGCATTTTCTTCTCCATTTTTGCGGAACCTAAGCCAGCCCAAAAATGGCCGCCCGGTCCCGGAAAGCGGTTGTTTCTACAAATAGAAACATCATTGAATAAAATATACAAGAGATTTATGTTTCTGTCAATAGAAACAGAGAAAAAATTTGATTTTTTTTGAGGAGAAGCAGGCGGCCTTGTGACGCCGCCATGCTAAAATTAGGTTAGTTTTTTGCCTTAAGCAAGTCGCGGATTTCTTCAAGGAGAACGGCTTCGTCGCTTTTTATCACAGGCGCGTCTTCCTGGGGCTTTTCCTCTTCCTTTTTCTTAAAGCTTTCAAAAAGCCTTATCACGATGAAGATACAAAAGGCCACGATAAAAAAGTCGACAACCGCTTGGATAAAGCTTCCGTACTTAATCTCGCTTTCGCCAATCGTAACGCTAAGGTCGGCAAAGTTAAGCTTTCCGACGGCAAGGCCAATCAAGGGCATGATTATGTCGTTCACAAGGCTTGTGACGATTTTTCCAAAGGCTCCGCCTATGATTACGCCAACAGCCATGTCAACGACATTTCCGCGCGAAATGAATTTTTTAAAAGCTCCAAGCTGCTTTCCCGCTCCGTTGATTCCATCTTTTAAAACTGACATATTTCCTCCTGCGCAATGCGCTAATTTTTATTTTACCACAAAACAACATTACTTTACCATGCTTTCCAGCGTGGCAAAAAGCGCGTCCGGCTCGACGGGCTTGCTTAGGTGCGCGTTTAGGCCGGCCTGAAGGCTTCGCTGCACGTCTTCGTCAAAGGCCTTGGCCGTGAGCGCGATGATTGGAATCGTCTTTGCGTCCTCTCTTTCAAGCGCGCGGATTTTCATCGTGGCCTCAAGGCCGTCCATCTCCGGCATGTTCATGTCCATCAAAATCGCGTCGTAATAATTTTCTTCGCTCTTTGAGAACATTTCAAGCGCCTCGCGGCCGTTCGCCGCGCACTCGACTTGCATTTCGCGCATGTTCAAGACCATGACCATGATTTCGGCGTTGACTTCCATGTCTTCTGCAAGAAGAATGCGCTTTCCCTTTAGGTCGGCCTTGGCCTCCTCCGCGTTGGCCGCCTTTTTCTTTTCAATCGCGCAGCGGAATTCTTCCACCACGTTGGAAGCGAAAAGCGGCTTCGCCAAAAAGCTGTCAACGCCGGCCGCGCGCGCCTCGTCGATTATGTCGTCCCAATTGTAGGCCGTAAGAATGATTATGGCCGACTCGCTTCCGACAATCGATCGGATGCGGCGGGTTGTCTCAACGCCGTCCATCTCCGGCATTTTCCAGTCAATCAAAATCAAGTTGTAAGGCGCGCGGCGCGCGTGGCG
>DGRX01000005.1:0-4770 GCA_002391235.1 Treponema sp. UBA4377
TTTGCGGTTTAACTCATTGTTATGTGGACGCCCGCACTGGGGCGCTTTTGGAGAAAAAAATTGAAAAAACAATTTGATCTCGATGGAATAAATGAAAATGCAGAAGAAAAAACTATTTCTGATTTTGGCACTGTTCGTGCTGTCATCGGTTGCGGCTTGTAACGCCAAGCCGTATGAAAAAAAAATAACGCCAGAATATGAAAATGGGGCATTGGTTTTTGAAAAAGCTCGGCACGGTATGATAAAAACGCTCGGAACTAATTTCTGTACTAGAAAATCGCTTTCGATATACATAGAAGTTTCCGATGAAAAAGTTGCAAATGGCAAAACCCCGTACCGAATTTTCAGTACAGCGGAAAATGAAATATATCTAACAAATTCGAGGAATTTATTTTTCAACGAACTGCTTCGTATCTCGACCGAAACAAACGAGAGCCGTGTTTATGTCCTGCATCATTGCAGTTCGGCAAGCACATTCAATGTGTTGCCCAAAGAAATAGAGGCAAGCGGATTGTTTTCTGAATGTGAATATCGCAAAATGCCGCCCGAAACCGACGGCGGGGAATGGAATTACTCGTATACGGCAAAAGAAACTGCAAGCGGAAACCGTATTGAATTCATAAAAGATTTATATTGCACTTGTGGCTCGGATTCGTGGAAAGCATTTGAAGATGACCGAAAGATAAGGAACATGATAAAACTGATTTTTGATGAATTTTATTATTAGGCGCGCGGACAAGTAAGCACGCAAGGAGCGAACTATGAAAAAGATTTCTTAGATTGGTATCAAACACCAGATATTTATGAGCCGCAAACAATAAAATACAACAGAAGTCATGCAGGAGAATAGATATGAATATAGAAGCGTTTGATTTGATAGATACAGCTCACTTTGGAACATTACAGGATTTTATGAAAAAATACAAAAAGGAAGATATTAATAAACAAAACAAATATGGTTATTCGTGTCTTCATCGAGCTATCGGAGGTCATCATTGGGACACAGTAAACTTTCTTCTTGATGAGGGAATAGACATAAACCTTAAGGATAAGGAAGGGAACACGGCATTGCATTACATGGTTGACCATATGGAATTTAACTATGAAGAAGGAATAAAAGTAATAAAACGTCTTCTTGACATGGGAGCAGATGTAAATGAACCTGATAAAGATGGTACAACTCCACTAATTTCAGCGTCTTATAAAACTAAACAACCAGAAGGTTTTGAAAGGTGGAAATTATTTTTGCAATATAATCCTGATATTTATAAAGAAGATAACTTCGGTTGTTCATGCTATTCTAATGCGAAAGATAATTGTAACCCAAAAACAATTAATAACCCCAAACTCTGGAACTATCTTGTAGAAAATGGGTTCATCAAAGACGAGGAGAGCGAAAGATGAAAAAGATATTTTTGATTCTGGCGGCGGCGGTCGTGCTGTCGTCGGTTGCGTTTGCGACGAAAAAGGAGAAAGCGAAAATGCACTACAAAAGCGAATTTGTAGAAGAACGGACAGAGTTGCCACCAGACTTGCTCGAAAGTATGAATTCAGATTTAATCAATAAATATGGGGGTGATAGAATCTTTCTTCTGATTTCCCGCTCGGACGGTGCGACTTGGTATATTGAGATTCCTGGACTCCTCGATTTTGATGAAACTTCTGACGGTTTTTCGCTTAGATTTAGTTGGAGTGATGAAAGCGAAAGATATTCTGTAAATGAACTTTTCTTCTTTAAAGAAATAGACGGAGAGCCGTGCCTGTACAAAATCGATTCAACGGTAGATGACTATGACACCTATAGACGTTTAACCGAAGAGCAGTCCCGTGCGATTGAGCCGCCGATAAAGATAAGCGAGCTGAACGCTGACAAAATCAACGAACTACTCGACTCGGCGGGAGGAAATGAAAGATGAAAAAACTATTTCTGATTTTTACGGCGGCGGTTATGCTGTCGTCGGTTGCGTTTGCGCAGACTTCGGCACGGAGCGGGCTTGCGGACAGCACCGAAGAAGAAAGACGAAAAGCGTGGTAACAAGAATGGGAAGATGAAAAATACGAGGAACATAAGACATTCATTATTCAGGGGCTCTCACTTATTTCCCTTATGAAAGAAAAGGCGATGAACGACGACTATTCTCGGCTTTTGGGCAGAAATGATGAATTTATCGCAAAACTTCACGAACTTTGTGCGGGTGATATGTCTAAGATTCATGATGTGATTCGCTTGAGCGGTGTTTTTGATATGTTCGGTTTGTCAGAAGAGCGTTTGTTACAATTTTCTCCCATGCTCAAAAGAGAACTTGAAATTCTGCTTTTAAAAAGTTTTACTGCAAATTGGAGCAACAAAGCCGAAATGGACAAAATTGACGCGGCAAGTTTTATCGCAAGTGAGAGAACTTTTGTCAGTTCGGAACTCAAAGAGGATTGCATATACATTTTCGGATTTGAGGACGACTCATTATATCCAGTTGCGGTGGGTTTTATGCGCGGCGAGGGAAATTCCGTGAGCGCATTTTCAACTTTCGTACTAAGCAAAGATTTTGTCAGTGATGTTTTCAAATTTGCGATATTCAGTGATATTGGCTTGAAATGGGACAGAGTATACTAAAAAGGAGCGAAAGATGAAAAAGATATTTCTGATTTTTGCGGCGGCGGTCGTGCTTGTCCCCGCATTCGCGGAATTTGACGATGACATACTGATACAATAGATTATGAATATGGTAATAAGATAGATGAAGATGGCTATAAACATGCAAGAGAATTGGGATCATGGTTTAATAAGGCAATTTTAGATACAGATTATTGGGAAGATGGCATGGAAATGAAGCTTTCTACTCATATAATCAAGAATTGGTTTGGAATAAAATAATCACATAACAAGAAGTTCAAAGCCGACACAGGCTCAAGGCCTGTGCGGTTTAAGCAATTGTTATACGGACGCCCTATTGGGGCGCTTGGAGAAAGAAATGAAAAGAAAAATTGTTATTTGTTTAATTATATTAATTTCGATGCTTGAATTATTTGCCCAGGATGATGACGAATTTGGTTATCGAAGTTTTAAGCCAGATTCAGTTGTTGTTACCTCAACATTAATCGAAAAATCAAAGTCTGAAGATTATTATGGATACAAAAATCTTTACGATTCAACATGGAAATCTTGGGTAGAAGGTGAATCCGGAGATGGTATTCATTCAAAAATTATATATAAATATAATTCGAAACATAATTTAAGATATTTAATGATTAGAAACGGTTATGGCGAACTAAAGTATTATTATAAAAATAATCGTGTTAGAGAATTAAAAATTTCTAATGGGAAGAAAGAAATTGTATATACGTTGAGAGATACTTATTTACCTCAATTCATTGAACTTAATTTTTCAGATTGTGATGAAGTTACTTTTGAAATCCTTTCTGTATACAAAGGTTCATCATATGCAGATACCTGTATTTCTGAACTTAGGTTAATTTATTATCCTTCTGATCAAAAATTTGCTTTTGAACTTGATGATTATACAAAGAAAGCTATGGATTTAATTCCTAACTTTCAAAAATTCAAATGTACATATGGCAGTTTATATAAATATAAGCTAATTAATAGATATAATGGAAATGAAATTGTATTGGCATATATTAAAACAGGCAAATTGCTTTTAATCCTTAAGGAAAAAGATGTAGTAAATGACAGAAGCATAATCACGTATAAAGAATTCGATGGTGAAAAATGGATAGACAGTAATGACAAGGCTTTTGATTATCTGAAATCTTTGAATATCGGTGGCATGGGCGGATGTCCAGTAGATTCATATCCATATAAGACCGATTTCTATACACGCGGTGACTTAGGCTTAAAATGTTTTATTTTAACACCAGATGGATTCGAAGAAGTATTTGATTTCATATCGGATTTATAATTTATATGAATAAAACGTATAACATGCGCTTCAAATCGGATGTCGGGTCTGCGCCCGCCACCGTTTAAGCGCGTAGTTATGACGACAGGCGCGCTGGCCTGCTTTGTAAGAAAGGAAGGAAAAATGAATGCATTAATAATTAATTGTAGTCCTGTAAAAAATGGCGCAACTGCTGAGATTGTAAAAATCGCAAATGATTGTATTAAACAAAAATACGATACAACTACAGTCTGTATTGATGACTATAAATTTAATTTTTGTAAAGGCTGCAGAACCTGTCATTCAACAGCAAAATGTATTCAACACGATGATTTTGATTCTTTAATAAATGAATTTGAAAAAGCGGATATAGTAATATGTGTATCGCCATCATATTGGGCAGATGTTCCTGGACAGTTTAAGGCCTTCATCGACAGATGCACTCCGTGGTGCAACACACATGAACCGCATGCAAGTCTTTCAAAAGGCAAGAAAGGTTATTCCATAGTTTTGCGGACAGGGCCAAACATGAAAGAATGTGAACGGCTCATATCAACAATCGAACATTTTTACGGTCACATGGAAATTGAGAGCGTTGATGGAATTGGTTTCTGTTCAATAGAATTTAAAGAAGCAGTTAACAGCATAAAGAACGAAATTATTGAATTCTGCAAGAAAATATAAAAAAGAATATTTCATAAAGCAAGTCAAGCTTGCCTTATGAAATGAAATTGAACTTTAGGGTTTGGGCGAAGTAGCGTTAGTACGCGGCTTTGCGCCGGTTGAAAAACTGTCTGTTTTACAGAAAAAGACGGATATTATTACGATGTAGAGATTGTGGATTACCACTAGGAGCAAACTATGTCTGATTTTA
>DGRX01000005.1:4823-71236 GCA_002391235.1 Treponema sp. UBA4377
ATTTTATCGAAACACCAACAATCGGAGAAATCCTAAGCGAAGAATTTCTTATGCCACTTGGAATTTCTGCATATAAGCTTGCGCAGGAAATAAATACATACGCTTACGCGTAATATCACACAACAAAGCTTATGTGGACGCCCACTGCTTGCGGCGCATAGGAAATAATGCGGAGAAAATATGATTGGAAAAGTATTTTTATTTATAAACTTGTGTTTGTTCTCTATGTGTATTTATGCGGAAGGAAAGATTCAAATAAATAATGTTAACGCTTCATCAACCCTTGTGGAAAAAGAAAAGGGCGTTGGCTTTTATGGCTCTAAAAATTTAATAGACAACTCATATAAAAGTTGGGTGGAAGGTGTTGAAGGAGACGGCATAGGTGAAAGTGTTAGTTTTGAATTTGAATCTCCGATTGACATAAAAGGTATTGGAATACGAAACGGATACGGAGATTTACGATTATATTTTGCAAATAATCGTGTAAAACATTTAGAAGTATATATAAATGATGCTTTTAAAACTTGTTTTCGTCTTGCAGACACATATGATTCTTATGTTTATTCATTTCTGAGATATGATAATGTAAAAAAAATATCGTTTACAATAAAGGATGTGTATAAAGGAACAAAATACCATGATACTTGTTTGAATGAAATTTATTTCTACACGGATTTTGATTATGATGAACCGGAATACAAGGAAGATGATTATACAAAAAAAGTAAAGAATGCCTTTCCAAAATATTCTGAACAATTTGATAAATTGCTTTATTCTGCCGATGGAAATCCATATATTCTTCATCCGATAGATCCGCCGAATGAAAATGATATCTGGTGTTTTAATGATATGGAATTTTATTCATATAAAAATGGAGTCTGGAATTTAAATAATTCCAATCCGATGTTTAGCTTGCTAAGAAAAGATATTGAATATGCAAAAAACAATAAATATGAAATAGTGTTTTCCTTCGGTCAGGCAAGCGGCTATTCGGAAAATATGTATGGATATGTTTTAAAGGTGACAGCTCCATCATACATAGTATATGAATATGATTTTGACGGATATGCCTTTAAAACTCATGATGAAGAAAGAAAATATGAAAGATAAAAAACGCATAACAAAGCTTACGTGGACGCCGCCCGCTGCTTGGCGTTAAAAGGCGCATTCAACGTAAAGCAAGTCAATCCTGCCTTTGATGATTTGGCTCTTGCCGATTTTAAGTCCGTTTTCGCGCAAAAAGGCAAGGTACTCTTCGGCAGTCCATTCGTGGGCGAACTTGATTCCTACAAGGGCCAATATTTTTTGCCACAAATTTTTGGCGCCGCTTTTTCTAAAGATAAAATTGGGGGCGATTAAAAGGCCGTCGTCTTTTAGGACGCGCTTGATTTGCGCCAAAGCTTTTTGCGGCTCTGGTATTATGTGCAGCGCGTTTGCGATTACAACAAGGTCAAAGGCCTTGTCGGCGTATGGAAGGCTTGTCGCGTCGGCGACTTCAAAGGTGACGTTTTGCGGAACCTCGCCTTTTTTTGCCGTCTCAATCATATTGGGCGCGAAGTCCGTCGCCACGACGCTTTTGGCCGAAGATGCGATATGCTTTGCTATCATGCCGGGGCCTGTTGCCAATTCCAAGACTGCCTTTCCTTCCGCGGCGCGCGAAATGTTCTGGTACAAGTAATCGTAAATGTTCTTTTGGCTTTTCATCGACGCTTCGTAAATCGGCGCGAAAAAGTCCCACACTGTTTTTTTCATCGTTCCTCCTTGGCGCGCGCCGGCGCTTTTTACTTTTTCGCGATGACGCAAAAAAGGTTTCCGTTTTGGGCCAGCGTAGCGGAAGTAAATCCCGCGCCAAGCAAAAGCGCCTTTATCTCTTGCGCCGTCCGCCGCTTCATGCAGGGAACCTTCTTTTCCCAGTCAATCTTTGGGTCGCCGTAATTGTTCACGACCGCAAAGGCCGCGCCGTCTTTTAGAACCCGGCGGACTTCCTTGAATCCGCGCTCGATGTCCTTCCAAAAAAATACGGTTTCAAAGGCTGTCACAAAGTCAAGCTGATCGTCCGAAAAGGGCAGGGCGTCCGCGCTCGCTTGCAAGATTTCGCAACGGCTTAAAGGCGCGGCCTTGTTGACCTTACGCTCTCTTCCGAAATGTCCAAGCCCCAAACTTTTGCGGCGGCGGATTTTTGCAAAAGGCGCTTTATGTTGTAGCCGCCTCCGCAACCGATGTCCGCGATTTGCCCTTCTTGCGGAACGTCAAAAAGGCTAAAAGCCCACTTTGCCATCGGAAGGCGCTCGCGTTCCATCGCCACAAGCATAAGGCGGCCAAGAAAGCCGCGCGGGTGTCCAAAATTGTCCGTGAATGACGCTACCATGAGAACCTTGCCCAGCGGTCATTCATTTTTGGAAGCAGCGCGGCGAAGAGCCAGCCGCGGAACGAATGTTTTTTCATTTCTTCGTTAAAGCTACGCTCTTCCACAAGCGTCATGCCGGGACAGAGCGCGGCGATTTCTTGTCCGCTCCAGGTTCCGCTTTTAAAAACCGCGTTAGTCGCCTTTACGGTGTCGTGGTACTTTTGGTTTTTGACCATCATCGGGTTGTTTTGCTCTGCGATTAAAGTTCCGCTTGGAAAATTTTCCTTTAGGACTTTAAGGAGCGTGGCGATTTCGTCAAGCGTAAAATACATGAAAAGTCCTTCCGCCAAAAATAGGACGGGAGCCTTTTGGGGGCCGCCGCGCTTTTTGATTTCTTCTTTCACCGCTTGCGTCCAGCCGTCTGCCAAGACGCTTCCTTCTATCATTTGAACTCGCTCGCGCTCTTTAAAAACTTTTTTGCGGACCGCGATTGAATCCGGCAAGTCTAGGTCGAACCAAAATATTTTTCCGTTGTCCACGCGGCTAAAGCGGTTGTCAAAGCCCGCGCCCATGTTGACGATTACAGCTTCCGGGTTTTGCGCGATAAAATCCTTTGCCATGCGGTCAAGCATCACGGTGCGGGCGATGACTCCCTCGTGGCTCAAAAATTTGTCGTAGGGCTCAGGATTGATTCCAAGCGCCTCAATCATTTGTACGGCAACCTCGTCCTTTACGCGGGCGTTTGGCCTGAGGCTTTCGCTGGCCTTTATCGCGACGGGGATGAGCGCCGTTGTCTGAACGTCTCCAAGCTTTAGTTCCATATCCATTTCTCCTATGTCGAGCCGCTAGATTTTCCAAGACACCGCTTGCTTTCTTGAGTCGATGAAGCGCGAGTATATGCCGCCGGACTTGGCGAGCGTCCTGTGCTTTCCTTGCTCGGCGATTTTTCCCTTGTCGATGACGATTATTTGATCCGCGTCGCGCACGGTCTTTAGCCTGTGCGCTATCATTATGACGGTCTTTTCTTTTGTAAGCTCCGAGACGGCGGCCATAAGGTCGCGCTCGTTTTCGGGGTCCACGTTGGCGGTGGCTTCGTCAAGAATGATTATCGGGGCGTTTTTCATGATCGCGCGCGCGATTGATACGCGCTGCTTTTCGCCGCCGCTTAACGAAGCGCCGCCTTCGCCGATCACCGTGTCGTAGCCGTTTGGAAGCGCCGAGATAAAGTCGTGGCAGCAAGCCTTTTTTGCGGCGGCGATGACATCCTTCATCGGAGCGCTGGGATTTCCAAAGCGGATGTTGTTGGCGATTGTGTCATGGAAAAGATAGACATTTTGGAATACAAAGCTGAAGTTTGCCATAAGCTCGTCCATGCTCCAGTCGCGGACGTCAACGCCGCCCAAGGTTACGCTTCCCTTGTCCACGTCCCAAAAGCGCGAAAGCAAGTGGCAGAGCGTGGTCTTTCCGCCGCCGGAAGGGCCTACAATCGCGACCTTTGAACGCTCCGGTATTTGGAGCGAAACGCCGTCGATGATTTTCTTTTTGTCGTAGGCAAAGCTGATGTCGTTCGCGCTTATGTCGAGCGGGGCGTTGCGTCGCTCGCGGGCTGCTGGCAATAACGGGTGTCCCCGGCCTTCAATGTCCATAAGCGGAATGTCCAAAATCGCCTGGGCCTTTTGAACGCCGATGTCGATGACGCGAAGGAGCGCCGAGTAGTTTCCGCCGGCTTCTAGCGCGGCAAAAAGCATGTAGGAACAAATCAGCATGACCGCGCACTTTTCCAGCGGCATCGAGCCGTTTAGGTAAAACCAAATCGAAGCGAGCGCGATGGCAACGCCCGAAAATTTTGACACGATGGACTGAATCGCCGAGATCGGAATGCAGCGCATTTCCATTTTTATGCAAACTTTTTTGGCGCGGTCGATGACGGCGTTCAATTCCTTGCTGCGCTTTCCGGTAAGGTTGTAGGCCTTGACTTCGGCGATTCCCTGGATGTGCTCCAAAACTTTTTCAATCTGCGCTTCGTCGGCCAAAGATTTTTCCATCGATGCGCCTCGGACTGCAAGGCGCATGAAAACGTTCACAAACTGAAAGGCGCAAAAGCCCGCCGTCGCGATAAGCGCTATCCGCCAGTCAAAGAAAAAAATCATCACGATGATAAGCGCGGAATCCAAAAGGCCTTGCATCACAAGCATGACGGCTCTTGTGGCAACGTCGCCCATAAGCTCCATCGTGTTTGTCGTCACGCTTGTGATTTGTCCAAGAGAGTTTTGGTTAAAGTATCCCATCGGAACGTAGCGCAAATGCTCGGCGATTTGGATTCGCTTTTGAGCGCAAGTCCTGTAGCCGCCTTCTGTCTGCCACATCGAAACGTTTTTCTTTGTGACAATCGCCGCGGCCACGCTAAAGGCCATTATGCCAAAGGAAAGCCAAATCGTTTTCGCGCTAAAGGCTTCGGTTCCCGTGGCCGCGCGAATCACGCCCTGCATCATTACCGCGATGGCGGCGATTCTAAGCGCCATAAAAAATGAATTCACTACGCCCAAGGCAATCGCCGCGTAAAACTTATTGCGGTTTTCCTTGTCGCAAAAATCAAAGAATCTTTTTAGTATCTCAAACATTTGTTTTACCTCCGTTACGGCTGTTCGCGCGAGCGTTGCAAGCGCGAATGTTGCCGCTTATGCGGCGCCTATCGATTTTTGGCTTGCCGCCGATTGTTTCGCCGCTATTACTCGTCTTTGGCGCTGATGTGCGCTTCCCACATGGCTTTGTAAAGGCCGCGCTTTCGCAAAAGCTGTTCGTGCGTTCCAAAAGAGTCAATCGCTCCGTCCTTTATGACGTAAATCATGTCCGCGTCGCGAATCGTGCTAAGGCGGTGCGCGATTACAATCAATGTTTTTCCTTTGACAAGCCGCGCGACGCTTTCTTGGATTACGGCCTCGTTTTCGGGGTCGGTGTAGGCCGTCGCTTCGTCCAAGATTACAATCGGCGCGTCCTTCATCATCGCGCGGGCGATGGCGATTCTCTGCCGTTCGCCGCCTGACAAATGCGCGCCGCTTCCGCCTACAATCGTGTCGTAGCCTTTTTCCAGCGACATGATAAAGTCGTGGCAGCCGGATTTTTTCGCCATCGCCTCGACCTCTTTGTCGCTCGCGCCGGGCCGGCCAAGGCGAATGTTGTCGCGCACGCTCATGTCGAACAAAAAGTTGTTCTGGCTTACGTAGGCCACGCGGCGGTTGTATTCCTCAAGCGAAAGGTCTTTTATGTTTACTCCGCCGATTTCCACGCTGCCGGAATCCACGTCCCAAAGCGAGGCGATAAGGCGCGCCAATGTTGACTTTCCGCTTCCGCTTGGGCCCACAAAAGCCGCGCAAGAGCCTTGCGGAATTTTCAGGCTCACGCCGTGAATGACTTCGCCGCCGCGGCCTTCTTGGCCTTCTTTGTGGTAGCTAAAGCGGACGTCGCGCAATTCAATCGAATTGTCGGCGGGCTTCTTTTTGTCAGCGCTTGGCCTTTCAAGCTCCTTCATGTCCATAATCGCGCCGACTTCGCCAAAGATGACCGTTGCCTTGGCTATGTCGTCGTGGTAGGAGTAAACGGTCAAAAGCGGCTGGATCACGCTCATCGACAAAATGATGATTGAGATAAAGTCGACGGCGGAAAGCGTTCCGCGCAAAAACAAAAAGCCGCCGATTGGAAGGACAGAAAGCAGCGTTGAAGGCGCGATTACAAAGGCGATTGTGAATGGCCAAATGCAGTCGCGCATCCATTCGACAAAACAGTCGGAGCCTTCCTTTGCCGCCACGACAAAGCGCTCGTACGAAGACTTGGCCTTTCCGAAGGCCTTTATGACTTCGATTCCGTTTATGTATTCAACTGCGGTGTCGTTTAGAATTTTTGTTTTTTCGATTGCGTTTTGGAATCTCTCTGTCATGTTGACCATCATAAAGGACGCGGAAATTATTCCGACAGGAAGCGTGGCAAGCGAGGCAAGGCCCATCCTCCAGTCAAGATGAAAGAGCCAGACGAACATCAAGAGCGGAAGGACAAGGTTCGATGTCCATTCGGGAAGAATGTGGGCCAGCGTCGTTTCCATGCTGTCGATTCTTTCTATTAAAATGCTTTTTAGACTTCCCGAAGGCATGTCCAATACGCTTCCAAGCGGAACGCGCGAAAGCTTGTCGCAAAGCCTTTTTCGGATGTTGGCCAAAACATTGAAGGTGGCGATGTGGCTTAAGCTTGTGGAAACCATGTGGAAGAGCGCGTTCCCAACCCAAAAGGCCGCGATTGCAAGGCACTCGTTAAAGTAAACGCTCCATTCGCGCTCACCCGAAAGCAGCTTTTTCACTATGTCCGCGATTAAAATGTAGGGCGCGATCGCGCAGGCCACGCAAAGCAAGGCAAAGAAGACGCTCAAAAAATACGCGGCCTTTTTTTCGCCCGCGAACGAAAATATCCAATTTAACAATGACTTTTTTTTCATAAAAATCTCCGTTGATCCTTCAACATTACGACTAAAAGTTATACTCCGCTTTTAGCCAAATTGCGCTAAGCTCTTGGTAAGCTCCGTAAAAGCCTTTTTTGTCTTTGTCAGGTCCGTTGATGAATAAGTCCGAGCCAAGCGAAAGCGCGATGCTGTCTGTCAAGCTGTATTTGGCTTGAACTTTTATCATGCTGTCAAAATCGTTCAGGCCAAAAAGCCAGGCAAGCGAAATGTCAAGCGTTTCCTGGAAAAAGGCCTTTGAAACGCTTAGGCTTGTTTGGTGCCTGTAAGAGTCGCGGTCCAAGTGGCTTGAACCGTCAAGGAGCGCGTCCAAATAATATTGGCCGGTAATAGTCCAGCCGCTTGGAGTCCAGTCAAAGCCCGCCAAGGCGACAAGCTGCGTTTTTTCGCGGAACTTTTCCGCGCCCATAAGCTGTTCCTTCGCGCTCGCGGCGAATGTTCTTTGCGGAAAGACCGCGGCTTCAAGCCTAAGAACGACTTCCTTTATCGGAATCGCGGCGTCCGCTCCGACCATCAGCATTCTCTTGTAAGAGCCGTTGACCGAAAGCGCTTGCGGATTTCCGACTGAGTCCCGGACAAGCTTGTACGCAAGGCAAGGCTCGCGGTCAAAGCCGTAAAATCCGTAGAGCGAAAAATCCGCGAACGGAAAGAATGCCGCAAGCCGCGCGGCGAATTCGCTGTTTTCAAGCGAAAGGCCCGGAAGTTCAAAGTTGCCTTTTGCCACTTGCGCGACAGGAATCGCTCCGCCCGCGCCAAGCGAAACGCTTTTTGGAATCATCACTTTTTTGAGCGGATTTTTTTCGGCGAGGGGCAGGGCGCTTGGCGCAAAGAATGGAATCCAGTAAGCGTCAAAAAAAAACGCGTCGTTTTTGAACGTAAGCCGCGCCGCGTCAACGCTTAGGCGGCTGTCGGCGTATTCGCGCGCTAAAATCGTGTTTTCGTCCTTGGCGCAAAGAATGTCGGCCACTTGAAGGCCGTCAGCCTTTCCCCAGGCGGTCGACTGCCGCCCGATTCGCAGGGCCCAAAAGCCGCCGTCGTAGTCCATCCAGGCTTCCTTTAGTCGCAGGCGGAAGTCGCCGTTGTCGGAAACAAAGTCCGCCGCTTGGAATGACGACTGGCTTCCGATCGCGTCGCCCATCAAAAAGCCGTCGATAAAGGCCGAAGAATCGCCTTCGTAGATTTTTAGAGAGCCGTCAAGCCGCAGGTTTCCCAACAAAAAGCCGCCCGCGTTCTTTTTGTCAAAGCCAAGCCCAACTCCCGCAAGGCCTTGAATTTTTCCTGACGGCGAGAAGTCAACTGCCCAAGCGCTGCGCGGCGCGGCTGTGTTTGCAAGAGCCAGCGCGGCGAAAAGCGAAAAGGCGGCGGCGAGTTTTTTCATCGGACGCTTCCCCGCTCAATGGCGCTTACGGTGAACATCTTGTCGTCAAGCGGCAAGTTGTAGCGGACATTTTTCATTTCAAGCAAAGTGGAGTGTCCGCTTTTTACGTTTTCCATGAACATTTTTTGCGTCGTCCAAATGCCGTCGATTTGAATTGTCGCCGAGCAGGTAAGGACGCGGGCAAGCTCGTTTTGCCTGTCGTAGAATTCTCCCTTGACGACCTTGTAGTTGTCCTTTCTGTACCAAATGATTCTTCGCTGCGTTTTTTCACTCTTGTCCTTGGCGACAGATTCTACTTTCCAGCAAGCGTTTCCGTCAACGGTGTCTTCGCCCAAAAGGTTGAAGGTGTCTTTTGTAAGGCCGCGGTCTCCCATGTCGGCGTATGTGAAGTCCGTTCCCATAAAGTCGTCGTCCTTTCCGCTTCCGGCGATGCGGCGCGTTTTTTTCATCGCGGGCATGAAAAGCCAGCTGTCGCTGTCGGGCTTGGTTCCGTCCGCCTTGTCGGGGTAGTCAAAAGAAAGGTAGGCCACGCCTTCCACGTCCTTGGGAACGACAAAGACAACGACGCTTTTCTTTACGTCGCCGTAATCCTTTTCGCGCGTCATGATTTCGCGCGTTCTTACCGCGCCTTTTTTGCTTTTAAGCGTCAGCGTCGCCGTGTAAGAGCAAGTCTTTCCCTCGTCGACTTCGTCCGCGCGCTTGGCGATATCGTAGCCGGTCAAGTTTTGGGCAAAGGCCGCAGAGCCCGCCATCGCAAGGGCCGCGCAAAAAATCGCCGCCGTTTTTGCAAATCCAATCTTTTTCATATATGCCTCCTATAAAAAATATTACGGCTGAACGCGCGAGCCCTTTGCAAGCGCGTTTGTTGCCGCTTATGCGGCTAGCCAAGCCTTTTGGCCTTGCCGCCGTTCTTATTGCCGCTAAAGGGTTTCGTTAACAAAATCAAAGCGGGCGTGAGCGTGTAGTCCGCCACCAGCGCCGACGACAAGCCTATCATAGCCAAAAGGCCAACCCTAAAAAGGCAGCCCATCGGGCTAAAGGTGTACATAAGGAACATCGCGCACAAGATGAAAGTCGTCATTCCCATCGTCTTTCCTATTTCGCGGAAGGAGACGGTCACAGACTTTGCGTAGTCTCCCGTAAACTCATAGTGGTACTTTATGTGGTTGATAAAGTGAATCGTGTCGTCAACCGCGATTCCCAAAATCATAGGCATAATCGTCATCGTAAGCATGTCAAGCGAAAATCCCGCGTAGCCCATCACGCCGCCAACCACAAGCACTGGCGCCAAATTTGGAATCATTCCAATAAGGCCGGTCTTCGCGCTGGAGAAGGCCAAAATCAAAAGAACCGCGATCACTACAAGCGAGAACGAGAATGACTTTAGCTCGGCGCTTACAAGCTTGTGGTTCATCTCGGCGTATTCGACAACCTCGCCCACGATGCTAATCTTAGCGTCGGGAAAAAGCTCCGCGGCTTTTGCCTTGGCGGAATTTATGTCCTCGACGATTATGTTCGCGTCGTAGCCCAAAAGCTCCACGTGAACGCGCGTCGTTCCGTAGTCTTCGCCTTCTATGTCAAACCAGTCGTCAAAGTTGGGCGCGTAAAAGACCAGGTTTTGCGCGATGACAGCGTCGTCGTCGGGAATCGCGTAAAATTCTTTTTGGTCGTTGTTGAACATTCGGTTTATTTCCTTCATCATTTGGCAACCGCTTGTGACGCGGGGCTTTGTTCCGGAAATTTTGGTCAGTTTTAGTTTTCCAAGCGCGCTTTCCAGCTCCTCCAGCTTTTTGAAATTTTCCGCGCTCTTAAAAGCGTTGGGGTCGCCGTCGCGAACCATGACGTCGTAGCTGTAAAGGCTTCCCAAGGGGCCTGAGAGCGTGTCCAAAATGCGCGCGACGTAGGGAATCTTTCTTCCCATCATCTCGATGTAGTCCATGTTGACTGTGATTCTAAAAAGGCCTGGAGCAAGCGCGAGAACCGCCGCGAAAGAAAGAACGGCCACAAGTTTTTTTCTTTTTTCGACAACCTTTCCAAAGCTCTCAAAGGCAAGGTCGGCCTTTGTCGCGCCGGTTTTTGAGGCCGCGCCTTCCTGGATTTTTCCGTCCTTTCCAAAGCTCATCAAAATCGGAATCAGCAAAATCACGTAAAGGTAAACGGCAAAAACAATCGCTGTCGACGCGCCTCCCATCCAGCGGATCGGCTCGATTCCCGCGAACAAAAAGGAAACAAGCGAAGCCATTGTCGTAATGACCGTGAATAAAATCGGCCAGCCGCTTTCTTCCACCGCCTTGACGATGGAATCTTTTCTTAAGCCCGTCCGCCTAAAGTGCATCCTGAATGAGTTCACGTAGTGAACCGAATAGCCGACCGACAAGGCCATGCCAAGCAAAATCGGAAGCGTGACCATGTTGGAGTCGGCGACGATTCCCAAATGCGCGCTAAGGCCCAAGACCGAGCCGATTCCTACTGTGGTCGCCAAAAGCGGAACGATGACTCCGCGAAGCGAGCGGACAAAAAGCAAAAGGCAAAGAATCATCACGACAAAGCCGCTAAGGACGCGGATTTTTGTTTCATGCTCAATGACGTCGTTTTCTTCCATTTCGCTGTAGGACATTCCCATCGGCTTCAGCTCGTAGGCGCCGTTTGCTTTTTTTGCTTCGTCAAGAACCACTTTTTGCGCGTAGCGGGCGATTCCTTCGGCGGCGAATTCCATTCCGCCCTCGTAGTTTTCCAAGGAAAGGATTACCCAAGTTTCCTTCGCGTCGGCGGAAACAAGGTTGTCGCAAATGGATTCGCGGCTAAGGATGAATTTTTTCTTGGCCTCAAGCTCGGCGGGGTCGGAAGGGATTCCGTTCTCAAACGGATTCTTTATTTCGATGCTGTCTTCCGTTCCAATCGGAATTTCGCCCGTCATAAGCGAAGTCACTTCGTCGGCGTAGGGGACTTCCTCTTCAAGCCGCTTTCCAAGCCGTTCGATTCCTTGCAAGACTTCCGGCTTAAAAACGTCGTCCGCTCTGACCATGACCATAATCGCGTCGTCGCTTCCGAAAATTTCCTTAAACTGGTCGGAGTCAACTTTGACTTGCTCCCAATCCTCAAACCATGCTTCGTCGTCGCTTGCCATCTTGAACTTTGGAAGGCCCGCAAGGCAAACAACTGAAAGCGCGCACAAGCCGGCCAAAATCCGCCATCTAAAGCGCAGCTGCCAGACTCCGGCTTTTTCAAAAAACTTGTTTATGCTTGAAACTTTCATAAATCCCCCGAAAGCGGCGGGCGGATTTTTTTTGCCGCCCAAGGGCCGCTGTTTGTAGTATATTATTGTAATTAGCAATAACTAACCTAAATATTAGCGATTGCTGATTTTTGTGTCAATAGGCTAATTACTGTAATTGACCTCGCCGCTAGTTTTCATTAAACTTTGCGCATTATGATAAAAAGAAACGCAGGCTTCGCCAATTTGACCGCGGGTTACCTTTTTCCTGAAGTCGCCCGCCGACGCAAGGAATATCAGGCCAAAAATTCGGCCGCTAAAATCATCAGCCTCGGAATCGGAAACACGACCGAGCCCTTGACTCCCCACATCGCAAAAGCGATGAGCGACTATTCGCTTGGACTTGGAACTGCGGCCGGCTATTCAGGCTACGGAGACGAGCAGGGCAACGCGGCCTTGCGCGAAAAAATCGCCCGGATTTTTTACCCCGGAATGGCCGACGCAAGCGAAGTCTTCATTTCCGACGGAGCCAAGTGCGACATCGCGCGCATCCAAACGCTTTTTGGCCGCGACGTTCCGATTGCAGTGCAAGACCCCAGCTATCCGGTTTATGTCGACGGCTCTGTCATAATCGGAGCGGCCGGCGCCAATGACGGCTCGGGCTACGCGGGCGTGACATACCTTCCGTGCAATCCCGAAAACAACTTTTTCCCGGACTTGTCCGCCGTAAAGCCAAACACTTTGATTTACTTTTGCTCGCCCAACAATCCAACGGGCGCCGTCTCCACAAAAGAAGAATTGCAAAAACTCGTGGACTTCGCGCTTTCAAACGGCTGCATAATAATTTTTGACGCGGCCTACCGCGAGTTCATCCGCGACCCTTCGCTTCCCAAAACGATTTACGAAATCGAGGGCGCCAAAAAGTGCGCGATAGAAATCAACTCCTTCTCAAAGCCCGCGGGCTTTACAGGCGTCCGCTGCGGCTGGAGCGTCGTTCCCAACGAGCTTTTGTTTGAGGACGGAAGTTCCGTAAACCGCGACTGGAACCGCGTCATGACAACGCTCTTTAACGGCGCGTCAAACGTCGCGCAGGCCGGAGCCCTCGCCGCGGTGAGCGAGAAGGGCCTTAAGGAAATGAAGGACGTCATCGACTATTACTTGGAAAACGCCCGCGTCATAAAGAAAGCGGTGGAGGGGCCAAACTTCAAGGCCGCCGGCGTCAAGGTTTTCTGGACCGGAAACTCGCCTTACTTGTGGGCGCAGTTTCCTGGAAAGAAAAGCTGGGACATTTTTGACAGGATTTTAAAGGAATGCCAGGTTGTGACAACTCCTGGTTCCGGCTTTGGACCGGCCGGCGAATCCTTCATAAGAATCTCGGCCTTTGGCCACCGCGCCGACGTTGAGGAAGCCTGCGCTCGCCTGGCTTCTTGGCAAATCTAAAGCGCAAAAAAAAACGCGGCGTTTTGCCGCGCTTTTTTTGCGTTAAAAAGTCTTTCGCCCGCCAAGCGTAAGCCTAAAGGCCAGAGTTTGGCTTCCCGTCAAGTCAAGGACTCCGACTTGCGCTATTGTCTCAATGCTTGCGATTCCGCTAAGCGGGATTTCTATGTATGGAGTTATGTAAGCGTTGTAAATCGCGTTTCCTAAGTTCTTTGATTGGACGATGTCGCTGATTGTAATTCCTTTTAAAGAGAATATGCTGTGGATTCCAACGCTGATGTCTCCGCGCTTTCCCTCAATGTTGTCTTTGTAAAAAGTAAAGCAAGCGCCAAGTGGATCCCGTAAGTATGCAAGCTCCTTTACGCTTTTTTCGCTAAAGGAATAGGCGGTGAGCGTAAAGTTAAACGTGTTGAACATAAGGCGCGGTTCAAACAGGAATCGAATTTCGTCTCCGTTAAAGCCGCTTCCGTTGCTTCCCTTTACAACGATATCTTCCAATCCGGCTTGTATCAAAAGGCCGTGCGTGTATTTGCTTCCCGCCAAAAAGTTGATTCCGCCATGCAATGTGATTGTGTCAATCACTAAAACCACGTCTTTGTTTTTGTAAGTGTCTTGAAGGGGAGATCCGACGCCGACCAAAAAGTCAAGAGTCGCAAGGTTTGTCGCAAGGGCAAAGCGGGCGTCCAAATTTATGGCCCAGTCATTGTCCTTGTTTTTGCTAAAATAAAATGAAGCGCCTGTCGCGATCGGCGCCTTGTCAAAGTTCACAATGTAAGAAGCGCCCGCTCCCTTTGAGTCGCGGATTGGGCTTCCGGCCAAACTTGTGTAAGACTTTGCAAGGCGGGAGCTTATCGGCTCAATTCCAAAATGCCTCATCAAAAAGGCGTCGCTTCCGATTGGCTCGTACGCTCCCAAGAATACGGAAAAATAGTTTGTGGCCGTGAATGCTCTTCTTTGCAATACAAGTGAAAGTTCGTTAAGGCGGACGTTGGCGTCGCTGTCGGCGAAAATATCGTTGAACGCAAGGTTTGAGGCCCAAGCCGCGATTTCGCCGCGCGCGATCGCCCAATCCGTTAGGTTGGCCTGGGCAGCCGCGTAAGCCGCCAAAGGAATTGTTCCTTGGGCCTTGTCGCCGTTAAGGGGAACGTTCAGGTCTCCGCCGGCGCTTCCTCCGATGGAGCCGCTAAAAGAGGGCGCGGCGCTTAAATATGAGCATGCCGCAAAAATCGCCGCAAAAAAGAATATTCTATTTAATTTCATAAGCTTACCGCCTGATTTTTTATTTAAAGTTCTACCCTTTGATTATCGGCAAAAAGCGGCTGAATCTTTACTTTTTTCCAGGCCTCGTCGTAAAGGCTCCATTCGTTTTTCGTGATTTCGGCGCGGCATATTTTAAAGGAGCTGGCGCAAAACAAAAAGTCCATGCCGTCCAAGGCGCCTTTGTCCGCGCCGGCCCTAAGCTCGGCGGCGAGCGAAAAAACTTTTTCCAGGCTAAAATCTTTTGAAAACGAATAGTCCAGCGCGAAAGGGATCGGCAAAAGCAATCGCCGCGCCTTTGTCTCCAGCCGCGTCCAAAAGCAAGTTGGATGGCCTGCGCTTTGCCTTGCGTTTTGCGCCGCTGCCCTTGGCGAGTAAAGCTCAAATTTTTTGATTGACAAAAACTCTTCTTTGCCAAAATCATCTGGCGTTACGCACAAAAGAGGCCGCAAAAAAATCGCTTGGCTGGGCAAAACTTTTTGGCGGACGCGGCCGCTTTTTTTGTCCAACGACAAGGGCTGGCCGCTTCCAAACAAGGCGGCGCGGGCCTTTAGCAGCTTTAGTTCTTGGGAAGGGTTAAGCTTTATCGCGGTAAAAGTCATTGTTGCGCCGGCGACAGTTTGGGGTTGAACTCGCGTTCCACGCCGACAGTTGTTGGCGGACCGTGGCCCGGCATTATGACCGTGTCGTCGGTTTGCGAAAGAATTTTTTGCTTGATGTTTTTTACCAAAGTCCTTTCAGAAAACTTTGAGTTTGTGCTTCCGATTCGGCAGGCGCTTAGCGAGTCGCCTGTAAAGAGAACGTTTCCGACCTTGTAAACCATCGAATCGTTTGTGTGGCCGGGCAAAGAAAAGTATTCGACGTCAATTCCGGCCACTTGAATCACGCCGTCGTCCTTAAGAACGTTGGTGTCGTTTCCGGCCACTTCCCAGTCAGCGGCGTAAACTTGCGGTTCGTAAATTTTTCGCAAGGTGGAAAGGCCGGCAACATGGCTTCCGTGGTTGTGTGAAATCAAAACGCCGGTCAGCTTGTAGCCGCCAATCTCAATGTGGTTTATTATTTCTGTCGTGATCTGGCCCGGATCAATGATTACTGCCTCGCGCGATTTTTCGTTCACGATTACATAGCAGTTTGAGAAGCCTTCCAGATTCAAGTGGAAATAAATTTTCATTCTTGCCTCACACCGAATCCTTTAGGAACATTTCGCTTCCGCGCTCGTCAAAAATCGCCTCGCGCAAGTTGGACGACTTGAACAAAAGGTTTTGCCTTTCTATGTTGAAGAACATCGTGTTCTTGATGTTGCAGTTGCGGAAGGAAGTGTCCACCAATTTCGCGCCGATAAAGCGGGAGTTGTACAAGTCCGAGTCGTCAAATGAAGACTGGTAGGCTTGGATTCCGCAAAAGTTGTCGTGAATCATGTCGCTTCCGGTAAAGAGAATGTGAGAGAAAATGCAGCCGCCAAAAGACGTGAACTGCATGTTGCTTTCGAGCATCGCGCAGTCTGAAAAAACCGAATGGTCAAAGAAGCTCATTCTTGATCGGAACTTTGTCGAGTGAATGTTGACAAAGCGGCAGTTTTGGAAGTTGCATCCGTAAAAGCGCTTGTCGGTAAGGTCGATGTTCTCAAAGGTTATTCCGCTGGCGTTGAGGCCGACGATTTTTTGCCTCTGGTTTATGTAGTTGTAAATGTCGTCCTTGATTTTTTGCTGGTCGGGAAAATGGTCCAGGCAATAGTTTTCGCCCTCGGCAATCTCGCCGTAGTAGTTAAAGACGGAAAGTGAAGTTTTTTTGCAGCCTTCGGCCAAACACTTGTTCTGTTGGAACATAGTTCTATTATAAAACAAGCGCCTGCATTTTGCAAGATAAAAACGCGTAGACAAAGGCGCTGGTTTTCACTATACTTTTACAATATGACTGAAAGCGAAATTGAATTTTTGGACAAGGCCATTAGGCGCGTGCCGGACTTTCCCAAGCCCGGAATTCTTTTTTACGACATCACAAGCATTTTGACAAAGCCCGATGTCTTTAAGTTTTGCATCGACAAAATGGTCGAGCTTTACAAGGACGCAAAGATTGACGCTGTGGCTACTGTCGAGTCGCGCGGATTTTTGTTCTCCGCTCCTTTTGCCGAGCGCCTTTCAATCCCCCAAATTCTTATCCGCAAAAAGGGAAAGCTTCCCGGCGAGACATATTCTTGCAAGTACGCCCTAGAATACGGAACGGCGGAAATCGAGGCCCACAAGGCCGACGTTGAGCGCGGAAAAAATTACTTGGTCATAGACGATCTTATCGCCACAGGCGGAACGTTGGCCGCGGCCAGAAACGTGATAGAGCAGGGCGGCGGAGTTGTGACCGACTACTTTGGAATCATCGGCCTTCCCGACTTGAACTACCAAAAGGTTTTGGCTCCGGCAAAAGTCTCAACTCTTATCGATTTTCATGGAGCATAATCCGCGCGGGAAAGCCGCTTGGTTGTTGAGCGTTGTTTGAATGCGCGGGTTGGCGCAATTCATCGCGTTCGCGCGACGCTCTCGCGATGATTGTTCAGGCCGCCTTTACTTTGTGAACGCGCGGGGAATGAACATCAGCGCTTTTTCCGCCTCCGCGGTGATTATGTCCCACTTTTGCCCGCTGATGAATTCTTTTTTTACAATCCAAGAGCCGCCGACCGCCAAGACGTTTTGCTTTGACAAGTAGGCGGCGGCGTTTTCTGCAGTTATTCCGCCGGTGGGAATGAATTTAGTTTTGGGGAAAGGACCGGCCATCGCGTCCAAAAAGTCCGTTCCGCCCAAAAGTTCCGCCGGAAAAAGCTTCAACACTTCCAAGTCCAATTTTATGGCCGCTGAAATTTCTGTCGGCGTCGCGACTCCCGGAACCACAGCCACGTCGCGGCTTTTGCAGTATTCGACAATCTCTTTGTCAAAGCCCGGCATCACGATGAACTTGGCTCCGCACGCGATGGCCTCTTGCGCCTGCGCGACGCTTGTAACCGTTCCGGCTCCCGCCAGAACGTCGGGGCAATGCGCGCTAAGCTCGCTTATAGCTTTTGGCGCCGCCTCGGTGCGGTAAGTGATTTCGGCGATTTTTATTCCGCCCTTTAAAAGCGCGCCGGCCAAGGGAACCGCGTTGGCGGCGTCCTCTATCGTTATTACGGGAATTATTTTTGTCTGGTTGAAAATTTCAAAAATTTTGTTCATGGCTTCCTCCTGCCGCTATGCCGGTCTTATTCTACACTCGCTTCCAGTTTGTTTTCAAGAGCGTCGTCAAGCAAATAAAAAAAATCGATGCCTGTCCGCTTTTCCATTTGGTCAACGCTGACCCGGTACTTTTTGTAGTTGTCTTTTTCGGCCGACGCTGGAATAATGTAGGCTTCCATTTTAAACTCGACGCCGTCTTGAATCAAGGCCGCCTTGTAAAAGAATTCGGGCACGGCGACTTTGTTTGAACCGATTGTCGGGTAGGAAGGCTTTTCAAAGACAGGGCCGGTGGCGACGTAAAGCTTTTCGTGGCTTTTCGCTAGGCTTCTAAAATGCTGCTCCAGCGAATTCCAGACGCCCTCGTTAAAGGCGTGGGGCTGGGGGCTTATGTTGCTTAGCAAAAAAGATTCGCTCATCGCTTGCGGGCTGTACGCCATGTCGCCGGCCGGAGCCAAGTGGCCCCTGTCGTAGCCGGAGCGGCGGTAGTCGTCCAAATCCGCCGAGCCAGTCGCGATCTCGCAGTCTTCCCTAAAGTCGTTTGTCCGATTTGCGTTCTTTTCCAGCTTTGAAGCGTCCAAGGTGTAGGCCACCCAGTCGGCCTGCTCTCGCTTTTCGTTGTAGCAAAGCGCGTAGCCAAGGCGCTGGACAATCTGCCGGTTTTTATCCGTCGAGCAGAATGGCAGCTCGTAGCGCTGGCTTTGCGCCGCGTTTTGGTAAAAAAGCTCGTTTTGCTCTTTTACGCGCTCCAACGCCGCCTGGCCGCTAACGCAAGAAAAAACCGCCAGCGCCGCGGCGGCAAGGCAGATTATGAAAAAAAATGGAAGCAGTTTTTTCATCGTGTCATTCCTCCCTGCCGCCGCTTCGAATTTTTTTCATAATGTACCACGACATTTCGCTTTTGTCACCTCTTTTGGCGGCGTTGTTCAAAAGACGGGCGGGATATTTTTGTTTGGCTTTTTTTTACGTTTGAGCAGGTTGGGCGGAAATCTGTTTTTGCAATTCCAGCACTTGCTCCAAGGTTAGGCCTTGCGCCTGCGCGATTTGTTCCGGAGTTCCTACGCCCATTTTAAGCAAGTTTATCGCGGCTTCGACGGCTTTTTGATGGAGACCTTCCTCGCGTCCTATCCTTATCATGTCTCTATCGTGCAAATTCATGGCGGCGTAATCCCTCCGGAATTTTTCGTTTTCCTTAATCTTTTGAACGAGAGTTTTGAGACGATTTGAAAAGTCGTCCTCGCTAGGCTCGTCGGTTTTGACAAAGCGCAGCAGAGCCTTTATTCGCTCGTCTTTTTCCGCTTCGTACGCGCTTGCATTATACACAACTTTTAGGCTTTTGTCATCCAAATTTACAAGAGCGTTTTCCGCGCAGACATTTTTGAAAGTGTATCGCGGCAGTCCGAAAGCATTTCCGTTTGCGTTTTTGAACGGATCATGCTTGCAAATGAAAAGGATGTAGCTGTCCTTTAGCTTGGAATAGTCCTCGCCTTTCATAAGCGCGTCCATGTCTATCATGGCCTCGTAATACCGCACTCTTTTTCCGAGAGCTTCCTGCGGGTAGGACTGCAGCTCTACGTCAATCACTTTGTTTTTGTCCTTTAAGTAAACGTCAAGCCTCACTCCTTTTGTTGTGTAAAAAGGCTGTATGATTTTTTCCAGCTCTGGATATTCCACATGGTCAACCCGAACTCCCAAGAGCAGCTCTACAAGTTCCGCGGAAATCTGTGGGTCACGCAGCACCTCCTGGAACATTCCGTCATCAGCGAATGTTAATTCATCAACTCTTTTTGACATGATTTGTCTCCTTAAATAAAACTTGGAACCGCTTTTGCAATTCCCTTGTATATAAGGTAGACTTTTTTTTGCAAAATTTAGTTTTTTTTTGGGAAAAATCGTAAAAAAAAGCGGATTTTTTTTGTTTTTTTGCGGAGAGAATGCGGATTGAGGCTAATTACCGCCTGATTTTTTCCTTTAACTGGCTTCCCAATTTGGCAAGCTCTATGTCGATTATCTTGTCGATTTTTGTAAAAAGGCTGTCGTCGCCTGAAAATTCGTTTTTTGTGTAAAAGAAAGTGGCCGGGCTTATCTTGAAAATCACGCAGAGGGCGTCAAGAACCTCCGCCGTTACAAAGGATTTTCCGTTTTCTATGCGGCTTAGATGGTTTGGCGTTATCCCCAGCTTTTCCGAAAGCTCTTCCTGCGTTATTTTGTTCAATTTTCTAAAATGCTTGAGGTTTTGGCCAAAGATTTCTTTTGAATTCATGCGTTAAATTTTATAGTCAGATTCCCTTATAAAACACAACATTAAAAGATGTTTTTTTTTATAAAAGCGCTGTTTAATGCCGAATTTTTCTTGCATTAATAGGCATTTAGCGCTAAAATATTAGAATAAAGCGACATTTAAGGCAAAGTTGCATTGGAGGAAAGTATGAAGAAATTCTTTGGAATCGCGGCGCTTTTTGCAGCGCTTGGCCTTGCGGCGTTTTTTTCCGCTTGTTCCAACACTGTGAGCGGAGTCGACACTCCGCCGCCCGCGCAGGCGGCAAAGACTTATACGGTAAGTTTTAACGCAAACGACGAAAGCCAAAATCCCGCCAAGGCGACGCAAATATTCACCGCCGGAACTCCGCAAAATTTGACGTCAATAGCAGACCTTGGCTTTAAGAGGGACAACTTTGCCTTTGCGGGCTGGGCTTTGTCCAGCGCGGCGTCAGAAGCCGCCTACGCCGACAAAGCGGAATACACAGGCAATATCAGCATAACCCTTTACGCTGTGTGGACTCCGATTTATGCCGTAACTTTTGACTCCAAGGGCGGAAGCGAAGTTGCCGGGCAAAAAGTGACAAGCGGCCAAACTGCGTCAAAGCCCGCCGACCCAACGAAAGACCATTTTAACTTTGCCGGCTGGTGTTCTGACGAAAACTGCCAAACGCCCTTTGACTTTGCCGCGCCAATAACGGCGCCCACAACCCTTTACGCCAAGTGGAGCGATTTGCCTGTTTATGCCGTAACCTTTGACTTGAACGGCGGAAAATACGGCGCAAGCGACAGTTACACGCAAAATGTGAAAACAGGCGGCAAGGTTTGTCGGCCCGCCAGCGACCCGACAAAAGACGACAGCGTCGGCGCCGATGTTACTACAAAATACACGTTTGACAATTGGTACGCGGACTCTGGCTGCAACACCTTGTTTGACTTTGACGCTACGGCTATAAGCGGCGCAACGACGGTTTACGCCAAGTGGAGCGAGACAAATACTTATGTCGTGACCTTTGACTTGGGCGGCGGAAAATACGGCTCAAGCGACACTTATACGCAAAATGTTGAAGAAGGCGGCAAGGCCTCGCACCCCGCTATCGCTCCAACAAAGGACGATAAGGTCAATGACGGAGTGTCAACGAAATACACGTTTGTCAACTGGTACGCTGACGCAGGCTGTAGAACCTTGTTCAACTTTGACGCCACGAGTATAACCGGGCCCAAGACGATTTACGCAAAGTGGACGGAAACAAAATATTACTCTATAACAATCGTAAACAACAGCGAGCATGGAAGCTTTTCCTCGAATATAACAGAACCTGTTGTTGAGGGTACTCTTGTAACGCTCACAGCAAGTCCGAATCCAGGCTATAAATTATCTTCTTACACTGTAACCTACGCAACTTCAAAAACTATGTACGTGACAAACGGAAAATTTACGATGCCTGCAAGCCCAGTGACCGTGACGGCGACATTTACAGTTGTTCCTTCCATTCAAAACCCACTTACACTTGAAGCGATTGAGGCAGACGCTAAGGTAACATTTAGAAATCGCGCGGCTGGCCCAGTGACATACCGCGTGAACGGCGGCGAAGTTCAATCTATCGGTAACGGAACGACAAAAGAAATAACTCTTTCTAATGTTGGCGACAAGGTTTGTTTTTACGGCGATAACGAGGCTTACGCTGATTCTCCATACAACTGCAGCAATATCGCATGTGACAAGGATTGCTATGTTTACGGAAACATAATGAGTCTTGTCGACAGCGCGAATTATGAGAACGCAAGAACACTTACAAAAGAATATACATTTCAATGTCTATTTAGCAGTAATAGTCATATAAAGAACAAGTCAGGCGTAGAGTTGGCTTTGCCCGCGACAAAGATAGCGTCCTATTGCTACTCCCAAATGTTCCTTTATTGCACGAGTCTTACAAGCGCGCCTGAGCTGCCCGCAACTACGCTGGCGGAAGGTTGTTACAACCAAATGTTCTATGAATGCGCAAGCCTTGCGAGCGTTCCGGCTCTGCCCGCAACAACGCTGGAGTATATGTGCTACGAGCGTATGTTCTATGGTTGCCATAGTCTTACAAGTGCTCCAGCTCTGCCCGCGACTACGCTGGCGAACAGGTGTTACTCTGGCATGTTCTGTTATTGCACGAGCCTTGCAAAGGCTCCGACGCTGCCCGCGACTACGCTGGCGGGGGGATGCTACAAAGAAATGTTCTCTTATTGTACAAGCCTTACAAGCGCTCCGACTCTGCCTGCGACTACACTGGAGTCTAATTGCTACGATAGTATGTTCCTTTATTGCACGAGTCTTACAAGCGCTCCGGCGCTGCCTGCGACAAAGATAGCGTCCTATTGCTACGACAAAATGTTCTATAAGTGTACAAACCTTGCAAAGGCTCCAGCAGCCCTGCCCGCGACTACCCTGAAGTATATGTGCTACACTAACATGTTCGCTGACTGCAAAAGTCTTGCAAGCGCTCCGGCTCTGCCTGCGACTACACTTGCGAGCTATTGCTACGCTGGCATGTTCAATAATTGTACAAGCCTTACGAGGGCTCCAGCCCTGCCCGCGACGACGCTAGCGGACAACTGCTACGACAGCATGTTCTCCGGCTGCGCGAGCCTTACAAGCGCTCCGGCTCTGCCTGCGACCACACTTTGTGTTCAATGCTATGATTCTATGTTCCGGTATTGCGAGAAACTTGCTAGCGTAATCTGTCTTGCGACCGATATATCAGCAGGCGGCACAAATTCTTGGCTTTATGGCGTAAAATCTACTGGCACATTTAAAAGGCCTTCTGGCGTAAGTTGGCCACGCGGCAAAAACGGTATACCAGACGGTTGGACTGTCGTGAATTATTAGGAATAATTCTTTCTACTGAAAACTTTTTTGAAATTTGCAAAAGTTTTCACTATACTGAAAACTTTCTTGACTTTTTCCGTCGACTATACTCGACAACGTTCCCTGTACAACTCCAGCGCGGCGGCCATAAGCGCGTGGGGGCATTCGCTTCCGCCCATTTTGGCAAAGACTTCCTCTTTGGGAACGCGGACGCAGTTTAGGAACTCGTCGGCGTCCAGTTTTTGCTCGCCGGCGGCCTCCAAGCCGCGCGCCAAAAAGACGTGGAAGCGGTTTGTAAAAAGGGCGGGGTTGGGGCTTACGCTTCCAAGGTGAATTAGGCTTTGCGCGCGGCAGCCGGTTTCTTCCAGCAATTCGCGGGCGGCGCCTTCTTTGGGAGACTCGCCTGGGTCGACAACGCCGCCTGGAAATTCCAGGCTAATGCCTTGGTATGCGTGCCGCCATTGCTTTACCATTAAAAAAGAGCCGTCAACTTCGGGGATTACCGCCGCCCAGTCGGGAGCGTCAATCGTGATGTAGGCGCCGCTTCTTCCGTCCGGCGCGGTGTTCACGCTTTTGTTCACCGTGAATACGGGCGTGTCCAAAAGCTTTTCTTTGTTTCCAACTTTCCAAATCAGCGAAGAGTCGTCATTTTCCTTTGACATAATTTCGTTCCTGCCTTATAATATAAATAGTATAAATTGAAATTTTGTTTTTGTCATCAGGGAGGAACTTATGGCTGTAATTTGCATGGCCCGCCAAGTGGCGGCTTTGGGAGATGAAATCAGCGCCGAAGTCGCCAAGCTTTTGGATTATAAATTCATCACAAGAAAAGACATTGAGGCAAAAATCGTAGAGCTTGGCTTTCCCAAAGAAAAGCTTCACAAGTACGACGAGGTAAAGCCAGGCTTTTTCGCATCGCTGGCCAAAGACCGCGACGAATACTTGGACTACTTGCAGACCGCGATTTTGGAGTCGGCCTCCGACGGAAACGTTGTCCTGATCGGCCGCGGCGCATCCTATGTCTTGAGCGACCTTCCCAACATGCTCTCCTTCCGCTTTGTGGCCGACCAGCAAACCCGCCTTGAGCGCTTGGAGGAAGAGTTCAGCTTTACAGAAAAGCAAGCCCAGGCCAGAATCGACGAAAGCGACAACAACAGGCGCGGCTTTCACAAAAGCTTTTTCAACGCCGACGGCGAGGACCCTGCGCACTACCACTTGGTCGTCAATTCCGGAAAGCTTGACATAAAGAGCGCCGCCGCCTTGATTGTTTCCATCGTGGAAGCGAACGTCACTCCCGACTTGGAGGAGCAGGGCAAAAAGAAAGTGGCCGAAATGCTGCTTGCCCAAAAGCTTGTGAACTTCCTTGTCTTTGAGCATAACATCACAGTGAACTTTTTGCGCGCGCTTGTCATCGACAAAAAGATTGTCCTGCAGGGAATCGCCGACTCAAGCGCGATTGTCGAAAAGGCCGTCGTGCTTGCCCAAAAGGCTTATCCCGACTACAAGGTCGAGTCGGCCATCAGCGTAGTCCAAGACTTTAAGACTTACAAATGAGCGCGCAATTGACTTTTCAGCCGGCGGTTTTCTTAAATTTAACTTTCGTTTTTTGCGGCGCTTTTTTGGGAAGCCTTGCCTGCCTTTTGTGCGGAAAGCTTTTGCATAAAAAGTATTTTCATTTTCGCCTTTCGCTTTGCTTTTTGCTTTTGGCTGCAGCGATTGTATTCGCCTCCCTTTTTGTGATTGCCGAAAAGACTAACAGCGCCGCGGCCTTTGAAAGCCATGTAAAGAATTGCGCCTTGATCGCGGCCCTTTATTTTTTTGCCGGCTTTTTTTGCTCGGCAAGCATAAAAGTGTTTTTTCCAATCGCCGCTCTTTTGTACATCGCCTGGACCTTGGCCTTTGGCGCTTTCCTTTACAAAAAAATTCCGCTTCCGCAAAAATACACAATCACCGTAAGCGAGTCTTTTGTCCGCGACGACGACAGCGGCCGCGAATGGAAATTCTCGTCTCAAAGCCAAGGCGCCTTTTTGGACTTTAGCGTTTGCGAGATGGACAAAAACGCTCTCTTTCCGCTTCCCAGGTTTTGGCATTCTTTGGCAGGAGCGCGCGGCCTTTCAGAAAGCCCCAAGACGGCCGCTTTTTTTGACGGAACCGAAGGCGGCTCGCAAGCGCAGGGCTTTATGGGCAAGGCTCAAAAAATTTTTACGGCTGCGGCGAAAAGGCTTTTGGGAGAGCCTTATGTTTACAGTTTGGAAATCCCCAAGCAGGCGCTGTATCCGGTAATCTTTGAAGTCAAAGTTTCCTCCGAAGGCGGAAAATTCTCCGCGAAATTAGAAAAAATAATGTAAAAATACTTGCAATTTTATGCAAAATTCGCTAAAATTACTGTATATTTTTGCATAAAACCCTAAAAAAGGAGGTAATTATGGTTAAATTTATTCAGGGCGGAGTTTGCGCCGCAAACGGATTTTCAGCCAACGGCATTCATTCAGGACTAAAAGCGAGCCGCAAGACTTTTGACACCGCCCTTGTCTACAGCCAAAAGCTTTGCGACGCGGCGGGCCTTTTTACCTCCAACAAGGTCAAGGCCGAATGCGTCAAATACACGATGAAAAAAATCGCCGCAAAAAAAATGCAGGCCGCCGTTTGCAACGTATGCTATGCCAACGCTTGCACCGGAGCGGAAGGCTACGAGACCGCCGCCCTCACAGCCCAGGCCGTCGCCAAGGAACTAAAAATCGACCCGGACCATGTAATCGTTTGCTCTACCGGCATCATCGGCCAGCCCATTCCCCGCGACATATTGCTTTCCCACATTCCCGAATTGGCGGCGGGCCTTTCCAAAGACGGAAACGAAAAGGCGCGCCAGGCGATTATGACGACCGACACCAAATACAAGGAGTGCGCCGTTCAGACTGAAATCGGCGGAAAGACTGTCACAATCGGAGCGATGTGCAAGGGAAGCGGAATGATTCACATCAACATGGGAACGATGCTTTCTTTTGTGACGACCGACTGCGACATCTCTGGCGACATGCTTGAGGAAGCCTTGCGCCAAGTGGTTCCGGCCACTTACAATTGCGTGAGCGTTGACGGAGACACTTCGACAAACGACACGCTTACGATTATGGCCAACGGCTTGGCCGGAAACGCGCGCATCCAGGAAAAAAATTCCGACTGGGAAAAATTTGTCCAGGCCCTGGCCGCGCTCAGCGAAGTGATGGCAAAAAAAATCGCGGCCGACGGCGAGGGAGCCAGCCGCTTGGTTGAATGCCTTGTGACTGGAGCCAAAGACCAAGAAACCGCGCGCCGCTTGGCAAAAGAAGTCATCGGCTCTAACCTTGTAAAGGCCGCGATGTTTGGCCGTGACGCAAATTGCGGACGAATCCTTTGCGCGATGGGCTATTCGGGAGCGGACTTTGATCCCGACAAAACAAGCGTGCGCTTTTTGAGCAAGGAAGGCGCGGCGCGCTATTTTGACGACCCGGCCGCTGACTTGTTCGCAGGCGCGGAAAGCGTTGAGGTTGTCCATGACGGAGTGGGCTTGGCCTTTGACGAAGAGCTTGCGACGAAAATTTTGGGCCGCGAAGCCGTCCAGATTCTTGTGGAGCTAAAGGACGGAAGCGCCGAGGCCAAGGCGTGGGGCTGCGACCTCACTTACGATTATGTGAAGATTAACGGCGACTACCGCTCGTAGTTTGCGCTTGTTGTACAGAGGAAATTATGGAAGAAGAAAAAAATACTGTTGACCCTAGGCTTGACAACGACAGCTGGTCCAGCGTCTTGATCGAGGCGCTTCCTTACTTTAAGCAGTGGGTCGGAAAAACCGTCGTCGTTAAGTACGGCGGAAACGCGATGCTCAACGAAGACCTTAAGGCCGCTGTAATGAAAGACATTGTTTTGCTTTCCACAATCGGAGTGCACGTCGTCTTGGTTCACGGCGGCGGGCCCGAGATCAACAAGATGCTTGAGCGCGTCGGAAAGGAAAGCAAGTTCATTAACGGCTTGCGATACACTGACGCCGAGACGATGGAAATCGTCGAAATGGTTTTGACCGGAAAGCTCAACAAGGACATTGTCCGCATTTTGCTTGAGGAAGGCGGAAGGGCGGTGGGCCTTAGCGGAGTTGACTCGGGCCTTTTGCGCGCGCAGAAAATCGACAAGGACGGAGTGGACTTGGGCTTTGTCGGCGAGGTCACCGACGTAAACCCTGAGATTGTCACTTCGCTTTTGGCGCAGCATTTCATTCCGGTCATTTCCACCGTGGCGATGGGAAAGGACGACGACCAAAATTTTTACAACATCAACGCCGACACCGCCGCCGCCAAAATCGCCGTCGCGCTTAAGGCCGAAAAGTTTGTCCAGCTTACAAACGTTCCCGGAATCCTAAAGGACATTAACGATCCAAAAAGCCTTATCGCGCGCATTCCGCTGCCAAAAATTTCGGGCTACATGGAAGACGGAACAATCGCGGGCGGAATGATTCCCAAGGTCGAGTGCTGCATGATAGCGCTCAAGGGCGGAGTTCCGCGCGCGCACATCATCGACGGCCGCGTTCCGCACTCATTGCTGATAGAGATGTTCAGCGAGCGCGGAATCGGAACTATGATATATTAATTGAAACGATAAAAAACGCTCCCGCCGAGAACACGGACTCGAAAAAAGGCTTCACTTCGCTTCGCTCGTTGCAGAATTTTTTCGGTCCGTAACCTCGGCTCCGCGTTTTTTATCGCGCGGTTAATTCATATTTCACTTATACGAGAGGTTTTTATGGAAAAGAAGGTTGTAAATAATTACGGAAGCTTTGACACGGTCTTTGTAAAGGGAAAGGGCGCGACGCTCTGGGACAAGGACGGAAAAAAATTCATCGACTTTATCGCTGGAATAGGCTGCAACGCTTTGGGCCACAACAACAAGGCGCTCGTAAAGGCCGTCCAAAAGCAGGCCGCCAAGGAAATCCACATTTCAAACTATTACCTTAGCGACGCGGGCCTTGAATTTGCCGACAAGCTTTTGGCGGCCACAGGCTTTGAAGGCGTATACTTTGGAAACAGCGGAGCGGAAGCCAACGAGGCGGCCTTTAAGCTGGCCAGAAAGTACGGCTACCTTAACGGCGGCCAAAAGAGAAAGGTGATTTACACTTTAAAGCAGTCCTTCCACGGCCGCACGATGGCAACCCTTACCGCGACCGGCCAGGACAAGTTCCACCCGGACTGCTTCGCCCCTTACGTTGCAGGCTTTAAGACAATCGCGGCCAACGATTGGGAAGCGATTAAAACGGCTTTTGACGACACGACGGCCGCCCTTATGATTGAGTGCGTCCAAGGCGAAGGAGGCGTGAACCTAATCGATCCCGAATGGGCCAAAGCCGCCGCCAAAGCAGCCCGCGCCGCCGGAGCCATCGTAATGGCAGACGAAGTCCAGACCGGCGTCGGCAGGACAGGCGCCTACCTTGCGAGCGACGCGCTTGGCTTTGAGCCTGAAGTCGTCACCCTTGCCAAGGGAATCGCGGGCGGAATCCCGATGGGCGCCTGCCTTTTTAGGGGCAAAGCGGCCGGAGTTTTCGCGGCCGGCGACCACCAGTCAACCTTTGCCGGAAACCCCTTGGCTTGCAGGGCCGCGATAACGGTTTTGGAAACTCTTCAAAAGCCGGGCTTTTACGAGCGCGTCCAGACGGCGGGACAAAAAATCCGCGACGAAATTTCCTCTTGGAAAAATCCCCTTGTCGTCCAAGTCAGGGGGAAGGGCCTTATGATCGGCGTTCAAATAAAGGAAGGGGTGAAGCCCTTTGACATTGAGGTTGAATGCATGAAGAGCGGCCTTTGCGTAAGCACGGCCGGAAGCGACGTCGTCCGCTTTTTGCCGCCTCTTGTCATTAGCGACAAGGAAATCGTCGAGGGCCTTAAGATTTTCAAGACCGTCTTGGAAAAGTTCTAAAAGGCGTCCGTCATTGCCCGGTTTTGCCGGGCAATCTTTTTTTGTATTGCGGGTTGACAATTGTTGGCAACCCGCAAAACGACCTTGTCAAGACTTTAAGCGAAGCGTGTCTTGAAAAGGTCGTAACCTTTTTATCAATTCTTCATTTAAATCATAAAGAACAGCTAAAAACGGAGGTTCTTAGATGAAAAGATTCACTAAAAACATAGTCGGAGCGGCTGTAGCGGCCGTCTTGTCGTTTGGCTTGATTTCATTCTCTTGCAGCGGAAAGGCGGGGGCGGCCAACGGAGCCAACACCGCTTTCGCCGACACAGTTCCGGCGGTGAAAATTCCCGCCGAGTCTTTGAGCGTCTTGGAGGCGATGCAAAACGTTTTCCGCTCGATTTCGACGCAGGTTTTGCCGTCAGTCGTTGAGGTTGACGTTACCGAAAAAAAGACGCGGCCCGCCAATCCCTTTGGCGACTTGCCGTTTAAGTTTTTCGGCTTTCCGGACAACGACGAGCCGCAGGAGTACGAAACCCAGGGTTTGGGAAGCGGCGTCATCATTCGCAAGGACGGAAAAAAATACTACGTTCTCACCAACAACCATGTCGCCGGAAGCGCGACCGAAATTTCGGTCAAGCTAAACGACGGCCGAAAGTTTGACGGAAAGCTTGTAGGCGCCGACGAACGCATGGACGTCGCGCTTGTTTCATTTGAGTCCGACGACGCGATTCCTTGCGCCACATTGGGCGACAGCGACAAGGTTCAGACCGGCGACATTTGCTTCGCGATGGGCGCTCCTCTTGGCTACAGCCAGTCGGTGACGGAAGGAATCGTTTCCGCCACGGGCCGAAGCGGAGGGCAAATCGGAAACATCAACGACTTTATCCAGACCGACACCGCGATTAACCAAGGAAACTCGGGCGGCCCGCTTTTGAACATTTACGGCGAGGTAATCGGAATCAACACTTGGATCGCAAGCCAGTCTGGAGGAAGCCAGGGCTTGGGATTCGCGATTCCGATCAACAACATAAAGCATGCCATAGACGAGTTCATCGCCAACGGAAAAGTCACTTACGGTTGGCTTGGAGTGAGCCTTGTCGAAATCCGCGACGAAATCAAGGAGTCGCTTGGCGTAAAGGGAAAGGACGGAGCCTTCGCTTCGCAGATTTTCGTCGACTCTCCGGCCTTTAAGGGCGGAATGCAAGCCGGCGACTACATCATTGAGTTGAACGGCCGCGCGGTCAAGAGCGTTGACCAGCTTGTGCGCGACGTTGGAAGCTTGCCCGCAAACAAGGAAGCCAAGTTCAAGGTGATTCGCGGAGCCAAGGAAATGCCCTTAAACGTCATGATTACCGAACGAACGAAAGAAGTTTCTTCTTCCACCGCAAAGTTGTGGCCGGGCTTTATTCCCGTTCCGCTTACGGAAGACGTACGCAAAAAGCTTGAGCTTGACAACAAGATTGAGGGCGTGGCGGTGACAAACGTCCAGGCCAAGAGCCCTGCGGCTTCGCTTCGCTTGCAGGACGGAGACGTAATCACTGCGGTCAACGGAAAGAAAGTCAAGAACTTGGCCGAATTCTACGCCGCTTTAGACCTTACAAAGACCAAGAGCATCCAGTTTACGATTGGAAGCGGAGCCGGCTCCATCACGACCGGAACCTACAGCTTTTAGTTGAACTGATGGAAAAAGCGCAAGCCGCCGTTCCCGCCCAAAAATCGCGGGGCGGCGCGTTTCAAGAGAACATTAAAACTGCCAAAAAAGCGGCGCGCGCTAACGCGCGTCTGCTATTGAAAGGCCTAAGCGCCGCCGAGCGGGAAGAGCAATCCCAAAAGGCGGCCGCTTCGTTTTTAAATTCTTCTATATATAAAAGCGCTGAATGCGTGGCGGCGTTTTTTTCGCTCGCCGACGAAGTTGACGTTTTTCCGATAATCGCGCGCGCCTTTATCGACAAAAAGCGCGTTTTGCTTCCCCGCATTGTCGCCGGCTCAAACGCGATGGACTTTTACGAGCTGGCCGCGCCTCTTGGCCTTGCAAGCGATTTTAGCGCCGCCCCAGTCTTTGGCGTGGAATCAGTCTCCGAATCCGCGGCCCAAGTTACGGGCTTTCAAAGCCTTTCATCCGCGCTCGGCTCGCAAACCGAGGCCAACGCTTGGGGAATCCGCGAGCCGCTTTCAACGCTTCCGTTAATCGAAAAAAAGGACTTTCCAGCGCGGACCGCGATTCTTGTTCCTGGCCTTGCCTTTTGCAAGGACGGCCGCCGCCTTGGCCGCGGAAAGGGCTTTTACGACCGCTACTTGTCGGAGCTGGTCGCGCAAAACGCGGCCTTCGCCGAGCGCGGAAAAATCTGCGGCTATTGCATGGCCGCGCAACTTTCAGAAAACGTTCCGACCGAAGAAAGCGACGTCCGCGTCCAAGAACTTTTTTGCGGCTAGGCCGCGCGCTTTTTGGGCCTTGCAAGGCATTGACAAATTTTTGATCTAGTGGAATAATGGCGAAACATGCGTTTTTAAGGAGGCATACTATGAAAAAGATTATTATCGCCCTTTGCGCGCTCTGCGCTCTTTCAGCCGCGGCATTCGCCAAGCCCGCCAAGGCTCCAAAACTGGGCGGATGGAAAGACATCGCGAAAATCGCTGACAAGAATGACATGGAAGTCGTTGAGAATTACAAAGACTGGTACGTGGCTAAATCTTCCGACGGAAAGGAATTCGCTTTTTACGCCATTAAAGATTACGCCGACCTTAAAGTTACGCTCGCAATGGCTTGCATTGACGGAGAGGTTTATTCAAGAACGACTTGCGTCGACAAAGAGGCAAACGCTCCGCTTCCGATATTCGCTCTTGGCGAGAATGACAAAAAATGCATTGTGGTCAACGCCGACAGCCTTAGCGTTTATTACAATGAAGAAGGAATTGTCATGTGGACTGAGGAATGCAAAGCTCAGCGCTCAAAGCTTTTGGCAGAACTGTCGCAAAAGTACGGACTTATAGCTCCCCAAAAATAAAATATTTCAGCGCTTTATTCAAATAAAAAGCGGTTCGCTATGGCAAGCATGTTTTTCTCGCTTTGTCTGTCGCGGCCGCTTTCTTTGCGCCCAACCGGGCGCTTATTTTTTTGCCGCGTCGCTGTAAAGCTTGAAGCGCTTTGCAAAGAAGGCTTCATAGACTGCGGCAAAGTCCGCCGCGCAAGCCTTTGTTACGGCCTCGTAGTCGCCCGCGGCCGCTTCCTTTGCGTCAAAGTTTTTTCCTTGCGCGCGGGCCTGGTCGATTTTCTTTGCCATAAGGCGCGCCGCGTTTATGTTTCGCTCCGTTCCCTCAAAAGCCTTTACAAGCCAAAGGCTTTTTATTTTTTCAAGCGCGGCGGAATCTTCAAGCTCTTCGCGCAATTTTAAAAGCGCTTCTTCAAGAATCGCGTCCGCGTCCGAAAGATACTGGACGTTAAAAAATGTGATCGCTCCAAAAGAAACAAGCGGGCTTTTTTCCTCGATTCGCGCGGACATTTTTTTGTAGCGGTCGGAGACGGCAAATGCTTTTTGGCAAAGCGAATGCAATTCCAAAAGGAGCGCGTCAAAAAGCGCCGCCTCTTTTTCGTTCTGGGGAGCGCTAAACCAATACTGGACCGGGTCGGCAAAGTCCGTCGTTGGAACCAAGACGGCGGGGCGGGGGCCTGCCTTGTCGGCGCTGATGTCGGTCATAAATGTATGCTTGATTTTCACCCGCAAAGAATTTTTGGCGATCGGCTTTGCCTGCGCCAAAAGATTTTTGTCTTCCCAAGAGGGTGAAAGGCCGCCAAAAAGCTCGAGCGCCTTGTCCGACAATTTTTCAAAAGAAAAATTTCCGACGGCGATTATTTCAAGCCGGCCCGCGTCAAAAAATTTGGCGTAGGCTTCCAAGATTTGCGTGTAGCTTACTTTTTCCAGAATTTCTTGGCCGGAAGCGTAGAGCGCCTTGTAAAGGGGCTGTTTGTAAAAGGCCTTTATGCCGGCGGCGTAGAGTTGGCGGGGCATAGCCAAAGACTTTATTATTTGAGAGCTTTTGCGGCTGGACAAATACATGTCGGCTTCAACCGGAACGATGTCGCAAAAAATAAGAGCCTCGGCAAGCGCTTCCAAGGCCGCCCCTTCGTCTCCGGCAAGGCATTCAACAGTCACAAGAGCGCTTATGTCCTCGCATTGCGCGCTGACGTTGGCGGCGCTTTTCATTTGTCCGGAATCAATTTTTTGAGCGCAAACCTTTCTGGCGTTTTGAGCCAAGACGCTGGCCACAACCGCTTCAAGGCCGGGCTCTTTTTGCGCGCAATAGGCTTCTCCGCCTTTTATGTAAAGGCCAACGGCGCTTGTCGCGCGGTCGGGGCAAATCTTTGCGTGAAATCCGATGCCGTTTTGCAGGCGGACGCTTTTCGCTCCGTCAAGCGTTTTTTGCGCGAAGAGCGGGTCAAAAACTCTGGGACCTTCGCCGCCGCTTTCTTTTTCTTGGCCTTTTTTTTCTATTGAATTTTTTATCGCGGAGAACATTTCCTGCGCGTGCCAAGAGGCGTTCTTTGCGGTCACGCTTTGCCAGCCTGCCTTGTCAAAGGCGGACGCTAGGCTTTGATGGCTTTTGGAATTTACAAGGATAAAGACATAAGGCTCTTCGTTTTCCAGCGCGAATTTCAACTCCTCGTAGTCTTGCGCCATAATCCTTTGGCCGCGCGCCAAAAATCTTTGCACCAAGCTGGAGGCGTCTCCTTCCTGGCCGCTTTGCTCGTAGGATTTTTTCGCGATTCCGTCAACCGCCCAAAACTGAGACAATAGCTGCATAAAGCCGCGCGGATTTCCAGCCGCGACTTCAAAGTCGGTCAAAAGGAATTTTTTTGCCGCATCAAATTCTTCTAGCGAAAAATCGGCCGCCCTTTCCCTTAAGATTTTTTCAAAAAGCGCCGCCTTTTCAAAGTCGTTGGCCTTTGACTTTTCCAAAAGGCTTTGGATTATCAAGCGGCTCGACGCGTTTTTGTGCGCGGCGTCGGCGTTGATGTAGTCGCTTCCGCGAATGTTAAGCGAGGCTTCGCTTGTAAGCGCGGCCTTTAAGGACGAGTCGCGCTTGTTCAAGATGATTGCGGCCAAGTCGGCTTCTTCCATTGTAAGGCTTGTGTATTGGCAGACGACTTGCGCCATGTCGGGCGAAAGTTCCGGGTCGGACAAAACGAATTTCCTTTGCCCGCTTTGCGCGGCGTTTTCCGCATCGGACGGAACGAATGCCGGCCGCGGCGCGTAAGAGCCAAAAGTTTTTTCGGCCAACGAAAGCGCCGCCTCTTTTGTCACCGCTCCAGTCACAAAAAGCGCGGAGTTTTGCGGAGAGTAATAATTCCTTGCGATTTCCGTCAAAATCGATCGGGCTTCAGAAAGCCCTTGCTTTTGGAAAAGCGCGGGATAGATTCCGCTGTCGTGCTTCCAGGGGGCGGCGCTAAAGACGCGGGAGTCGATCGCGCTGTTTATAAAGCCTTCCGCGCTAAAGGCGTTTTGGGCCGCGCTTTCCTTGGCTTCCTTTAATTTTGTTCCCAATTCTTGGTCCTGGAAAAGCGGGGCGAAGGCGCAAAGGCCCAGCTCCCTAAAAATTTCCTCAAGCTGGTTGGGGCTTATGTCAATCGTGTAGCGCGCGCTGTCTGCCGCGCACTCGGAAGCAAGGCCGTCCAAAAGCCATTCGCTTGAGCCGTTTGAATAGATCCCGGCCTTTGAAAAAAGGCTGGCGTATAGCGGAGCGTAGCCCGCCGTTGAGGCGCTTTGGCAAGAAAAGCCCGCTTTCGCCGTGTATTCAACCCGGACAGTCGGAGCGGAAAAATCCTCGTAAACGCAAACGGTCATTCCGTTTGACAAGACAAAGCGCGAAAAGCCTTCCGGCATTGTCAATGCGAACAATTGGCTTTTGGCGAAAAGCGCGATGGCCAAAAAGAGAAAAGCGTTTTTTAATGTCGATTTTTTCATTTCTTCTATAATAAAGCAAGTTTGAATTGATTTCAATATTGCGGAAGCGGTTAAAGCGTGATATAATGAAAGTTATGGTAAAAATAACTTACGCGCAGAAAAAATCCGCGCCTTCGGCCTTTCCCAAAGAATGCATTGAAAACACCCGCGCCTTGACAGCCGCGGAAATAGAAATATTAAAAAAGAACAGAAACCATTCCGAATTTTCCGACTGGAGCAATGTCCTTGTAAGCAAAAAGGGCTTTGACCCCGATCTGGTTTACGGCTCGGCGTTTTCGGGCTTTGTCGTTTTGGGCCAGCTTAGGAACGCCAAAGTCAAGTACCACGATTTGGAGTTGGAGTGCGGAATCTACAATTCCAAGCTGCGCGACGTGGTCACCGGAAACGACGACGCGATTCACAACGTGGCCTACTTGGAAAATTACCGCCTTGGAAACGGCGTCATCCTTTTTAACATTCAGGAAATGTCGTGCACCAAGCATTCCAAATTTGGAAACGGAATTTTAAAGCAAGGCGAAAGCGAGGACGTCCGCGTGTGGATCGGAGTGGCCAACGAAAACGACGGCCGCGCCGTCCTTCCCTTTGAGTCGATGATTCCGGCTGACGCCTACTTGTGGTCAAGAAAGCGCGGCGACAAAAAGCTTTTAAAGCGCTTTGTCGAGCTTACCGAAAAGGGCAACACAAAAAAGAACGACACTTACGGAACTGTCGGAAACGAAACTGTAATAAAAAACACGACGCTTTTAAAGGACGCCAAAATCGGAGACTGCGCTTACATCAAGGGCGCCTTTAAGCTAAAGAACATCACCGTCTTGTCGTCCGCGCAAGAAGAAAGCCAAATAGGCGAGGGCGTTGAGATGGTGAACGGAATCATGGGCTACGGCAGCCGCGCCTTTTACCAAGCCGTCGCCGTCCGCTTTGTGCTGGGACGCAATTGCCAGCTAAAGTACGGCGCCCGCCTGTTGAACTCAATTTTAGGCGACAACTCCACGGTGTCGTGCTGCGAGCTTTTAAACAACTTGATATTCCCCTTCCACGAACAGCACCACAACTCTTCGTTCTTGATTGCCACCACAGTCATGGGCCAATCCAACATCGCGGCGGGCGCCACTATCGGTTCAAACCACAATTCCCGCAGCCCCGACGGAGAGATTATCGCCGGCCGAGGCTTTTGGCCTGGCTTGTGCTCCGACTTCAAGCACAACTCAAAGTTCGCGTCCTTTGTTTTGGCCAGCAAGGGCTCCTACCAGCGCGAGCTTAACATATCGTATCCCTTTTCGCTGATCGCGGCGGCAGGGGAGAACGAGCCGATTCAAATAATGCCGGCCTACTGGTTTATGTTCAACATGTTCGCCATCGCCAGGAACCGCTACAAGTTCCAAAAGCGCGACAAGCGCGTTGTCAAAGTCCAGCACATAGAGACTGACCCGCTCGCGCCCGACACGATGCAGCAAATCTTGCCGGCCTTGTCGCGCATCATCGAGCTTACCAAAAATTATTTGCAGGACGCCGGCCTAGAAAACATTTTGTCGGCCAAGGGAGAGGCCCAGAAATTGCAGGCGGCCAAAGACTTTTTGCACCAAAACCCCAACGCGGACTTTGTCTTGCATGACGAGCTTTGCCAAAAAAAGTGCGGCGCTGTGATTCTAAAGCCGGTCAAAGCCTACAAGGAATATCGCAAAATCGTAAAGTACTTCGCCGCCCGCTCTTTGATGGAATTTTGCTCCGTTCACAAAATAAAAAAATTGAGCGCTTCGGCCATCCAAAAAATAATGGCGATCGACCTTTACACAAAGTGGACCAACGCCGGCGGACAAATCATTCCTTCCAAAAAAGTGGACGAGCTTTGCGCCAAAATCAATTCCAAAAAAATCGACTCCTGGGAAGCCGTCCATAAATTCTACGACGCTTGCCAAGAGTCATACGGCGACTACAAGGCCCGCTACGCGATTTATCTTTTGGAGGAGCTTTACTCGCGAAAGATTTCTGACTTTACAAAAGAAATTTTCCAAGACATAATCGCCGACGTAACGGCCGTTTCAAACGACATTTATTCCGACTCGATTTACTCGCGCAAAAAAGACTACGACGATCCTTTCCGCCAAATGACTTACGGCGACGCGGACGAGATGAGCGCCGTTTTGGGAAGCATTAACGACAATGTTTTCTTGCGCGACCTTAAGGTTCAAACCGCGCGATTCAACGAGCGGCTTTTGGAGTTGTTATGAAGCGAATCGCGATTGTAACCGGCGCGTCAAGCGGAATGGGAGCGGAGTTTGCCCGCCAGTTGGGAGCGGAGCCTTGCGCCGACGAGATTTGGCTTTTGGCCCGCCGCCTTGACCGCCTTAAGGAAGTGGAGTCCGCGCAAAACGCCGCCCATAAAGAAAACCCGACGCTTCCCTTGGCCCGTTCCTTTGCGATAGACCTGGCCGGCCGCGCGGGCGTTTCGGCCTTTAAGGCGCTTTTGGACGCCGAAAAAATCATTGACCAAAAAGGCAAGGACGGCGGCTTTGAAATCCGCGTCTTGGTCAACAACGCGGGCTTTGGAACTTACGGCCCCTTTGCCGACACGCCGCTAGACGCCGAGCTTGACATGGTTGAATTGAATTGCGTCTCTCTTACGGGAATCGCGGGCCTAGCGCTTCCTTACATGAACAAGGGCTCGCTTTTAATCAACACGGCAAGCCTTGCCGCCTTTATGCCGCTTGGAAACTTTAGCGTTTACGCTGCCACAAAGGCCTACGCCTTAAGTTTTAGCGAGTCCCTCGCCGCCGAAGTCGCCGACCGGGGAATAAAGGTTTGCGCCTTGTGCCCGGGCTCGGTCAGCACTGAATTCGCGAGCGTAGCCTCAAACGGAGCGCGCAAGGAAGTGCTTGGCGGCCTTAGCGCCGAAAAAACTGTCCGCCATTGCCTTAAGGCCGCTCGCTCCGGAAAGAAGGCCGCTCTTTGGGCGTTCAAGTGGAAGGCCGCGGCCTTTTTGTCGCGCTTTGTCGGCCGCTACTTTGTCGCGCGCTGGACTTACCTAAAATGCCCGCGACCGCGCAAGAGCTAGCGCGGCGCGCCTTGCCCGTTCTTAGTTCTTTTTTCCGGCCTTGCGGTCTTGGATTTTTTTAATCATTTGCCGCGCCGCAAAGTTTTGGGGATAAAGCTCCAAAATTTTATTGTACCATTCAATCGACTTGTCCCACTTTTTTTGCTTGTAGAAAGTGTAGCCGATCGCGGCGTAAATCATTTGGTAGTCAAAGCGTTCGATTCTAATGTACTTGTCGTCCAACACGCGCAGCAAGGCTTTTCGGCTTGACTTTAGCTTGCAAAATGGCCAGGGAGCGTATGCGTCTTGCGCTATCACCATAAAATGGCCCAAGCCGTTTGAGTAGTCCAGCGCGACGGCTTTTTTTGCGTTTGAGCGAACCTTAAGGCCGTTTGCCAAAACGTATGAGACGTTCTTTGCCGTGCAGTTCATCGAAATCGCCTGCGCCAAAGTCGAGTAGCCGTCGCTTCCTTTTTTGATTTCAAGCGCCTTCTTGCATTCGTCGATTGCCTTGTCAAAATAGCTTCCGGCCCTGTCGTTTATGCTTTCGGTTGTCTTTGTATCGCCCAAGTCCATGTTGTCCAAGCTGGTAAGGTCAAAGCTTTCCATAATCGACAGTCCGTAGTAGTAGTCCGCGCGGGCGAGCGTTATCAATTTTGAATATTCGTCCGTCAGCTCTTCGGCGGCCTTTAGGCTGGCCTCGTAGTAGCGCTTGCGGCCTTCTTCGTTGAAAATCCTGTGGCCGTAGTGGGCCTCGCAAAATTCGATTCCGGCCTTTGTGTAGGGAACGTCCCGCGGGAATTCCGACGGAAGCCGTCTGGTCGCGTCCTTGGAGTTGGCGAACTTGTCCTCTCCGTCGTCGGCGGCCATAAGGTCCGCGGCGCTTTCGCCCGAAAGGTCAGCGTTCTTAAGAATGCGCTTTTTCATTTCGTCTTCGCTTTCGGCGAACAAGAGGCCTGCAAAAAGAAGAAGCAGGGCCGCCGAAATTATAGTTTTTCCAAAAATTTTCATCATGTTCCTCCGACAAAAAATGCCGCGCCGCTTTGGCGTTTTCCGCATTATTGACTTTTTGCGGCGATTAAATTATTCTATTGAAATGCTTAATTCTTTTCAAGCGGAATTTTTGTTCAACGTCTACGTTTTTATCTGCGTTCTCTCCTTTGTTTTGTACTTGCCGCGAATTCGATATTACATCGCCGGCTTAAAGCGGCCAAAGCATTTTGAAAATCCCCAAAAGAACAAGCTGGCCGTCATCGTTCCGGCAAAAAACGAAAAAGGCCTGCGCGTCTTGCTTGACAGCTTGGCCGCGCAAACATACGACAAAGATTTTTACGACACTTATGTCGTCGTCGGCGACGATAATGACCCCAACATTCAGCTTGCGGCCGAATACAAAAACACTTTTTCAAAAGTCGTTCCCAACCAAACTTGCAAGGGGCAGGCTCTTGACGGAATTTTGCAAGACCTTTTGGGCGATTCTGGCAACGGCTACGCGGCCTTTGTGATCGTTGACGCGGACAACATTGTAGACGCGAACTTTGTGATGGAAATGAACAACGCGCTTGTCCTTGACAAGCAAATAATTCTGGGCAAGCGCATGGTAAAGAATTATTTGTACGGAAGAAAATACCGCTCGTGGGCGGTGAACTGCAACGCGCTCACTTACACCTTCCTTGACAAAATGGGAAACTGCTTTAGAAGCGAGCGCAACATGTCAAACACAATTTGCGGAACAGGCCTTATGGTTCGCCGCGACTTGGTTCAAAAAATGGGCGGCTGGCCCTACCGTTCGATGACCGAAGACTTTGAGCTTACCGTAACCGCGCTCCTCAACAACTGGACCAGCTATTATTACGAATACGCGGTCACCTATACCGAAGAGGGGATTTCCCTGCGCAGCTGCAACGCGCGCCGCCGCCGCTGGCTTATGGGCTACGCCCAGGTCGGCGTAAAATACGGAAAGGAAGTTTCCAAAAAGTTTTGGAAATACGTCCGCGACTTTTTTAGCGGCAGCAAGGCTTCGGTGGAGCGCGACCCCAAGCAAGCCGAAGTTGTTTCCGGCAATTTTTGGGGCTGCTTTGACTACCTCTTTTCGTTCATTCCGCTTTACATTTACTTTGCGGGAACGGCCGTTTGCGCCCTGGCCTTTTTGGCCGACGCTGCCTTTAAGTTTTTCGCGCTGCAAGCTTTGGACTGGTTTTCGCTCCATTCGGCGATAAAAATCATTTTGGTCTTGTACGGAAGCCTTTTCTTTTACACGGCCATCGCCTTTGTCGAAGACCGCGCGATGTACACGATTTCCGTCTTTGAAAAGCTTTTCGCATTGATTGTAAATCCCTTTTACATCGCGCAGTACGCCCAATTTTACATAGAGTCATACTACTTGCTTTTGACCCACAAAAAGGCCAAGCTAAGTTGGATTCAAGTCGAAAGGATGGAACAGTGAAATACGCCGGAGTGGAGCAGCTTCCCTACGAGGAGCAGCAAAAAAACATAAAAATCGCCGAGCAAAAGGGCAACTACAACTGCGAAATTCAAGAGCCCGACTGGCGCTTGATGCAGCGCGTCGACGAAAATTTTCAGTACAAAAGAAAAGGCTTTCTTAACAATCTTGGAACGCTTATAATCCGCTCGTCGTTTTTCGCCTTCGCAAAGCCCGGCTGCTGGTTCTTGATCGGCGACGGCTACCACGGAAGAAAGAATTTGCGCGGAGTGAAAAACTGCGTCTTTGTATGCAACCACGTCCACAACCTTGACAACGAGATGTCGCGCTGGGCTTGTTGGGGCCACAAGCTTTACATTGTCGTCGCCGAGTTCAACAACATGACGGGCTTTTTGGGAAGCGTAATGCGCGCCGGAGGCATTTTTCCGTTAAGCTCAAATTTCGGAGCGATGAAAAAGTTCACGGCCGCGGTAAACGAAGTCCTTCACAAAAAGCGCGGCTCTGTCTTGTTCTTTCCCGAAAAATCGATGTGGCCTTACTACGAGCAGCCGCGGCCCTTTATGGACGGAGCCTTTCACGCCGCCGCGATAAACAACGTTCCTGTCGTTCCGCTCTTCATCACTTGGAGGGCGCCCCGCGGCCTAGAAAAGCTTTTCTTTAAAAGAAAGCGCGGCGAGATTCACGTCCTTAAGCCGATTTATCCCAAGGCCGAGTTGAGCCGCAAGGAAAACATCGCGTATCTGCGCGACGAGGCCTTTAAGGCGCAATGCGAATGCTACAAGCAAACGTACGGCCGCGAGCCCGACACGATAAACGCAAAGTTCACCTTGGAGGAAATTTTCCAAAAAGGCTACGACGCTTACTTGGCGGAGCAGGCGGCAAAGTAGCGGCAAAAATCGAATGATTGCCGCATACGGTCGGGCAAGCCCGCCGTTTTGCAAAGTGGAAAATATTTACTTGCGCTCTCACGAGCGCTGGGCAATAAGCCGCAACAAACGCGCTCGCAAAACTCGCGCGTTCAGCGGTATTGATAGAGGTAAGGAGACTTTAATGTCCATCATATTAAAAGACCTAAAAAAAGAATACCATCTTGCCGACGGAACCTTGGTTCGCGCGGTAAACGGCATAAGCCTTGAGATTCCTTCAAACACAATCTACGGAATCATCGGAAAAAGCGGCGCCGGAAAGTCGACGCTTGTCCGCCTTATAAGCCTTTTGGAAAAGCCGGACTCGGGCGAAATCTACTATGACGACAAGCGCGTCGACCACTTGCAAAAGTACGACTTGATCGAGCAGCGCCGCCGCGCCGGAATGATTTTCCAAAACTTCAACTTGTTCAGTTCCCGCACCGCAGGACAAAACATCGCCTATCCCTTGGAAATTTGCAAAACCCCAAAGGACAAAATCAAGTCCCGCGTCGAGGAGCTTTTGGAATTGGTAGGCCTGGCCGGCCGCGCCGACGCGAAAATCAGCTCGCTTTCGGGCGGACAAAAGCAGCGCGTCGCCATCGCCCGAGCGCTCGCCAACTATCCCGGAATCCTTTTTTGCGACGAGGCCACAAGCGCGCTTGACCCGCAAACGACTCGCGCGATACTTGAGCTTATAAAGGACATCCAAAAAAAGATGAACCTTACGGTCGTGATGATTACCCACCAAATGGAAGTCGTTCGCGACGCTTGCTCGCTTGTGAGCGTTTTGGACGAAGGCCGCGTGGTGGAAGAGGGCAGCGTCGCCGACATTTTCATCAGGCCTAAGGCCGCGATCACAAAAGAGTTCATGGCCAACATCCGCGCGGCCAACTACGTTCAGTGGTCGGACCAAAAGGGCGGCTACGTCTTGCGCTTTGAAGGCTCCAAGACCGACGAGCCGCTGGTAAACGAATTGATAAAAAAGTTTGACGTTGAAGTCAACATCCGCGGCGGCGGCATCCAAGACGTTCAAAGCAAAAAGGTCGGAGTGCTGCGCGCCGACATCAGCGGAAACGATTTGCAAAAGGCCGTGGCTTTCTTGAAAGACCGCGGCGTCATTGTGGAGGAGGAGTAGCGGCAAATGCAGATTTTTACTTTAGTTTCAAAAGCGACATTGCAAACCTTGGAAATGGTTGTCTTTAGCACACTGTTCTCAACCTTGTTGGGCTTTCCGCTTGGAATCCTTCTGTGCATGACTAATCCAACAGGCATAACTCCAAAGAAAAAGCTTAACGCGGTCATAAGCCGCGTGGTCAATGTCTTGCGATCGTTCCCTTTTATCATCTTGATGATTTTGCTCTTTCCCTTGTCCCGCTTGATTTTGGGAACCAGCATCGGAACCGTGGCGACAATCGTTCCCCTAAGCATCGCCGCCGCGCCATTTGTGGCCCGCGTAATCGAAAGCGCTCTTAACGAAGTTGACCCAGAAGTGGTTCAGGCCGCGCGCGCGATGGGAAGCTCAAACCGCCAGATAATTTTTAAAGTCCTTGTGCCGGAAGCCATGCCTTCGATTGTGGCCGGAATCACGCTCACAATCATAAACTTGATCGGATACTCCGCGATGGCCGGAGCGATTGGCGGCGGCGGCTTGGGCGACCTTGCGATCCGCTACGGCTACCAGCGCTTTAGGACAGACGTTATGTTCTGGTCCGTCTTGGTCATTTTGGTCTTGGTCGAAGTCATTCAGTTTGTGGGAACGCGCATTTCCAACAAAATGCTGGCTTTCCGCTAGGCAGCGTCTGGGCAACGCCTTAAAGACGCGGCGACCCCGCTCGAAACAAGCATTTTAGGCTTGCCATCGACAATGCGAGCGGCTTGTTACCAAGGCAAAAAAAATTTGTTTTTTTTCAAAAAGCGCTTGACAATAAAAGCGCAAATCGGTATAAATAAAACATACTTTTCCGCTAGGAAATGGAGGTAATAAAATGAAAAAGATTCTTTTGACAGCATTGGTTCTTTTGGCCGCCGCTTCGGTTTTCGCCAAAAAGAACAAAAAAGACGGTCCGCTCGTAATCGGCGCGACTCCGGTTCCCCACGTGCAGCTCCTTGAATTGGTAAAGGCTGACGTAGAGGCCAAAGGCTACAAGCTTGATATCCGCGAGATGACAGACTACGTCATCTTGAACGACGCCCTTGAGTCTGGCGAGCTTGACGCAAACTTTGACCAGCACACTCCCTACATGGAAGCCACAAACAAGGACAAGGGCTACCACCTTGTAAATGCCGGCGGAGTCCACATCGAGCCTTTCGCCTTGTATTCAAAGAAGTTCAAGAAATTGTCCGACCTTCCCGCCAAGGCCAAGATCGCCATTCCCAACGATCCGACAAACGGCGGACGCGCCTTGCTCTTGTTGCAGGCCGCCGGCTTGATCACGCTTGACAAAAAAGCTGGAATCACAGCCACTCCGCTTGACGTGACTTCAAACCCCAAAAAGCTTGAGTTTGTCGAAACGGACGCCGCAAGCCTTCCGCGCGTTCTGGCCGACGTTGACGCCGCCACAATCAACGGAAACTACGCGATTCCCGCCGGCCTTTCAGCCGCCAAAGACGGACTTTTCGTTGAAGGAAAGGACTCTCCCTACGTCAACATCATCGTAGTGAAGAAGGGCAACGAAAAGGATCCCCGCGTCCAGGCGCTTGTCCAGGCCTTGCAGAGCCAGAAGGTAAAGGACTGGATCGCAAAGACTTTCCCCAACGGCGAAGTCGTCGCGGCCTTCTAAGGCTTTAAATCCCTTTTTGAATGAAGCTAAAAGCTAAATTCATAATTCCGCTTGCCATTCTTTTGGCGGGCGGAATTTTTTTCTACGATTATTACAGTTCCGCAAAAATCCAAGAAGTCCCTTACGCGGACTTTTACGCCCAAGTCGAGGGCGGAACTGTAGCCAGCGCCAAAATCGCGGAAGACGAAATTATTTTTGTTGACGCGGCGGGCCAAGAGCTAAAGACCCAAAATCCAGACTCTCCGACGCTAAAAGAGTTTTTGTTGCGAAGCGGAGTCTCCGTCAAAAGCGAAAAGTCAGCCGCCGCGCTCGTTTCTTTGGCCTTGGACATTTTCTTTTACGGCTTTTTCTTCTTTATAATATTCGCGGCTTTCAGGAAATTCATCTCGCCCAACAGTTTTAAGGTCGTCCGTAAAACCGGCGTCAAATTTTCTGACGTCGTCGGAATGGAAGATCTTAAGCGCGACATGGCGCAAGTCATGCAAATAATGAAAAATCCGCGCGAATGGGAAAAACGGGGCGTCCGCCTTCCAAAGGGCATATTGCTTGAAGGAGAGCCCGGAAACGGAAAGACCCTTTTTGCCAAGGCGCTTGCGGGCGAGGCCAGCGTAAACTTCATTCCGGCCAAGGCCACCGACTTTGAGTCGATGTTCATGGCAATCGGCCCGTTAAAGGTAAAGCTTTTGTTCGCAAAGGCCCGCCGCCGCGCCCCCTGCATTGTCTTCATCGACGAATTTGACGGAATCGGAACAAGGCGCAATTATTCGGGAAGCGCGATCGAAACCGAAAACACGCGAATCGTAACGGCGTTGTTGAACGAGCTTGACGGCTTTGAGCCTACAAAAGGCGTTTTGGTCGTCGCGGCCACAAACTCTGTCCAGGCGCTCGACCCGGCCTTGATACGCCCAGGCCGCTTTGACGCGCGCTTTAAGGTTCCTTACCCGGACGAGAGCGCGAGAGTCTCGCTCGTCCAAAAATACACGCAGGCCAAAAAACGCGCGGCCTCTTGCTCCGACCAAAAACTCGCCCAGCTTTTCGACGGCTTTTCCTGCGCCAAAATCGAAAGCGTCCTCAACAAGGCCGCGCTCCTTGCAAGCCAAGCCGGCCGCTCCGAGTTCACGCTGGACGATGTAGAGGCCGCCTCCGCTCGTGTTGACTGACGCAAGACCATAATTTCTTGATTTTTTTTCAATATTGCGCTAAAATCATATTTAAAAAATTTGGAGGAGATTATGAAAAAACTCATTCTCGCGGCGATGGGCGCTTGCGCTCTTTTCGCTCTTTCTTCATGCGGCGGCTCTAAGGACGCTGTCGTAAAAATCGGAATTTATGAACCCGCTTCCGGCGACAACGGCGCGGGCGGAAAGCAGGAGACTTTGGGAGCGATTTACGCCAACGAAGTCATGCCAAAGGTCAATGTTGGCGGAAAAGAGCTTAAGGTTGAGCTGGTTCGCGTTGACAACGAATCTTCAAACGACAAGGCCGTCACCGCCGCCAGCGAATTGGTTTCCAAGGGCGTTTCAGTCGTCCTCGGCTCGTACGGATCAGGCGTTTCAATCGCCGCTTCTGACACTTTCGCCGCCGCCGACATTCCGGCCATCGGCGTGACTTGCACAAACCCGCAGGTGACTTTGGGCAACGACCACTATTTCCGCATTTGCTTCCTTGACCCTTTCCAGGGAACGGTTTTGGCCAACTTTGCCGTCGACAAGTTCAAGGCAAAGAAAGCCTATGTTTTGGCCAAGCTCGGCGACGACTATTCAGTCGGCCTTTCAAACTACTTTACAGAGGCCTTTAAAAAGCTCGGCGGCGATGTCGTTTTTGAAACCTTCCCCGAAGGAACAAGCGATTTTGCCGCTTATGTGACAAACGCCAAGAACCAAAAAGCCGACGTTTTCTGCTCTCCTGTTTCAACAGAAGCCGCCGCGCTCATCATCGAGCAGGCCAACACGCAGAACCTTGGCATGCCGATTTTGGCCGGCGACACTTGGGACTCCAACGTAATCTTGGGCGCCGTAAGGGGAACGAACGTCGACATCAACGTCACAACCTTCTTTGCCGAAGGAGCCGAGGACGCCGACATCGCGACCTTTGTCTCTAACTTCCGCGAATGGCTCAACGCCGACCCGTCGCGCTTGACCGACAACGGCGGAAACGACATCGTCGCCGCAAACCCTGTAATGGCCTACGACGCTTACTTTGTTGCCCTTGAGGCGGTTAAGATCGCCGGCTCTACAAAGGGAAGCGACATCAAAAAGGCTTTGCCAAAGGTTCGCTACAACGGAATTACCGGCATGATTGAGTTTAACGAAACCGGCGACGCCAAGCGCGACGTGGCTTACGTCAAGCACGCCAACAACAAGACTGGCCAGTGGGAATTCGTAGCCATTCAGTCTGTAAAGTAAAATGAATTTCTTTAGCGCCAATCTGCCTTACGTTCTCGCCGGCGTTTCGACCGGCGGGCAGTACGCCCTTATCGCCATAGGCTACACAATGGTCTATGGAATCTTGCGCCTCATCAACTTCGCCCACGGCGACGTTTTTATGGCGGCGGGCTTGATTTTGATTTACGCTTCAACTGTTTTGCCTCTTTGCGTTTCAATCCCCTTGATGATCGCGGTGACTGTCTTAATCGGTTTTGCCATAGAGCGGGCGGCTTACAAGCCTCTGCGAACGGCGCCTAGAATGTCGGTCATGATTAGCGCTATCGGAGTTTCATACTTGATTCAAAATTTGGCCCTCTATGTAACCGGGGGCCTTACCAAATACTATCCGCCGATTCCTTGGGTCAGCGATTCGATAGAAATCTTTGGCGCGATGACAAAGCGCGTGACGGTAATCACTCCGTTCCTAACGATCGCGCTTGTAGTCGCGCTTGTCATTTTGATTCGCTACACAAAAATCGGAATGGCGATGCGGGCCGTCTCTCGCGACTTTGAAACCGCCCAGCTTATGGGAATTAAGTTGGACGCGGTGATTTCCACCACGTTCATTATCGGAACTTTCTTGGCCGCGGTCGGAAGCCTTTTGTTCTTTTCAAACTACACCGGAGTCACTCCGACTGTCGGAGCGATGCCGGGCCTCAAGGCCTTTGTCGCCGCCGTCTTTGGCGGAATCGGCTCGATTCCCGGAGCGGTTATCGGAGCCTTTGTAATCGGCATTTGCGAAAACATCATAAAGGGCTTGGGTTGGACAACCTTTAGCGACGCCTTCACTTTCGTTTTGCTGATATTCGTCTTGATGTTCATGCCGACGGGAATCTTTGGCGAAAAGTCCACGGACAAGGTGTGAGGCATGAAAAATTTACAAAACAATTTGCAAAAACAAAAAGTCCAAGACTGGCTTCTTTCAGCCGGCCTTTTAGCTTTTGTCTTCGTTTTGGTCTTTGTCTTGGAGCAAGTCCTTCCCAAAACGTCGATGCTTTTCACTGTGTTAAAGAAGGGCGCGATTTACGCTCTTGTCGCCGTCTCGATGAATTTGCTGAACGGCTTCACAGGCCTTTTTTCTTTGGGCCAGGCCGGCTTTATGATGATAGGCGCCTACACTTACGCGGTCTTTACGATTCCGGTCGCCTTGCGCCCCGCGGTTTACCAATACTTTGACGGAGGAGCGATTCAGTTCGCCATTCCGGTGTTCGCCGCGCTTTTGCTTGCAGGGCTTGTGGCGGCCTTCTTCGCCTTTTTGATAGGCCTTCCTGTCCTCCATTTAAAGAGCGACTACTTGGCCATCGCCACTCTTGGCTTTGCCGAGATTATGCGGGCGCTTTTCCAGTGGGACAAGCTTGGCGTAATCACAAACGGCTCAAACCTTTTGCGAAAGTATCCTGTCTTCCGCTCGACGCTTTTTCCCTTCTTTGTGTCGGGAATCTGCATAGCGCTGATAGTGCTTTTGATAAACTCAACCTACGGCCGCGCCTTCAAGGCGATTCGCGACGACGAGGTTGCCGCCGAAGCGATGGGAATCAACTTGGCCAGCCACAAGCGCCTGGCCTTTACGATTTCATCCTTCTTTGCGGGAATTTCCGGGGCCCTCTTGGCCATGTTCCAAACGACAATCCAGGCCAACCAATTCAAGTCGGCGATGACCTACGAGATTTTGCTTATCGTCGTCATCGGCGGAATCGGCTCTGTAAGCGGTAGCGTAATCTCCTCAATGCTTTTTGTCGCTTGCTCGGAATGGTGGCTTCGCTTTTTGGACAACAACAACCTTATGGTCGGCGGTTTCCACGTTCCCTTGTTGAAACCCGGCTTTAGAAAAGTGGTTTTTGCGATTGTAATCATGCTTATCGTGATTTTCTGGCAGCGCGGAATTATGGGTGAAAGCGAATTCTCGATCGCAGGCATTCGCCGCGCCATTAAGCGCCTTGCCGGAAAAAAAGCCGCCCGCGCTTCCGAATCGAGCGCCGCCGCTAAATCTGGAGGCGCCAAATGAGCGAACAAAGTCAAAACGTCCTGCGCCTTTCGGACATAACGATGCAGTTTGGCGGCGTCGTTGCGGTAAACTCGCTTTCGCTTGAAATCAACAAAAACGAAATAGTCTCCCTCATCGGGCCAAACGGCGCCGGAAAGACGACGGCCTTTAACGTCGTCACCGGCGTTTACGCTCCGACAAACGGCGCGGTCTATTTTAACGGCGAGGAAATCGTCGAAAACCATCCGCGCGGCAAGATGAAAAAGCTTTACGCGGGAACCGAGCGCGGAAAGTACTCAAAGGTCATCGAGCCGACGCCCGACAAAATCACAAAGCTGGGAATCGCGCGCACTTTCCAAAACATCCGTCTTTGGAAAAGCCAGAGCGTTTTTGACAACATCTTGATCGCCAAGCACTGCCGGCGTAGCTCAAACTTTTTGACGGCCACCTTCCGCCTGAACCGCGCGGAAGAAAAGCGCCAGCGCGAGGAAGTGTCGGAGCTTCTTAACATATTCGGTCTTTACGACGTCAAGGACGAGCTTTGTACTTCGCTTCCCTACGGCCAGCAGCGGCGGCTTGAAATTGCGCGCGCTCTTGCCACAAAGCCGCAATTGCTTTTGCTTGACGAGCCGGCCGCCGGCATGAACCCGCAGGAAACTTTGGAGCTTACCGAATTCATCCAGCAAATCCGCGACGACTTTAGGCTTACGGTCTTTATGATCGAGCACCACATGGACTTGGTGATGAACATCTCCGACAGAATCTATGTCTTGAATTTTGGCGCCTTGATTTCAAAGGGAACGCCTGCCGAAGTCCAAAACGATCCTGTCGTAATTTCCGCCTATCTTGGGGAGGACAAAAATGCTTGAAGTCAAAAACCTTTCCGTGTCTTACGGCGGAATCAAGGCCTTGCGCGGAATCAACATGCAAGTGGCCGACAAAAAAATCGTTTCGCTTATCGGGGCCAACGGCGCCGGAAAGTCCACCTTGCTTAGAACTATCAGCGGCCTTGTAAAGGCTCAAAGCGGCTCGATAAAGTTTGACGGAGAGGAAATCATCGGCCTTTCCATCGACAAAATTTGCAAAAGGGGAATCGCCTTGGTTCCAGAAGGCCGCCGCGTATTCACCGACCTTACCGTCGCCGAAAACCTAAAAATCGGCGCCTATCTTAGAAACGACAAGGACGGAATCGCAAAAGACCTTGATTGGGTTTACGAGCTTTTTCCGCGCCTAAAGGAGAGAAGCTGGCAGTTTGCCGGAACCCTTAGCGGCGGCGAGCAGCAAATGCTGGCAGTTGGCCGCGCTCTTATGAGCCGCCCAAAGCTTTTGATGATGGACGAGCCTTCTTTGGGACTCGCGCCCTTAATCGTGCAGCAAATATTCTCGATTATCGAAGAAATCAACAAGAAGGGCGTGACGATTTTGCTGATTGAGCAAAACGCCAACATGGCGCTAAAGGCCGCCGACACGGCTTACGTTTTGGAAACCGGCGACATCACCCTTAGCGGAAGCGGCGAGTCCCTTTTGGCCGACGAAAAAGTCCGCGAGGCCTATCTTGGAAAAAAGAAAGGCTAGTGGACTAGCTTGATGTCTTTTATCGCGTAGCCATTCTGCGAGCGATGGTTGTTGTTTTGGATTACCAAAGCGTCAACCAACGTCCACGAAAATTTTCCTTCGGACACTCGCCAATTTGTTTGAGGAGTCCAGCCTCCGACATCGTTAAGCGTTTTTAGCGGAATGGAAACTTTATGCCAGTATCCGTCAGGCTTTACGTCGTCCGTTGTCACAATGGTTGACGCTCTCCACGGAAATATTTTCGCTTCCATGTCTCTAAAGTAAACCGTAATGTCGAATTTTTTATCAAGGCTCTTTGCGTAAAATTCCAATTTTGCGTTCTGGTCAAAAAGCCTTGTAAAATCGCAAGCTTCCTTAAACTGGAACAAAAGCTCGTCGTAGGGCTTTAAATCCTTTAATTCGATGAATCGTTCGTTTGAATCGTTTTCCGATGCCGCCAACGAGCCTTGCGCGCTCCAAGACTGAACTCGGATAAGGTCCGCGCTTCCGTCCTTGTATATTGTGTAGTCGTTGTTTTTTACAGCGCGCGAAAACCAAGTCTCGCTTTTTGCGGCGGAAGGATACTTGTAGCCCATCGCTTCGATTACCTGCCTGTTCAAGTCGTCGGGAAAGCGCGATTCCTGCGGCGACTTGTAAAGGCCAAACTCTTGCGTGTAGTCCCAGCTTAATCGCGCGATGCCGCGTTCGTCCATCCACTTGCATTTCATTCTATACCAATTGGCTCTCTCCTCTGGGTCGGCGTAAGTCATAAGGACTCCAAACTCGTTGCACATAAGGGCCGCGTTCCTTTTGTTCGCGAATTCAACGGCCTTGTCCAAGGGGGAGGCGAGCGTTTTTTCCGCAGAGTCTTCTTTGTAGTTGTTTATTTCCCATTTTTCGGCGTCGGTCGCGTTTGGGGGAAGCGGCGGCATTCTTTCCTTTACATAGGGAAAGGGAATGTTTTTTATGCGTTTGGAAAAAGTCCACGAGGCGCCTTGGTGCGTGAACAAAAAGGGCGTGTAGTCGTGGAAGTTGTAAATCAAGTTGTCGTCTTTATAAAATGGAAGCTTTAGCATCGAGTCAAGGGAGTCCCAATAGCCGCCGCCTACAATTATCGAATGCTTTTTGTCTATGGCTCTAATCGCTTGCAAAACTTTTCCCTGGACTTTTCCCCATTTTGAGATGTCGGCTTGCATGTTTCCGCTTTCAAAGTGGGGCTCGTTCATCACCTCGTAAATGACAACGCCGCCCTTGGACTTGTATCGTTCCGCGATTTGGGGCCATATTTTAAGAAGAACGTTTTCTATTTTTGGATTTGTCTGGGAGGCTCCGCTGCAATCGTTGTGAAAGTCCAATATGATGTATAGGCCCAGCTCTTCGCCCCAGGCAATCGCCTTGTCCAGCATTTCAAAGCATTCCGAGTCCAGCTTGTAGTCGTTGTTTTTGTCCGCCCAAACGTCAAACCAGACGGGAATGCGGACCGCTTCCACGCCGATGCTTTTTAAATTTTCAAAATCTTTCTTTCCATATAAGAGGGTGTTGAATTTTCCGTATTCCATCCAAACCGGCAGATTGACTCCCTTGCTGAAAGGCAGCTGCTTTTTGACTTTGGGAACGGTGGAGGCGAACATGGCGCCGGAAAAAAGCGCGGCGGCTATGGCCGCAAAGAGCATTTTTTTCATCATAAACCTCTCTATTGTGTATACATCCGCCATTATAGCATTTTTTTGGCTTTTTAGGTATAAAAATATAGAAAAAAAGATGAAAATTTCGTTTGACAAAAGCGCGGTAATTGCGTTATAATAAAATAATTATTATTATTGCGAATAAAAAATTCCGATAAGTAAAATAAGGAGTTCTGCATGAAAAAAGGCTTATTTGTCCTTGCTAGTTTGTCTCTCCTTTTGGCCTTCGGCTCAGCGGCTTTTGCCCAGCCGAACACTAAAAGCGTAGTGACAATTACTATTGATAGTTTTGACAAAATTGGCAGCCAGGACTTGCCAATGTGGGAAAAGGGAAAATGGGTCAAGACCAGTTGGGATTGGGCCGTTCAAGCCAGCCGCTTTGTAACGGAAGGCTATCCTATTAAGAACACTTTCGAGGCTATTCCCAATTCTCTTCGCGTTTTGCGTACTGAAGAAGAAAAGGCCACAGTTTTGGGCCTCAAGACCAAGTTCAACCGCAAGGGAGACAACTGGTTCGAGCTTTATCCCACAAAGGACGACAAACCCTTTGAGATTCCGCTTGAGGGCACTGTAACGCAGTTTGACTTCTGGGTTTGGGGCGCCAACTACTTGTATTTCTTGGACTTGCTCGTTCGCGACGCGGACGGAACAGTTCACATTCTTCCGGCCGGAAACGTGGCTTTTGACGGCTGGCGCAATGTAATCGTAAAAGTTCCCGGCTATATCCGCCAGCACTCGCGCTTGCGCTCAGGTCCCGCAAAGATGACTTTTGTCGGCTTCCGCGTTACTACGGATCCGGCGGAATATGTTGACGACTTTATGATTTACTTTGACGAGCTCAAATACACTACATACACGCTTTCTAATATTTTCGACGGCTATGAATTGCAGGACGCCGATTTTGGCGATGACGGCGACGGCTCAGGAGAGGCAAAATAATGAAAAAGATAATTTTTACCGCATTGACAATATTCTTGGCGGCGGGCCTTGCGTTCGCCCAGGCAGACAGCCAGGGAAATTTAAGCTTGGCTGATCCCAACCCTAACAATGTTGGAGCGGACTCTGCCGCCAGCGCCTTGCGCGAAGTTTCTTTGGATAAGTTTGAGCGCGACGGTTCTTGGAACATTCACATTTCTCCGGACCACGGAATCGCCAATATCCGCTTGTTTGAGGGAAGCCCTGCCGCAAAGCAGCCCCTCGAAGGCGAAGAAGAGCAGGTTGACACCCACGCTTTGGGTTGCAAAATCCAGTTCTTCCGCCGCGGAATCAACTCCATCTATATTACAGCCGTTCGCCCGATTCCGATTGAGGGAATCACAAAGACTGTAAGCGTTTGGATCGCCGGACGCAACCAGAACCACGACATTTATCTCTTGGTTCAGGACTATTTTGGACATGACTTTGAGCTCTACCTTGGAAACCTTGGTTTCAGCGGCTGGAAGCGCCTTTCTACAGCGGTTCCGCCGTCAGAGGACGGAGAGCACGGAATCGTTCAGTCTAGCGCCTATCATGGAGACCGACCGGGATTGCGCATTCGCGGCTTTAGAATCGACTGCAACCCGGTTCTTGCCCGTGGAACATACTTTGTTTACTTTGACGACCTTCGCGCCGTGACCGACCTTTACGACATGGAAAACCGCGACGAAGACGACATGGTTGACAACTGGTAATTCGGCGCGATAACCTAGAAAAGCCGCTCAGCAATCGCTTGGGCGGCTTTTTTTTATTTTGTAGAAATACGCGCGGCCCTCATGCGGGACGCGCTCAATAAGGCCGGCCTTGCGCAAAATCCATAAAAGGAGGTTTGCGTAGGGCGCGGCTTCTTTTTTTTGTTCGGCGATAAAGGCGTCTCTAACCGTCGCCGCGCAAAAGGGCGCGGGAAGCTCTTTTGGCAACAAGCCCAGCCAGTCTTTTTTTCCGTTAAGCTTCCAAGAAGTCCCGATTGTCAAAAGCGCCTTGTCCGTTTTTTGCCAGTCTTTTTTAAAGCGCCGCCGGCCGTTTTTGGCTTGCTGGGGGCTGTCTGTTTTGGCGCGCTTTTCGACGACTGTGATTTCAGGCAATATTATCGAAAGCTTTTTGTCGGTCAAAAGCGGCGCGATTCCCGTAAGCTCTTTAAGCTCGGAGTAGAGGCTTTCTTTTTTTGGGCTTTTGCGCCGCGAGACCAACTTTCCGTCTTGCGCGCAAGTCTCGATAATCTTTTCTTTTATTATAGGGTGAACGATTGTGACGCGGCGTTTTGCGGCCAAGAGCGCGCCGGCTTTTTCTTTTAAGGCGCCGACGTTCTTTGTTTGGATTTCAACGATTTCGCCGTCAGGACAGGCCAAATCGCATATCCAGCGTTCCACCTGGACTTCTTCTTGGGCTGAAAATTGGACCGCGTAAAATGTCTTTAGGGCCTTGTGAAGCTGGCTTTCGTTTAGGGTGTTTATCATCAAAAACTATACAAATAAATAAGTGTTCGGCAAAAAAAAATCTTATTTTTTTTATTATCGGCGTTTTTTTTAGTTGACATTATCAAATTTTGGGGTAAAATAGTCATAAAGTGGATTTTTGTGGTAAAAAGTGGAAGTTAGTGGAATGAACTTGTTGACTGGCGAGTATTCGACAACGTTGGACGAAAAAGGAAGAATCTCCCTTCCGGCCAAAATAAAGGCCGCGCTTGATTGCGGATCCTTGGTTGTCACTCGCGGCTTTGACAAGTGCCTTTGGCTTTTTACACCCGACGAATGGGAAAAAATCAGCTCTTCAGTGATGGAAAAGGCTTCGCCCTTCAATCCGCAGCACCGTTCGGTTTTAAGGCATTTGATTTCGCCGGCGACGGACATTGAGATTGACAAGAGCGGCCGCCTTTCGATTACGCAGGCCTTGCGCGAAAGCGCCGGCTTGACAAAAGACTGCGTGCTTTTGGGCGTCAACAAGTACTTGGAGCTTTGGGACGCGCAGAGCTATGCCGAATACTTGGAAGCCAACGCTTCGTCGATTGACAGCGCGGCCGAAGAGTTGGGCGCTATTGTGTTTTGATGACTAGCCATCGGGCTTGATATAGGGTGGGAAAAATGACGCCGGTGCATGTTCCGGTTCTTTTGGCGGAATGTTTGGAGGAACTTTCGCCAGTTGGGGAGCCGTTTGAAAAAGACGCTTTTATGATTGACTCGACTTTGGGGGAAGGCGGGCATAGCGAAGCGTTCTTAAAAATGTATCCGGGCTTGAAGATTTGCGGGCTTGACGCTGACAAGGCGATTCAGGCTCGCGCGAAGGAAAGGCTTTCTGTCTTTGGCGACAGAATGTCTTTTTACAACGGGTGGTTCAACGATTTTTATTCTGGCTATCCCGAAAATTTGCCTAAGCCAAACTTGATTTTGTTTGACTTGGGCATTTCGATTTTTCATTACGAATTGTCCGGCCGCGGCTTTTCGTTTAGGAATGACGAACCTTTGGACATGAGGATTGATCCTTCCAAAGGAAAAAGCGCGGCTGACATTGTGAACGATTTGAACGAGCGCGACTTGGCCGACTTGATTTACCTTTACGGCGAAGAAAAGCTTAGCCGCAAAATCGCGGCGGCGATCGTTCAAGCAAGGGCTGCGGCAAGGATTGAGTCCAGCGCCGCGCTTGCCGGAATAATTTCGGACGCGGTCGGAAATCGATACGCGCGCGAAAAGATTCATCCGGCCACGCGAACTTTTCAGGCCTTGCGAATCGCGGTCAACGACGAGCTGGGGCATTTGCCGAGGGCGCTGTTTGACGCCTTTAACGTCTTGGCCGCCGGCGGAAAAATGGGAGTGATTACGTTCCATTCCTTGGAGGATAGAATCGTAAAGAACTTTTTCCGCAATTTGGGAAAAGAATGCGTTTGCCCGCCCAACGCGCCAAAGTGCGTGTGCGGCGGAAGGCCTTGCGCGGAGCTTTTGACAAGAAAGCCGCTTGGGCCCAGCGACAAAGAGATAAAGGAAAATTCTCCTTCCAGGAGCGCCAAGCTTAGGGTTGTGAGAAAGATAATTGACGCGGGCGAAAATCGCCTGGCCGGCTTGGAGGCGGCGTTGGGAAAATGAAAGGCAAGAATCTTGGCTGGAAAATTTTTACTATCGCTTGCGCCGTGTTGGTTCCGCTGCTTTTCGCGCTGAATGCCATGCAGGCCGCGCGCTATATGAAAGTTCAAAATGAGGTCAAGGCCCTTGAACAAAAGCAAGTGGAATTGGTCGAAGAAAACAAGCGCTTGATAACTGACATAAGCCTTTTGTCAAGCGGAGAGCGGATAGGCAAAATCGCCGAAGAGGAGCTCGGAATGCGCAAGGCCGAGTCTGAAGAAATTGTGCGCGTTGAAATGCGTCGTTGAAGTAAAAAAGATGGGTGGGGAAGAGATTAAGGCTCAAAGCCTTTTGACATTTGACGAACTCTTGGAGAGCGTGTACGGAAAGTACATCGGCTTTGCGGGCGGCGGAGCCAAGGTCTTTGGCTTTACTTCCGTCGCGACTGACTCAAGGAACGTCAAGCCCGGAAGCCTTTTTGTTCCGCTTATCGGAGAAAAGCAAGACGGCCACAAGTACATTCCCCAGGCGATTGAAGCCGGCGCGTCTGTAATCTTTGTGACAAATTCAGTTTATCAAAACAACGCAAAGCTTTACATGGATTACGCGGCGGAAAATTTGGACCGGACTTTCATTGCCGTTGAAAACAATTTGACGGCCTTGCAAAACGCCGCCCGCGCTTACGTTCAAAAGTTCCCCAATCTTATAAAAATCGGAATCACAGGCTCCAGCGGAAAGACGACTACAAAAGAAATTCTAACTTCTATCCTAAAAGAAAAATACAATGTGGTCGCGACCGAAGGAAATTTCAACTCCGAGACGGGCTTGCCTTTGAGCGTCTTTAACATTCGTCCGGAGCATCAGGTTGGCGTTTTTGAGATGGGTATGAACCGCAAGAATGAAATCGGGGAAATCGCCCGCGTTCTCGCTCCCAACTACGCGATAATCACAAACATTGGAAACGCGCATATAGGCATTTTGGGAAGCCGCGAAAACATCGCCGAAGAAAAGAAAAAGATTTTCAAGTATATCAATGAGAATGGCGCGGCCTTTGTTTCTGACGAAGACGACTTTGCGAACTTTTTGTTGGACGGCGTAAAAGGAAAGCGCGTTCGTTATGGAAAGAACGTTCCTCAAGAGGCAAGCGGAGTTCAGTTTATAAGCAACGACGGAATTGAAGGAACCCGCTTTGCCGTTGACGGAAAAGAGACGTGCTTGAACATTCCCGGCTTGTATAATTACACGAACGCGCTTGGCTGCATCGCATTGGCAAAAACTTTGGGCCTTGGCGCCCGGGAGGTTTGCGCCGGAATCGAGAAGGTTAGGTCTGTTGACGGCCGCGGTAACGTAATTGCCATTAACACAAAAAAGAATTCCAATGGAGAGAGTAAAAAAGTCATGTTGATGTACGATTGCTACAACGCGAATCCTGACTCAATGGAAAAAGCGATTAATCTTTGCGGCTCGCTGGAAATAAAGGGCCGTTTGATTTTTGTTTTGGGCGACATGAAGGAGCTTGGTTCTTCGTCCGCCGAAGAGCATTCCAGGATCGGCGCTTTGGCGACTTTGTCAAAGCCCAACTTGATTGTCTTTGTGGGGCCTGAAATGGAGAACGGCGCCAAAGCGGCCAAGCTTTCCGGCTTTTCAAACATTAAGTATTTTCCAACCGCCGACGTTGACAAGGTTAGCGAATGCGTGCTGGATTACGTAAACGACGACGATTTTATTTTGTTAAAGGCGTCCCATTCAATGAACTTTGACATGATCGCCCAAAAAATTGACGCAGGGGAGGTCGTGTCAGCTTAAAATGGCGGGCTACAGTTTTTATCCTGACAAACCTCTTTCTCAATACAAGAAAAGCGACACGGGGTTGATTGTCTCAATCATCTTGCTTTGGGGCCTTGGAGTCGGCGCCTTGTATTTTTGCTCTTCCGCTTACAGCGGAAAAATGCTTGGCGGCGAATTTACTTTGGTAAAGCGCCAGCTTGTCGCAAGCCTTGTCGGCTTTGTCGGCTTGGCGTTTTTCGCCTTTGCGCCGCTTTCAAAAATCAGAAAGCTTTTGCCGCTTGTAATGCTTGCGACTGTCGTTCTTTTGCTTGCGACTTTTGTTCCCGCCTTTAACGAGGAACGAAACGGAGCCAAGCGTTGGGTCAAGCTTTTGTTCTTTAGATTCCAGCCGTCCGAACTTGCCAAGTTTGCCTTGGTTTTATACTTGGCCAACTTTTTTGACAAGTACCAAAAAGAAAAAGACAATGACGAACGAAGCGTCTTTCCCGCGGTAATGGTGATGACGCTTTTTGTCGTTTTGATTTTCGCCGAACGCGACTTTTCGACCGGCTTGTTTTTGTTTTTGATTTGCCTGCTTTTGTTTTTTATCAGCGGCATCAAGACCTTGTGGCTTATTCCGATGGCCGTTATTGGAATTCCGGCCTTGGCGATGATGATTGTTTGGGAGCCATATCGAATGGAGCGCATCGCCGGCTACTTGCATCCAGAACAGTTTGGCCAAGGCGTAAACTATCAAACCAACGCTTCTTTGCGCGCGATAAGCGCCGGCGGTTTTTGGGGCCAGGGAATTGGAAGCGGCTTGGCAAAGCTTTCGAGCATTCCTGAAGTTCAGGCCGACTATATTTTTGCCGGCTGGACCGAAGCGATGGGCTTTGTCGGGGTTGTCCTTTATTTTATAATTTTGTGCGTCTTTGCATACAGGGCGTATAAGGTTGCCTTTAATTGCCCAAGCCGCTTTGGCGCTATTGGAACTTTTGGCTGCGCGTCGGTGATTTTGTTCCAATCTTTGGCGAACGTAGCCGTTGTTTGCGGAGCGATTCCCTCAACCGGAATTCCGTTGCCGTTTTTTAGCGCGGGCGGTTCGTCGATGATCGTGACCCTTTGCATGTGCGGCTTTATGATTAACGCGGCTCGCGGCGATGAAGAAGCGGAAGAAGACAATTATTTTGAAAACGATAACGATGATTTAAAAGTTTTGAACGAGGCGGGAGAATATGAGCGATTATAGCGCGGTGACTGAGTTTGACCAGTTTGTGATACGAAAGAGGCCGGAAGAAAAGTCTGACGACAAATTCTTTAAGATGATGAAAATTGTTGTCGGCGTTTTGTGCGGGCTTCTTTTGCTCGAAATCCTTCTTTATAAATTCGTTCAGCCAAGCGTTCGCGCTTCTCGCGTTGTTTTTGAAGGCCTTAAAAGCTACACGGCCGAAGAGTTGACTCAGGAGATCCTTCCTTTTTGCCGCGCCAACTATTTTAGCTTTGACACGGGAGCCGTAGCCTCAAAGCTTTCCGAGGTTAGCGGAATCGAGTCTGTTGAAATCGAAAAGCGCTTTCCCGACAAGATTGTCGCAAGAATCAAGGAAAGGGAAAGCGTCGCGATGACTTTTGTAAGCGAAGGCGGAAAGACGATTCCGGTTCAAATCGACAAAAACTGCGTCTTGTTTGAATGCGGATCGGTTGGCGTCGATTCTTCGGTTCCGATTGTGTCTGGAATTCCTGTGGAATTCATTTCCGGCGGAATGAGAATTCCCGCCAAGTACAGAACTTTGATTGACCAAATTGACCGCATCAGGGCGCTGCCCCAAAAATATTTTGCGGCCGTTTCTGAAATTTGCGTGCTGCCAAAAAAGTACGGCAACTATGAATTGATGATAATTCCTGTAAATTCCCGGGCGCGAGTTTTGACCGATAGAGCCTTGAATGAAGACGCGCTTCAGTATATGATGGTAGCGTTGGAAGTTGTAAACTCGATCGCGCCTAACGCCACTGAAATTGACTTGCGTTACGGCTCGGTTTCTTACAGAACGCCGCATGGAGGAAATCTTGAGTGACATTATAGTTGGCCTTGACGTTGGAACAAGCGTCGTTCGCGTGGCGATCGGCGAATTGACAGAAGACGGCAAAATCGAAATTATCGGCCTTAGCAGCAAAAAGTCCCAAGGGCTTAGAAACGGAGCGATTGTCAACCTTGAGGCGGCCAGCGCCATTATAAAGGAAGCGGTTGACAACGCCGAGCAAAACGCGGGCTTTGAAGTTGAATCTTGCGTCGCCGCGATTGGAGGGCCGCAGATTGAATGCCTTAACTCTAGAGGCCAGGCCGCGGTTTCCAAGCACGGCAAGGCTAACGGCGAAATCACGCGCGCCGACGTTGACCGAGTGATTGAAAACGGCCGCAGCGTTCCGATCGCTCCGGACAAAGAAATATTGCATGTAATTCCCAAAAGCTATACAGTCGACCAGGTCGGAGGAATCAAGGATCCGATTAACATGATGGGCGTTCGCCTTGAGACGGAAATTCATATCGTTACCGCTTCAAAGACCGCGATTCAAAACATCCGCGATTGCGTGAACCGGGCTGGCTACGACCTTGACCGCATCATGCAAAAAACGCTCGCCGCCGCCCAAGCGGTCGTTCACCAAGACGAGATGGAGCTTGGCTCTATTTTGATTGACCTTGGAGCGGGAACGACCGATGTTTTGGTTTTGCATAACGGCTCTCCGTTGACAAGCTTTTCTTTGAAGAACTGCGGCTACTATGTGACGAATGACATCGCGATTGTAAAGGGCATTCCGCCGGCTGCCGCCGAAGAGATAAAAGTGAATGACGGCTGCTGCTATATGGACATGCTTGACGAGCCTCGCGAGGTTAAGATACCTGGCGTCGGCGGACGTCCGCCGGAGCTTAGCGACCAAAAGGAAATCTGCGAAATCATTCAGCCGCGAATGGAAGAAATTTTCATGACTGTCCGCAGCGAAATCGTCAGAAAGACTGACTTGACCCGCCTTAGCGGAAACATTATTTTGACCGGCGGCGGCGCGCAAATGGAAGGCGTTTTGGAATTGGCCAAAGACGTTTTTGGCACGACGGCGGTTCGGCTTGGAATTCCTGAAAGCCTTGGCGGAATAGAGGAAGACTACCGCAAGCCTGAATGGGCAACGGCAATTGGTTTGGTGGTTTCGCAAAAGGAGGCTATGGCGCAAGCCGTCAAAAACCCCCGACACAAAAAACAGCAAGGCCAAAGCGCGAGCATTTGGCAAAAACTTAAGAAAGCGTTTTTTTAATTTGTAGATATAATACAGTGGGAGGAATAAAAAATGGGTTTAATGAACCATTCAGTGGTGGACAACGAGGGCAAGGCGTTGCTGACGCCCAATCCGACAAAGATTAAGGTTGTCGGTTGCGGCGGCGGCGGATCTAACGCGGTCAACAGAATGATTGACGCGAAGATTCCCAACGTTGACTTCATTGTAATCAACACGGACTTGCAGGCCCTTAACTATTCAAGAGCGGAAACGAAAGTCGCGATTGGACAGAAGGTTACTGGCGGTTTGGGAGCCGGCGCCAACCCTGAAATTGGCGAACAGGCTGCCGAAGAAGACAAGGAGAACATCAAGAACATTTTGGCCGGCGCCAACATGGTTTTTGTAACCGCCGGAATGGGCGGCGGCACTGGAACTGGTTCCGCTCCTGTAGTCGCTAGAATCGCGCATGAAATGGGCGCTTTGACTGTCGGCGTTGTAACGACTCCGTTTGACTTTGAAGGCTCCATCAGAATGAATGTCGCCAAAAGCGGAATTGAAAAGCTTCACAAGGAAGTCGACTCATTGATTGTGATTCCCAACCAGCAGCTTATAAATGTAATCGATAAAAAAGCGCCCATTACCGAAGCGTTCCGCGTAGCCGATGACGTTTTGCGCCACGGCGTTGAGGGAATTTCCCGCATCATTACAATGCCTGGCGAAGTCAACACCGACTTTGCCGACGTAACGGCCGCAATGAAGGGACAGGGCGACGCCTTGCTTGGCGTAGGAATCGGAAAGGGCGAGAACAGGGCCGTTGACGCGGCCACAAGCGCGATCAACAATCCTTTGCTCGAAGACATGAACATCGACGGCGCCAAGAATATTTTGATCAACGTTTCTTCTTGCGGAAACGTTTCTTTGTGCGAGACGGAAGAAATGGCGAAAATCATCACCGCTTCCGCCGATCCAAACAGCCGCGTGTTCTGGGGCAACGTAGTCGATCCGACAATGGCCGAAGACGACTTGAGCGTTACTGTAATCGCGACTGGCTTCAACCAATCTTCAATTTCTTCCTCTGCCCAAACAATTCGCGCGGAGGAAACAAAGAAGGCAAGAAACGACAATCTCTTGGAAGTCAGCGAGTTTGACCGCTTGATTCACGGCCATGCCGAACGCCAAACTAGGGAATCTTCATATGAGGATTACGGCGTGTTCGAAAAGCGCGGATACGATGATTCCGATGAGAGCGACGCGGCGGACGAAGAGTCTGCGTCAGAAGCCGGAACTTTGGGAAAAGACTTGGCCGCTTCTTATTCAAGCAGAACCAGCCGCATGTCGATTGAGCCGCCCGCGGGCTTTTCTGCCAGCGACGACATTTCGCAGCCCGCATGCTGGAGAAACAGAGGCTTGAGCCGCGAAATCAATTTGCGCTAATTTTTAGGTTTTGACGATGACTTCAGATGAAGCGCTGAAAAAATTCTACGCCAATTTGATTATGGTTGACGGCCGGTCTGAATTGACGGCGCAAACGTACAAAACGGCGGCAAAGGAATTTTTGGGCTATCTGGAGCGTCAAAATATAGACCTGCCTAAGGTGACTGTTAAGGATTTGCTGTACTACCTTGCCAGCAGAAAAGCCGGCGGATGTACGGAGCTTACGCTTGCAAAAGACATAAGCGCCTTGCGCGCGCTTGGAGCCTTTTTGGTTTTGGAGAATGTCTGGCAGCAAAACGAAGCGCTTGTTCTTGACAGGCCAAAGGCTAGAAGGGCTTTGCCCAGAGTCTTGAACGTCGATCAAGTCGATTCCTTGCTGGCTTCGATTGACACGTCAAACGATTTGGGGATAAGGGACCGCGCCCTTTTTGAGCTGATTTATTCATGCGGCCTTAGAATCAGCGAGGCGGCGACGCTTCAAGTCGGAAACCTTCACTTGGCCGAAATGATTGTCCTTGTTCGCGGAAAAGGCGACAAGGAAAGAATCGTTCCGTTCGGCGACGCGGCCAAAGGATGGCTGGTAAAATATTTGGCCGATGTCAGGCCGCGCTTGGTCGGAAAGAAAAACGTTCCGGCTGTGTTTGTGAACTACAAGGGCCAGCCGATTTCCCGCAAGGGAGTTTGGAAGCGCTTTAAGGAGCTTGAAGCCTTGACTGGAATTGACTGCAAGGTTCACACTTTGCGCCATTCCTTCGCCACGCATTTGTTGAGCGGCGGAGCGGATTTGCGAAGCGTTCAGGCTTTGTTGGGCCATTCTGACTTGGCCACAACCCAGATATACACTCACGTAAGCGATTCGGAATTGCGTGATTACCATAAAGAATATTTTCCGGGACATGCCTCTTTGGCAAAGGAGTGTTGATTATGAAAAAAATCGTTGTTGCGCTCGCGGCGCTTTTTGCATTGGCGCTTTCTTCATGTACAAAATCAAACAAGACAATCATTCGAATGCAGCATATAGAGGAAGGCGTGTCTAGCCCGACTACAATTGAAGAGCTAAAGGACGCGATTTCTAAATACGAGGAGCGCGTCGCCGACATTCAATTGGCTCACAGCCAAATTGGAATCTGGTACAAAATTTTGGCGACCCGCTACTTGGATAAAAAAATGTACGGAGAGGCGTTGAAGAGCTTTCAAAAGGCGCTTGAATATTATCCTGACAACCAAAACCTTTATTATTACGTCGGCCTTTGCGCGGGCTACATGTCGCACGCCTCGATGGACTTTGACGCGGACGGCTATTCAGAAAAGCGCGACAATTACCTTAAGCTTAGCGAAGACGCCTACCTTAGGGCGATTGACATTGAGCCGCGTTACGCGCGGGCTCTTTACGGAATTTCGGTCCTTTATGTTTTTGAGCTTGGCGAGGACGACAAGGCGATTCCGTACTTGGAAAAGCTTTTGACGATTGAAACAAAGAACATTGACGCGATGTTCGTTTTGGCCCGCGCTTATTACATGAACTACGATTTTGACAAGGCCATCCAAATGTACGACAAAATTCTTTCGCTCACAAAATCTCCGGAACGAAAGGCCGAGGCCGAAGCCAACCGCGAAATCGTTCAAAACGCGGCTTTCTCAAATTAAAAAAAATTCAAAAAAAAGTAAAATTTTTCCATAAAAAACCCCTATCTTATATTTAGAGGTTTTTATGGAAAAAACAATTCTTGCGATCGCGCTGTCGTCGATCGACTTTCTTAATTCTTTTGAAAAGGCAAGGCTCTTAAAAGAGCTAATGGCGATGGAACAAGCTGGCCTTGGCGATCCGCTCGGCTTTATAAGCGAAGGCTCGTATGGCCAAATCGCGGCTTTGGCTGGCCGCGACAAAAGGCGGCCTTTAAGGGCTTTGCGCTGGAATGGGGCGGAGCAGCTTCGTTTGGCCAAGAAAAGCGCCAAGGAAGCCAAGGCTTTGGGCATCGGCTGTCTTTTGGTCTTGGATCCCTTGTATCCGCCCTTGCTAAAGGAAATCGCTGATCCGCCTTTCGCGCTTTTTTATCGGGGGAACATAAAGGCCATTTGCGGAAAATGCGTAAGCGTTGTCGGGACAAGAAGCCTTTGCCAGGAGGCCAGAAAGGCCGCCCATGACTTTTCCTACGACGCGGCAAGCGCCGGTTATTGCGTTGTCAGCGGCTTGGCCATCGGAACGGACGGCGCGGCGCACCAAGGGGCGATAGACGCCTTTTATGACGGAGCGGCCGCTTTTTGCTCCACCGCGGCGGTCTTGGCAAGCGGCGTGGACAATATTTTTCCTTCCAGCCATAAAAAGATGGCGGGCCATATAATTCAAGGCGGCGGACTGATTCTAAGCGAATGGGCGCCAGGCGTTCCAGGCGAAAAATGGCGTTTTGTAAGCCGTAACCGCATAATAGCCGGCTTGGCCCCAGCCACGGTCGTAATCCAGGCGCCTCCAGGCAGCGGCGCGCTTTTGACGGCGGACTTTGCCTTGGGCTACAACCGCGAGCTCTTTTTCCACGAGGCCTGCTTTTGCAAAAACGCCTTGGCTATTTCGGACTTGGTTCACAAAAACCTGGAGGCGCAAGGCGGAGCGGCCGCCGCCCGAAAAATCGAGACCCGCCCGGAAGCGTATGTGGCAGACGGGGCGCGCGTAATCTCTTCTTTTGAGGATTTTGAAAGGAATTTTGAAGGCGCGGAACTTTTCCCTTGACAAGTCGATAAAAGAGCGTTATCTTCTATAATAATATGGCACAAGCAAAGGAAAAAACAACAAAAAAGACTGAAAAAAAGGCCGCGTCAAAAAAAGCGGCGGCAAAAAACACGCTTGTAATCGTGGAGTCCCCCGCAAAGGCCCACACGATTGAAAAATACCTTGGCCCCGGCTACACAGTGAAGGCTTCTATGGGCCACTTGATTGACCTTCCAAAGTCAAGAATGGCGATTGACACCGAGCATAACTTTGAGCCGGAATACATAACCGTTCGCGGAAAAGCCAAGCTTTTAAAGGAGCTTCAAAAGGACGCCAAAAAGGCGACTTTAGTATTGCTCGCTTCGGATAACGACCGCGAGGGAGAAGCCATCGCTTGGCACTTGAACAACGCGCTAAAAGAAAAAACCGACGCGCCTATACAAAGAATTGTTTTTAACGAAATCACGCCTGTCGCCATCAAAGAAGCCGTTCAGCATCCAGGCGGCATTTCCGAGCCGAAAGTCAACGCGCAAAAGGCCCGCCGCATTTTGGACCGCTTGGTGGGCTACAACCTTAGCCCGCTTTTGTGGGCGAAAGTCAAGAACGGATTGAGCGCGGGCCGCGTACAGTCCGTAGCCTTGCGCTTGATTTGCGAGCGCGAAAAGGAAGTCGAGGACTTCATTCCGGAAGAGTATTGGAGCCTTGACGCGGACTTTGCAAAGGGAAAGTCATCGTTCACCGCGCAGCTTGTTTCCTACAAGGGAGAAAAGCCCGCGCTTAAAAGCGAGGCGCAAGTAAACGAAATCATCGAGCAAATAAAGAACGCCGAATGCAAGGTTAGCGCCATCAAGGCGACGGACAAGGTTGTCCGCCCAAAGCCTCCGTTCACAACGTCAAAGTTGCAGCAGGCCGCCGCAAACCGCTTGGGCTTCACTTCAAGAAAGACAATGCAAATCGCCCAGCAGCTTTACGAAGGCGTAAACATCGGCTCAACCCGCGTGGGCCTTATCACTTACATGCGAACCGACAGCGTCCGCATTTCGCAAACCGCATTGACAGAGATCCGCGAATGGATTGGCAAAAACTATCCCAACGACCTTCCGCCCGAAGCGATTGAATACACAGTCGGAAGGGGAGCGCAGGACGCGCACGAAGGCATTAGGCCCACTTATGTTTCCTACACGCCCGAAAGCGTAAAGGAATATTTGACCCGCGACCAATTGCGCCTTTACACAATCATTTGGGAGCGCCTTGTTTCAAGCCAAATGAACAACGCCAAGACCCGCACGACCAGCGCCGAAATCACGGCCGGCGACGCGGTCTTTAGGGCCAGCGCCTCAAAGATTGTCGAGAAGGGCTTTTACCATGTAATCCACTTGCTTTCTTCAAAAGAGGACGCGACAGGCTCTCTTCCTTCGCTTAAAGAGGGAGAGGTTTTGGCCAGCGGAAAATTCTATCCAGAACAGCACTTTACGCAAGGCCCCGCGCGATACACAGACGCTTCGATCGTAAAGACTTTGGAAGAGCGCGGCATAGGCCGCCCGTCAACATACGCTCCAATCATCAGCGTTTTGCTTGACCGCTATTATGTCACGCGCGCCAACAAGCAATTGGTTCCGACCTTGCTTGGAAAGATGATCAGCAAAATTTTAGTCGAGTCCTTCCCCGAAATCATCGACGAAGAATTCACCGCGCAAGTCGAAAACGACCTTGACAAAGTTGAGCAGGACGATTTGGTTTGGACCGACATGATCGGCCAATTCTATTCGCCGTTCAAAACGCGCGTGGGCCAAGTGATGGAAAAGACCGAAAGCGTCAAGGGCTTTTTGGACGAACAAACCGACAAGGTTTGCGAGCTTTGCGGAAAGCCCATGATTAAAAAACTTGGCCGCTTTGGCTTTTTCTTGGCTTGTTCGGGCTTTCCGGCCTGCCACAACACAAAGTCTGTTCCGCTTGCCAAGTGTCCGGTTCCAGGCTGCGGCGGAGAAATCGTCGAGCGAAAGACAAAGGGCAGGGGAAAGGCCTTTTACGGCTGCACCAACTATCCCAAGTGCACCTTTATCAGCCACTTTAAGCCTA
>DGRX01000026.1:0-67144 GCA_002391235.1 Treponema sp. UBA4377
ATTGAACCCTGCCAAAATTATTGATTATTGAAAATTGATAGGATTTCGTATGTTTCGGACTTAGTCCGACTTCCGCTCCTTACCGTTTTCTTCCCTTCCCTGCTGTTTCCAAAGAACTCCGCCCTTGTTCAGAGCGGTAAAAGAGAATCTAGCGCTTTTTCAAAAAACTGTCAAGAGAATCGTGCGATTTTTTTTGAATTTTTTTCAATTTTTTTTCGCACATTTTTTAGGGCGGAGAAGCGCGCCGCCAGAGAAAAGACAATAAAAAAACGCCGCGAAAAAGCGGCGTTCGTTTTGAGGTTGGGATGCGTTCGGCCTTAACCTAAGAAGACCTGGCCCTGGCCGTCGATGGCCAAAATAGACTTGCATTCCGAGCAGCGGAAACGGCCGGCGCGGGTGGCCTTGAGCTTTCTTTGGCAAACAGGGCAAGCGAACACTTTGGGGAAAAGCGAGTTTGTCTGCGTAGATCCGCTCTTGAAAAACGAAACGGCTTCTTCCGTAGAATTCTTGATGTTGAAAAACTGCGAGAATCCAAGCAACTGGAACACTTCAAAAACCTTGGGCTGGATTTCCAAAAGGACGATGTCGCCGCCCTTGGGCTTTACCAATTTTAGGAAAGCTGTGAATGAACCGATGCCTGTAGAAGAAACATAGTTGAGCGCGGAGCAATTGAAAATCAAGTTTACAAAACCAGCCTCTACAACCTTGTTGATTCGCTTTTGGAAAAAGCTTGAATTGTAGGTGTCTACATAACCGTTCAATATAATTGAGACGCAATTTGGAACGTCTTCAATTTTAGACAAAGAGATTTTTAAGCTGTCGTCCTTTTCATCATTAAAACCGGGAACGAGAGTGTTATTGTTTACCATACGGTCTCCCTCAACTTTATTTGCTAATTTTAGCAAAAAATTCCTAAAATGTCAAATTTTATTTCGGCATTTTCGGCTTTTTTTATTAGATTTTTCTAAATTTATAGAAAAAAAGGCTTTTCTTTTGTTTATTGCATTATTTTTCCATTTTTTTTATAATGAAAGCATGGATTTGAATCAAGTCTGCATTGTGCTTTGCAGGCCCGAGGAAAGCAGGAACGTGGGAGCGGCTTGCAGGGCGATGGCAAACAACGGCATTTCTCGCTTAAGAATCGTCGGAAAAAAAGAAAATTTTGACGACGAAAGGGTGCGGATTTTGGCGATACACGCGGCCAACATTTGGGAAAAGGCTGAATTCTTTGACTCAATCCAAGAGGCCACGGCGGACTGCATTATCAGCGCCGGAACCACCAGGCGGAGGGGCAAAAAGCGCAAGGGCAAGCTTTTTTTGCCGGAGGAATTTTGCTCCTTCGTAAAGGAATCCGACGGAAAAATCGCCGTGGTTTTTGGCAACGAGCGCACCGGATTAACCGACGAAGAAGTCGAGTCCTGTTCCGTTGGAATCACGATTCCGTCCGACCCCAACTTTATGTCGCTCAACCTGTCGCATGCCGTGCAAATAATTTGCTACCATTTTTTTAGGGCACAAGATCCAAACCTCAAGGGCTACTCAAAAATCGACCTTTGCCGCTTGGACAAAACCGTAAAATGCATCGCCGACAACTTGCAAAAAATCGGCTTTTTTAAAATCGCCGGCAGGCCCGACATGGAAAACTTTTGGCGGGGCATTTTGGCGCGGGCCAGCCTTTCGGAAAGCGAAGCCAAATACATTGAAAAAACTTTCACAAAAACCGCCGGCCTTGCGTCAAGAAACCGCTCCGACTAAAAGCTTATCGCCTCGTGGTCGATCGTGCACGTGTCTCTGGAAAGAATCGCCGCCCGCCTTAGACAAGACTTAAACTGGCGAAAGTTTCCAGGCCAATCGCAGGAGCTCATTTTTTGAATCGCCTCTTTTGTAATTAAAAAGCTTTTTCCAACCACCTTTTGTATTTCCTTAAGCTCGCTTTCGATTAAGAGCGGAAAATCTTCCATCCGTTCCCTCAAAGCGGGAACAGTAATCGGAAAATCAACTATTCGCCAATACAAGTCTTCTCTAAAGCGTCTTTTGCGAACCAATGACTGCAAGTCCGCGTTGGTGGCAAAAATCAAGCGCACGTCGCTTTTTACTTCTTGGTCGGAACCGATTGGCCTAAAGATTCCAGTCTCAATCACGCGCAAAAGTTTCGCCTGGCATTCCAAAGACAGTTCGGCGATTTCGTCCATGAACAAAGTTCCTCCGTCCGCGCTCTTAAAAAGACCGCTTCTGTCGCGAGCGTCGGTATAAGCGCCGCGAACGTTTCCAAACAAAGCGCTTTCTATCAATTCGCTTTTTACGCTTGCCATATTCGCTATCACGAAAGGCTTGTCTTTTCTTAACGAAAGGTCGTGCGCGATTTTTGCCGCCATCGTTTTTCCAGTCCCGCTCTCTCCCAAAAATATCATGGGCATATTCGTGTCGGCCACCATAAGAATTTTCCTTCTTACCTCGTTTATCTTTTCGCTGGAACCTATCAAGCGGGCGAGTTGAGGAATGTCGTCAAAATCCGGAGTTGGACCGGACAAACTGACAGGCGCGGAGCATAGCGCGGCGGAAGAAGCCATACGCTCCCCAAGCGCAGTGTAAAAGTCTTTCTTTGTGAAGGGATAGAAAATCGTTTTTACGGCCTGAAACAATTGGTCGTTAAAATACTTTTCCTCGCCCACCGAAATCAAAACCAAAACATTATTTTTGAACAAGTCGCAAATTTTCTTCCAACAACCCCTCCTGTTTTCTTTTAGGGCTGTCTGAGCGTCTATTATCAAAAAGTCAAAGCATTCTTGATCGTACAAGACTCCGTAAATTTGAGAGTCCAAGTACATTTGCATGTCCAACTCTTCTTCGAAGACAAAGCTAAAAAAAAGATGGACATCCGGGTTGCCCGAAATAACCGCGATTGAGGCTTTGTTGATTTTTGAAAACATAATTTAAATGAATTACTTTTTAAAAATCCTGTACCAGACAAGCAATATTTTAAAGTATAAATACGGAAAAAGCAAGAAAATTTTTAACGGATTTCTAATTATTTCGCTCCAAATTTCACGGCCGGCGTTGAATGTTGATTCCTTGGCGCGGTGAACTTGGTCGCTGAAAATTCCAATCGCGTCGCGGTAATAAATGAATACGCTTGACGAAAAACGGTTGCGGCGCGCGTAGGGCCAACAGTCTTTTTCCTTGATTCCCTCGCTGAGCAAAACCAATGACGGCGAGGCTTTGTAAATCGCTTGAATGATGTCGTCTTCCTGCGTCTTTGGATAATAGCCGACATAGCGGCCGACGATTCGCAAATTGGGAAATGTTTTCATTACGTTTCCAACCGCTTTTTGAAGGGACTTTTTCTTTCCTCCAAGCATGTAAAAGCTTCGGTAATGGGTGTCCAAAATCGTAAGGATGTCGATAAGAGCGGTAAAAGGATTGTAACGGTCGGGAACCTCGCGCTTTAAAAAGGCGGCGGCCTTAAGAACGCTCTTTGAAATCGGGAGGACCAAATCGGCGTTTTTAACGCATTCGGCAAAGGTATTTTTGCCGCGCGCCTTTAGCAAGCCCCAAATCGAAAGGAAAACGATTTGCTTAGTGCCTGGCTTTGCGAGCAATTCCAAAATCTCGTTCTCTAAATTTTCGGGACGGCAAATGTCAACGCCGACTCCCGCAATGTCAATTCTTTCGATAGCCATTTTTAGTCCTCCTACCCTAGTTGTCCAAAGCGCTTTGAATCGCCGCCGCCGCGTAAAGCGACGCGGTTTCGCAGCGCAAAATATTCGTGTTAAAGTGAACCGCCTTAAAGCCGCGCGACAAAAGCATCTCGCATTCGCCGGGACTTATTCCGCCTTCCGAGCCGACAGCGTAAACGCAAGGCCTTGCGACGGCGGCATCTTGGGCTTGCGAGCGATTTTGTTCTTGGTCCAAAAGCGCGTCTTTAAAAGAAACCGTTCCATCCGTTCTTTCGTACAAGAAAAGCTTTAAAGAGTCCGGCACAATTCCATCAATCAAGTCGAGCGCGGCCTCCAGCTTTTGCGGCTGGAAAATTTTCGTCTCGACTTGCGAGCCGCTTTGCTGCCGCGCCTCGCGGATTATTTTTTCAAAGCGGTCGGGCTTTTGCAAAGCCTTTTCGCAGCCTGCTTGCGTGTATTCTCCGATGACTGGAACAATCGCAGAGACGCCGCATTCAGTCGCTTGGCGGACAATCAGTTCCATTTTTTGCGGCTTTGGAATGAACTGCAAAAGAGCGAGGCGGGTCCGCGAGGCGGCGGAATCTTGGGCTTGTGAACTATGCTTGTCATTGCGAGGCGTTGCGCAAACCTGCAGCGCCATTTTTTTTGCGCCGTCGTCGATCTTGCAAACAGTCGCGTCCTGCGAAAAGCCGCCCGGAAGCGAAAGGCTCACCATGTCTCCGGCCGCCAAGCGCAAGACTTTTCTTAGGTAATGAAAATCCTTGCCTGTGATTTCCAAGAGGCCTTTAGAATTTGGAGAAGCGGCGGAAACGAACTGTCTCATTATTTTTTAGCTTCAGAATCGCCTTGTTCGGCCTTGGCTTCGGCCTCTTCCTGCAATTCCTTCAAAGTCTTTGTGCCCTTTACAAGCGACTTGAAATTTCCTTGGTCAAGAATGTTCATCGCTTCGACAAGCTGAACGTCAAAATCCAAGTCATAAAGACGCGGCTCTTTTGTTCTGCCAACCTCGATGCGAATCAAGCGGCGGAGCAAGCGCGAATCCAAGTCATAGTCCTTGCGCAACAATTCCGCGTAACTGGCGATGTCGCCCTCGGTCATTCCGGGATGGCTTTCGACATATTTTCTAATCGTCTCGTCTTCCGAAAGCTTTAAGAAAGCCTTTGTCTGCTCTTCCGTGTATTCCGGGCTAAGGCTGATTTCCTTGTCCGGCGGGATTCCGATTTTGTCGATGTTGGTGTCGCTTGGCGTGTAGTAGCGCGCCATTGTCACTTTGATTCCGTCGTTATGCTTTAGCGTCATCACTTGCTGAACGCTGCCCTTGCCGTAGCTGCGCTCGCCGACCAAGTAGGCCAAGTGGTTGTCCTTTAAGGCGCCGCTCAAGATTTCCGACGCGGAGGCCGAGCCCTTGTTTATCAAAACGACAATCGGCATGTCGCGGACAATCGTGTTGTCTTTGCTTGCGTTGATTGAACGCGACTCAAAAGACAAGCGGCTTTTTGTGCTGACAATCGGGCCTTCGTCAATGAAAAAGTCGCCGATTTTAGCGGCGGAATCCAATAGTCCGCCGGGATTGTTTCGCAAGTCTATGATTAATCCTGAGCATTTTTTTTCTTTAAATGATTCAATCGCCTCATAGACGCGGGGAACAGTGTCAGGAGTGAACTGGATGAGTTTCATGTAGCCGTAAAGATTTTCCTTGCTTTGAATCGTTCCAAATTCAACAGTCGGAACTTCTATCAAATCGCGAATCAAAGTTCTTTTAAAAGTGACGCTTTTTCCGCGGAGAACGGTGACTTCAACGCCCTCGCCTTTGGGGCCGCGCAATTTTGAAAGAACGGTTTCCATAGACATCTCGGGAGTAGGCTCGCCGTTTATTTCTATCAATTTGTCGCCGGCTTGGATTCCGGCCTTGTAGCCAGGCGTTCCTTCTATCGGAGAAATGACGTCAACGTAAGCCGGGTTGTCGGCGCTTGATTCGTTCCTCTTGGAAATCGAAAGGCCGACTCCGTAAAAGGCGCCCTCGGTTGTGTCGTTCAAGGAGCGCATGTCCTTTGCGTCAAGGTAAACGGTGTAAGGGTCGTTTAGGGACTTCATCATTCCGTCAAGCGCGCCCTTGTACAAAACTTCGGGGTCAACCTCCTCCACAAAACGGCTTTGCAATGTGTAAAAAATCTGCGCGATGGTCCGGATGTATTCGCTTGAGTCAACCGGCTCGCCCTTTTTTTGGCCGCTTTCGGCAAAACACTTTGAAACAAAAAAGCCCGAAACAAAAAAGCACAGCGCGAAAGCCGCCGCGCGAAAAAACTTAACCTTAGTTGAATGAGAATTCATAATAGAATATTGTAGCGCATTTTAAGGAATTTTGCTATAGCAAAATCACGCGAATTGTGATATTGCCCGCGCGCCGAAAGGCGCGAACGTCAATAATTTCCTCTATGCAAAAGCGCGCATAACGCGCTATAATGAAAGAATGCAAATTATTCCTGTTGCCAGCGGAAAAGGCGGCGTCGGAAAAAGCCTTTTGTCCGCAAACCTTGCCATCGCTTTGGGCCAAGCCGGAAAGCGGGTTGTACTTGCCGACCTTGACTTGGGCGCTTCAAACCTTCACCTTGTTCTTGGACAGCCTTCGCCAAAACACGGCTTGGGAACTTGGCTTTTGGGGAACGGAAATTTCGCCGACATAATTCAGCCCACGGAATACGAAAACCTAAGCTTTATCGCGGGCGACTCGGAGATTCCGGGACTCACCGCGCTCAAGGCCCCGCAACGTTCCAAGATAATCAAAAATTTCAAGAACATCGACTGCGATTATTTAATCATAGACTTGGGAGCGGGAACGCACCAAATAATTTTGGACTTGTTCCTGCTTTCGCCGCAGGGAATCGTCGTTTCCGCGCCGGCGGTGACGGCGACGCTCAACGCATACCTGTTCCTTAAGAACGCGGTCTTCCGCTTGATGAACTCAACTTTCAAAACGTCGAGCGAGGCGGCCAAGTGGTTCCGCGAGTTAAAGAAAAGCTCAAGCGCGATGCAAAAGCTTTACATTCCGCAAATGATGCAAGAGCTTGTGAAAGTCGATCCAAAAAATTCCGAAGCGGTGATGCGAAACCTTAAGATTTTCCGCCCCCGCCTTGTGATGAACATGATCGACGACCCCAAGGACGCGGACAAGGCGCTTCGCATCCGCCGCTCCTGCAAGGAATATTTGGGAATAGACTTGGAGCACATGGGCGTCCTTTACCGCGACTCGCTGGAAGACAAGGCGCTCGCCTCGCGGCTTCCGATCGTCATTTACAAGCCGCAAAACATTTTGTCGCAAGCCATCTATCGCATCGCCGAAAAAATCCTTTCCAGCGAAACCTTGCGTTTTGGCGACGAATTTGAGCCGCCCGCCGACAACGTCAACAATTCCTTTGACGTGGCCACCGAGGAAGCGGAAGAGGACTACGAGGCAAAGATGGCTGGCCTTCGCGACTTGCTTGGAAGCGGAGCGCTTACCGAAGGCGAGTTGGTCGAGACAATAAAGACCCTTTCTTACGAGCTTACGCAAGTCCGAAAAGAAAACACTCTGCTAAAATCAAAGCTGGTCAAAGCGGCCGCCCAAGGGTTTAAGCTATAAAAGGAACGGCCGCAAGACTAAAATCGCGCCGCCGAATTGAAGGAGATAAAAATGCTTTACATAAACTACCCGTCATGGATTCATCCGGAGATTTTCCCTGGCGTTCCGTTTCTTGGCCTTTTGCGCTGGTACGGCTTGATGTACGTCTTTGCCTTTGGCTTTGCCTTCATTGCCTTAAAAAAGCAGTTTAAAGAGGGAGCGTTGGAAAGCCCCGGCCGCTCGGCAAGCGAAGACGAGTTGACCAGCTTCATCGCCACAGGAATCGTGTTCCTTCTCCTTGGCGCCCGCATTTTTTCAACCTTAATCTACGACACTAGCGGAAAATATTTGACAAAGCCTTGGCTGATTTTTTGGCCCTTTGACGAAAGCGGCCGGTGGACAGGCCTTCAGGGAATGTCTTACCACGGCGGCGCCATCGGCGGAGCGATAGGAATGATCGTGTGGTGCAAAATTCACAAGCGCTCGTTTTTGCAATGGTCCGACGCGATGTGTACCGCGATTCCGCTCGGCTACACTTTCGGCCGCATCGGAAATTTCCTGAACGGCGAGCTTTACGGCCGCATTACAAAAATGCCTTGGGGCATGATTTTCCCTGACGCCGAGAAATTTTCTCCGTCAATCGAATGGGTAAAAAATTTCGCCGCCGACATCGGAATGAGCGTCGAGCAAAACCTTATGGTAAATTTGCCCCGCCACCCAAGCCAGTTGTACGAATCGTTTTTTGAGGGAATCGTCCTCTTTTTGATTTTGTGGGCGCTTAGAAAGAAAAAACCCTTTGACGGATTTTTGACGGGAATGTATTTGGCCGGCTACGGCGCAATCCGCTTTTGCCTGGAATACTTTAGAATGCCCGACAGCGATTTGGGTTTTAGAATCGCAAGCGATCCCGCAGCTTCTATAAGCCAAAACACTTCTTTGCTGAACATTTCCACCGGCCAGATACTTTGCGCGCTTATGATTTTAGCGGGAATAGCAGTTATTGTGGGCAGCGGAATCAAGGCAAAAAAGGAAAAGGCGGAATAAACAATAAACGCGCTGACATAAAAAACGGCCCGCAACAGCGGGCCGTAATCTTAGGCTATAAAACTATAGATATTCTCCGCAGTCTTTGCAAGAAGCTGAATTAGCGGGATTCTTTGCGCCGCATTTTTTACAGATTTTATAACTTTCCGGTTCAGTTGAATTTACGATTGGAGAAGTGAAATTATTTGTCGGAGAGTTATTTGACGCTGTATTCAACTTTTCATAAATTAAATCGCAAGTATCCGAAATATTTATAACAGTCGCGATAAAGCCAAAAAGTAAAATTCCAATTAAGACTCCCAAAAAAACTCCTAACGCCAGTCCCAATATCAATCCGACAGCTTTTGCCGCTCCATAGCCAGCTATCGCTCCGCTTATTCCCCAAGCAATGACAGTAAGAACAAAAAAGAAAGACACCGCTGAAGTAAACTTCTCTTTAACCCATTGAATCATAAAAATCCTCCTTAAGATTTTTTTAAGATATATGCTATCTTGCAAACAAAAAAAAATAGCAAGTAACCAGCACAATATAAAACAGGAAACTATTTCTTACTTCTGCAATCTATAATTATAGTTTTAGACTGATTATTTCACGATTAAGCTTAACCTTAATTTGTCTTAAACCCAGAAATAATTTTATATTTTATACTTTGGTTATTATAACTTAAAATTTCTATTACAGCCCCTTTAAATCTGATCACATTTTCTTTGGACATGTCATAAGTAGCGTCAATGCTAAACGCAGGGCGTGCCGTTCCATCCGCAAATTCTCTATAAGTAAATTTCAGGATTTTTCCTTCTAGACCGGTATATATAAGTTGCTGCTCAAAATAGTAATCGTCGACATCCACAACAGTTTTCCTTACATATTCATCTTTTAATAATGGAGTAGATATTGTTGTAGAGTTATAATATACATTAGCATCCTCGTCCTCCAACAACTGTGGATAAACAGTTCCTAACATCCCTGGCATGGCGGTGCCATATTGATAAACCTTTACTTTTCTACTTTTGGAATTAATAGATTTTGTTGCCACCCCTATAAATTTATATGTTCCTTTGGTAAAGTATGCGGTAACTCCCATTGTTCCATAATCATTCTTTAAAATTATCGCTTCCGAAGCGGAGCTTGTCCCTTCTTTTAATAAAGAATCTCCTATATATGAAGTCGCTTCAAAATTTAACTCAGGAACTATCCAATATTTTCTTTCGTTATCAATTTTTTGGATTTTTAATTGGGAAACACAAGAAATCAACATGAAGAAGCATGTTAAACTTAAAAAAATGATTTTTTTCATCAAATCCTCCTTAATATTGTTTAATTATACACACAATATTTATTATTTACAAGTAATATTCATACATTATTTATTTGAAAATTCACAATTTTTAGTAAAAAATCACTATATGACAGTAAAAGAGCAGGAACTTTACATTTGCGACCGCTTGCGCGAGGAACGAAAGAACAAAAAGCTATCCCAATTGGAACTTTCCTACGCTTCCGGCGTATCGCAGAACATGATAACCTACATCGAAACGGGAAAAAGAGTTCCCTCTTTAAGTACAATTCTAAAACTCTGTGACGCCCTCAAAATAGAGCCAGCTTCCATTTTTCCTACAACGCAAGCAGCTGACAAAGAAAACGCCAAAAATACTGTCTTAGAATTAATTAAACGCTTTATGTAAAAAAATCTTCATTTTTTCCAAAAAATCGTAAATTTTCCATAAAAAACTCTATCTTATAGATATGGAGTTTTTATGAAAAAGAACAATCAAAAAAGCCTTGACAATATATGTTTTATAACATATATTGATAAAGCAGATGAATCGGAAAACTATAAGATAGTTTTCTACAAAAAGCGTTCCGGCTCGTGTCCAATAAAAGAATTCTTGGATTCCTTGGATGAAAAAATGCGGGCAAAGGCGCTTCTAATGGTCGCGTTGCTGCGAGAGTACGGCGCGAATCTTAGGCCTCCGTATTCCAAGCATTTGGAAGACGGAATATTTGAATTGCGGGCAAAGCAAGGTTCCAACACAACTCGCCTGCTTTACTTTTTCTTTGCCGGAAAAAAAGCGGTGCTGACAAACGGTTTTGTTAAAAAGACGCAGAAAACGCCGCAAGAGAACATCAAAAAGGCAAAGGAATTCCGTTCCGACTACCTTGCCCAAACGGAGGAAAAAGATGGACGACTTTAGACAGTACCTTGACGAACAGCTAAAAAACCCCGCCTTTAAGGCCGAATGGGACGCGCTTGAGCCGGAATACCAAATAATGCGCGCAATCATAGAAGCCCGTAAATCATGCGGACTGACGCAAAATGAGCTTTCGACGCGAACAGGAATAACCCAAGCTGACATAAGCCGCTTGGAAAACGGCGAGGCAAATCCCTCGCTAAAAACAATGAAACGCCTTGCCGCCGCGCTTGGAAAAAAACTTCAAATCGCTTTTGTCTAAAAAAAAACGGCCCGCAACAGCGGGCCGTTCGTCTTTAGGCTTGCAACGCCTTTAGGCATTCCGCCAACCGTTTATAGCCGACGGACATGGCCATCAATTTTATTTAGCCAGCACGGCGGCCAATTTTTCGGCCGTAAAGCCCAAATGCTCGGCGACCTTGTTGGCCGGGCCTGACTCGCCAAAGCGGTTGATTGTGAACAAATCGTCCGCGCTTGTGGCGTATCCTTCCCAGCCCTGGCTTACGCCGGCTTCGGCAACGACAACGCGCTTGGCGCCGCCGATAAGCTTGGCCTTCTCTTCCGCTTTCAAGGCGTCAAAGGCTGTCTTGTCCATTACTGAAACAACGCGAACCTTCTTTCCGCTTACCAACTTGGACGCGGCAAGAGCCATGTTCACTTCGCTTCCTGTAGCCAATACCGTGATGTCGGGAACAGCCGCTCCTTCCTGAACGACATAGGCGCCGTTCTTAAGAGACTTCTTCCAGTTCTTGTCGGCCTTTTCGTAAACCGTAAGGTTTTGGCGTGTGAGCGCCAAGCAAACCGGATGGTCTTTTGAAGCCATCGCGATTTCCCAAGCCGCGCAAGTTTCCTCGGCGTCGCCCGGGCGCAAAACGTGAACGTTGGGAATCGCGCGCAAAGAAGCCAAAGTTTCGATAGGCTGGTGGGTCGGTCCGTCCTCGCCAACGTAGATTGAATCGTGGGTCAAAACGTAAATCGTGTTCAAGCCCATCAAGGCCTGGATGCGCAAGTTGGGGCGCAAGTAGTCGCTGAAAACAAAGAATGTCGCGCAGAAGGGGCGGAGTCCGCCGTGCAAGTTGATTCCGGCGCAAACAGCGCTCATGCCGAATTCGCGGATTCCGAATTCGATTGTGCGGCCCTTTTGGTTTTCGTAGCTGTAAGTTCCGTCGTCATGCTTGATGGCGGTCTTGTTGGGCCCCATCAAGTCGGCGCTTCCGCCAACAAAGTTCAAGTAGCGGTCGGCGATTACGTTGATCATCTTTCCGCTTGAAGCGCGAGTGGCTTCGCTGTCGCCCACCTTGTACTTGGGAGCGGCCGCCTTGCCAGTGGGCTTTCCAGCCTGGAAAGCGTCCCACAATTTTTTAAGCTCTGGATTCTCTTTTGCCCAAGCGGCGAATTCTTTTTTCCAGTCTTCCTCTTTTTTGGCCCAAGCGGCTTTCTTTGACTCAAAGTACTTGACGGCCTCGGGGTCAACGTAGAAGTCCTGGTCAACGGGAATGCCAAGCTTTTTGCGCGCGGCGATGATTCCGTCCTTTCCAAGAGGAGCGCCGTGAACGTCGGCCGTTCCAGCCTTGGGAGCGCCCTTTCCGATAACGCTCTTAAGCATGATGAGCGTAGGCTTGTCCTTGCATTTTTTGGCTTCGGCCACAAGCTCGACGATTTTCTTAACGTCGTACATGCTGCCTTTGAGAACCTGCCAGCCGTAGGCCTCGTAACGCTTGGCGATGTTTTCGTCAAAGGCGATGTCGGTGTTTCCGTCAATGCTGATTTTGTTCTGGTCGTAGAACACAATCAACTTGCCAAGCTTAAGGTGGCCGGCCAAGCTGCAGGCCTCGCTTGAAACGCCTTCTTCCAAACAGCCTTCGCCGACCAAAGCGTATGTGTAGTGGTCGACGATTTTATGAGCCTTTGTGTTGAAGCGCGCGGCGAGCATTGATTCCGCCACAGCCATTCCGACTGACATGGCGACGCCCTGTCCAAGCGGGCCGCTGGTGTTTTCAACGCCGTCAGTCTGGCCGTATTCCGGGTGTCCCGGGCACTTTGATCCGACTTGGCGGAAATTCTTGATGTCCTTAAGGCTTACCTTGTAGCCGGCCAAGTGAAGGATTGAATACAAGAACATTGAGCCGTGTCCGGCGGAAAGAACAAAGCGGTCGCGGTCAAGCCACTTTGAGTCGGCCGGATTGTGCTTTAAGATTTCGCCGTAAAGAACGGCGGCCAATTCGGCGGCTCCCAACGGAAGTCCTGGATGTCCTGAGTTAGCCTTTTGAATGGCGTCCATCGAAAGAGCGCGCACGGACAAAGCCGCGGCGGCAATTCCCTTTTCGTTCATAAGTCACCTCTAAATTTTGTTTGCTGCTTCAACGAGTTCGTCCGCCGAAGCGCGGTTTCTTAACAATTCCACAAAGGAATCGTCTTTTATAAGCGCCGCCAATCGTGAAAGCGCCTGCAAGTGGTTTTGTGAATTGCTCGTAAGCAAGACAAACATTGTGTCCACCTTTCTCCCGTCAGGAGCGTTCATATCAATTGGCTCTTTTAAATAGACAACTGTAATTTGCTGCTCGCCCTCGCCAACCAAAAACATGTCGCGGCAATGGGGAAGCGCGATTCCGCGGCCAACCGCGGTGCTCATAATTCTTTCGCGCGCGCAAAGGCCTTGATAAAAAAAAGAGCGGTCGACTTTTTGGGGCAAAGTTATTTTTGTCCTCAACTGCTCGTAAACCTCAAACGGCGTGTTGGCGTCAATGCTGTTTATCACGCCTCCGCGATTAATCAAGTCTCCAATTTTAACTGAATCTTCCATATTTTTTCCTTTTCACATTTTTAAACAATCGTTATGCTGTTGCGCTTTTCGGATTCAATGACGCTACGAAGAGCGCCCTCGATGTCCTCAAAGTTGTATGCCATCCCCTCAAGAGAAAGGCGCAACGTTCCCTTGTCTTCAATCGCCGCGTCGGGATTGGAATCAATCGACTCCAAAATCTTATTAATGTGTCCAAAAAGCTGCGACAAAACCACAAGTTCGTTTTGCGGAAACTTGTCAAAATTGGCGGTGGAAGTTTCGACGTCGTAAACCAACGAGCAAACCTGCTGGTAAAGCCTTAACGCCTCGCCCCTCACCTCCGCAACCGGATAATCCGCAAAATAGTTGTAATCCTTTGATATTATAGCATGACGGCCCGCGATGCGCAATAAAACATAGCGTTTTTCGTCAGGCGTAAGCGCGAAATTTTCAGGGAACATAGTTTGCAGCAAAAGCGCCAAATCCGTTTGCTTTCTGTACTTAAAGTCCCTCAAAAAACTGTCAAGAATGTATTCCGGTATTTTAAACTTTAAATTTCTTAAATCGCCCGGATCTTTTTTCATGTCGTTTTTGTTCCACTTGCCGACGGCGGGAACGTCCTGGCCCTTGTACCACAAGCGGGTTTCCACGCCAAACAATTCCAAGCCGATTTTTTTTGAACGGAGCAAATAGTTTTCAACCGAGTCGCAATTAAAGGAGCACAAGCCGTCGATGTTTTCGTAAAAGGCAAAGGCCAGCTGCTCTTCGATTGTGGCGCAAGGGCCTTCGCGCTCGAATATTTCAATCAAGGATTTTTCCAATAAGTCGCCCCAAGCCAAACGCTCATGGTCGGCGTCGCCGATTTGAACGATTCCGTCATCCTCGGCGCGGCTTCTTTGCTGGGGAAAGATTTCAATGACGCCCTTGTCCCAGTCCAAAACGCGGCAAACGATTCTGTCGCCGGCCTTAAGGCCTTGGTCAACAAAACGGCTCAAGTCGCAGCCTGTGATTTTCACCATTGGGGGAAGCTCAAACTCCGTGTCGGCCAAGTCGTATTCAGCCATCGCGGGATCGGCTCCTATATACTGAACCTCGTATTCCTCGCCGTAAAGAATGTTCAAGTCCAACGCGGTTTCTTTTCTAAATTCCCCGACTTTATGCGCAAGGGTCTGGCCGTCAAAAATGAAAGTCCAGCCGGCCGGATTTTGCATCTCGTCAACAAAGGGAATAAAACGGCTTCCAGGAACGAACATTTTGTTCTTGGCTTCTTCCGGCGTCAGCGTGAACGAAAAGAACCTTCCGGTAAAGGCCGCCGCCCGCGTTATGAATTTTCCGTCCTCAATCCAAGAGACATAAGGGCTTTCGGCAAGATAATCCTCCCCTTCGCGCTGCGACAATGGAAAGCCCTTTCGGCTCATTTCACGAGTAAAGTCTTTGAGAGTGAATGGATTTTTGCACGACCTTAAAAAGTCGTCAACCGCTAAATCTTCCGAAAATTGCATTGACGGTGACTATAATAGCGCAAAAAAGAAATAATGGCAATGCGACGATTTTAAAGAAATGCGTCGCTTTGCTAATGGAAGCATTTACTGTCCGCTTTCGCGGACTGCTGGCAATGCGACGATTTTAATGAAATGCGTCGCTTTGCTAATGGAAATATTTACTGTCCGCTTTCGCGGACTACTGGCAATGCAACGATTTTAATAAAAACGCCCGCCAAAAAAGCGGGCGTTTAGCTGCAAACGGATTTCCCCGCCTACACGTTCCTGATGTCTTCCACCGGGCACTTTAGGTCGGTGAAAATCTTTTTCACTTTCGCCATCGGAACGCCGGTAACCTTGAGCGTAAGCGGCCTTTTTTTCTTGTCGCTTTGAGCGGTTGTTACAAGAGAAACGATGTTGCCGCCCGCTTCGGCAATCTTTTGCGAAATCTTTGCCATTTCGCCCGGAGTGTCGTTGGGATACACGACCGCGCGCACGCCCTTTTGCGTCACGCCGAACATTTCGGCGAACATAAAGAACAAGTCGCTTTCGGTTATGATTCCGACAAGCGCGCTGCCCTTTACGACCGGCAAGCAACCGACTTGCTTTTCAACCATAACGCGGGCGGCTTCCTCCACCACGTCGTCGGGAGAGACGCTGAAGACCTTTGTGGTCATTATTTTCTTTACGTTCAACTTTGAAAGCAAATAGCTTATTTCGTACATGTCAAGCGTCGTGGCCAGACTGGGGCCGGCTTGAAGCAAGTCGTTCTTAGTAATGATTCCCACAAGCTTTCCGCCCTTCACGACCGGCAGCTTTGAGATATTGTTTTTGTTCATCAATTCTTTGGCTTCTGTAACGGTTGTCTCCGGCTCCACCGTAATAACCGATTTTTTCATCACGTCTTTGACTATCATCGCGTTCCTCCAATAAAAAGCGTTGCCTACATTATAGCGCTGTTTTAGTTTTTTCGCAAATTTTAACAACCAAGCCGCAAGCGCAGCGTTGCGACTCATGCGGCGCCATTCGTTCTTGGTCTTGCGTCCGTTTATTTTCGCCGCTTAACCGCCAAGGTAGGCTTCCTTGACCGCAGGATCCTTGGCCAATTCCTTGGCGTCACCGTCCTTGGTGATCGAGCCTGTTTCCAAAACGTAGGCGCGGTTGCTGATGGAAAGCGCCTTAAAGGCGTTTTGCTCAACCAGCAAAATCGTCGTTCCGGCCTTGTTGATTTTTTGAATGATCTCAAAAATCTCGTCGACCAAAATCGGAGCCAAGCCCATGCTGGGCTCGTCAAGCAAAAGCAATTTGGGCTGGGCCATCAAGCCGCGGCCCATCGCAAGCATTTGAAGCTCGCCGCCGCTCAAGGTTCCGCTAATTTGGTTGATTCGCTCTTTAAGACGCGGAAAAAGCTCGTAAACCTTTTCCATGTCGGCCTTGATTCCGGCCTTGTCGCCTCTCGTAAAGGCGCCCATTTCCAAGTTGTCGCGGACGCTAAGGTTCAAGAAAATGCGCCTTCCTTCCGGCACTTGAATCAAGCGGCGGCGGACTATTTGGTCAGGCGCCAAATTTGTGATGTCCTCGCCCTCAAACTCAATCTTACCGCCGCGCTTTTTAATGATGTTCGACACGGCGTGAAGCGTCGTCGTCTTTCCGGCTCCGTTCGAGCCAATCAAAGAAATTATTTCGCCCCGCTCAACGTTAAAGCTGATTTCGCGCAAGGCGTTTATCGCGCCGTAGCTGACCGACAGTTTTTGCACTTTAAGCATTCAAAGCCTCCTGTCCAAGGTAAGCCTTAATTACCTGAGGATTAGTCTTGATTTGGTCCGGCGTTCCTTGCGCGATTATGCGGCCGTAATCCAAAACCATAATGCGCTCGCAAATGCCCATGACCAATCTCATGTCGTGCTCAATCAAAAGAATCGTCAAGTTGAACTTTTCCCTGATAAAGGCGATCATGTTCATAAGGTCTTCGGTTTCCTGGCCGTTCATGCCGGCGGCCGGCTCGTCAAGCAAAAGAATTTTGGGCTCGCTGGCCAACGCGCGCGCGATTTCCAATTTGCGCTGCTCACCGTAGGGAAGGTTCTTGGCAAGCTCTTTTTTCTTTGAGTCAATCTTGAACAAAGAAAGCAAGAGGTCGGCCTTCTCTTCCATTTGCTTTTCGTCGTTTCTAAAGCGGCTCGTCCTTAAAAGCGCGTCAATCGGATTTGACGAACGCAAATTGTGCAAGGCGACTTTCACGTTGTCTTCGACAGTCAAGTTTCCGAACAAGCGAATGTTTTGGAACGTGCGCGCGATTCCCAGTCGGCAGTGCTCCGCCGGATTGAACTTGTTTATCACGCGGGCCTTTCCGCGCCTGTCCCAGTAATTTATTTGTCCCTCGGTCGGAGTGTAAACGCCGCTCAACATATTGAACACCGTCGTCTTTCCCGCGCCGTTTGGGCCAATCAAGCCCACAAGCTCGCCTTCGTAAAGCGCGCAGTCAAAGTCGCTCACCGCCCTAAGGCCTCCAAAAACGATAGAAACGCCGGAAGCCTGCAAAACCATTTTCTTTTCGTCCGCCATCACTTTGCCTCCGCGCCCTTGTTTTTCTTTGTTTTTTTCTGGAGGAACTTTCGCGCCGCGTCAAAGGCTTTCACAAACGACGCCTCTTTTGTTCCAAGCAAGCCTTGCGGCCTGAATATCATCACCAAAATCAAAACGACCGGATAGAAAAGCAAGCGGTAGTTTTGCAAGAAGCGCAAGAATTCCTGCAAGTAAGTCAAAACGTAAGAAGCCAAAACGCTTCCGGTGGTGGAACCCATTCCGCCCAAAACTACGAAAATCAAATAGTCGATGCTCTTTGTAAAGCCGGCTTGGTCGGGCTTGATAAAGCCGATAAGGCAAACGTAAAGCGCGCCGCCAATGCCCGCCACAAAGCTTGCCATCACAAAGCCAATCATCTTGTAGCGGAAAACACCGATGCCGCTTGAGTTGGCGGCGATTTCGTCTTCGCGCACGGCAAGAATCGCGCGGCCGTATGACGAGCGAATAAAGTTTTGAATCAAGGCGATTAAAACTACAAGCGTTCCGGTCACAACCGCAAAAGCGATCGCGGCGTTAAAGACCATAATCGTGTTGAACTGAATTCCGTTGGGGCCGCCGGTCCACTGCTTTAAGTTGACCAAGAAGACGCGGATGATTTCTCCAAAGGCAAGCGTGACGATTGCCAAGTAGTCGCCTTCCAAACGCAGCGTCGGAAAGCCGATTAAAAATCCAAAGAAGGCCGTAATCGCGGCGGCCAAAAGAATCGCAAGCGGAAGCGGGATATGCGCGTTTGTGCAAAGCAAAATCGTCGAGTATCCGCCGATGGCCATAAAGCCCGCCTGTCCCAAAGAAAGCTGGCCCGTGATTCCGCAAATGATGTTAACGCTCAAAGCCATTATCGCGTTGATTCCAGCCAAAGAAAAAATCTGCGCCGTGTAAGCGTCAATCGCCCCGGCCGCGATCAAGGCCGCCGGAAGCGCCGTCGCGATGATTCCCACCGCGAACAATATAATTGTGTTTCTAACGTTCTTTGTCATAATCAAACCTTGATAACCCTCCTCTTTCCCAAAAGGCCCGTGGGCTTAACCAACAAAATCAAAATCAAAATGCCAAAGCTTATCGCGTCGGCGTACTGGCTGGGACCGTAGCCCTTTGTCATAGTCTCGGCGATGCCCAAAATCACTCCGCCAATCATCGCTCCGGGAATCGATCCGATTCCGCCAAGAACGGCGGCGACAAAGGCCTTAAGGCCCGGCATGTATCCCATCAATGGATCGACTTGCGGATAGGCGCTCGCGTACAAAACGCCGCCCGCTCCGGCCAACACCGAACCGATTGCGAACGTCACTGCGATTGTCTTGTTTACGTTGATTCCCATCAAGCTTGAAGCTTGCATGTCGTAGCTTACAGAGCGCATCGCCTTTCCTGTCCGCGTGTAGTTCACCAAAACGTGAAGCGCCAGCATCAACAAAACGCTCGCTATAATCACCAAAGCCTTTATTCCCGGAATCGACACAGGCCCAATCACAATAGCCGGAACGTTGAGCGCCGGAAACTGCTTGGGGTCGGGACCGGCGAACGGAAGGACGCGCATCATGTTTTGCAAAATCAATTCAACTGCAATCGCTGTAATCAAGGAGTTAAGGCGCGGCGCGTTTCGCAAAGGCCTGTAAGCCAAACGCTCGATCGCGACTCCCAAAAAGCCGCAGAATGCCATCGCCACCAAAAGCGCCGCCGCAAATCCGCCGCTTGTCGCTCCTAAAGCCACCAAAGCAAAATAGCCCGCGTACGCGCCCATCATCATGATGTCGCCGTGCGCGAAGTTAATCAGCGTGACAATTCCGTAGACCATCGTATAGCCCAGCGCGATTAGCGCGTAAATGCTTCCAAGCGAAAGTCCGTTGATGAATTGCTGCAAAAACAAAGAACCGCCGTCCACTTTTTTTTCTCCTATAAAAAAGGCGCCTGCCCCGACTAGCGGAACAAGCGCCTCATTGCGCTAAAATATATTAAAGCATTTTACGTTTTTATTCAAGCCATTACGGTTGAACCGTTGTCTTGTAAACGGCGGCCAACTTTCCGTCGTCGCCCTTGACAAGCTCAAGCATAACCGCGGCTTTGATCGGGTTGCGCTTGGCGTCAAACGAAAGGTTTCCTGTAACGTATTCGCCCTGAATTGAAGCCAAGGCGTTCTTTACGGCTGTCGCGTCGGCGCTGCCAGCCTTAACGATGGCGTCCTTCAAAAGGTAAACTGAATCGTATCCAAGAGCGGCAAAAGCGTTGGGATCCTTGTTGTACTTGGCGCGGAAAGCGGCGACATACTTTTGGACAGCCGGGCTTGTCGAGTCAACGGCATAGTGGTTAGAATAGAAGCCGTTCAAAACCTCGTCGCCGGCGTTGCTTGTCAATCCGTCCCATCCGTCGGCTCCAACAAAGGCAACGTTGATGCCTTGGGCGCGGGCCTGCTTGGCGATCAAGCTTACTACGTTGTAGTAGTCGGGAAGGTAAAGAACGTCCGGGTTGGCTGTCTTAATCTTTGTCAACTGGGCGTTAAAGTCCTTGTCGTTTGTGGCGTAAGACTCTTTGGCGACGATTTTTCCGCCAAGCGCGACGAATGTCTTTTCAAAGTTCTCTGTCAAGCCGACTGAGTAGTCGTTTCCGATGTCATAAAGGATGGCGGCATTCTTGGCGCCAAGGTTTTCAATGGCAAACTTTCCGCCTACAGTTCCCTGGAAGGGGTCGATGAAGCAAGCGCGGAAAATAAAGTCGCCGGCGTCCGTGATGTCCGGAGCGGTGGCGGCGGGAGCGATCTGAACGATCTTCTGGGCCTGGGCGCGGCTTGTAACAGCCTTTGTGCAGCCGGAAGTAAGGGAGCCGATTACAATCTTAACTCCGTCTTTTGTCGTCAACTTCTGGAAAGCGTTTACTGTCTTGTCGGGATTTCCCTCATCGTCTTCGCTGACCAAAACGACTTTCTTTCCGTTAATTCCGCCGGCAGCGTTGATTTCCTCAATGGCCAAGTCAATGCCGTTTTTGCATTCAACGCCGTAAACGCTTACGTTTCCGCTCAACGGGAAGATGCCGCCGATTGTGATGCTGTCAGACTCTTTCTTGCCGCAAGAAACCAAGGCAAAAAGAGCGGCTGCCGCGATGGCTGCCAAAGCAAATTTTTTCATACAATTCTCCTTAAAGCTTATGGAGTCCGGCTGGACGCCGTTCCAACAACTTTTGTTTGCAAATAATATTGCTGAATTCAAAGTTTTTAGTCAATAGGCTTTTCTTTAAAAAATACTTAATTTTTTAAGTTTTATGAAAAACGCGGCTTCCTTAACACTTTACAACAGCAAAAAAAAACCGCGCGGTCAACGCGCGGTTTACAAGCCAAAGACTTACGCCTGAGCTTCGGCGGCAGGAGCCTCGGCCGCGGCTTCTTCAGCGGCGGGAGCGGCGTCCGCAGGAGCGGCAGCCGGCTTTTCAAGGCGAGCCTTGTTCTTAAGGTGAGCTTTGCAGAATTTGCAAATCATAACCTTTTTGCCGTCAAGGTCGTATTCATAAAGAACCTTGATGCCCTTGGTCTTGCAAATAGGACACTCGCCGCGGCCATGATTGGCGGTCTTGCGAAGTCCAGTTCCACGATGCGCTTTAGACATTATTTGCTCTCCTTCGCTTCTTTCTTAGCGGCGTCTTTTTTGTCCGCTTTCTTAGCGTCTTTCTTAGCTTTGGCGGCGGCCTTCTTTTCCTCAACCTGGTCAAGCTTGTAGTCAACCAACTCAAGGATTACAACGTCAGCGGCGTCGCCTTCGCGGAATCCCAACTTAAGAACGCGTGTGTAACCACCGTTGCGTTCCTTCATGCGGGGAGCGATTTCAGTAAAAAGCTTGTTCAAAACTTTTTCGTCAGCGATATATTTTGCTACTTCGCGGCGATTGTGAACGCTGTCAACTTTGGCGCGTGTTACAAGCTTTTCTGCCTTTCTGCGCGCTTCCTTAGCCTTAGCCTTAGTAGTGGTAATGCGTTCAAATCTAAAAAGAGAAGTAACCATGTTGCGCAACATTGCGCGGCGATGCGCTGTCGTGCGGCTCAGCGCGTTAAAACCAGTTCTATGATTCATCTGATTCTTCCTTCTTCTTAGTTAAATTAACAGCATCCTTAAGATAGCTGTAGTCCGTCATGCCCAAAGTCAAGTTCCATTCAAGCAACTTTTCTTTGATCTCTGTAAGACTCTTTTTGCCAAAGTTTCTGGTCTTGGCGATGTCATCTTCAGTCTTCTTTGTCAATTCGCCGATTGTGCGGATGTTGGCGTTCTTCAAGCAGTTTGAAGAACGAACTGACAACTCAAGCTCTTCAACCGGAGTGTTCAACAAGGCGCGGACTCTCTCGTCCTCTTCGCCAATGTCGTCGTCGCCAGAAGAATCGCTGTCGTCAAAATTGATGAATACTGAAAAATGCTCTTTGGCGATCTTAGCGGCTTCGCTCAAAGCGTCGGCCGGTTCAATCGATCCGTCAGTCCAAATTTCAAGGCAAAGTTTGTCATAATCGTTTCTCTGTCCAACGCGGCAAGGTTCAATCGAATATTTAACCTTTTTTACCGGGCTGAAAATCGCGTCCATCGGAATCGTGCCGACAACTTCAATGTATTTGTCGTTGGTTTCCGCGGGAACGTATCCACGATTCAAGTCAACTTGGATTTCCATGTCAAGCTTGGCGTCGTCCATCATTGTGAACAAGTGAACGTCCTTTGACAAGACTTCCAGTTGGCCTTCTTTTTCGAGGTCATTGCTCGTTACCTTTCCAGGACCCTTGAATTCATAAAGAATTGTGTCCTGCTCACCGTCGCCGGCAAGGCGAACGCGCGTTTGCTTCAAGCTGTTCAAGATTTCCAAAGTGTCTTCAGACACATTGGGAATTGCCTCAAATTCGCTTGAAATCACGTGCGGAACATTGTCAGAATCATACGAAGTGATTCTGATTGAAGTAACTGCGTATCCCTGAATCGATGACAGCAAAACACGACGAAGGGTATTTCCTACTGTCGTGCCAAATCCGGGTTCAAACGGATAAGCATAAAACTTTCCATAGTTCGCCTGAGAGGTTTCTTGATTCTCAAAACGCACGCCTTTAGGTCTTTGAAAACCTTTAAGCAGATTTTTGCGAGCCATTTGAACTCCTTACTATTTAGAATAATATTCAACCACAAGCTGCTCTTTTACATCGTAATCGATGTCGCTTCGAGACGGCAGAGTAGCAACCTTTCCTGACAAATTATCCTTGTCGGCTTCAAGCCAAGCGGGAACTTTGCGTTCTTCGATTCTAGCGACCAATTTCTTGATGCTTGAAGAGGCCTTGCTCTTCTCTTTGAACGCTACGACATCGCCGGCCTTAATCAAGTAAGACGGAATGTCCACTTTCTTGCCGTTGACTGTAATGTGTCCGTGGCTTACAAGCTGTCTGGCCTCGCTGCGAGTCTTGGCAAAACCAAGGCGGTACACAACATTGTCCAAACGAGATTCAAGCAACTGGAGCATTACTTCGCCTGTAACGCCAGGCTTTCTAACAGCCATTTCGTAGTAAAGGCGGAACTGGCGCTCGAGAACTCCGTAGATAAAGCGGAGCTTCTGCTTTTCGTCAAGCTGAAGCGCGTATTCAGAGCGCTTGCGGCGAGTCTCTTTCTGGTTTCTCTTGCTAACTTTGCCGTAGCCCAAAACGAGCGGATTCAATCCCAATTTTTTGCAGCGTTTAAGGATAGGCGTCGTGCTTTTACCCATTGTTTACTCCTTAAGAATTACATTGAGCGCGTCTTGCGCGGGCGGCATCCGTTGTGCGGAATCGGCGTAACATCAGAAATAGACTTAACCTTAAGTCCCTGATTTCCAATGGCGCGGACAGCGTTCTCGCGGCCCATGCCAGGTCCCTTAACGAATACGTGAACTTCGCGCAAACCGTAGCTAACAGCCTTTTGAACAGCTGTTTCGGCAACAGTCTGAGCGGCAAAAGGAGTTGATTTCTTGGCGCCGCGGAATCCAAGTCCGCCGCTTGACGCCCAAGAAAGCGCGTTGCCGTTCAAGTCAGTAATTGTTACGATTGTGTTGTTGAAAGACGCCTGAATGTAAACGTTTCCTTCGTAAACGCTCTTCTTTTCCTTTCTCTTTTTAACAGTAGCCAATTAGTTTACCTCCGCCTTACGCTTTCTTCTTGTTCGCAACAGTCTTCTTCTTACCCTTGCGAGTTCTTGAATTTGTACGCGTTCGCTGGCCGCGAACCGGAAGTCCCTTGCGATGGCGCTGGCCACGGTAAGATCCAATATCGATAAGGCGCTTGATGTTAAGGCCAATTTCCGAGCGGAGACGGCCTTCAACCTTGTACTCTTTGTCGATAATTTCACGGAGTTTTGTCAACTCGTCCTGAGACAAATCATTCATCAGCGTATCTTCTTTAATCTCCGCTTTTTTGCAGATTGTGCGAGCCGCTGAGCGACCTATGCCGTAGACATAAGTCAAAGCGATTTTAACCTGTTTATTAGGGAGGTCAACTCCCGCAATTCGAGCCATCTGTTACTCCTCAACCTTGTCTCTGCTTATGCTTAGGGTTAACGCAAATGATGCGGACAATGCCGTTTCTTTTGATAACCTTACACTTATCGCAGATAGGCTTTACACTGGTTCGTACTTTCATAAAAGTCCCCCTGGGAATGTGATAGTTATTTCCCGATTATGGCAATTCGCAATGAATTACAATCGGGAAACACGAGTATAGCACATTTCGCCAATTTAAGTCTAGCCCTTCGGCCAAAAAACCAATAGAAATTCTAGAGGCTTCTTGAGCGAATTCTTCCCTTTTTCATAAGACCATCTTGATGGTGCATTCTCAAAAGGGCTTCAATCTGGCTCATTGTATCCAAGTCTACGCCAACCATAATGATCAACGAAGTGCCGCCCATCAGCATCGCTACCGACTGAGGGAACTTAAAGACCAGCTGGATGACCGTCGGCAATATCGCTATCGCCGCAAGGAACAAAGCGCCAGGCAATACCAAACGGTTAAGTATCTTTTGCAAGTACTCTTCCGTCTTGTCAGTTCTTACTCCGGGAATGGAGCCGCCGTTTTCCCGGATTTGCTTTGCTATTTCAGTGGGGTTCAGGGTTACCTGAGTGTAGAAGTATGCAAAGAATATAATAAGAACCACTAACAACAAATTGTACCAAATTCCCGTCGGATTCAAAATTACAGCCAATTTTTGAACCCATCTCGCAGCGCCGGAGTTGCTGGCAATCGAAGAAACAAGCTGCAAGGGAAGCGTCAAAAACGATGAAGCGAAAATCAAGGGAATTACATTTGACGGATTCACTTTAAAGGGAATGTATGTGTTCTGGCCGCCATACATCTTTCTGCCGACAACGCGCTTGGCGTAGTTGACAGGAATCTTGCGCTCGCCGGATTCTTCGAACACGACAAGGGCAATGATCCCAACAAAAATGATAAGGGCGACAATAACAAAAACAATGTTCAGTTGGCCATTGCGAACTTGCTCGGCAAGCTCGGCCACAGCGCTAGGCATGCGGGCAACGATGCCGGCAAAAATCATGATTGAAATGCCGTTGCCTATTCCGCGGGCGGTGATTTGATCTCCCAACCAAACTGTTACCATTGAACCAGTAGTTACGGTAAGAATCGCAAGAAGCTTAAAGGCGACTTCGTTGTTCAACGAAACGACGCCAATGTTTTTTGCGTAGATTGTAACCGCAAACGACTGAACGACGCAGACAAAAATCGTTCCGACTCTTGTCCACATCTGCATTCTCTGCTGGCCGCCTTCTTCCATAACCGCTCTTTTCATTGAGGGGAAAATGATAAGAAGGAGCTGCATGATAATCTGCGTAGAGATGAAGGGCATTACGCCCAACATGAACACAGAAAAGTTAGAAAACGCGCCGCCAACAAAGAAGTCCATGTAACTAGCAAAAGCGTTGTTGTTCTGAGCGGCAAGGTTGTTAAAGTATTCAAACAAAGCTGCGGCGTCCACGCCCGGAATTGTAAGAACGCATCCAAGTCTGTAGACAGCCAATACAACTACAGTAAACAAAAGACGGCTGCGGAGTTCTTTAATTTTAAACATGTTCGCAATTGAATTCATTTATTCCGCCTTAGTCTTTCTTTTCTGTTTTTTCAGCCTTTTTAACCTCGACGACAGAGCCGCCGGCCTTTTCAACCTTTTCCTTGGCAGTCTTTGAAACCTTGTCTACAGAAACAGTAACTTTCTTTGTGATGTTTCCTGTTCCCAAGAGTTTGACCAAAGACTTCTTAGACTTTACGAGATTTTTGGCAATGAGCGTTTCCTTGCTTACTGTCTCGCCGTCGGCGTATTTGGCTTCGATGTCGCAAAGGTTTACAACATCATACTCAACCTTAAAAGGATAGTTTGAGAAGCCGCGCTGGGCGATGCGGCGGTAAAGAGGCATCTGTCCGCCTTCAAAGCCAACGTATGGCTGGGGCGAACCGCTTCTTGACTGGGCGCCTTTGTTGCCCTTGCCGGCTGTCGTTCCGAGTCCTGATGAAGAGCCGCGGCCAACAATTTTTCTCTTTTTGTTAGCTCCTACGGGCGCTGTCAATACTGGATTGTATTCTGCCATTATTGGATCTCCTCAACTTTTACAAGGTGAGCCACAGAGGCCACCGCTCCGCGTACAGAAGGAGTGTCTTCCTGCACGACAGAGGAACTGATTTTCTTTAATCCCAAACTGCGGACAGTGGCGCGCTTGGCGGGCTTTTGTCCGATAACGCTTTTTACAAGTGTAATCTTAAGTTTTGCCATGATTAACCCCACATCTCGCTCAGAGTCTTGCCTCTGTTCTTGGCAACTGTCGCAGCGTCAAGCATGTTCTCGATGGCGTCAAAAGTGGCGCGAACAACGTTTACAGAAGCGCTTGAACCGAGCGACTTAGAAATGATGTCGGTAACACCGGCCGCGTCCATAATGGCGCGAACAGGGCCACCGGCGATGATTCCAGTACCGGCGCTGGCTGGGCGCAAAAGAACTTCCGAGCTCTTGAACTTTCCGATAACGTCGTGCGGAACAGTTCCGCGCTTAATCGGAAGCGTTACAAGATTTCTCTTGGCGCGGTCAAGGCTCTTTTTGATAGCCTCTGTAACGTCATTGGCTTTGCCAAATCCGTATCCAACGCGGCCTTTCTGATCGCCTACAACGCTGAGCGCCGCAAAAGACATTCTGCGTCCGCCCTTTACAGTCTTAGAAGTTCTGTTAAGAGTCACGAGCTTTTCAACAAACTCTTTCTCTTTAGGCTCTTTGTCAAATTTATTCTGGCGTTCCATAGTATCTCCTAGAATATGATGCCCGCTTTGCGAGTACCGTCAGCAAGAGCCTTTACAACGCCGTGGTAAAGATAACCGTTGCGGTCAAAAACCACTGTGGTAATGTTCTTTTCCTTAAGGCGCTGGCCAAAAGCTTCGCCAAGTTTCGCGGCGCCTTCAACTGTCGGCTTGACGCTCGCAAAATCTTTTTCCATCGTAGAAATGGCGGCAAGAGTCTTTCCCTCGTCGTCATTGATTACCTGTACATAAAGGTTCTTGTTGCTGCGAGTGACTGTCATGCGGGGGCGCTCAGCCGTTCCGTAAACAGTCTTGCGGATGTGAACCTTTCTGTGAAGGCGCTTTCTATCTTTGTCGTTAAGTTTTCTAATCATGTCGCCCGTCCTTATTTAACGCCAGTCTTACCGACTTTGCGTCTAATAACTTCAGTAGAATAGCGGATTCCCTTTCCTTTGTAAGGCTCAGGAAGGCGCAACTTGCGGATTTGGGCGCAGAATTCGCCGATTTGCTGCTTGTTGATTCCAGAAATGTCAATCTTTCCAGAAGGATCGGCAGCCACCGTGATTCCTTCGGGAATTACGGCGATAAAATCGTTTGAGTAGCCCAAGTTCATTACAAGTTCCTTGCCCTTGACTTCGGCGCGGAAACCTACTCCGTTAATAACCAAAGACTTTGTAAAGCCTGTTGTCACACCCTTTACCATGTCGTTGATAAGGGCGCGGTACAAACCGTGGTCGGCGTTGGCCTGGCGGCTTGCGTTAAGCGTCTTTACAGTAATCTCATTGTTTTCAAAGACAACTTCAACATTCTTGCTGAACTTCTGCTTAAGCTCGCCCTTGGCTCCCTTTACAGAAATCTCGTTGTCCTTAATCGCAACCGTTACGCCGGCGGGAACGGCAACAGGAAGCTTTCCAATCTTAGACATCTTCTTCCTCCTATTACCAAACTTTGCAGACTAATTCGCCGCCGACCATCTTCTCTGACGCCTTCTTTCCAGTTGTAACGCCAGCTGATGTCGAAACGATTACTGAACCGTATCCGTTGCGGACGCGGGGCAGATCTTTATAACCTGAATAAACACGGCGGCCAGGAGTTGAAATCTTTTCAATTCCGTGAATAACCGGTTCATTCTTGTCATCGTACTTGAGGAAGATGCGGATTGTGTTCTTTCCGTCTTCCTGAACTTTCTTGAAGTTCTTGATGTATCCTTCAGTCTTGAGGATTTTTACAATTTCCAACTTCAACTTTGACGCCGGGATATCCACTTTCTCGTGGCGGGCCATCACCGCATTGCGGATTTTTGTAAGCATATCTGCTACTGGATCTGATGCGCTCATATTACTTCTCCTACCACTACCAACTTGACTTTGTTACGCCGGGTAACAAACCTTCACTAGCATACTTGCGGAAGCAAAGACGGCACATCTTGAACTTGCGGAGATATCCTCTAGGACGTCCGCAGAGCTGGCACCTGTTGTACTGACGAGTCGAGTACTTGGGAGCGCGCTTTGCTTTGATAATCATCGATTTTTTAGCCATGACTTCCTCGTTTACTTTCTAAAGGGCATATTGAACTTGTTAAGCAAAGCGCGGGCCTCGCTGTCAGTTCTTGCGCTTGTTACGATAGTGATATTCATACCCGCAATCTTAGTGATTTTGTCAAAGTCGATTTCGGGGAAAATGATCTGCTCCGTAATTCCAAGAGAGAAATTTCCGTGACCGTCAAAGCCAGTCGCCTTGATGCCGCGGAAGTCCTTAACGCGCGGAAGGGCGACATTGATCAAGCGGTCCAAAAATTCATACATAATTGTTCCGCGCAATGTCACCATAGCGCCGATTTCTGCGCCCTCACGAAGTTTGAAGTTGGCAATCGATTTCTTTGCCTTTGTCTTGACCGCTTTCTGACCTGTGATTTGTGTCAAGTCAGCAACTGCGGCATCAAGAAGTTTCTTATTTCCGAGAGCTTCGCCAACGCCCATGCTAACTACGATTTTTTTGATCGCAGGAATCTGCATGGGTGATGTGTATCCCAACTCCTTAAAGAGTTCGGGAGCGATAGTGTCTTTATAGACTTTCTTAAGCCGGGGTACGTAATTTGCCATTATAGCGCTTCTCCACATTTGCGGCAGACACGAGTTTTCTTGTCTCCGTCAAGCTTATAACCAATTTTTACAGGGCGTTTGCATTTGGGGCAAACGATTCCAACGTTTGAAATATGAATAGGCGCTTCAACCTCAGCGATGCCGCCGGCATCCTGTTGGCTGCGTCTCTTCATAGCCTTCTTTACCAAGTTAACGCCAGAAACAATTACAGCGTCCTTTTTGGTGACGACGCGGACAACTTTTCCTTGCTTGCCCTTGTCTTTTCCTGTAAGGACTTGTACTGTATCGTCTTTGTGAATCTTGAACTTCTTAAGCATACCCTACACTCCTTACAAAACTTCCGGAGCCAACGAAATAATCTTCATGTAATCCTTGTCACGAAGTTCGCGGGCTACAGGTCCAAAAATACGCTTTCCAACGGGGTTCTTGGAATCGTCTACGATTACGCAGGCGTTGTCGTCAAAACGGATGTATGTTCCGTCCGGGCGGCGGTATTCCTTGGCTTGGCGGACGATAACCGCCTTCTTGATAGAACCCTTTTTAATTGTTGATGTAGGAATGGCTTCTTTGATGGCCACCACTACGATATCGCCGATGCCAGCATAGCGGCGGTGAGTGCCGCCAAGCACCTTGATGCACTGGGCAACCTTGGCGCCGGAGTTGTCGGCTACTGTCATGCATGACTGCATTTGAATCATAACTTCGCCTCCTTACTTCGCTCGTTCAACGATTGATTCCAAGCGCCATCTCTTGTCTTTGCTCAAAGGACGGCACTCAACAATTTTAACTTTGTCGCCAATGTGGGCTTCATTCTTTTCATCATGAGCCTTGCACTTCTTGGTTCTCAAAACATATTTCTTGTAAAGAGGATCCATACGCTTTGTAGAAATTGAAACGACGATGGTCTTGTCCATTTTGTCGCTAGTTACAAGTCCTACATAAGAGCGCTTGGCGCTTTTTACAGCTTTCTGTTCTTCTGCCATGGGTCAACTCCTACTTCTTTGCTTCAGCGGCTTCAGCCTTTTGGGCGGCGGCCTTCTGAGTGATGAACGTATTCAAGCGGGCGATTTCGCGGCGCATGTTGCGTTTTTCCATCGGATTGTCTACATGAGAAACAATCATCTTGAATCTCAATTCCATGTATTTCTGCTTAAGCTCGTCACGGCGCGCAACCAATTCGGCGTAAGACAGTTCTTTGTCTGTGTTCTTTTTCTTTGAATCAGCCATCTTATTCCTCCGTTACGCGTGTGTGGGCCTAAAAGCGATCTTTGTCAAAACCGGCAATTTGGCGCTGGCCAAGCGCAAGGCTTGTTCGGCCAACTTGATGTCAACGCCGCCGATTTCAAACAAAATCATTCCGGGCTTAAGGTTGGCAGCCCAGAACTCAGGGGCGCCCTTACCCTTACCCATGCGGACTTCAGCCGGCTTCTTAGAAATCGGCTTGTCCGGGAATACACGAATCCAAATATTGCCTTTGCGGTCAAGCTTGCGGCTTATGGCAACACGGCAGGCTTCGATAACGCGAGCGTTAAGCCAAGCCGGCTCCATAGCGACCAAAGCGATTTCGCCAAAGTCAATATGATTATCGCGGGTAGCAAAACCGTGCTGCTTTCCGCGCTGCACCTTGCGGTGCATTACTCTTTTTGGCGCTAGTGGCATCCTTAACTCCTTGCCTTTGCGACAGTATCTTTTGTCTGCTTTTCAGACTCAGACTTATCAGAAGAACGCTGAGGACGGTCGCGTCTTGGTTTTCTTACCATCTGACCTGCGTCTTCGTTCTGCTCGTGACCATAGTTCATTCCGTTGTAAACCCATACCTTGATGCCAATCTTGCCGTAAGTCGTGAGGGCTTCGAACGTGCCATAGTCAATGTCAGCGCGAAGAGTGTGAAGAGGAACGCGTCCTTCCTTGTGTTCCTCTGTCCTTTTCATTTCAGCTCCGCCAAGGCGTCCGGCCAAGCGAATCTTGATTCCCTGGGCTCCGGCGCGCATTGCGTTGGAGGCTGACTGCTTAAGAGCCTTGCGGAACGAGCCGCGTCCCATAAGCTGGCGGCCGATATTCTGGGCAATCAAAGAAGCGTTCAAATCGCCGCGTTTAATTTCTTTAATCTTGATCTGAACTTTCTTTGTAAGCTGCTTTTGAATGTCAGCGCTGATTTTTTCAATTGTAGCTCCCTTTACGCCGATGATGACACCGGGGCGGGCAGTGTGAATTACGATAGTAACACGCTGCGGGTGGCGCACAATTTCTATTTCGGCAATATCCGCGCCCTTGCATTCAGGAAGGTCTCCAACCAACTTTCTGATCTTAAAATCTTCCAAAACCAAGTCTGCGTATTCGCGAGGATCCGCATACCAACGGGACTGCCATGTTTTGTTTACGCCCAAGCGCAAACCAATCGGATTAACTTTCTGACCCACTTTTTATTCCCCCGCCTTTTCAGCAACTGTGACGGTAATATGACACATGCGTTTGAGCAACTGATCGGCTCTTCCGCGAGCTCGGCACCAAATTCTCTTGAGTCTGGGACCTTCGTCTACGCGAATCTCTTTTACATAGAGCATATCTTCATCCAACTTGTCGTTAGCGACAAGAGCGTTGGCCATGGCAGACTTCAAAGTCTTGCCGATAAGCTTGGCGCCCTTCTGCGGCATGTTCTCAAGAACAGCCACGGCTTTTGAACAAGGCATTCTGGAAATTGCGTGAGCTACAGGGCGAACCTTTGTAGGAGACGCAATAAGGAATTTTGTAGTGGCTACATAGCCTTTTTTCTCTGCCATAATATCCACCTTTATTTAGCCGCGTTAGCCGCGGCAGGAGCCTTAGCGGCTGTTTTATCAGTTCCGCCATGTCCGCGGAATACACGCGTCGGAGCGAACTCGCCAAGCTTGTGGCCGACGAGGTTTTCCGTAATGTATACCGGAATCCATGACTTTCCGTTGTGAACAGAAATGGTGTTTCCAACCATCTCAGGAATAATTGTGGAGCAGCGAGAATATGTTTTTACCATTTTCTTGTCCGCGGCTCCAGACTTATTCATTTCGATAATCTTTTTGTAGAGCGATTTTTCAACAAAAGGCCCTTTTTTAACAGATCTTGACACAGTTAACTCCTAGCCTATTTCTTGCGACGTGAAATAATAAAATTGCTCGACGTCTTGCGCTTGTTGCGGGTTTTGTAACCCTTGCAAGGCTGACCCCACGGAGTAACCGGATTGCGTCCTTTGCCTGCGCCTTCACCACCACCAAGCGGGTGATCTACAGGGTTCATCGCCATACCGCGAACAGTAGGACGAACGCCCATCCAGCGACGATGTCCGGCTTTTCCAAGCTGAACGTTCATATGGTCTTCATTGCCTACAACGCCGATGGTCGCATAGCATCTGGCGTGAACTTTGCGCAATTCGCTTGAAGGAAGGCGGATTACAACATAGTCGCCTTCTTTGGCGGCGATCTGGGCTGAAGCTCCAGCAGAGCGGGCAAGCTGTCCGCCGCGGCCAAGGTTCAACTCGATGTTATGAATTGTAAAGCCTACCGGAATCTCGCCAAGCGGCAAAGCGTTTCCAACTGTAGGAGCGGCGTTTTCGCCGGCCATAATCTTCATTCCAACGGTAAGGCCTTTGGGCGCGATGATATAGCGCTTGTCTCCGTCGGCGTAATAAATCAAAGCGATGTTGGCGCTGCGGTTGGGATCGTATTCGATTGAATGAACAGTTCCCGGAATTCCGTGCTTGTTTCGCTTGAAATCAATTATGCGGTACTTCTGCTTGTGACCGCCGCCCTGGTGGCGCACTGAAATGCGTCCGCCAGCGCCGCGTCCGCCGCGGGAAGATTTGCCTGACGTCAATTTCTTTTCGGGTTTGTCGGCTGTCAGGTCGTCCCTGCGGAGGTCAACACGTCCGCGAGTACCAGGTGTAATTGGCTTAAATACTTTAAGAGCCATCTGATTCCCCTTAGTTATCTATTGTTCTATTCGAACAACTTAATTGTTTCGCCATCGGCTACGCGCACAATGGCCTTCTTGTAGCTGGCTGTCATGCCCTTGCTTCCGCGAAGGCGCTTTACTTTTCCGGCTACGTTGATTGTCGTGCAAGAAAGAACTTTTACGTTGAAAAGCTTTCTTACGGCTTCCTTAATCTGAATCTTGCTGGCGTCCGGGCGAACGATGAAAACATACTTGTTCTCTTCGCGAAGGGCGTTGGCTTTTTCAGTGATTACCGGCTCAATAAGAATGTCTGTGAATTCCATAATTATTCAGCCTCCTTTTTATCCGCGTAAAAGTCGCTAAGATTCTTGGCGGCGCTTTCAAGCAAGATTACCTTGCGGCCGTAATACAAATCATGCGCTCTGAGACGGTTGTATGAAAGGAAATGCACATTGTAAAGGTTGCGTCCAGCCTGCTTGATCTTGGCGTCGTCATCCTTAAGGATGATTACAGTGCGCTCGTCCTTGGCGAAATTGTCAAGAATCTTGACCAAGTCTTTAGTCTTTCCGCTTTCTACAGTGAAATCCTCAACTACAGTAAGCCTGTCAGACTGAGCCTGCATGCTCAAGATAGACTTCATAGCAAGGCGCTTTTCCTTTTTGGGAAGAGAGTAGCTGTAGTCTCTGGGCTTGGGTCCAAAGATAGTTCCTCCGCCAACCGTAATCGGAGACTTCTTGTCACCGCGGCGGGCGTTTCCTGTTCCCTTCTGTTTATACGGCTTTTTGTTAGATCCGTGCACTTCGGCACGAGTCTTTGTGCAAGCCGTTCCAACACGCTTGTTTGCTAATTCGTTTGTGATGGCGTAGTAAATGACGTCTTCATTTACCGGAAGGCCGAATACTTTGTCGTCGAGTGTAATTGTACGCAGCTCTTTTCCATCGGTTGAATAGACTTTCTTTTCCATAAATCTTTTCCTCCGCCTTATTTCTTAACCGCGGACTTGACGATCAGCGTGCAGTTTTTATTCCCGGGGACAGCCCCGCGAACCATGATAACCTTCAATTCGGGATCGATTTTAACGATCTTAAGGTTTTGAACCGTAACGCGCTCCGTGCCCATGCGTCCAGGCAACTTGATGTTCTTGAAGCTGTGGCCAGGAGTTGTACACTCGCCTGTTCCGCCCGGCTCTCTGTGGAATTTTGAACCGTGAGTGGCGCGTCCTCCGTGGAAGCCCCATCTCTTCATTACGCCCTGGAAGCCCTTTCCTTTGGAAGTGGCTGTAACGTCAAGAAAGCGAGTCTGTTCAAAAAGCTCGACGCCGATTTGGTCGCCAATCTTAACTTCGCCTTCAAAATCACGGAACTCTTTCAATGTTCTTTTGGGAGTAACGTTCTCTGTAAACTGTCCGGCGTACGGCTTCGAGACCTTTGACGGCTTTAAATCGTCAAGGCCAAGAACAACGGCGTCGTATCCGCAGTTTTCCTTTTTCTTTGTGGCAACGACTGTGTTAGGCTCAACGCGGATCACGGTTACTGGTGTCAGGTTGCCGCTTTCGTCGAATACCTGGGTCATGCCCACTTTTTTCGCTATCAGACCTTTCATCTGAAAATCTCCTATAGGTCGCCATCCCGGATCCACGGGACCGTGCCTTTTTTTATTGCAACAAGCGCTGCCGGCTTTAGCCTACAACGCTTATTGTTTAATTTCTACATCTACACCGGCTGGCAGTTCAAGCTTCATCAAAGAATCCATTACATCAGAAGAAGGATTCAAAATGTCAATAAGGCGTTTGTGCGTGCGCATTTCAAACTGCTCGCGTGACTTCTTGTTTACGTGAGGTGAACGAAGCACGGTAAACTTATTGATTCTTGTAGGAAGCGGAACGGGTCCTGCGACCTTTGCTCCAGCTTTCTGAACTGTTTGCACGATGGCTTTTGCGCTTTGGTCGATCAACTCTACGTCAAAGGCGCGAAGTCGAACGCGGATTTTGCCACTAGCCATGATTCCTCCAAAAAAAATATTTAAGAACAGGGCGCCAAGGCCCTGTTCTTAAATTGCAACTAACTACTCGATGATCTTTGTAACCTGGCCAGAGGCGATTGTGCGTCCGCCTTCGCGGATAGCGAGCTTGAGGCCTTCGTCCATAGCGATCGGGTGAATCAATTCACCTGTAATCTTTGTGTTGTCGCCCGGGTTAACCATTTCAACGCCGGCTCCCAACTCTACAGTTCCAGTGATGTCCGTTGTGCGGAAGTAGAACTGAGGGCGGTATCCAGAGAAGAACGGCTTTGCGCGTCCGCCTTCTTCGGCTGTCAAAACGTAAATCTGGGCCTCGAACTTTGTGTGCGGGTGGATTGAGTTGGGCTTGGCCAAAACCTGTCCGCGAACGACGTCTTTCTTTTCAACGCCGCGGAGAAGGATACCAACGTTGTCGCCCGGAATGCCCTGATCCAAAGTCTTCTGGAACATTTCGATGCCAGTGACAGTTGTGTCCTGTGTGGGGCGGATACCAACAATCTGAACGGCGTCGTTCATGTTTACTACGCCGCGCTCAATGCGTCCTGTAACTACAGTTCCGCGTCCAGAGATTGTGAAGATGTCCTCAATCGGCATCAAGAAGGGCTTGGCCTCGTCGCGAACGGGGTCGTCGAACCATGTGTCCATGGCTGTGAGCAATTCTTCGATGCACTTTGTGTTTTCGGGGTTCTCAGACTCGTTCAAAGCCTTGAAAGCTGAACCAGTGATAATCGGAGTGTCTCCAGAGAATCCGTACTTTTCGAGAGTTTCCTGAACGTCGGCAACGCAGAGCTCGAGCATGTCGGGGTCGGCGATGTCAGCCTTGTTCAAGAATACGATGATCTTGGGTACGCCTACCTGGCGGGCAAGCAAAAGGTGCTCCTTTGTCTGGGGCATAACGCCGTCTGTACCGGCGACTACGAGGATGGCGCCGTCCATCTGAGCGGCTCCAGTGATCATGTTCTTGATGTAGTCGGCGTGGCCCGGGCAGTCAATGTGAGCGTAGTGGCGCTTGTCTGACTGATACTCAAGGTGGCGGGTATTGATTGTAATACCGCGCTCTTTCTCTTCCGGAGCGTTGTCGATTTCATCATACTTGAGGGCGTGGTCACCGTACTTTTTAGCGCAGTACGTTGTGATAGCCGCCGACAATGTAGTCTTACCATGGTCTACGTGACCAATAGTACCAACGTTCATGTGAGGTTTGGTTCTTTCGAACTTCTCCTTTGCCATGTTTTTCTCCTTGCCGGCAAACCCTTTTGCCGACATTTTAAAAATGTTTTATGTGCTGCGCTTTAAACCAGAACCCTCGCGCTTTCGAAGAAAGAACTCGGATTCGCATACACATCTCTTTTTTATGCGACTGTTTGGTGAACGTTAATGACGGTAAAAGAAATAATTTCTAACATAACGCTCCATAATTTCGGAACATTTATGGCCGACACCACCTGTTCATTGCCGTCGCTGGCAACCGGTTTGGCGCTCTGAGCCGCGGGCGCCTTTCTGAAAAGAAAAGCCGCCGCAGAAATCCCCGTATGGAAGTTCTATTGCCCTGTTGACAACAAGGCATTCCACCCAAGAACCGCGAAACCTGAAAGCGTTTTGCCGCTAACTTTACGGTTCCGCCGGAATTGTAAATTCCGCCTGACTCTCAAAGAACCAAAGATAGGTTTAAGAAATATATAGAATTTTGACAGTTTGGTCAATAGAAAACGAAAGTTTTTTTGAAAAAAAAACCGCCCCGAAGGGCGGCTTTCCGAAGGATGACTACCAGCGGTACAACTACCGCCTTTAATCCTACCAGCGGTAGTGGGCGAAAGCCTTGTTGGCTTCGGCCATCTTGTGGGTGTCTTCCTTTTTCTTGTAGGCAGAACCAGTGTTGTTGAAGGCGTCCAAAAGCTCGGCGCTGAGAGTGTCGGCCATTCCGTGACCATTGCGGTTGCGGGCTGCGTCGATGATCCATCTCATGGCGAGGGCTTCCTTGCGGGTGTCGCGGATTTCAACCGGAACCTGGTATGTCGCGCCGCCTACACGGCGTGATTTAACTTCCACTTGGGGCTTAACGTTTTCAAGAGCCTTGAGGAACACTTCCAAAGGATCCTTTTCGGTCTTGGCCTTAAGCTTGTCCATCGCTTCGTAAACGATGCGAGTGCAGATGTCCTTTTTTCCGTCCAACATCATGCGAGTAACGAATTTTGAAACAACTTGGCTGTTGTATCGTGAATCCGGCACAATCGGGCGGTTGACAGATTTCTTATGTCTTCCCATACTAGTCCTCCATTATGCCTTAGGCCTTTTGGCGCCGTACTTTGAGCGGCCGCGCTTGCGTCCGTCAACGCCAAGAGTGTCTTTTGTTCCGCGAATAATATGATAGCGAACGCCAGGAAGGTCCTTAACGCGGCCGCCGCGGATCAATACTACTGAGTGCTCCTGCAAGTTGTGTCCGATTCCAGGAATGTAAGCCGTGACTTCGATTCCGTTGCTCAAGCGAACACGGGCAACCTTGCGGAGAGCCGAATTCGGTTTTTTGGGAGTTACCGTCATAACGCGCGTGCAAACGCCGCGCTTCTGCGGACAAGACTCAAGCGCGGGGGATTTGGTCCTGTTGGCAGCGGTTTTGCGTCCCTTTTTAATCAATTGGTTAATTGTAGGCATCTAAAAATGTCTCCTTTATAAATTGCCGGGCAGCACCCCCGGTTAAATTCATTTATAGCGGTAACGGCTACTTTAACAAAATCTCGCGATTTGGTCAAGTAGCGCTCCGCTCGTGTTTTCGCTCGAACAACCTTAATAGTTGTTTCGAGCGGTTTCGCCGCGTCCTAAGGCGTTGCCCGGACGCTGCTTGTTCAATCCTGGTCCTCATTGTCAAAGCTGGCGGTGGCGGCTTCCTTTTCGCGCTCGGCCTCAGCTTCGGCAAGCTCTTTTTCAATCCTGCGTCGCTCGATGATTTCGTTCATCTGGATGTCCAAGTCCTGGTCGCCAGAGTCGTAAACCTTTACGCCCTTGTAATTCCTTATGCCTGTTCCGGCCGGAATCATGTGGCCAATGGCTACGTTTTCCTTTACGCCGCGGAGCGGATCCACTGAACCGGAAATCGCCGCGTTGGTAAGAACCTTTGTAGTCTCCTGGAACGAAGCCGCGGAGATGAAAGAGTCTACGTTCAACGAAGCCTTTGTGATTCCCTGGAACATTGGGCGGCCTACAGCCGGCTGTCCGCCTTCGGCGATAACGCGAGCGTTTTCTTCGCGGAAGCGGTACTTGTCAACCTGCTGGCCAAAGATAAAGCGGGTGTCGCCAACAGCGACAATCTCAACCTTGCGCAACATTTGGCGCACGATAATTCCGATGTGCTTGTCGTTGATGCTTACGCCCTGCGCGCGGTACACCTGCTGGATTTCGTCCATCAAGTAATTCTGCAAAGCGTTCTCGCCCTTAATCGCAAGAATCTCGTGAGGACTTGGCTGTCCGTCGCAAAGCTGCTCGCCGGCTTCAACCTTGTCGCCGTCGCGAACAAGCATTCGCTTGGAGATTGGAACAAGGTGCTCGTATACACGGCCATACTTGTCTTCTACCGCGATTACGCGCTTGCCCTTCTTAAGATCCTTGAACTTAACAGTTCCGGAAATCTGCGACAAGACGCTGGGGCTGACGGACTTGCGGGCTTCGAACAATTCAGATACGCGCGGAAGACCGCCGGTGATGTCGTTTGACTTTTGGGCGGCTTTAGGCATTTTTGCCAAAACAACGCCCGCGCTAACCTTTTGCTTGTCGTCAACGCTAAGAATGGCGCCGGCCGGCAAATAGTAGCTTCCAAGCTCGTTTCCGTCTTCGTCAGTGATGTGAATGCGCGGCTGGCGCTCGTCAAGGTGCAAGTCGCTGATGGTGCGCTCCACAACGCCGGACTGCTCGTCAACATGCGACTCAACTGTCGAATCGTCGATGTCCTCAAAGTGAATGTATCCGTCGTTTTCAGCGATGATCGGCTCAGAGTAAGCGTCAAGCAAAGTTCCGATGACAGCGTCCTTTTCGACAATCTGGCCTTCCTTAACAGAGATGATTGAACCGTTGGCAATTTCTTGCTTTTGTTCGTTTCCGATAAGGTAAAGAGCTTTGTCTTTGATAAGGATGATTCCATTTTCTTTAGCGGCAAGGTCGCCGTTCTTAGAGCTGAACAAAACCGTTCCCTTAAGGACGCGGTCTCCGTCTTTTACGGCAAGCTTTCCGTCTTTTGTTTCAATGCTGTCAATGATGCGAGTTACAATCATCTTGCTCTTACGAGTGAACAAGCGGCCTTCCTTAGTCTGAACGCTGGTTCCCTCTATCTTGTCGATAATCGCAGGGAACTTAAGAACAATGTTGTTGTCCTGAGTTACCTTAGAAGCGGCGCCGCCGGCGTGGAAGGTTCGGAGAGTCAACTGGGTGCCAGGCTGGCCGATAGACTGGGCGGCCACGATTCCGACCGCTTCGCCGATTTCGACAACCTTGTTGCGGGCCAAGTTCTTTCCGTAACACTTTACGCAAACGCCATGCTTGGCTTCGCAAGTAAGAACAGTGCGAAGCTTGACTTTTTCAACGCCGGCCTCCTCGATTTTCTTGGCCAAGTTTTCGTCGATGTAAGAGTTAACGTCGCACAAAACCTCGCCGGTAATCGGGTGAACGACTCGCTCGATTGTGAAATGGCCTTCAATTCGGTCAGACAGGCGCTCAATGATTTCGTCGCCGTCCTTAATGGCGGAGTAATCGATTCCGTTGATCGTGCCGCAATCCTCTTCGTTGATGACAACGTCTTGGGCAACGTCAACCAAGCGGCGGGTCATGTAACCGGCGTCGGCTGTCTTAAGAGCGGTGTCCGACAAACCTTTGCGGGCGCCGTTTGTTGAAATGAAGTATTCGATAACCGAAAGGCCTTCATAGAAGTTAGAGCGTACAGGCAATTCAATGATGTCTCCGTTAGGCTTGGCCATCAAGCCGCGCATAGCCGCAAGCTGTGAAATCTGCTTTTTGGAACCGCGGGCGCCGGATTTGGCCATCATGTAAATTGTGTTAAAGCCGTCTTTGTCCTTTTCAAGCTGTTCGTACATTACGTCAGTGAGCTTTTCGTTTGTGCGCTGCCAGATGTCGGTTACCTTGTTGTAGCGTTCCTCTTCCGTAATGCGTCCGTCAGTGTACTGGCGAACGATTTCCTCTACTTCCTTGTTGGCCTTGTCGACCATTTCCTTCTTTTCTTTAGGAACGAGAATGTCGTCCATAGAAAGCGTCGCGCCGTAGAATGTCGCGTTCTTGTAACCAACAGCCTTGATGGCGTCAAGCATTTGAATTGTAAGCCAAGAGCCCTTGTCGTGGTAGACTTTCTCAATCATGCTCTTAAGCTTTTTGTCGCCGTACTGTTCGTTTACATAATTGACTTCGTCGGGCATAGCCTCGTTAAAGGCCAATGTTCCGGCAGTAGTTTCAATCAAGTCGCCCTTCTTGAATTTTCCTTCGTCGAAAGAATCCTTGGGAGCGGGAACCTTAATCTTAGCCTGCCATTCGATGTTTCCGCACTCGGCGGCCATGCGAACTTCGTCAGCGGAAGAAAAACGCTTGCCCTCTCCCTTGGCATGAGGCTTGACCGAAGTCATATAGTAGATTCCCAACACCATGTCCTGAGACGGATAGACGATTGTTCCGCCGTTGGCCGGGTCAAGCAAGTTGCGGGCGCTGAGCATCAATGTCCAGCATTCCATTTGCGCGGCTTGCGTAAGCGGAACGTGGATGGCCATCTGGTCGCCGTCAAAGTCAGCGTTAAAGGCTTTGCAAGCAAGCGGGTGCAGCTTGAGCGCCTTTCCTTCTACCAATACAGGCTCAAAGGCTTGGATTCCCAGACGGTGCAATGTCGGAGCGCGGTTCAACAATACCGGATGCTCGCTTACAACCTCGTCAAGGACGGCGAAGACTTCAGGGGCTTCCTGCTCAACATAGAGCTTGGCCTTCTTAAGGTTAAAGGCGACTCCCTTGTCCATCAATTTTTTCATAATGAAGGGCTTGAACAATTCAAGCGCCATCTTTGTCGGAAGGCCGCACTGCCAAAGCTTAAGCTCAGGGCCGACGACGATTACCGAGCGGCCCGAATAGTCAACGCGCTTTCCGAGCAAGTTCTGGCGGAAGCGGCCCTGCTTTCCCTTTATCATGTCGCTGATTGACTTAAGCGGCCTGTTAGAGGCACCCTTGATTGAGCGGCCCTTTCTTCTTGAGTTGTCAAACAATGAGTCAACCGCTTCCTGCAACATTCGCTTTTCGTTGCGGATGATGATGTCAGGCGCGTTAAGGGCAAGCAATCTCTTGAGGCGGTTGTTGCGGTTGATGACGCGGCGGTACAAGTCGTTAAGGTCAGACGTGGCAAAGCGGCCGCCGTCAAGCTGAACCATAGGCCTAAGCTCTGGAGGCATTACAGGAACAACGTCCAAAATCATCCAAGAAGCTTTGTTGCCGGAAGAGCGGAAGTTCTCGACAATCTCGATGCGGCTAAGAAGATGCTTGTCGCTCTTGGCGCCTTTTTCAATCATCTTGGCGCGAAGCTCCGCAGCCAAGGCGTCAAGGTCCAAGCCTTCAAGCAAAGTCTTAATCGCCTCGGCGCCCATGCCGGCGACAAATGACTGGCCGTAGCGCTCCTGGGCCTCGCGGTATTCGTCTTCGCTCAAGAGCTGCATTTTCTTAAGGTCAGTCTCGCCCGGATCGATTACGATGTATTTTTCGTAATACAAAACGCTCTTCAATGAGCCAACAGGCAAGTCCAAAAGCTTTCCCATGCGGCTTGGAACCGAGCGGTAATACCAAATGTGGCTTACCGGCGCGGCAAGCTCGATGTGGCCGGTGCGCTCGCGGCGAACCTTAAAGTGAGTCACTTCTACGCCGCAGCGGTCGCAAATCACGCCCTTGTAGCGGATAGACTTGAACTTTCCGCAATAGCACTCCCATTCCTTAGTCGTGCCGAAAATGCGCTCGCAGAAAAGTCCGTCGCGCTCAGGACGCAATGTGCGGTAGCCGATTGTCTCGGCCTTTTTTACTTCGCCGTAAGACCACGCGCGGATCGTGTCCGGGCTGGCCAATTTTATTTTTATACTGTCAAAATCTTCGATATCGCGCATTATTCATCTCCCTTGTCAAAGCCGCTAGAGGCCTTGTCAATCAATTCTTGGTCGCGTTCGGTAAGGGCGATTTGCTTGCCCTTAGCGTCGTAGATCGTAAAGTCAAGAGCCAAGCCGCGCAATTCCTGAACCAATACGTTGAATGATTCCGGAACTCCAGCGGGAGTTGAAGGCTCGCCTTTTACAATTGACTCGTAAACTTTTGAGCGGCCGTTCATATCGTCGGATTTGATTGTCATCATTTCCTGCAATGTGTTGGCGGCGCCATAGGCTTCGAGCGCCCAAACTTCCATTTCTCCAAGGCGCTGGCCGCCGAATTGGGCTTTTCCTCCCAACGGCTGCTGAGTGACCAAAGAGTAAGGTCCTGTCGAGCGGGCGTGCATCTTGTCGTCAACCAAGTGGTGCAACTTCATGTAGTAGATGACGCCTACAAAAATCGGGTTAACGAAAGGCTCGCCTGTGCGGCCGTCGCGAACGATTTGCTTACAGTCTTTTGAAAGACCGGCTTCCTCAAGCTTTTTGGCGATTTGCTCCTGGCTGGGCGATTGGAATACCGGCGACTCAAAGAACTGGTTGAGGTACTTTCCGGCGATTCCAAGCTCAGATTCCATAATCTGTCCGATGTTCATACGAGAAGGAACGCCCAAGGGGTTCAAGCAAACGTCAAGCGGAGTTCCGTCCTCCAAGTAGGGCATGTCTTCTTCAGGCAAGATGCGGGAAACAACACCCTTGTTTCCGTGGCGTCCGGCCATCTTGTCGCCTTCGCGGAGCTTGCGCTTGTTGGCGATCATTACTTTTACAACCTGGTCAACGCCAGGATTCAAGTCGTCGCCTTCGCTGCGCTTGAGGCGCTGAATGTCGATTACAACGCCTTCAACTCCGTGCGGAACGCGCAATGAAGTGTCGCGAACGTCTTTGGCCTTTTCGCCAAAGATTGAGTTGAGCAATTTAAATTCGGGAGTTGTTTCCGCTTCGCTCTTGGGAGTGACTTTGCCGACCAAGATGTCGCCGCTCTTTACTTTGGCGCCGATGCGGATGATTCCTTCCGCGTCAAGGTTGTCAAGATTCTTCATGGCGGTGTTAGGAATGTCGCGCATGATTTTTTCGGGACCAAGCTTCGTCTCGCGAATCTCAACAGAGAATTCCTTGATATGGATGGAAGTGTACATGTCTTCTTTTACAACGCGCTTGCTGATAAGAACGGCGTCCTCATAGTTGTATCCGTTCCACGGAACGAAGCCGACAAGAATGTTGCGGCCTAGCGCCAACTCGCCGTTGAACGTGGCGGGTCCGTCGGCCAAAACCGAGCCTTCCTGAACCTTTTCGCCAACTTCAACTGTCGGGCGCTGGTGGTTGCAAGTGTCGTTGTTTGTGCGCTGGTACTTAAGAAGAACGTATTCGTCAAGCTCGCCGCGCTTTCCGCCTTCCGGCTTTACAGTCACGCATTCGCTTGTAACTTTAACGACTTCGCCGGCGCGCTTGGCCTTAACCAAAACGCCGGAATCGTAGGCGCACTTTCGCTCCATGCCTGTTCCGACGTGCGGCGGCTCAGGGAACAAAAGCGGAACGGCCTGGCGCTGCATGTTGCAGCCCATCAAGGCGCGGTTGGCGTCGTCGTGCTCCAAGAACGGAATGAGCGCGGCGGAAACGGAAATAACCTGGCGCGGAGAAACGTCCATGTACTGAACGTCTTTTGGAGCGCGAGTTGTATAGTCGCCTCTGTGGCGGCAAGAAATCATGTCCGTGGCGAAAGAGCCGTCGGCCTTCATGCCTTCGCTTACCTGGCCGATGTAGTACTTGTCTTCGTCCATGGCGGAAAGGTACTCGATCTTCTTTGTGGCCTTTCCATTCTCAATCTTGCGGTAGGGAGCCTCAAGGAATCCGTAATCGTTTACGCGCGTGTAAATGGCCAACGAAACGATCAAACCGATGTTCGGTCCTTCCGGAGTCTCAATCGGGCACATGCGGCCGTAGTGTGAGTAGTGGACGTCGCGAACCTCAAAGCCTGCTCTGTCGCGCGAAAGGCCGCCCGGTCCCAAAGCGTTCAAGCGGCGCTTGTGGGTAAGCTCGGCGAGCGGGTTGATCTGGTCCATGAATTGAGAAAGCTGTGACGAGCCAAAGAACTCTTTGATAGCCGCGCTGATTGGTTTTGAAGAAATCAAGTCAGAGGGTTTGAGAGTTTCGAATTCCTTGCTCTGCATTCTATCCTTGGCGATGCGGTCCATTCTCGCAAAAGCCGTCTTGATGCTGTTTGTCAGCAATTCGCCGACGGAACGGATGCGGCGGGCGCCCAAGTGGTCGATGTCGTCTTTGGTTTCCTCGCCGATGTAAACTTTGATCAAGTACTTCATCGTGTTGGTGATGTCTTGCTTTTCCAAAGTGTGCGTTTCCAACGGAGGATTGTAGTCAAACTTTTTGTTGAGCTTGTAGCGTCCGACGCGGCCCAAGTCGTAGCGGCGGTCAGAGAAGAACATTGACTCCAAGTCCTTTTCCGCGTTTTCAAAAGTGATCGGCTCGCCGGGCAAAAGAACGCTGTAAACGGCGCTCAAAGCCTCTTCTTTCGTCGGCTCGTCAGACTCATTGCCTTCTTTTACGAACTTAATCTCTTCGCGCTCAAAGCAGTTGATGATGATGTCGCTGGCAAGAGAAAGATTCTTTTCTTCCTTGTCGTCGGGATTCTTGCGAGTGTCAAATTTGATGACTTCGATTTCCTTGACGCCGTTGGCGATCAAGTCGTCGATGTCATGCGGATGCAAACGGGTCGCGGCCTTAAAAAGCTTCTTTTCTTCGCCTGACTCCGAATCCTTTATGTAAATGGCCTTTGAAAGAACTTTGCCGACAATCGCTTCGCGAGCGCTGTTGCTGTTCTTTACGGCGACTTTTTCCGTCTGGTAGAACACCTTGATGATTTCTTCGCGGCTCTCAAAACCGAGCGCGCGCAAGAAGATTGTTCCCAAGATTTTTTTCTTGCGGTCAATCTTCGCGAAAATCAATTCTTTTTTCTGGTCAATTTCAAACTCAAGCCAAGATCCGCGATAAGGAATGATGCGGCTTCCCCACACGCCCTTGTCATAGTTGAAGATTACATTCGGAGAGCGGTGAATCTGGGATACGACGACGCGCTCGTTTCCGCTAATGATAAAAGTTCCGCGGTCTGTCATGAGCGGAATGTCGCCCATATATATTTCTCTTTGGAGAATTGCGCCAGTGTCCTTAAAAATAAGGTTGATGACTGCCTTTAAAGGAACCGCGTAAGTAAGGCCCTTTTGCTTGCATTCCAATTCAGAGCACTTAATTCCCTCAAAGTCAAGCCTGTACTTTTCGTAGTCAAGGGTCATGTCGCCGTTGGGGCTTTCAATCGGGAATGTTGACGAGAAGGCTTCCTGCAATCCCTGGTTAAGAAGAGGCTTGCCCTCTTCCAAATTTTTTCGCTGAAGGAAGTATTCATACGACGCTGTTTGAATCTCGATAAGATTTGGGACATCCATTGAAGACTTGATGTCCTTGCCATAGTACTGACGGTTGATTGTCCGGCTTTTTGCGAACATTAAGGTCCCCCGTTGTTTTATAAAAGGTCAGAATCTTTTGCTACAAACAGAAACTCTGTTCAGCACAAAAAAATCCGCCCAAAAAAGACTTAAAAAAAATAATTACAAAGAACAAAAAAACGAAAACGCTCCCGCAAAACGCGGGAGTTGAAAACTTGCGAGAATTTGGAAGACGCGTTGCGGCTTCCAAATTCTCGATATCTAAAAAATAAGGCCTCGCCTTATTTTTTAGACGCCTTTCCGCCGGCGGCTGTGATGTCGGCAATCCACTTGTCGGCATCGGCCTTGCTCAAGCCCTCTTTGAGGACCTTCGGGGCGCCTTCAACCAAAGCCTTGGCTTCGCCAAGTCCGAGGTTTGTAAGAGCCTTAACGGCCTTGATAACGCCAATCTTCTTGGCGGCGTCGAATGAATCCAAGCTAACAGCGAATTCTGTCTGCTCGTCCTCGGCGGCGGCGCCAGCGGCTCCAGCGGCGGGACCGGCGGCTACGGCTACAGCGGCTGTTACGCCGAACTTCTCTTCCATAGCCTTTACGAGTTCTGAGGCTTCCAGAACGCTCATTGACGCGATCGCGTCCAAAATCTGATCATTTGTCAAAGCTGCCATATTGTCTTCTCCATAATAGTTAATATTCGCTGCGGAAATCCGCCGCGGCCAAAAGCCCTTCCAAGAAAGGCCCTTGAGCTTTTATCCGCAGACAGTCGACAGCTGATGAAGCCTGACTGCGGAATTTTTAAGAAACCGCAAAGAGCGGTTCTAAAAATGCGTTAGTTTGCCGCGGGAGCTTCGGCCGCGGGAGCTGCGGGAGCTGCGGGAGCCTCAGCGGCAGGAGCGGGCGCGGCCGCGGGGGCGTCGCCTTCCTTGGATTTTTTGTCAACATAAGCCTGCAATGTGGCGGCGAGCTTTTGGGCAGGGCCGTTGATGGCAGACATAAGCATTGCGATAAGCTGCTTTTTGCCGGGAACCTTTGAGTAGGCCTCGATCTTGGCAACATCGTAAATCTCTTTGTTGACCAAAGCGCCCTTTACCTTAAGAGCGGGGGCTTCTTTAGCGAAGTCGAACAAAACCTTGGCTGTCTCGTTTGAGTCCTCTTTGGCCATGGCGATAGCCGTGGGGCCTGTAAGGTATTCGGCAACGTCCTTAATGTCCATGCCTTCAAACGCGATGCGGGCAAAGTTGTTCTTGATGACCTTAATCGCGGAATTCTTTTCGCGAAGCTTTCCGCGCAAGGCTGTGATTTGCTCAACAGTCAAGCCGCGATAATCCGCGAAAATAAAGTCGTTGTATTCGCCGAGAGTTTTCTTGGCGGCTTCGATAGCGGCTGTTTTGGCCGGCTGAATTGTCTTTGAACGAACTGCCATTTTTTACTCCTCGTCCTTGTGGTTGATCCAAACGCCGGGGCCCATGGAAGAGCTGATTGAAATAGTGCGGATGTAGTCGGCAGAAGCGTCTGACGGCTTTTTGCGCTCGATTTCAGAAATCAACGCGTCGATGTTCTGGGCAATCTTTTCAGCGTCCATAGAAACCTTGCCTACGGCAATGTGAACAATGCCTGTTTTGTCGGCGCGGTATTCCGTGCGACCCTTCTTAAGCTCGCCGATGGCGGCTGTGATGTCGTTTGTAACGGTTCCAGTCTTGGGGTTGGGCATCAAGCCTTTGCGGCCCAAAACCATACCCAAGCGGCCAACGTCTTTCATCATGTCGGGAGTGGCGACGGCGATGTCAAAGTCAAGCCAGCCGCCCTTTACCTTGTCGATGTACTCAGTTGAACCGGCGAAAGCGGCTCCAGCGTCCAAGGCTTCCTGAACGCGGTCTTCCTTACAGAATACCAAAACCTTCTTTTCGCCCTTAAACTGGTTGGGGAACACCAATGTGTCGCGGACAGTGGCGTTCTTGCCCAACTTAAGGTTTACGTGGGCTTCCACTGTTTCGTCGAACTTGGCGAACTTCATGTCCTGAACCATTTTAACGGCTGTCGGAACGTCGTATTTTTTTGTAAGATCGTATTTGGCCGCGGCCGCGCGGTAATTCTTTCCGTGTTTCATTTAGGCCTCCACCTCGACGCCCATGCTGCGAGCGGTTCCGGCTACGATTTTCTTCGCGGCCTCAAGGTCGTTCGCGTTGATGTCGGGCATCTTTGTCTTTGCGATTTCTTCAAGCTGCGCCTTGGTAAGCTTTCCTACCTTGTCGCGGAGCGGATTCGCGGAACCCTTTTCCAACTTGAGGGCCTTCTTGATAAGAACGGCGGCTGGAGGGGTTTTAAGGATGAATGTGTAAGACTTGTCTTTGTAAACAGTAAGAACGACCGGGATGATAAGTCCCTTTTCCATTTTCTTGGTTCTGTCGTTGAATTCCTGTACAAATTTTGGAGCGCTTACACCATGAGGGCCCAATGCGGGTCCAATCGGCGGGGCCGGTGTCGCAGCGCCAGCGGGGCACTGAAGTTTGATGACAGCGGTTACTTCTTTCTTTGCCATTTTGTGTATCTCCTAAATTGGTATTAGCGGAACGTAGAAGTCCAACGGACGAGCGTTCCTCCCAAAAACGGCTGTTTAAGCGGAAAACCGGAAATAGCGGCCGGATTTTCCACGGGCTTTTTTAAGCCCTAAATCGCCTTCTCCACCTGAGTCATGCTAAGCTCAACAGGAGTGGCGCGGCCAAAGATTTGGACATTGACCGTAAGCTTTTCTTTTTCGTCGTCAATCGCGTCGATAGATCCGCTAAAATCCTTAAAGGGACCGTCGATAATCTTGACCGTGTCGCCAATGGCGTAGGTCTGCTTAATGCGAGCGGGCCTTTCGCCCTTAATCTCGCCGGAACGCATCAAGATATTCTTGGCTTCGTCGATTGAAATCGGGCGCGGACGCTCGTTGGGAGCTGTTCCAACAAAGCCTGAAACGCCTTGAATATGACGAATTTTATTGCAAGTTTCTTTCCAACCCAAATCGGGCAAATCGAGCTCGGCCATGATGTAGCCGGGGAGAATCTTGTTTTTGCGGGACTTTTTCTTTCCGTCCTTAATCTCAACAAGCTCTTCCTCGGGAACTTTTATGCTTTTTACAATGTCTGAACTAAGCTCGCCGGCCTCCAGCTTTTGCTGGATTACGCGGCTCACCTTGCCTTCATAACCTGTGTAGGTTTGAACAATGTACCACTCGTTTGCCATTTTTGGTCCTTATTTCATCAAGAGGCGGAAAAGCGCGGTAAATCCTAAATCAAGCGCTCCAAGAACAACAGAAACAATAATGGTAGAAACAACAACTACCCTAACGCTTGACCAAACCTGCTCTTTTGACGGCCAAACTACAAGCTTGAGTTCGTGGACGCAATCTTTAAAGAAATTAGAAACTTTTGCCATATCATCCTCAATTACTATACAAAGTCACAGGGCGGGCAGGACTTGAACCCGCGACAGCCGGTTTTGGAGACCGGTGCTCTACCAACTGAACTACCGCCCTAAATATATTCGGATTTCGAGACCTCAAAAGGCCCCAAAGTCCGCGAGCTTTGCAAAGCAAAACTCGTTAAAAATCAAATAAAAACGAAATTTTATTTGATTTTTGTTTCTTTGTGCAAGGTGTGCTTGCGCTCAAAAGGACAGTACTTCTTAAGCTCAAGCTTTCCCTGGATGTTCTTGCGGTTCTTTGAAGTTGTGTAATTCTTGCGCTTGCACTCTGAGCACTGCAAGGCGATGAGTTCTACCGCTCCCTTTTTCTTGCTTCCCATATATTTCTCCTATACTAAAGTCTGTGACAGCCCCCGTGCGGGATCGAACCGCAGACCTCAGCCTTACCATGGCTGCGCTCTACCGGCTGAGCTACAAGGGCAGTTATCGCAATGATAGTTTAGTGAGTTTATTGAAATTTTGAAATTGTGTCAAGGGAATTCGAGGGATTTTTTTTACGATTTTTCGGCTTTTTTAAAGAAGAGCAAGCCCGCGGCGGGTTCCGGACGTGTTTGAGCGCGAGGCGGCAAAAGCGCGCGGCGCCAAAAGAGAGGCGGCGTGATAATGAACTATGACAGCGTCACCAGCGTAAAGCGCTCCAACTGCTGAACGCGGCGCAAAAGCTATTGGAATACAAAAAGGCTTCCGGCGAATTAATCTCGTTGGACACAACTTCCGCCTTTAGCAGATAATTTTTGTTATTATTGCGCAAAATCGCGATTCTTGTTATTATAGAAGAAAGGCAAGCCAAGAAATGAAAGTGAATCTAAAAAAAATCAGCTTCCTTTTTCTCGCTTTGATTCTAGCCCTGAGCGCCGTTCTAATCGTCAGCGTAATAAAGGTTCCGCTCCTATTCCAAAATTTTGCCAAAAACACGATGCAGTCGCAAAAAATCGCCCAGGCCGCGGTGAGCTTGCAGGAAGCCTCGGACTATTTGACCAACGAATCCAGGCTTTTTACCATCACAGGCGACTGGAGCCATCTTGAGAATTATTTTGTCGAAATAGACGAAACAAAAAGGCGCGAAAAAGCCCTTGAAGAAATCAAGGCCGCAGGAGCGATAGAAAAATCCGCCAGCTACCTTGAACAAGCGATGAACGAGTCTAAAAAGCTTGAAGAGCTTGAATACAAGGCGATGAAACTTGTCATCCTTGCAAAGGGCTACGACAAAACCCCTTCATACAAGGTTCCGGCCGCGGTGGAAAACGCCCAGCTTTCCGACCAAGAAAAGGCCCTAGACTTTAACACAAAAATGGCGACCGCTTGGCTCATTTTGTTTTCGGACAAATACTTTTCGATGAAAAACGCCATTTCAAACTACAGGGCCAACGCGGTTGAAGAAATCTTTAACCACGCCAGCGTGCTTAACAGGAACAACGCCGAAAACCTTGAGGCGACCCTTACCAGAACTTTTTTCGAAATAATTTTAATCGTTGTCTTTTCTTTGGCCTTTTTCCTAATCATAATATTCTTTGTTATAAAATCGCTTTACGGCTTTATCGACAACATCAAAAACAAGCAAAAGCTGCAAGCGACTCGAACAACCGAATTGGAGCTGTTAAGGGAAACTTACAACGAAATGTTCGAGATCGCGACGAAAAACGAAAACTATTTGCGCCGACAAGCGGAACACGATGAATTGACCGGCCTTATAAACAGAACAGCGTTCAAGGCGATTCTAAAGGCGCTTAAAGAATCCAACGAAAGCGTGGCTTTTATCATGCTTGACGTTGACAAATTTAAAGAAATAAACGACGAGTACGGCCACACTGTCGGCGACAAAGTACTGAAGACTGTGGCTCAAATTTTGGAATCAAGCTTCCGCTCAACTGATTACGCAGCCCGCCTTGGCGGAGACGAATTTGCCGTAGTGCTTTCAAAGTGCGACGACAACTTGCAAAAAACAAAGCGCGTGATTTCCGCAAAAATAGAAACGCTATTTAAAAAGCTTGAAGAAAAATGCCAGAACGACATTCCGCGCACAACTCTTAGCTGCGGAATCGCAATCAGCAAAAGCGGCTGGAACGAAAGCCTAATCGAAAAGGCAGACGCAGCCCTTTACGAAATCAAGCGCGCCGGCCGCAACGGCTACAAGTTTGCGGAATAAAGGACAACGACAATGGCGCAAAACGCGCGCTAAATCTCCACAATCAAGGCGCCGGTCTTTGCGTCGCGCCGCGGGCGGGAATCGCGTTCACGGCTGGAACTTCTTCCGCGCGAACCTAAATCGCTTTCCTGACTAGGACTGCGGCGGCCGCTTTTTGGGCTTGCCAAAACTTTTTTCCGACTAAAACGCGCGGCGGCCTTGGACTTGCCAATAGTCTCGGCTCCGCTCTTGGGCGTAAAATCATTTTCAACTTCAAGCAAGTCGCCGGAGTAAACCCGCTTGCCGCCTTTTGACAGCGCCAAAACAAGGCCTTGCTCCGAGCAAGCGTAGTGGCCAACGCGCGGCTTTTGTCCTTCGCGCTCTGGCGGCAGGCGGATAATGTCGGAAGCCACGCGCAAAAGGCCGCCGCTTTTTGGGCTTGCCTGCGCTTCCCGCGCGGCGCAAGCAGTATCAGTTGCGGCGACTTTTTCCAGACCAGAAAGGCCGCCGCTTCTTGGGCTTGCAAAAGATTTTTTTTCGTCCACGGTTTTTGGGCTTGCGTCCGATTCACGCGTACCGCAATTCTTGGGCTTGCAAGCAATCTCGGCGCTGGCTAGGACAAACGAAATGACCGCGCGCTCTTTGGGAATGCCGGCCTTGGCCGAAAGCGCCAAAAGCTTTTTGGGAGCGTCGTCGGTGTCAAAGGCAAAGTTGCACCACTTGCCGTTGGCGCCGCCTTTTCCGGCGCGCCGGCCGTCCATCGGGCAACTTTGCTGGTGCGGGCACGGAGCCAGCGCGAACAAGCCGCGCCTGATAAATGCGTCGCGCATAAGCGAAACAAAACGCGCCGAGTTTGGCGTTCCTGGCTCGGCCAAGAAAACCGCAGGGCCGCTTCTATCGTTTGCCGCGCTTCCTTCGCTTGCAGCGCGCCCTTCGTTTGCCGGGCCGCTTTCAAAATCCAAATACTTAAAAAGCGCCTGCGAATATTTCTTTGCAAGGTAATCCGGCGGCTCGCCTCCGCGGCTTTGCAAAAGTTCGTTGAACATGTTGGCGCAAGTCACAAAGCGAGCCTTTTCTTTTACCGCGGTTCCAAGAGGGCCTTTGACGCGGACGATTTTCCACGGCTCGCCGCCTGTCGCCGCCGCGACTGACAAAAAGATTTCCTCGCCCAAAGAAAGCGCCAGCTGCGAAATGTCCATCACATACCAGACAAGCTTTTTTTGCCGCAAGTCGGGGCGGGCCAGCCAAAGCGCGCAAGGCAAAGTCAAAGGCCCGCTACCGATGTCAAGGCAAACGCCGCCGCCGCTCAAAAAGCCAAAGTCAAGGTTGGAAAAAAGGCGCGCAAGGCGGACAAGGTTCCACCACATAAAGTAGCGGACGTAGGAGGCCAAAAAAGTTTTTTCGTTCATGTAGCCCAGGCGGCGCGAGCCGCGGTCGTCGGTCATTTGATGGCTAAGCTCGCGGATAATTTTTGGAAGCGCGACAAGCTGCTTGGAGTTTGCCGGCATCGCGGACTGCGCGATTTGGTCAAAGTCCCGCAAAACTTTTTGGGCGTCGTCGGGAAGATTCTTAATGTCAAAAAGGCTTTGAACGATTTTTGTCGCCATAAAGGGCGGCCCCCTTAATTTATTGTCTGAATTTTCTTAGCGCGAAAAACGCTTCGGTCAATTCGCGGCGGGCGCTCCTGATTTGGCCAAGCAAGTCGGCGGACTTTTCAAAGGCCTCGGACTCGCTTATGATTTGGCCGCGCGCGCCTTCTATCGTGAATTTTTTTTGGTAAATCAAATGCTTCATTCGCAAAATGATTTCCATATCCTTTTGGCTGTAGAGGCGGCGGCCGCCCAAATCTTTTTTTGGCGCGATGCCGGGAACAACTTCTTCCCAGTAGCGCAAGACATGCTGCTTTACGCCGGCAATCTCTTCCACTTGGCCAATCGTGTACATCAGCGCTCCCGGTCTTCCCACTTTTGCCGGCTGGCCTTAAGTTCCAGCTGAACGGGAATTTTGTCAAAGCCCAAGTCTTCGCGGATTCTGTTTTTTAGGAACGTAATATACGTAAGCGGAACGGTGTCAGGCCGCGTCGCGAATATCACAAAGCTTACGGGATTGACGCTTGTTTGCGTCATGTAGCGGATTTTAAAATGCATTGTCTTTGAGGCCGGCGGCGGATACTTGATAAGCCAATCCTTTAGCGCGGCGTTGAGCGCGGCGGTCTCCACCTTGCGCGTGACTTGTCCGTAAAGCTCAAGCGCGGTGTCCATAAGCTTTTTCATTCCGTCGCCGTTGAGCGCGGACGTTTCCACAATCGGAGCCCAGTTCATTTGGCCAAACATTATGCGGATGTTTTCCTCGGCCTTGCGCGCGGCAGTCCTTCCCTTTTCCTGCGTGTCCCACTTGTTAAGGACAAAAATTATCGGACGGCCGCGCTCGTAGGCAAGCGCGCAGATTTTTTTGTCTTGCTCGGCCAAGCCTTCTTGCGCGTCGATCATCAAAAAGACAACGTCGCAGTCGTCCAAGGTTTTTATCGCGCGGTTTACCGAATAATACTCAACGTTTTCCTTTACCTTGCTTTTTCGCCTGATTCCCGCCGTGTCAAGCAAAAGGCAGTCGCGGCCGTTGTAGCGGAAAGAGCCTTCGACAACGTCGCGCGTGGTTCCCGCGTAATCGCTTACGATAGAGGCCTCGCTGTGCGTAAGGCGGTTGGAAAGCGTTGACTTTCCGGTGTTGGGCTTTCCCAAAATCGCGATGCGGACAGGCGGCTCTTCCTCCTGGCCTTCCTTGACGTTTGAAAAATCCAAGCGGCCCGCGATTTTTTCGGAAAGCTCGGTGATGTTGTCACCATGCTCGGCGCTGATAAAAAGCAGTTCCTTAAAGCCAAACTGCAAGTAGTTCCAAGCGACGCTTTCACCGCGGCCGCCTTCGGTCTTGTTTACGGCGGCGATCACCTTGTTCCAGTAAGGACGCAGTTGGTGGACAAACTCTTCGTCTTCGGGAGTGATTTCGCCAGCCTCTAGCAAAAGCAAAATCAAGTCAGCCTTCTTTATCATTTGAATTGTCTTTTCGACAACCAAGTCGTCCATCACCGCTTCCATCGTGCCGACGTCGCGCGTAAGCTTGTAGCCGCCGGTGTCCATAAGGTGAACGGGCTTTCCGGCGATAAAGGCCGTGGCCTCAACCGGGTCGCGGGTCACGCCGGGCGTTGGGTCCACAATCGCGATTCGCCTTTTCATAAAGCGGTTGAAGAGCGTTGACTTTCCAACGTTGGGGCGGCCGGCCAAAACGACTAGCGGCAAATTGACGTATGTTTTTTTTGGGTCGTATTCGGGGCCGGCTTCTTGGGCTTGCAATCCGCTCGCTTCTTGGGCTTGCGGCAAGTCCGCGTCTTGGCCTTGAATAATATTATCTTCGTTTTCCATCTAAAATCGCTTCCAGTTCTTTTACGGTTATCGTAGAAAGTTTTTCCTTCACCAAAGAAATTTGCGAAGGACCCATGCTAAGGTTTCGGATTCCCATTCCAGCCAGCATCATCGCGCTGTCGATGCGGCTTGCCATCTCGCCGCAAACCGAAACCGGTATGCCAGCCCCGTCCGCCGCCTTGATTGTGTTTTGAATCAAGCGCATGACGGCCAAATGAGACTCGTCGTAGCAATCGGCCACGTTTATGTTTTCGCGGTCAACGCCCAAAGTGTATTGCGTCAAGTCGTTTGTTCCGATTGAAAAAAAGTCCGAGACCGTGGCCAGACAGTCGGCGATGATTCCGGCGGCGGCGGTCTCTACCATAATGCCGATCGGAACGTCCTTGACTTTTATTCCTTCGTCCAAAAGCTCGTCGCGGACTTGGCTTGCGATATTGCGGGCCAGCTCAACTTGCTCTTGGCTTGTAATCAGCGGGAACATTATCTTTAAGTTTCCGTAAATGCTGGCGCGGTAAAGCGCGCGAAGCTGCGTCTTAAAAAGCTGCGGAGTTTTTAGGCTCATTCTAATCGCGCGCAAGCCCATCAAAGGATTTTTTTCCGTGTCGGCGGGAGCGTCAACCATCTTTAAAAGCTTGTCGCCGCCAGCGTCAAGCGTTCGGATTGTGACAGGCCGGTCGCCCATGATTTGCAAAACTTCCTTGTAGGCCTCAAACTGCGTTTGCTCGCTTACGGAACGAACGCCGCCCTCGCCGGAATTCAACTCGTTCATAAAAAGGAATTCCGTCCTAAAAAGGCCGATGCCTTCCGCGCCTTCTTCAAGCGCGATTTTGGCTTCGTCAACCGTTCCGATGTTGGCGTAAAGATGGAAGCGCTCGCCGTCTTTTGTCTGGGCGGGCCTTGAGCGGAAAAGCAAAAGCGCCTTTTTGCGCTCGGCGATTTGCTCGACTTTTTTTTGGTAGTCCAAGACCGTGCCCGCGTCTGGGTCCACGATAAGCTCGGCGGAATCCGCGTCAAGGATTATGCGCTCGCTGTTTTGGATTTGCTTTATTTCTTTGGGAAGGGCGAATACCGCAGGAACGCCGTAGCTGCGCGCCAAAATCGCGACGTGGCTGGAAAGGCCTCCCTCCACAAGCGCCAAGCCCGACAAGCGCTTTTTTGAAATGACCATCGCGTCGCTGGCGTTAAGCGACTGCGCGATCAAGACGACGCCTTCGGGCACTTGCTCCATGTCAAAGGGATGGATGTTCAAAAGCTCGTTTAGGACGCGGCCAAAAATGTCGATGATGTCCTGCGCGCGCTCGGCCAAATAATCGTTTCCGCTGTCGCGCAGGCGCTGGGCGTACTCCTCCATCTTAAAGTCAAGGATGAACTCGACGTTAAAAAGGCGCTCGGCGATGCAGTCGCCCACTTCCTTGTTAAAGACCGGGTCGGCCAACATCAAGGAATATGTCTCGAAAATTTCCTTGTTGCCCTGGATTTGTTCCAGCTGGATTTTGATTTGCTCGGCAACCGAGTCGCGCGCGTAGACATAGCGGAGCCATTCTGAATCCACCTGCTCTGCCGTTATCGGCGTTTGAGGAATGACGCGCTGCGCTTGGTCGGGAATTACAAATGCGTTGCCCCGCCCAATTCCGGGCGAAACCGACGCTCCAAAAAACAAATCCATCGCAAAATATTATAGTGGAAGAAAGCGGAATTTTCAAGGGGAGCGCTCGGCCCGCATAGTCGCGGCAGAAGCGGCTAAAATGACTTTTTTTTTACGAATTTTTCAAAAAAATGCCAAAATCTTGATAAAAATTCATATGATATATGTAAGGAGGAATTATGAAAGCAAGTAAAAAAATAAAGTCTGGCGTGTTCGCTGACCTTTTCTGCGACGACGAAAAAGACGGAAAGAAAAACTTTCTGTCTCTCTACAATGCCATTCACGGAACCAATTTAAAGCTGGAAAACACCAAGCTAGAGCGAAAGGTGATTCCACAGGCAATTTACAAAACCTTTGACAATGACATTAGCGTATTGGTCAACGGCAGGCTCTTTATCCTTATCGAGCACCAGTCCACTCCAAACGAAAACATGCCGCTGCGTTGCTTGGAGTATTATGTCCATCTGCTCTACGGAATCGTTCCCGCAAAGGCGCGTTATAAAAAAACGCTTTTTAAGATTCCCTCGCCAGAATTTTATGTTTTCTACAACGGCAAGACAGAATTGGAACCTAAGCGTGAGCGGACTATGCGCTTGTCAGACGCATTCATCGAACCGCAAGAAGAGCCAACCTGCGAAGTGAAAGTAAAATTTGCCAACATCGGTGGAACGGTTGGCAAAAACTTGCCAGTCGTCAAAAACTGCGCTATAATGCAAGAATACTGCGAGTTTATGGAAATCGTTGCTCGCAACCGAGCGGCACTTGGAACAACTCCGCCTGATATTGAGCTGATAAACTGCTACGACAAGGCGATAAGCGAGGCAATAGAAAAGGGCATTCTTGTTGACTATCTTTCACGCAAAGCCACGGAGGTAAGGAATATGTTTTTTGGTGAGTATGATTATGACACAGATTTGCAAGTCGCAAAAGAAGAAGCCGCAGAAAGAAAAGCCCAAGAAACCGCGTGTAATCTTTTAATGAAAAGAATACCCGTCGAAACAATTTCAGAATGCGTTGGCCTTACTATAGAACAAGTGTTGGAGCTGCAAAAAGAATTGGCTACGCAAACCGCAAACTAGTCCGCGAATATAAAGTTGACAAACTCGAAATTGAAAAACGCTTGCAGTCGGCGGAGGCATGACCATGAACCTTCGCGACAGAGCCCTTATCATAGAGCGAAAACACGAGCGGCCTAGAACACGCGGACAGCGCGGACGTAGAGCTCTGCTGTTTTGTTCTGATTGCCGCCGCCGCCGTTTAGGTGATAGGTTAAGGCATAGTTTTTGGCGACCGTATCATTATCGTCCTGCGACGACGCCCAGTGATTGTACTTTACCAAAGCAACTACATCGTCCCCTGTTCCAATTTTGTTTATAGAATTGTTCACCGCATCGAACGCGATTTTAAGGGGGCGAAGCTCTGTATAAGCGGGCAAGTACCAACCGCTTGAAGAGCCTCTTACCTTCACGCCGTATGTGTCGCACCAATTAAAGGCGGGATAATTAGTCGCAGGGCTTGCGGAACCTGTCGGGTCGGCAGTTTTGACCACGGCCCAGTTTCCGCTTCCGTCGTATTCGCTCAAAGACAATTTAACATTGTAAGTGCTGACCGAACTTGACGACCAAGCAACCGTTGTCTGCTTTAGTCCCACGCCAAGATTCTTTGTTCCCAAATCAATTTCACCGACAGGCTCGGTGTAGTAAATAACCGCGACGGCGGCGGCCTTTTGCATGTCGCTAAGCGTAAGGCTCTCGCTGTAAGATGTGGCGCTTCCGTCGCTAAAGACAATGTCGCCAACCGCCAGCGCGGAACCGGGCTCCTTGTTTCCAATATAAGCCGGAGTGGCGCCATTGTTCTGCACAAACCTAAAGCCGCTGCGCTGGGAAACGCGGGATGGGTCGCTGCTGCCGGGATTACTAAGCTTAAGATTACCGCTGGTGCTTTCACAAGCCGCATTGCCGCCTTTTTCACGCCTCTTTCCAGCGGCAGCATCCAAATCATGACACCATTCAGTGTTGTTTCCGCACATGTCATAAAGGCCAAGCGCGTTTGCTGTTTTTTTGCCGGCGCAGTGCAAAAGACTGTCGCCGCCTTTTATCCACGCCACATCTGTCACAGTGTCGCTTCCAGCGTAAGTATAGTTCCAAGCGGTCGCGCTTGGATTTCCTCCGCGCGCGGCAAATTCCCACTCGGCCTCTGTCGGAAGGCGCGCGCCGTTTGCCGTGCAGTTTTCCATATCCGTATTGCTAGTTGTGGAAGCCTTTATATACGGACAATCCTGTCCTCCAGGAGCCGAAGAATAACCGTCCGTATCGTTGCATATGCGCAAGGGCGTATTATAATCTGCGTCAGTGTAATAAACCGGCGTCAAGCCATTGTACTCGCTGTAGGCGTTGCACCAAACAACCGCGTCGCGCCAACTTACAAAAGTCACAGGCCTTTGTCCGCCGCGGCCTTCTCCGCTGTTGACCAAAGCTGTTGTTGGCGGAACGCTCTCTGTTGGAGCCGAGCCGCTCAAAGCATCCACGCCCTCTTTTCCATAACTTCCGAATGAGTATGGATTCGTCGCCCTGTGTATGGCCCACTGGTATACGGCGTACCACAAGTCATAGGTCACTTCGTATTTCGCCATATTTGTTGAACGGACGGGAATAGGATTAGACGCCGAAGCGGCGCTAAACGCTCCTGAGGTTACATCCGCGCTAGAGGTTGACGACGTTTTTGGACGGGTGGTCACAGTTCCGCCAGGCACAGTTACTTGCGCGGGAGGGTTTAAGTATAACACAGCCTGAGGCGACACAAATGAAAGCAGGCATACATCCTTTGTAGAATCATCGAGCGCAAAATACGCGATGTTTGTCATGGTCGCGCCGCTAGAAATGACTGGAGTTCCGATGACGCAGCCTGAGGCCATGTTGGGCGTCAAAATTATGTTTCCGCTTCCGCTTGCCTTTGAAAGGCTGGAAAGTTTTATGCCGCTGTTGGCGTTGGCCAAGCCTATGTCTTGCGCGGCGCTTGTCGTTCCAAACTTGCAGGCGCCGGACAAGGTGAACGACTTTCCGCTTGCCGCTCCTTCGTAGTAAACGGCGGCGCCTAAATCGCCGGCGGCGTTGGCGTTGAACATGGCGGCGGAGACTGTGAGCTTGCCGCTGTTATAAATGCCGCCGCCGTTGGCCTCGGCGTAATTGTATTGAACGATTGAGCCGTTTTTTAAAGTGACGGTTCCGCCATTGTTGTAAATGCCGCCGCCCTTTTTTGCCGCGTAGTTTGAGCAAAGCGTTTCGGACGAAGCGACGGCGGAAGCGCTTTCCGCTCCTATTACGCAAGAGTCCAGAGTCGCTTGGGCGCCGGAGCCGTTAACGAACATGGCCCCGCCGCAACCGTCGTAACTGCCCGTGCCGGAAGGGGATTTGCATCCGCTGATTTCCGCTCCCGTAAGGTTGACCGTTCCGTTGCAGGATATTCCGCCGCCTTTAGCGCTGGAGCAGCCGCTTATTTTTAGGCCTTGGCTGGATTCTAGTTCCGCGCCGGCGGACACCAAAAAGCCGCCCTGCGTTCCGCCTGTGACGCTTGAGTCGTCAACCGTGACGTTTCCCGCGGCCACTTGAATGTTGCTTAGTTTGTCAAACTTTAAGTATTGTACAGTGACTGTTCCGTTAGAAGTAATATTGTAGGTTCCAGCAGCGCTTCCGCCGCTGATTGTTCGCCAGCTTGTAGTATTGTCTCCGAGTATTTTTACTTTTACGCCGCTGTTTACCGTGGCCGTTTTGTTCGCAGTCGTTCCAGCGTCAATGTCGCCTTGGACTTGAACGATGTATTCTGGGGACGAGTTTTTTGCGGCCATATCGTTTACGATATTCAAAGCCTTGTAAAGAGTTTTTACAGGGGCAAAGGCCGAGCCGCTATTGCTGTCGTTGGCCGTCACTCCCGAAACACCAGATCCGCCAACATAAACTTTGCCGCTGGCCAACACGCTGTTTTGTTTGTTCACCACAGCGCTTGTAATTGTGGTAAAGCCGGATCCGCTTGAGGCGATATAGTCCGCGTGGCCGTATGGAACGGAAGTCGTAAGGTTTGAGTAAACCATCGCGGTTTCGTTGATAACATAAACGATGTTGCCCGTTGCGCCTGTGCCGCTGTAAAACTCAACCTTAACGGTGTATAAGCCAGGAGCAAGACTGGTTTTTGACCAAGTCACGTTAGTTCCGCTTAAGGTTGCGCTCTCTGTTGATGCCGTTCCTCCGGATTTGCTGTAAGTTACTTTTGCGCTGCTGATTCCGCTGGCGGTAGTTCCTGTCGTGGAGATTGGAATTGTAAGGCTGATGCCGCCGGTTTCGGTAGAAGTTCCTGAATAATAGTCCAACGGCATTGAAAGGCTGCTTCCGGTCGTTGAATAAGATACTTGTTTTACAGCCTGGAGGACCACTTTGCTGCTTGACTTTGCGCTTAGGGTGATATCCCATTTTTCGGTCGTTGTTGTAAAAGGAATCGATATCGAGAATGAGCTGGAGGTCGCGGCGCCAGTCACGGTCTTTGTTCCGCCAACCTGCGCGGCGCTGACAGAATAGGTCAAGCTGGTCGGGGTTGAGGGGAAAAGGGTCCTGCCGCCGTTTTGTTGGCTGGAATCGTCGTTAAAAAATTCTTGCGGAAGCACGCCCTGAAATCCGACTCTTCCGTTAAACTCGCGCGTCTCCAAAATGTCGGCGGCCGCCGTTACATTATGCACAACCGCCAAAGACGACGGTCCGTCATCCGTTCCCAAATTGTCGCAAGACGCCAGCCCCAAGGCCAACGCCGCCAAGGAGAAAACAAAAAAACTTTTAACTTTGCGTCCAATCATAAAAACATCTCCTGTCCTTACGGAACGTTCTTATAAATAGTGAACGTATCGGAATACGTCACGCCGTTATATGTTACGTTTACAACCAACGAATAATATCCGTTGGGATAAGTATTAAGAATCGTATATGAAGGTGAGGTAGACGAACCGATTAAGTCGGTTCCGTTGTAGTAGGCTTTGACTGACCAGCTGTCTATCGTTCCGCCAGAAGGCGTTGTTGTGTAGCTAATAGTAATCGTCTTGTTGCCAGATGTGGTGATGCTTGTCGGGCTTGCGGTCAAAGTCAATTTGCCGTCGGCAGTGAGGATTTCGATTGTGCCGCCGCCGGAGTGGAGTTCTACGAGAATGCCGCTTTCGTCAATGCCCCATGATTTTGTGCTGGCGTCGGGCTTGACGGAAAATTTAGTGTTGCTGCCTGTTGGCAGAGCCGACGCTCCGGCGCCTTCCAAAACGACTGTTCCGGCGGTATACATGCCTGATTCATTGTATACCGAAGATATCGTCGCGACATTAGTATTGGTAAGCGCGGCGGAAATAGTTATTGAGTTTGAAATCTGAATGTCGTTTTTATTGGCCGTTCCGCCAGGAAGAGAAGCGCCGGCGCTTAAGTCAAGATAGCCGAATACAAACGATCCTGGATTATCGGTATCTTCGACAAAACTTATATAAACGGCGCCGCCGCAGTCAGCCGTGTTTTCCGAAACAGAGCCGCCGCTCATGGCAAACTTAGTGTTTTTGCCAATAAACACGCCGCCGCCAAATGAACTTGAACCAGAAGCCGCTTCTCCTGTATTCTTAGTAATCGTTCCGCCAGACATGGTTGAATTATATACTGTCGCGCCAGCCGTTCCGTCGCCATTGTCAAGATAAACACCGGCGCCCATAGCGGCTTTGTTCAAAGAGATTGTTCCGCTTGTCATGCTGAGCTGTGCATTCATAAGATTAAGACCGCCGCCAAAGGTTTTTGCCGTGTTTTGCGTAATGGTTCCGCCAGAAAGGGTGAACGTTCCGCCTTCCGCAAAGACGCCGCCGCCGCCGCCTGTCGTCGCTTGGTTATAGCTAATCGTTCCGCCGGGCATATTAACCGAGGTCGCTGTATAAAGGCCGCCGCCCATTGGAGCGGAGTTGTGGTCAATGGTGCCATAACGCATATACATTGTACCGGCATTGCAAACGCCGGCGCCGCCGTCACGCGCCGTGTTGTAAGAGATGCTTCCTGCCCAGCTTTGCGCTGTTGGAGTCGCGCCAGTCCAAGCGTTGTAGCCAAGGCCAAGCTTGCCCGAAGTATAGTTGTAAATGCCGCCGCCAACGACCGTGCCGCCTATAGTGTCTTTTTTAGCTTTGTTCGGTTTGCCGCTGGCGCCGATTGTTGCGTCGCCGTAAATGAGCGTGGTTCCGTTATTGTAAATGCCGCCGCCTTGGACTGCGGTGTTGCTGTTAATCGCGCCGGCACTCATCGTAAAGGTTGTGCCGCTTCCAACGCTAATGCCGCCGCCGTGAGTAGCGGCAGTGTTGCCTTCGATGCTTCCGCCGGACATCGTGAAGATTCCGTTTAAAAGGCCTACGCCGCCGGCGTCATTCGCGGCCGTGTTGTTTGATATCGTTCCGCTTTCAAAAGTAAATTTTGCAGAGTTGTCTGAGCCTGTCAATCCAACGCCGCCAGCGTCATTAGTGGCGGTATTGTGGTCTATCGTTCCGCCGTTTAAATTAAACGCGCTGTTGTGCATATAGACGCCGGCGCCATCGCGGGCTTTGTTATAGTCTATCGTTCCGCCTGTAACATACAGCTTTGCTCCGGCGCCGTAGTTGTAAATTCCGCCGCCGCCGTCTGAAGCAGACGAGGCCAAGTTCTTGCTGATGTTGCCGCTGGCGATGTATATCGTTCCGCTGTTGCTGTTAAAGATGCCGCCGCCGGTTCCCGCGTAGTTGTAGTAAACGCCCTTTGTCAATGCCTCCTTATCGGACGCGGCGGGAGCGGTAGCAGTAGAAGCCCAAGCCTTGTAGCCAAGCGCAAGTTTTTTGCCGTTGTAAATTCCGCCGCCGTTTGTGCCGGCCTTGTTAGAGCAGGCTGTGGCTGACTCCGCCGTTCCGCTGGCGCTGGCGTTTCCAATTGTGGCGCCGTCATAAAGGCAAGTGATTCCTTCATTGCAAATGCCGCCGCCAGCGCCGTTTGTGGCGGTGTTGCCGCTGATCGTTCCGCCGCTCATAATGAAGGTTCCATTAGAGGCAACATAAACGCCGCCGCCGTCAGTAGTCGCAGTGTTGCCGCTTATCGTTCCGCTGTCCATTACAACTTTGCCGCTCTCTACATAAATGGCGCCGCCTTTTGGAGCGCCGCAGCTTGTAATGTCAGTGTTAGACAAGTTTAAGGTTCCGCCGCCCCAATAAATGGCGCCGCCGAAGCCGGCTGTGGCGCTGGCGGTGGAGACGCAATTTTCAAACTTGCATCCCGTTATGTTCACTGCGCTGCAAGAAGTCGCGTTAATAGCGGCGCCGCCTGCTGATGATTTTCTTGCTCCTGAGAAGTCAAGGTCTTGGATATTAATGGTGGCGGTTACGCCCAACAATTCAAGAATAGCGTTTCCTTGGGCAGACAGTCCGCCTGTAATAACAGGAGTTGACGTAGAGGATCCCTTAATGGTAAGCGAAGTCGCTTTAAGGTCGCTGTCCGCCGATGCGTGCTGGACGACCGCCAAAGTGTTAACGACTTGAATCGTGTAAGCGGCGCTAGCATTGTCAAGTTCGTTGATCCTGTCAATCGCCTTTTGGATTGTGGCGTAGGGATTCAACGCAGTTCCGGTTCCTATAATGTCGCTTCCGCCAGCCTTAACATACAGCGTAGCCGGCGCTTGCAGCTTGGCCTGGGTAGTCGCGCCCGAGCCGACTGCAACTACAGTCCAGCCTTCGTCGCTTGTAAAGTAGTCGGCGGGGTCCGCGCCGCTTCCAGCCTTGCTGCCAAAATAGCTTGTAAATGTTTGACCATTGTCATAAAGCGTAACGCCGATTTTGCTATCTGTTATCAGGCCGTCAACAACTATTGGGTTAAAGACCGGCGTTCCAGCGTTTTCGCCAATCCAAAGGTTTTGGACCTTGTAAACTTTGCCGCCCGCGCCGTCGTCAAGCTCCATCTTGTTGTCTTTTATGACAAGCTTTCCAAGTACGCTGACGGTTCCTGTGGTGGAATTTATGGCCGGGCCAAATGGCGTGGCGCCGCTTGTGTTGGCCACAGTCTTGTTGCCGGAAATCTCCACGTTCTTTAAGTGGACGTCGCCCTTGGCGGCGATGGCGGAGCAAGATTTGGCGTACATGTTTTTGATGGAAGAATCTTCCATCCACAATTCGCCAACACCGTTTGTCGAGGAATTCTCAACAAGAATCGCCGCGTAATTGTTGGCTGTGGCGGAGCTTTGCGTAATGTCAATGTGGGTCAGCTTTATCTTTTGGCCGTACGCGACATAAAGGCCTGAGTCGTCTGGAGTGTTGAAAGTAAATGTAACGTTGCTTCCAACAGTTCCGCCCTTGCAGCCGACGATTTCAAAGTAACAAGGGACGTCAGAGCCCAACCCAGCGTCATAGGTCATGTCGGTAAGAACGTAAATCTTATTCTTAAAATCCACGCTAGCGGGCATCTTGTCGGTAAACTTTGTTAACGCAAACTTTATCGTCTTGTATGGATTGTCTTTTGTTCCGTCGCCACTGGTGTTGTCGCCATAATCGGCAACATAAAAGGCATTGCGTTCGTGCTTTAACACGCCGCCGTTTGTGGAATCGTACTCGATTGTCCACGGGAACTCCACGTCCGCCGGCTGGGTAAGCGCAAACTTGCCGCACAGCTCTTCGGTTAGACCAGAGGCTGCAAGGACAGGCGTGTCGGCCTCGTATTCTTCGGGCGTGATGGTGGCGACAGGCAATATTGTAGAAGTAAGGGCGCCGCCTACGGTTATCTTGTTTTGGTGAGCTTTTCCAAGCCAAACGTCGTTGTCGTCGGCGACATATGCGTTGCCTTTCATCGTAAAGGCTTGGGTTGAACTGTTTATATAAACGCCCGCGCCGTATGTAGCGGCGGTGTTGCCGCTTATCGTTCCGCCCTCAAAGGTGACTTTTCCCGGAGCGGAAAGGCCGCCGCCGTTTTTGGCGCTGTTGCCGCTTATAAGTGTGGAGCCTTTTATCGTAAGGTAATTTCCCGTGGTTACTTGAACGCCGCCGCCGTTTTCTGTGGCGGCATTGCCCTGAATCAAAACGCCGTCAAGCGTTGGGGTGGCGCCGCTCAGCGTGTCAAGGCTAAGGCCGCCGCCGTTTTTGGCGCTGTTGCCAATGAATTCTCCGCCTGTAACGCTAAAGGGCTTTGTGCCTTCTTTAGCGTAAAGGCCGCCGCCAGAACCTGTGGAAGCGTTGTAGCTTACCTTGGTGTTTACAAGAGTAAGGCTTACAACGTCTGACGAAGTAGAGGCGGCTGTAGAAGAGATACCGCCGCCGTTGGCACTGCCGCCAGATGTAGGCGCGGTGCTATAATTTTTTATGACGCTAAAGCCGCTTGTCGTAGAAAGCTTTCCGCATTGTAGAAGTATTCCGCCGCCGCCTTCGCGCGCGCTGTAGTTTCCGCAATTTGTAATTCCAGTTGGCGCGGCGTCAGCGGTTAGCTCTCCAATCGCGCAGCCGTCTATCGTAACTTGGGTGGCATTTCCAAAAATATAAATGCCGCCGCCGCCATAGCCCGCGTAGTTGTGGTTTATTTGGCCGCCGGTAATTTCCAAAACGCCGCCAAAGGCGCAGCAAATTCCGCCGCCCGCGTTGTCTTTTGTGGCGTTGTACAAAACTTTTGTGTTTGTTAAAACAGCCTTTCCGTTTTCCGCAATCGCAAGGCCGCCGCCGCCGCTTGCAGCAAAGTTTGAATACGCGGTTGAAGTTCCGTCAGCGCAAGAGCTAGACGACGCTCCGACAATGCAGTCGGTCAATTCAACTTGCGCGGCCGAACCGGACGACGGGCCTTCTACATAGATTCCTCCGCCAAAGCTGTCGGCCTTGCAGCCGGCTACAACGCAATTTTTTAAGACGGCTTTTGTTCCCGCTCCAGTTACATTAAGGCCTCCGCCGTTGCCGCTTGACTTTCCGTTTGTAATAGAGCAGTTTGCAAATTCGGACTGGCCGGCGCTTATGGCAAAGTCTTTTACTTTGTCAAAGATTACGTTCTTGCATTTAAGCGAGCTTCCGCCCATCGTGACGCTAAAAGAATCCGCTCCGTTGACTGCGCACTTTGCGCTGGCGTTTGTTCCAACGATAGAGATTTTTTTGCCGGAGTCAATGATGATGTTGTTGCCAAGGTTGGCGTTGCCCAAAAGGTAAATCGTAAACTCTGTTGTCGAGGCCAAGGCCGAAGCGTCGATGCGCGCCATCGCTTTTTGGATTGTAAGGAAGGGGTCGTATTGCGTTCCGGCGTTTGTGTCGCTGGCTCCCGTTCCGCCAACATAGTACGAGCTGCTTTCGTATTTTTGTATTACATCGCTTGAGACATTTACGTCTCCGCTGGAATTTACGTAGGGAGCGCTTCCGTTGATTTTGTTTGTGGTAAGGTTTGAGTAAATCTGAACGGATTGGTCAAGGCGGACTACAATTCCGTTTGCGTCAAGAAACTCGACGACAAGGTCATAGGTTCCGGGAGGCAACAAGTCAAAGGCCGTGTCTGCCGTTCCGTCCAAATTAAAGGTTCCGCCGGCTGGAGCGGCTACCGTTCCAGAAATTGGAAAGCCCGGCGTGGCGGCTTGCGCGCTTAGCGAATAAGAAATCGTCGTGATGCGGCCCGTGGCAAAGCCTATGGGCAAATTTAACTTTCCGGTCTCGTCGGAATTTTTGTAATACTCCAGTCTAAAGCTTTGCGAGATTACAGGGCTGTCTTCGTTTAGCGGAATGGGATTTGATTTTTTGGAAAGGATAATTTTGTCGTCGGCGTTGACCGCGTCCGCGCGCAAAATCCACGTTCCAAAAGGCAAGTCGATTGAAAAATTTTTGCTTGAGTCTACAGTTCCAGTTATCGGACTGCTTTCTGGAACGGGGCTTCCGGAGTCCGGCGTTCCCCAGGCGCAAATTTCGTAATGGCTTATTTGGGTTTCAAGCGTGTCTGAGTCCGGCGCCACTGTTTTGGAGGCGGAACTCTTTTCATTTTTGTTCTGGATTTTTCCGCAAACGCGGCCCATTCCCGCAGGCAATTCGCCTACGATTAGAACGGAAGAGTTTGCGCTGTCGGAGGAGTCGCCGTAGCCGCCGCCCAAGTTGCTGCAAGACGCAAGCGACGCTGACGCAAAAAGCCCCGCCGCCACAATCGCAGCCGCAAACGAGAACGCTTTTACTGTCCTAAGCAAGCCTGTTTTAGCCAAAAA
>DGRX01000026.1:67250-122090 GCA_002391235.1 Treponema sp. UBA4377
ATTATAACACAAAATGGCCAAAAAGTCTAGGAATTTTCACTGGGGAACGGTTGGGCAAAATTTTTGCGATTTTTTGGCAAAATAAACGAAATTCTTGACAACTATTTATACCTTATATGTGAGAAAAAATAATGGAGGTTCATTATGAACGAAAAACAAAATGACGGGCAAACATGGGAAAACCTAACGATTGCCAACAACTTTATGTTCTACAAAATTATGCGCAACAATCCAGACGTTTGCAAGAAACTGCTGGAAATCCTTTTGGAATTCAAGATCGACCATATCGAAATGAGCCAAGAAGAAGAGGTTAACATCGACTTTGGAAGCAAGGGCATCCGCCTTGACGTTTACGCAAAAGACGCGAATGGCCTCAAGATTTACAACATCGAGATGCAAGCGTCCGACACAAAGGAGCTGCCGGAACGCGCGCGCTACTACCAGGGAGTCATAGACGTAGATTTATTGAAGTCCGGCCAAAAATACAAAGACATGAAAACATCGTTCGTCATTTTTATTTGCATCGATGACATATTTGGAGACGGCCTCCCCAAATATACCTTTGAAAATTTGTGCCAAGAAAATCCAAAAGTAAAGTTGAACGACAGGACCTACAAGTACTTTTTTATTTCCAAAAACTGTGATAAACTGTTGAACGAAGACCAAAAGGCGTTCTTGCGCATGGTGACTGGCGGCAAGGCCTCTAACAAATTCACTGGCCAAGTGGAAGACCTTTTGAACGACGCCAAGCGCAACACGCAATGGAGGAAGCAGTTTATGGAATGGGAACGCGAAAAAACTTACATTAGAGAAGACGCAATGGAGCAAAAAGCCGTGGAAGACGCGCGAAAACTCCTTGCCGACGGCAAATACACAGCGGAAGAAATTTCGGCTTTGCTGGGAATCCCTGTAGAAACATTCGCAGCCCCCTCCCCCGCAAACTAAGCGCCCGCCCCTTTAACGGCTTGCCAACAATCATTTCACAAGCCCAAAAACGGACGCGGCTCCCGGTTGCAGCTTCGGCTTTGCGGAACCGCTAGCTAGCGTCGCTACACGCTGTTTGCGCTTGTAACTATTCAACTCCGCCGCTTGCGCGTCGGCGCAAACAGAGTGTTTTCGCAAGCCGACCTGCGCCCTCGCGCCGCGACCTTATGGTCTTGCCAACAATTACGGCGCGTCCTGTACCGTCCAGCCGCTTGGAATGCCGCTTGTGCTGTTGCTTGTCCAGCCTGTCATGCCCGCCGCCTTGGTGAAGGTTCCGCTAGGAGCGACGTCCTTAAGCCAGTCTTTTGTACAATCAGTCGCGCTGATGTCTGTGGCAAGGCAGGTTACGCTGCTAAGGTTTGTACAGCCATTGAACATACTGTTATAACAATTATTTACCAATGTTGTGGCAGGAAGCGCTGGAGCCTCTGTAAGGCTTGTACAGCCTTTGAACATGCTGTTATAACAACCGGCCTCAAGACTTGTCGCAGGAAGCGCGGGCGCTGTCGCAAGACTTGTACATCCTTTGAACATGCCGTCATAACAATTATTTACCAATGTTGTCAAAGGAAGCGCTGGAGCCTCTGTAAGGCTTGTACAGTCTTCAAACATATACTCGTAACATATACTGCTCAATGTCGTTGCCGGAAGCTCAGGAGCTATAGTAAGGCTTGTACAACCTTTGAACATGGATTGATAACAACCTCCTGCCAATGTTGTAGCAGGAAGCTCTGGCGCAGCTGTTAAGCTTGAACAACCATAGAACATTCCTAGATAACAACCTCCTGCCAATGTTGTAGCAGGAAGCTCTGGCGCAGCTGTTAAGCTTGAACAACCATAGAACATTGAGAGATAACAATTACTTGCCATCGTTTCTGCAGGAAGAGCAGGCGCCGATGTTAGGTTTTGACATTCTTGGAACATTGAGCGATAACAATTACTTGCCAATGTTGTTGCAGGCAAGAGCAAAGCGCATCCGGCCTTATTCTTTATCTTAGTATTACCACTAAAGAGATAAGCAAAAGCATAACTTTCTGTAAGAGTTGTCTCGCTTGCAAAGCCGGCACTATTTACAAGGCTCATAATGTTGCCGTAAACATAACAATCCGCGCTGCAAGCGATGTTGCTGTAATCTGACGTGCCTGTGGCGTACGCCGTATTGTCGCCAAAGAACTGGACCTTGTCGCCGACGGCATTAAGCGTTATGGCCTCAGACGCGCCGCTTGCGATTGTTTGCTCCGTTCCGCCGTTCACCTTGTAGGTAACGGGGCCGCTTGCCTTGTTGTCAAATGTCACAACCGCGCCGGCGACAGCCGCTTCTAGGGTAAGGGGCGTTGCAAGCGTGACCGCGCTTCCTGCCGGGCCAACAACAACGTAATTTGAATCAACAACCTTGTGGGCCCATTTTTGGCCTGGGCAAGACGAAAGCGTAAAGACAAACTTTGCCTGAATAAAGAATCTGTCGTGTCCATAGCTGGCAAGCATAGTCCTAAAGTCTGTTCCCGTTCCATCGTAGGGGTCTATGTGGACAAGGCTTGTCGGAGCGCAAATGTAATAGGTCATCCATTCGGTGTCGGTCTGGCCCCAATCCTGGCCGGCGTTGTAATGGACTTCCATTTGGTAGCTTTCAACGCGCGGGTCAGGCGTTACTATCGTGGGCGGATTGGCTATGACAACCTTTGGCTTTTCAGCGACAAAGCTTGCGGTGGCGCTTAGCGTTCCGCCTGAATATGTGATGGTCTCCACTCCGCCGCCGTCATCGGGAGTGATTGAAAGCATTTCGTGTCTTATGTACTCGCGGTAATTGCGGGGATTAATCGGCTCAATCTGAACGGAATAAACATAGCGCGTTCCCGTGTCGCAAAGAGGCCAGAACACTTCCGCAGTCGTAGCTGACGGATCAGGGCTGTACTCGCAGCGCAACGATGTCGCTCCGCCAACTTCTTGCCTGTAAATTGTAATGACGCCAATGCCGCCGCCCGCGCTGGGCTCGTACCAAGTTTCGTGCGGCCTAGAAATAGTAAACTTAATTCCGCCGGCCACGTTCTCTACCTTGGCGTGAATGTTGTTGGTCATGTCGGCGGACGCGGAGTAAAGGGTAGCCGCGTTTGTAGAGAATTCGCTTGCCAAATGCTTGATTTCGATTTCGCTTGAATATGTGTTTCCGCCGTAAACCGCGTTTATCTTAAGAACATAGGTCGCTTCGTCAAAGCCAAACAAGTCGGCTTCGTTGGTGTCGAATGTGGTTCCTGTGTAGCTGTTCAAGCAGTAAAGCTTCATCGACCAAGAAGTTATTTCGCTTGTGATGTCCGTCGTTCCGCTGGAAGAAGTTGCGATGGCCTTGTAGACGTGCAAGCTTCCCACGCTGCTTGCGGCGTCCTCTTCAAAGCTTACGCTGTAAATGTCGCCAATATCGATGCTTCCGCCGCCGGCCGCAAAGGCCGCTTCGCCAAGCGTGGCCGTCGCCTCGGAAAGGATCGCGGCGTAGCCGCTGTCGCTTGTAAAGTGAGCGTAAGGCAAATCCGCCGCGCTGGCGCTGGCCGCGTAGCCGCTTGTGAATACGACCGGATTTCCTGTCGTAGGAACGTCTACGGCGCTTATGCCAACCTTTGTTCCGGCCAAGCCGTCCGCGTCTACATTTATCTTTTGTCCAGATCCAAGTTGAATGTTATGGGCCTTTCCTGTAGAGTCCTCGTTTCCTGTAATCTTTACGAGGTCTTTTAGTATAAAGGTTCCGCCAAGAACGCTTACAACGCCGCTAGCAGCGTTTGTGTCGCCAGTGATGGTTATCGCGCGCAAAGAAACTGTCGCCGTTCCATTGACAGAAAGAACTGTTCCGCCGCCGTTAACGCCAAGATTGACCGGGCTGCCGGGCGTTTTGCCCTTGCAGCCTACGATGTTGTAGTAGCCGTTGCTGAAGTCGCTCAAACCGTCAATCGAAGTCATGTCGTCAAGAACGTAAATCGTGTTAAGCGGGTTGTCTGGCGTTCCCGCATTATCCAACAAATACTTGGCTTGACTGAATGTCTTAAACGGATGGTCTTTTGTTCCGTCGCCGGCAGGCGTGTCGCCGGGGCCGTGGCCGTCGCTTGCAACATAAACCACGGTGGCGGCGACGCTGTATGAGGCGTTAGTTACGCCATTAGTCTGGTAGTAATCCTTATAAGGAGCGGCTCCAAATGTATAATTGCCCGCCGCCTCAAGAACAACCTTTACAGGGCTTGGGCCAGTTTCCGGCGCATGTGTTCCGTAAGACCAAGTAATGTCCGCGCCTTGCGCGCTTGTGATCGTAACTTCGGTCTCTTGCGGGCATGACGCTCCGGGCGTCGGCGAGTAAGTGACATCGTCAAGCATCTTTCCTTCAACATTAAGGTCGCCGTTAACGCCAATCGTACTTGCCGCGTCGTTGGAATCAATCCAGCCGGCTTTTGTGGCGTAGGCTTCTGTAATTGTGTAGCGATTAGCGTATCCATTTATTTTTGGATAGAATCTAAACGACGCCGCTCCAGTCACGGTCGAAACGTTTCCGTTAATGTCGGCCACAGGGTTTCCGTCATCGTCTTCTATAGCAAAATGCAAGGTGGCGTCCGCGCAATTTGACGGAGCGTAGATAATAAAGTCAATGTAAGGCTGGGCAAAGGTGTTGGTTTCAAAGCCGCTTGAGACATTGCAAGTCGGCGCGGCAAGCTTTCTTGCGTGCGACGAGACTGTGGCCGCGGAAGACAAGCCGCCCCTGTCATGCAAAGAAAGCTCTATGTCAAAGGGAGTCCTGCTCTTTAAATTTTGAACGTCGGTGGCGATGTAATAAGCCGGTCCCGTTGGAGTGAACGCCGGGCCGTCGTCATAAGTCGGCTCCAAAGTTCCGGGAGCGGTAGAAGTCAAGTCCCAGCCGTTGGAAGTTTGGTCGGCTATCGTTCCGCCAGAAACGTCATATGAGTGTACGGTTCCGCTGCGCTTGTCAACGACTCTAAGCAAATAAACGTCGGTTGGAATTGTAGCGACGCTAAAGCAAACCACAAGGCGTTCGTTTATCGGCGGGTCAACAGTTGTGTCGCTGTAAAGCTGGCTAAGCGCGCTGGCCGCGGGCGGCCTGGTGTTGCAATACAAGGCGCGGTTGTCGTAGCACTGCGCGTAATTGTCGCTCTTTCTTACAATAGAAACATATGGCGAAACGTCTCCCGTTCCACCGGTGTCAACGTTTCGGCTTGCAAGGAAACCTTGGGGATATGTGACTGTGATTCTGTTTATGTTGTCGCTTGTTACGGTGATGCCTTCAGCCACCAAGTCTGTCACGCCCGGAACGCTAAGGGAGCATTCAAATTCATCGTGGCCGGGATTGTCAACGTAATAGTCTATTACAAGCTCGTCGGTGTCGTCCGTGTACAAACGGCCGCCTTCGGAAATCAATCCTCGGCTTGGATAAATGCTCGTAACGGAAGCGATGTCGCCGTATTTTTTTAGGAAGGCTCCTTCCTCAAAATTTGAGCAAGAGAAACAAGCCAGCGCCGCAAACGCGGCCAAAGCCGTTGTCATGCAAGAGGAAATGAATTTTGCAAGGCGGTTCGCTCTCTCTCTAATCAAAACCTTCCTCCAAAACTTGCAGAAGGATAAATCATTCCAAAAGTCATGTCTTGGAATTTACAAAAAACAAAATCGCCGGCAACTTCTGCGTACAAATGCTTTGCAAACTGATATTGTAAACCCAAACCGCCGCCAAAGGCAAGCCCAACGCTGTTCAACGCGGGGCTTTTTTGGCCGGTGGATTTGTTCTCAAACGAAAGGCCAAAAATGCTTGCCATTCCGGCTCCTGCGTGAACGTCGATAAGAAGCTTTTTGGGCATCAAGTATTTTTGGTAGGTCAAGCAGCCCAAGGCCGTGGCCAAGTTTCCAGTAAGCTTGTAGGTGCGGCTGTTGGTCGGAATCATAAACGAATAATTTCCGATGGCGCTAAAGCCAAAGTCGCCGATTTTTGTCCAAATAGGAATGATGGCGATTTTTGCCGTTCCTGTAAGAGGAAACGCTTGCTTTTGCGTGTATTTGGTAAGCTGGTTTTTGCTAAGGGCAAGCGCAAAGGAATAGCCGCCTCCAACTGTAAGGCGCCACTTTTTGTCCTTCTTGTTCTTTATGTGCAGGGTCTTTGAAATTACGCTAAGGCCGCCGGGATTTTGCGCGTAGATTTCGTACTTGCCTTCGTCAATGTCGTTTATGTCAAACTGAACTTGCGCGCTGGAACCATCCGGCGAAAGGCTTAAGACTTTTCCGTAAAGAATTTTTGGCGGCTCAACGTCCTTCTTTTCCATTGTAAAAATCGTACGTTCGTTCAAGTTGCTTCCGTTAAGCGTAAAGATTCCGTCCGCTTTTTTTGAGCTAAGGTACATGGAATCGGTTTGCAAGTTTTCGATTTTTGGCTGCAGCGCCTTTAATACTTCAAAGTTTCTCCAGCTGGAAGACTTTTCCAATTGGTCAAACAAGTTTATGACGCTGACTTGAAAGCGGTATTGGCCGGCTTCAAGCGAAACTTCGATGCGGTTTTCGGTCAAGTCTTTTTCCAAAACCTGAACCCAGCCCGCGTCTGTCAACCGTTCTATTGTAATGCGGTAATTCTTTATGTCGTTGATTTTGTTCCAGCTTAACTTTTGGACAAAGCTGTACTGGTTGTTCTCGTCTTTGGTGATGTAGTAGTTAAGGCCTTCCGCTGGCTCTTCGATCGCAGAAATTTCGTAGCGCGACTCCTTGTGGTCAACGCTTTTTGGGCCTTCTTCCGCCGCCGTGGCTTCTTCGGGAACGGTTTCTTCCACCGCCTGAGCGAACGAAAATGAGGAAACAAAAATCATCAACAGCGCCACAAGACGGAAGAACTTACTTGCCATAAAGCACTCCCGTATCGTCGATGATGATGTCGCCCGCAACCGGCAAGTCAATCGTAAACGCGCTTGAGCTTATGTCGCCGCGGCGGACAAGCGTTCCGTCCGGCAAAAGCTGGCTGGCCTGAACCGTGTAGGCAAAGCGGCCGCGCTTGAGCTCCGCCATGTCCGGAATCGTAAAGCGGTTTTCCTTAAGCGTCTTGCTGACCAAAACTTCGCCGTGGTCGTTGCGGATTGTAATTGTATAGTTTGTGGCCAACGGAACCGGATTCCAGGCAAAGTCGATTCTCCTGGACACGCGGATTTGCGCGGGACCGTAAACCTTGCCCGCGGCCGGGCTTGTGATTCTTGGCGCCGCCAAGTTAAGGATTCGTCCAACCGTAAACGACCGCGGCTTTGCGGCGCTGGAATTGGCTCCCGAAGCGTTTGCGCCGCGGATTGTCCAATAGTAAACGCCGGGATCCAGGCGCGGAAGCTTAATCGCGCGTCCGGGATTGTTCACCGTCATAATCGGATTCGAGTATCCGTTGGGATTCTTGCTAAGGGTGAACGTACTTTGCTTTAACTCTTGCTCGCACGACCAACGGACAGTCTCCGGGTTTGAAAGAGCCCTTACTCCGTCAATCACCGCGCCGTCCGCCGGATATTCCAAAACCGCGCGGCGCAACTGGACGATTCTAAATTCAGCGTCGGACATCGGGCTAAAGCGGCGCGACGAGTAAAGCGTTTCTTCGGCCAACGCCTGCACTGACCAACCGTAAGTTCCGTTGGCGTACTTGGCCATATTCACCGCAACCAAAGGCCTTTTCACCCGATCAGAAACGATAAAGGAATCCTTGTTCTCCGTGTCGTACAAATTGAATTGGTACAAGTCCGCGCCGGCGACCGGCTTCCAGCTAAAGCGGGTTGAGGACTCGCCGTAAATCGTAAGAGTCTCTTGATTGGCCGGCGTCGCCAAAACAGGCGCCGTCAATTGGCTGACGACCTTAAAGGCGCGCGGCTCGGTTGAGTATTGGTCTGGCAACGTGGCGGAGCTGATTCTCCAATAATAGTCGCCGCCCGACAATTGCGCGCCTTGGAAGAATTTTTCGTTGTCGATTTGGTTCACGACAAGGCTTGTGAATTTTTTGTCGCGCGCGATTTGGAAGCGGTTGTCGCCAGGAATGTTTGACTTCCAGGTGAACCTAAGCTCCGCCAAATTTGTGTCGGTGACCGCAAAGTTGTCCGGCGGATAAAGCGCGCGCTGCTCAAACTTAACTTGGCTTGTCGTAAACTCTCTAATCTCGGACTGGTCGGAAATGTCGCCGTCGGCGTCGTACTGAATGACACGCCAATACCAAGTTCCTTCCTGCATGCGGCTTTCTGACGGCTTTACGATAAAGAAGTTTGACTTGGTCTTTTGAACAATCATGTTGTCCAAGCATTTTGGATCGGCCGAAACCGCGATTTCATAGCCGACGGCTTCGGGATTGTTCTTCCAAGAAAAGTTTATCATGTCCTTTAGCGCCGTGTTAACGTTGTCGCCGGCGGCGGGCAAAATCAATTCCGGCGGAAGGATTTTATTGCGCTGGTTAATCGTAAAGGCGCGCACTTCGCTGGGAGCGGCAAGGCCGATTTTGTTCAATGTGTAATAAGGCGTAACCCGCCAGTACCAAGTTCCGGTTCCAAGAGTCGAGACTATGCTGGAAGACGTTGTGGTTCTTTGCTCCACAATCGGATTTTCCATTTGAGGATTGTCCGCAATCTGCAAGTCAAAGGCTGTGACCAAATCGTTAGCCGACCAAGAAAAGCGGACGTCGGGCAGCTTTGACTTGTAAGTGTAAACCGAGCGGCTTTCTGGCGCGATAAGCTGCGGCGGCGGAGCGGCAAAAACTTTTAGCTTTGACGCCGCCGAATAATTAACTCCGGCTTTTTTGGCGTAGACTCTCCAATAAGAAACGCCTTCCTCAAAGTCAACCGAGACTTCAGTCATTCCGTCCAAGTCAACCGTCCGCTCGATATCGCTAAAGTCCTTTTCGCGCGAAGTTTGCAAAACGAGGCTGTCGCCTTTTTCCAAATTTTGCGCGGTCCATTTAAAGTCTACCGGAACGCCGCTTCCGCCAAAATCCAAAACCTTTGCGTTGGGAGCGGGAGAAAAAACAGTGATTATAGGAATTATCTGCTCGTCGCCCGAAGCGTCAAGGGCGATGGCCTCTCCTTTTTCCATCGCGCGCGCCAAACCGTTTTCGTCGGTAAAGACGACGGTTCCGTCAACGACTTTAAAGCTGGTTCCGCTTTCCTCGGAAACGCTGGCGCCAATCGATGACCCCGCGCTCACGACAACGCTGGAGTTTCCCGCGTTTACAACCGCGCCGTTTTTGGAACCGCTTGAATTCACCGAAAAGCTTCCGCCCGAAACGCTCATCTGAACCTGTCCGTCATGGAAGAAAACTTGGGCCATCGTGTTCTCTCCCAAGTCCATGACGTTTCCGTCCTCAAAGTAAATCGTCGCCTCTGATTCCGGCGCGGTGCGGATTGTGTCTCCGTCGTAAACTGGAGAATGCTGGCGCAAGCGGTCCCAAATCATTCGCTCCATAAACTTGCGCTGGGCCGTCTTGTGCTTGAAAGTGATTGTGGCGATCGGCTTTTCGTTAAGCTTTGTCAGCGACATGTTCAGGCTTTCATAAAATTTCTTTACGCTCCAAACCGCGCCAGCCGCGCACAAGAGAAGAAATATTAATGTCACAAAAAATCCAAGAACGTTACTTTTGGATCTTGTACTTCTTTTCTTCTTCATCCAGGTTTACCGTCGACAAATCGGGAGCGTCGATTCCCAACAAGTCGCGAACCTCCGCCATAGTTTTTGGTCCGTCTTTTCCCGCGCCCGGAATGTCTTCCGCGTAGGGCATGTTTATCACAGCGTACATGTGGACAGGCTTTTCCTTTCCCTTTACGGTTACGGAAGGCATTTGCTCCACAAGCACGTAGTCCTTTATCAATTCGTATGTGTTCTCTGTCAACAAAATGTCGGTGTGGAGCGGCTTGTTAAGCGACTCCGTGCGCGACGCGAAGTTTACCGTGTCGCCGATTACCGTGTATTCCATTCTTTCGTTGGAACCGATTTGTCCGGCGATGACCGGTCCAGTGTTGATGCCGCAACCGATTCTGATGATAGGCTTTTTGTCGCCGCCGCGGTCTTTGTTGAATTCCCGCAAAGAGGCGCGCATCATAAGCGCGGCGCGGACGCAGCGCAAGGCGTCAAGCGCGGGGTCTCCGCTAGTGACGGGCGCGCCCCAAACAGCCATTACCGCGTCGCCGATGAATTTATCAACGACGCCCTTTGTGTCGTTGACGCAAGCGACCATGCGCGTCATGTATTGGTTCAAAAATTCTACGACTTCAAACGGCTGCAATTTTTCGCTAATCGCCGTAAAGGAACGGATGTCGCTAAAGAAAACCGTGCAAGTCTTTGTCTCGCCGCCCAAAGCCAATTCGCCGCGCGCCGCTTTTTCGGCAATGTCCTTGTTGATAAAGCGGCCAAATGTGTCCTTCAATCTTTCGCGTTCGGCAAGGCCCGCGCTCATTCGTCCAAAGGATTGGGTAAGCACGCCGATTTCGTCGTGGCCGCGCGGCTTAAGGCGCACGTCGTAGTCGCCCGCTTCGATTTGAACGCTAGCGCCGGTCAGCCTCTTTAACGGGCGGCTCAAAGTCAAAGACCAAAACCAAACGAACATAATCGACACGAACAAAACCGCCAGCGTAAGGTAAATGTTTCGCTTTGTCGTCGCGCGGACGTTTTCAAAAATCAATTCGGACTGAACGGTTGTCAAAACGCCAAGGTCGCCCAATTCCAATTTTTGGTAGGCGCCAAAATATTCCTTTCCGTCGCCGTCCCTGTAAAGAATCTGGCGGTTTTCGTCGTTGTTCTTTCGCATTTGGACAACCAATGGCGAGTCCGAAAAGTTCGCGTTAAGGCGCATCGTCTCAAAGTCCGGGTGAATCAAAACGTCGCCGCGGTTGTTGATTACAAAAGACTCGCTGGCTGAGCTTCCGCCAAAAGAAGAAGTCAGAGAGTCGGTGGAAGCGATGATGACAACCGCGTCGTCGCGGCCCAAACCGTTCCACGGCAAAATCAAGGCCATCGTTCCAAAATCAAAGAAAGGCGTCGCGTTCAAGACCGTGACTTCCTTTCCAAAAGAATTTTCAATCGCTTCGCGTTCGGTAGAGACAAAGACTTCGATTTGGTCTTCGTCCAATTCGTTTTGCGCGAAGAATTTATTGTTGACCAAACGCAAGTCGTAATCGCCGCGCTTGAAATTTTCCTGCGACAAGAGGACAATCGCGGCTGTGTCGGGGTTGCGGTCAAAGTAAAGGGAAGACGAGCTGCGGGCGATGTAATCCGAGCCGTTTGAGTTGGCGATTACGTCAAGCAGCAAAAGCGCGTTGGACCTGATTTGCGATATTGTGTTTTTGACCGCGCTGGCGGAGCGGGTATTGGCGTCAAAGTTTGTGTTCTCCGCAGTGATGCGAACGTCGTCGCTTACAAAAAAGTTTACCAAATAGGTAATCGAACCAAGAGAAATTACAATCAAAAATGAAACAATCAACACAAGCTTTATGCCGATTGGAAACTTTACCGTTAAAGTTTTTTCGGGACTTTCCTTTTTCTCGCTTTCTTCTGCCAAAATATACCCCTATTTTAAAACTATAATATTATAATGAATTTTACAACTTTATTCTATATACGCGTCGAATAATGCCGAAGGATGCCCGCGCGGACGCAGTTATCCCTATCATTATATTTTCGGCAGATTTTAGGGGAATCTTTAAATGAGGCCGCGCTCGAAGCAACTATTTGGATCTTACAAGCGCAAGGCGCGAGCGGCTAAAAGTCCAGTTCTTTGTGCTCAAGGCGCCATTTGATGGCTCGCGTAAGGTAGTCGATGTAGGCCGGGTCCTTGCACATGTTCTTTCCTTCAACGTCGGAAAGCTTGGCCACGGGGCCGTCGTTGCATTCGGTGACTTTCATAACGATGTTGAGCGGCTCCACGTCGGTGTCGTTGGCGATGTAGGTGCCTATGCCAAAAGCCACGCGGGCCTTGTCCTTAAAATGCGCGTAAATCGCGGACGCGCGCTCAAAGTCAAGGCTGTCGCTGAACATAAGGCTTTTGGTTTTTGGGTCGATCCCCAAAGACTTGTAGTGGTCGATTAGCTTTTGGCCCCATGCGTAGGGGTCGCCGGAATCGTGGCGGACGCCGCTAAAGAGCGTGGCGTAGGTTTTTCTAAAGTCGCGCAAAAAGACGTCGGTTCCCACGGTGTCGGTAAGGGCGATTCCGTTAAGAACGCCGTATTCTTTTACCCAGGCTTCAAGCATGAACCAGTTTGAATACGCGGGATTATGCTTTCTGTCGCCCTGGCCCACGCATTGAACAAACTCATGCGCCATAGTGCCGATCGGCTTTACGCCCAGTTTTTTCGCCAAGAGAACGTTGCTGGTTCCAACAAAGCTTGAGTCCTTAAAGCCGGACTTTTTTTGCGCGTCGATGATTTTTTGAACAGCGTATTCCTGGGCCTCGGCGCTAAGGCGGCGGCGCAAGCCAAATTCCGAAAAGCCTCCGATGCTCCAAGTTCCGTCAACCAAAGCCTGAACCTTTTTGTCGGCGCGCTCCTTAAAGCTTTTTAGAAGCGCGTCATAGTCGTTGGCCATCCTAAAGTAAACTTCGTTTACAATCGCCAAAGTCGGAATTTCGTAAAAGGAAGTGTTGGCCCAAGTGCCAAAGGTTTCGACTTCAAGGCCGCAGCCAGAATCCGTCGCGCGGATTTTAAATTCCTCAAAGCGCGGATGCCACAAGCGCAAGTAGTCAACGTAATCGCGCTTGATCCATTCTATGCCTTTAAGATAAGCCAGCTCGTCCTCGCTAAACGAAAGCTCGCAATAGGATTTGATTTGCCTGCGGATTTCCTCAACCATTTCCGGCGTAAACTTAACGCCCTTGTTGCGGCACTTAAAGTCCCACATCGTCATGTAGCTGGGGAACTGGTGGAATATCGCCTGCCCCATGCTGAACTTGTACATGTCCGTTTCTAAAAGACTAGTGATTATTTGATGCATTACCAACCTCCTGATGCGCCGCCGCCGCCAAAACCGCCGCCGCCGCCGCTGAATCCTCCGCCTCCAAAGCCGCCGCTTGAGCCGCCTCCAAAGCCGGAACCGCCAAAGAAAAAGTCGTCGCTACCGCCGCCCTTTTTCTGATGCCTGATGAACCAAGAAGCCCAAGGCAGCCAACTAAGGGCGCTGAACTTTGTGGACAAGCCGCCGGAAAACATTACGAACCACAAGATCCAAAAAATTCCCATTATGAGCGCGGCAAGCCAATCGTCGTCATCGTCGTCGTCAAAGTCAACCTTGTTTCCTTCGGCGTCGCGCGCGACAACTCCCGCGATCGCTTTGGCGCCTTGAACGATTCCGCCTGAATAATTGTCTTTTTGAAATTCGGGAGCGATCACGTTCCTGATAATCATGCCGCACTTGGCGTCGGTAAGGTCAGCCTCGGCGCCGTAGCCCACTTCTATGCGGATTTTTCTTTCTCTATAGGCGACCAAAAGCAAAACGCCCTTGTTGTCCTCGCTTTCGCCAAGCTGCCACTCGCGCGCGACTTTTATCGCGTATTCCTCAAGGGACTCGCCCTCCAAAGATTCGATGGTAAGAACGGCGATTTGCGCGGTGGAGTTTTGGTCGATTTGCAAAAGGTATTCTTCCAATTCCTGGCGGCGGCTTTGAGACATAAGGCCCGCGGTGTCCACCACCGGCCCCGTAAGTTCCGGAACCTCTAGCGAAAAAAGATTGGAAGCGCAAAGGGCAAGCGCCGCAAAAAGGAAGAATGCGAATTTTTTCATCGTTCTAGAATCACAACTCCATCGTCAAGTTCGTCGGGATTGTCGTCCTTGTCGGCCGGAAAGTATTGCGCCAAAAGCTCGCCGCACTTTTCAACGGCCTCGCAAAAAGCGCTTTCGGCGTTCTTCTTTCCGATTTCCTCAACAAGGCCGTTCACAATCAACTGCCACAAATCCTGGCCGATTTTTTTTGCGATGCCTTCATCGGCCAAGACGCGCGCCTGTCTTTCCAAAAAGGAAACGTAAATCAAAATGCCGGTTCTTTCCTTGGTGGCGTAAACGCCCTGCTCGCAAAAAGCGCGCAAGGCCCGTTGGCTAACAGCCTTGCTCTTTATCGCGCGCGGAATCACGATTCTGTCCAAGGCCGGAATCAAATTGATCAAGCCAAAAAGCGCCAGAATCAATATAAAGCTTGCGAAAGTGTAAATCGCCGGAAGATACCATTCAGGAGCGGCCCAATTGAGGGACTCGTAAAAGCGGCGGACTTGATCGGCAAAAGGCATCGCGAAAATCGCGGCCGCCAAAGAAACGACCAAAGCGGCGAAAAGCTCCCAAAAGGAATAGTCGTCGCTTTCGGCCGCGAGAGCCACAACGATTTCGCCGGACGTTTTGCTTTCGGCGCTTTTGACGCGCGCGCTGATCCGCTCAAGGGCGTCCTTGGATAAATTGTATTTTTTTACAAGAGTCTTTGAGGTCACTAAAACTCAACCTTGGGAGCGGACTGCGCTTCCTGGCTTGCGGCGAACTGCGGCCGTTTTTCAAAGCCGTTGTTGTTGGCCACTATGCTCTGCGGAAACCTTCTGATAAAGGTGTTGTAAACCTGAACCGACTTGTTGTAGTCTTGGCGGGCGACGGCGATGCGGTTTTCGGTTCCTTCAAGCTGGTCCTGCAAGGCCAGGAAATTTTCGTTGGCCTTAAGCTCAGGATAGTTTTCGGCCACGGCCAAAAGGCTGTGAACGCCGGCTGTCAAAGCGTTTTGCGCGCTTTGGAATTGCTCCATGTCTTGGGCGTTCTTGGGAACTCCGGCGCCAGCGAAAGACTCGGCGGCCGCGCGGGCCTGGGTTACTTGGACAAAGGTTTCCTGCTCGTGATGGGCGTAGCCTTGAACGGTGGCGACAAGGTTTGGAATCAAGTCCTGGCGGCGCTGGTACTGGTTTTGAACCTGCGCCCACTGCGCCTCGACGTTTTCGTCGTATGTTACGATTGTGTTGTAGTTACCGACAAAAAAGCGGTAAGCGCCAAAAGCCACGACGACAATCGCGGCGACCACAATTAAAATGTTCTTTGTTTTGCTAGTCATGCCTTATAAGATATTGCTTTTTGCGCTTTGCGTCAACTTCCGCGGGCGCAGTTGCGGCCATGGGACTTGGCGCTGTAAAGGGCGGAGTCGGCGATTTTTATCATCGTCTCAAAATTGTAGCTTTCCTTTTCGCGGTCAAAATAGGCGTAGCCAATGCTTATAGTGACGACGCCGCTGGCCGTTCCGTCAATGTTAAAGAGAATTCTAAGGTCGCGAACCGCCTGCAGCAAGCCTTCGGCGCAAGCGGCCAATTCCATGTAATCCTTGGTCCAGCAAAGGCCGCAGAATTCCTCGCCGCCGTAGCGGAAAAACTTCATCTTGTTCTTTTCGCCAAATTCGGCAAAGCACTTTCCGACAAGGCCCAGGCAAATGTCGCCCGCGCGGTGGCCGTAATGGTCGTTGTACTGCTTGAATTTGTCGATGTCAATCATGAACATGCCGGTGGGCCGCATCAAAACGTTTTGGTCGCCGCGGCGAAGGTACTCAAAGAGCTTTCGGCGGTTGGCCAGCTTTGTAAGCGAGTCGGTGTTGCGCTCCACCGTCAAAACGCGCTCGGTGTCGTAGCCGCGCAAGCGGCTTAGGCGGACGCTGCGGCCAAGCGCGATTCCGGCCAAGTAATACATGCAAAGGTTGACTGAATCGCGCGCCAAGAAAACAGGCCCCTTGTAAAAATACGACAAAACAATGCAGAGAACCAAAGCGATTGTCACGAAAATGTTCACCCTATAGGTTCTGTCCAAAACAGCGACTGGAATGATAAAGATCGCGCAAACAGAGGAAACGTAGTCTTGCGCATAGTCCGCGGCAAAATTGGCCAGAATCGTAAAAGCCAAAAAGCCTGTAAAAAAGAAATATATGAAAAAAAGCGGATGCCTTTTGAAAAACCTCTTAAAAAGCCGCAAAAAGGCAAAAAAGAGCGCCGAAGCGGCCAAAAAAGAAGAGTAAACCGTCTTGAACATAACGCTGTAGTTCCATCGTATTGAAACAAAGGTCATTATGCCCATAAGCGCGATCATAATTATCGTTACGACTTGAACGACGGCGCTTAAATATTCATTGACAGAATCCCTGTTTTTTTCAAAGAGTCCCTTTTCGCCTGTCAAAAAAATAATTTTCCAAAATCCCATGAAAAACCTATCCTTGCATTTTACCCAAAAAATGCCGTTTTGTAAACAAAATCCCCGCTTTTTTCCGTTCCGCAAAAAAATTCGCTTTTTTTAAAAAATAGATTGTTTTTATGCCGAAAATATGATATAATACCTTGTAATTATTAAAGTTATGGAAGAGAACAAAGCGAATATTTTCAAGCCCAAGACGTTTTCGGCTTCTGTAAAAAACTCGGGCTTGAACGATTTTATTTTTTTAATTGACCTCAAAGAAGACACTTGCTCGGTAAGCGAAAGCTGCGCCAAATTCATTCAAGTTCCGTCGGCCAACTTTCCGAACGCGACAAAAACCTTGGCATCCCTCGTTCACCAGGACGACATTGGAATTTTCAACGACTGCGTCGACCAAATAAAGAAAGGCAACAGCCACGACTTTATCCTTGAATGCAGAATGAAGTCGCCGTCAAACACTTACATTCCGATTTCCTTTAGGGCAAAGAGCGTTTCGCTGCCCAACGGACAGTCCCTTTTGACAGGAACGATTTGCCTCAAGTCCAGCCGCCACGACGACATAACCGGCCTTCCTTTGGAAGCCCAAATGATTCACGACTACAACGAGGCCCGCCGCAGCCAAGGAAGCGTCTCCGGCTTTATCCTGGCCATCCGCATAGAAGGCTTGGAGCACATCAACGCAAACTTTGGCCTTGAGGTCGGCGACAACATCTTCAACATCGTGGCCAAAGCCTGCATCGACGCGCAAAAAGACCAAACCCGCGCCTACAGAATCAGCGGAAACAAAATCGCCTTGCTCAACATCGGAGGCGGAACGGCGACCGACGCGCAGGGCATTTACCAAAGCCTAAAGCGCCGCATCGGCGACATTGAATTTGACTTGGACTATTCTGTAGTCTTTACAATTTCCGCCGGAATCGTCGCCTTCATCAACGACATGAGCGAGCTTAAGGACTTGATAAAAAAGGCGGACTTCTCCCTCTCCATGGGAAGGAAATGCGGCAAAAACAATTTGTACTTCTTTAACAATTCGGAATACTCAAAGCACATAAACCGCCTGGACTTGCACGAAAAGCTGCGCGAGTCCGTCAAGGACAACTTCAAGGGCTTTGAGATTTACTACCAGCCTGTCATCGACGCTACGGAATTTGACCCAAAAACCGGAGGACAAAAAGTCCACGTAATCGGCGCGGAAGCCCTTTTGCGCTGGGGGCCGCCCAACTCGGAAAAGCTGCCCGCCGACCAAGTCATTCCGGTTTTGGAAGAGACAGGCCTTATGGCTCCCGTTGGCCGATGGATTTTGATGAAGGCCTTCAACCAGTGCCACGTTTGGAACCAGTATGACAAGAACTTCCATATGAGCGTGAACCTTTCTTACGTTCAACTTGAACGGAGCGACATCCTCTTTGACGTGGAATGCGCTTTGGAAAAGACAAAGGTAAACCCAGAAAACATCACGCTTGAAATCACAGAAAGCGGCTACATCGACCACGACGAGCTGCAGCGGCTTTTTGACGAGCTGCACAAGCTTAAGATCAACATCGACATCGACGACTTTGGAACGGGCTACTCAAACTTGCGCTACATCCAAAACTTGCACGCCAACACGCTAAAGCTGGACTACTCTTTTGTCCAAAAGGCTGTAAGGGGAAAGGACGGCGACAGCGAAAGGCGCGTGATTGAGCACATCATCAACATGGCCCACGACTTGGGAATGAAAGTTTGCCTTGAGGGAATCGAATCCGAAAACGACGTGGAGATTCTTTCAAAGCTTAAGCCGGACAAGTTCCAGGGCTTTTTCTTTGGAAAGCCGGTTTCGTCGTACGCTTTCTTGGACAGAAACAAGCAGTACTTTAGGGACAACGCTCCGCAAAAGAGCGACGAACCGGAAGAAATCAGCTAAGCGCGGTGGCGTTCGATCGCGCGCGTATTGTTGGCGACAATGTACGCGCCGAACATTACGGTGGCCGCGTCAAAAAGCGCCGAGAAGGAGCCGATGATTACGGCGGCCGGCTTTAAGAGCAAGTAGCCGGTTTCCATTCCGCGCCCGAAAATCGAGCACAAGATTGTAAGCGTTACAAAGGTTCCGCCTACAGGAAGGTTTCCCATCACAAAAGAAAGCAAAAACGCCGTCATCGAAATCGCGAGCATGTCGAAGAATTCGATGTTCAAGGTTGAGTAGGACCTCCAAATCACGACAAAGCTGATGATCGAAACCAAGGCCGTTCCGCCGCGCGCAAAGATGGAAAAGAGCGGAAAGGCAAAACCGTTGACCCGCTGGCGGATTCCAAGCATTTCTTTTCCAAGGCGGGTTTCGACAGGCAGAGCCAAGTTGGTGTCGCCCGAAAGGAAGGCCACCAAGAAGGGGGCGATCGAGGCGCGCAAAACTTTTAGCGGCTTTCCGTTGCGGCAAACAGAAACGACGATAAGCGGATAAATCACGCCCGCCAAAATCACAAAGTCAACCGCCAGCATGATTATCAACGGAGTGAAGACTCCGCTCTTTAAAACGTCGCGGAACTGGATGGCCCAACTGCACATGACGAAAACGATGCCGGCCGAAAAAAGCTCCGTAAAAATCACCGTCACGTTGTAAAAAAGCTCGCTAAGCGCGTCGGCCAAGGAAATTATGGGCTTGATGTTGGAATGTTCCATGCAGCAGCCGATTCCAATAATCACGGCAAAGAGGAACGCTGGAAGCAAAAACGAGCCTTGGGTCAAAGACTCAAATGCGGAGTTGGGAAAAATCATCCTGCAGAATTCTTTTAGGTTGAGGGTTGAAAGCTCTGCCGCGCGCTCGGTTGTGATTGGAATGCGCGGAAGACGGACGATTACGATTGAAATGAATCCAAGCGCCGCAAGCAAAAGGGACGAAAGCGCGATCGTTCCAAAAGTCCAAATGGAGGCGCGGGCGATCAAGCCGTCCTCGCGCATTCTGACCACGGCCATAATGCCGGAAAAAAACAAAAGCGGCAAAAGCGTGTAGCGGCCAATGCGAACTATGATGTCCGTAATAAAGGAAAGAGCGGCCGCTCCCTGCAAAGAGTCAAGCGGCAAAATCAAGGCGGCGGCCAAACCAAGCGCGGCGCCAATCAAATATTTTAACCAAAGTTTCATGCCGCCTATTGTAGCGCAAAACATAAATTTATGCTATAATGGTTGATATGACCAAGACGATTTTAATTGCCGGCAAAAACCTGCCTGACGGCGCCGATTTTATCGAAGGCGCCCAAGTAAAAATGAGGAACGTCGCTGCCGCCGCTTCTAAAGGAGCCAAACCAGCCTCAACCCCAAACACCAGCGCCTTTGAATGGACAAGAACGTCGCCAGTAAACGCGCGCTCCTTAGTTCTAGACGCAGAGACCGAATTTGGCCAAATTGACGAAGCCGTCCTGTATTTTGACGAAAGCTATTACGCTGGAAAATTCAACTTGTTGACGCCGCAAGAATGTTCGGAAAGCATCGACGAAATGATTTTGGGCTACCAATACTTGGCCTTGGAAATTCTTGGCCGCTTTGAAAAAAAATACAGCATGAGAAGCGGCTTGGAAGAGGAAAAAGCTCCGGTTCCAAAACTGGCATTTTTGATAAAGGCTTGCTCAAGCGAATGCGACGTGAACAAAAACGGATCGCTTAGGGCGTCAACACCGATGGCAGCAGGCCCATTTGTGGCGGCGGCAGCCGCAGCCTTTTCCGCCTTTGCCGAAAACATCGCCGCGATTTACGGCGGCCGCGAATACGTAACGGTATTGCTGGCCCAAGGCGACCAAAACATTGAGGCGGCCAAGCGCGACCGAACGCTAAGCGAATGGATTTGCTCCTACATGGACGAAGTGGACAAGCTTAAGAACAAGCTAACGCTAAAGCAAAGCATGAACTGGATAAAGGCAGGAGCCAAGGGACCGGGATTTTCGCTTTTTAGATAAAAGAATTTTTGGCCAAAAAGCGGAGGAGATTGCAAATGGATTTTTTTAACAACATTTTCGCAGACCACTTTATGGCGGAATGCTGCTTTAAGATTTTTTTAAGCGCGGCTTTTGGAATCATTCTAGGCGTGGAGCGCTCAAACCGCATGCACGCGATTGGAATCCGAACGATGCTTTTAATCACAACCTCTTGCGCGCTTTTGGGCGTTCTTTCTTACTACGGAGCGGAAAACCCTGCAAAAGCGCTTGGCGACCCGACCCGCATCGCCGCCGGCGTCGTGACCGGCGTAGGCTTTTTGGGCGGCGGCGTCATCATGCACCAGGGCTTTAACATCAAGGGAATAACGACGGCGGCGCTGATTTGGACCGCGGCGGCTTTGGGCCTTTCTGTCGGCTACGGCCTTTACATTCCGGCGGTCGTCGTGTTTGTCCTTGTGATTTTGATCCTGCCGCTTTTCAAAAAAATTGAGCGGACGTATTTTCCCGCTTCAAGAATAAAGACAATCCATTTGATTTACTCCAACGACGACGTTGACATGGAAAGCGTCAAAGAAAGTCTCACTTCCTGCGGAATCTTTTTGCGCGACATAAACTATTCAAATTCTTTTGAAGACGACAAGTTTAAGGTCGAGATTATCGTCAACACACCGGCCAACGTAGACTTTGCCGCGCTGGGCAAAAAACTAAAGAAGACCGGCGAATTGGCTAAGTTTTCGTTTCAGTGATAGATTCACAACTTCTTTTTTTCCAATTGTTTGTAGAGGTTCTTCTTAAAATCGCGAGAGGAATGAAAGAATTCTTTTTCTGAGTTGGAAAGGGCGTTGCGTTCGGCTTTGTCATTGATAAGTTCCATTGTGCAAATCAAATCCGCCACTTGGAACAACTTATAGTCGGCTGGTTTTACTTTTCTCATTTCCACATTTGCAAAAAGGCTTGAAAAGACCGAAAGAATAATTTTTGTCAACTCCGCCTGTCCGTAATCATAATAATTTATAAGCAAGTCAAATGAATCAAAATAATCGTAATGCTTTTTTAATTCGTCGGAGATTGTCTTTGACAACTTTGAAATGTATGCCATCTCGTCATTGGAGCATTCCGCCTTATTGATTTTAGGGCAAATGTAGTGAATTGGGAGCCTACGTGTAAAATGAAAAAGCGAATTAAACAGCGCTTTTCTGGTTTCCATTAAATCATTTTTATAAAACAATTCTTTTCGCACAAGCGGTCCTGTATGAATCGCATGTTTTGGATAACCTATTGTTTCCAAATGCCTTTCCAGATTTTTTATGTCACAAGAAATGTCATTGCTTTGATTATGCAAAACCATCGCAACATAGTAAAATGGATTACGCGGATTACATTTTCCAAAATCGCCAGACTCATCGATAAAGACGCTTAATTGCCTACGTTCCACAAAATCCTCCGAACAAAAAAAATGGCGGGGTAAATCCCCGCCTTTCGGTGGACCTGGAACGCATATTGTTCAGCCCAATGGTTTTATTATAGCGCAAGCGTTCTAAAAGTCAAGTGGGAATTCCCTTACATATAAGATATAGATAGTTGATGAAAAATTTGTCTTTTTTTGAGAAAAAATGAAAAAATTTATTTTTTTTAGTGATTTTACAAAAAAACGGCCTCCTTTGAGGAGGCCGCGTAATTCAGAGAGGAGCGTTGACTATGGCTCTATTTGAACAACAGAAGAACTATCGACGGTGATAGTCCTAAACTCATTAATTCCTTCAGATCCAGGCACTTTGAATTTTAAGTAATATCTCGCATAGAAACTGTCCTTTCCTTTTGCTTTCACTAGCGCTTTAAATCTGCCACTCCAATAGTCTTTGTCAAAACTATTCACAAAACCTTTTTCTTCGACATTGCCAATACCATATGAAGCATTAGTCTCATTGCCTTTAATTCCAGCTTCGTATTCGACAACCGAATAAAAGTCCTTGTCAAAAACAGTTAAGTTTTCAGGCTTTTCATAATTTGAAATTGTGGCAACAGGCTTTGTTCCATCAAACTGCAGGTCAAGCTTAGCCGTTCCGTCCAAATGTGAATAGTCAATGTCTCCAACGCCTTCAAGAGCAATCACAGAAAGACATTCGTCTTTCTGATATTCTCTATGATCTCTAGGATTCGTTGGCTGAATTGTAACCAAAAAAACATAACGTTCGGCAGGCTCGCAAAGGGGGTAAATGCACGTAAATGTATTTTGGCTTCCGCTCCATTCCCAAGCGGGCAACGAAGCCGCTGTTGTCCAATCATTAAGCTCTCCGTTTATATACTCACACCTTGCGATTCCAACCCAGTTAATGCCGCCAAAAATCTTTTTCCCCTTTTTCCAGTTACCTTTTCCGTCACCAACAAGTGTATATTTTTCCTTATAGTCCCCCATTCCTTCATAAACCCATCGATATTGATCTCCATCTAATATGTAGTTACCATTTCCATCGCCTACATATTCATAACCATCACGTATGTAATTACCATTACCACCGCCAACCGATTCATACGAATTCTCATCTATCCCAATTAAATAATTCGGATTAAAAACATCATCATCCGGTCTTGTAATAGTGAACTTAAGGCCGCCAGCAACATTCTCGACTTTAACATGGCTTGTTTGCAAGCGGTCGGTTGTAAAGAGCTGTTCGTCAAAGTCGTCGCCGGGGAGTTGGCTGACAGTCGAGGACTGGCCGCCCGCATCATACGCGCATTTGAGCTGCGCATAGTATGAGTAATGCTTGGTTCCTTTGGTCACTTCGAGGGCGAGAGAGTAAGTTCCTGGCACAAGAGTCGCCGTGTCAATTACACATGACTGTTCAGTTCCGATAACTTTGTCGTCCAAGGTCCAACTGTAAGTGTCACACTTTTCCGCGCCAAAGATGACATTGCTGCCGTTTTGAATTTTCTTAACGGAAATGTCGGAGTTCTTGACCGAAACTTCTATAGACACTGGCATTTCGATGTCCAGAACATTAGAGCCGGCTCTATCGCTCTCAACTGAAGCCATGCCTTCAAAAACATTTTGGTCAAAATCAAAGTAATGGCAAGACTGGGCAAAGAATTTTGCCCTAAGTCCATTTTCGGCTCTATATATGAACAGGCTGTTAAATTCCGCAACATCTTCCACTGTGATTTTGCTTTGCAATCCATCCGCCTCAACCGTATGGAAATATTGAATCTTGTCATGCCCCCAATCCGAGCCCGTATCCGTGGCAAACAAAGCCACACCTGTTTTTACAACCCTTAGAGAAGATGGGTATCCTTTAAAGGTCATTTCAAATTCCGGTTTTCCATTTTCGTTATATTTTGCGACGCACGCTTGCTCAACAGAAGAAAAATCAATGGATCCGGAACCGCCTATTGCCGTAACTTTGTAATCATTAAATATCTCATTCGAAATAACGTGGTCGTCCAAATGCTCCACTTGAACTCCAAAAGAACAAAGCTCGCCAGCCCCGCATAGTGGATACAAGCATTCTATTCTTTCTGCATTGGAGTCCAATTCTGGCGACGCTCTCAAAACAATATTTCCGGAAGAATCCTTGCAATAAATTTTTACATAGTTTACTTCTTTTCCACCCCAAGTAGCAGGCTTTCTGTTGACGCTAAATCTAATTCCCTTGCCGTCTTTGTCAGCGTAAACCTTTATGTCGCTGTTGTAGAAATATCCAGGAGCCTCGCTGCCGCCGTCAATGCAGGCGTAAGCGGCATCTTGCTTTCCGTTGGCATATTTTGTTCCAGCCTGACCGACAAGCTTTTCGTTTTTCCAGAACACATATTGCACTTCTGTGACTGCGCTTGTGACAAATTTTTCGCTGGCGTAAATGATTTCAAGCTTAGGGCTAGAATTGAACATATAACTCATGTTCTTAACCTTTGAAGTGTCAAAACTGCTAACGTCCAATGTTAAAAGATTATCGCAATGACAGAACATTGAACTCATATCTGTTACATTTGCCGTGTCAAAGTTGCTAACGTCCAACGTCAAAAGACTTGAACAGTTCCAGAACATTGATCTCATATCTGTTACATTTGCCGTGTCAAAGTTGCTAACGTCCAAATCCGCAAGACTTTCACAATAAGCGAACATGGCTCTCATATTTGTAACATTTGCGGTATTAAAGCCGCTAACGTCCAAAGCGGCAAGACTGTTACAGCGGCAGAACATCGAGAACATATTTGTAACTTTTGACGTATTAAATCCGCTAACATCAAGCGCCTCAAGTTTGTTGCAATAAAAGAACACGGCCCTCATGTCCGTGACATTCGATGTGTCAAAACCGCTTACGTTGAGCGTGGCAAGATTGTCGCAGTGGGCAAACATTGCCGCAATGATTGTGGCGCTAGATGTGTCCAAACCTCGCAAATCAGCCGAAACAAGCTTTGAGCAGCCGGCAAAAATAAAAGAGCTGTCCTCGTTGAGCTTTATGCCGGCAGGCGGATCGACAATCAGCGCAACGCTGTCAGCGCTTGTTCTGGCGATGGCGCTTGCGATTGTGTTTGATTCGACTGCTGTCGACGACAACGTTCCATCAACCTCGTCAACAGTGTAACCGCTCTTTCCAATCTCGTCAGCCGTTACGTCGCTGTACAATGTTACCGTTATGTCGCCCGTGGCAGCCAAAAGCGCGGCTACAGTTTCGTCACAAGACCAGCATTCAAGTCCGCCTACAGTGGCGTATCTTTTTGCGTATCTTGCGTAAAGCGTAATGTTCTTGGCGGTGTTTTCAATCTTTTCAATTTTGCTTTCATTAGAGAATGATTCGTCCGTGTACCACCCTAAGAATTTGTAATTGTCGCGGACAATCTCGTTCTCTGCAGGAAGCGCGACAACGCTCTTTCTTGAGAATGTTTCCTGGGCAGTTGATCCCGCCGCAAACGAGCCGCCGTTCAACACATAAGTAATTGTATAGAGCTCGTCAAAGCTTTCTATCGTTCTGCTCGCCGCGGAACACAAGCCGCTTGCTATTTGCACAATTTCACGATAAGAGCCAACTTCAAATCCTTGAGAATAAAATCTAACTCTGGCGCGATATGTTCCGGCAGGAATATTTGACGCGGCGAATGTCACAGTTTTATTTTCAGGAACCAATGTTTTCGGCTCTACGCCTGAAACTGAAGTTTCATTCAAGTTTTCAAAAACTGTAGTGGCATACGTTATTGAACTTGCGTTTGAAGCTTCGCCAAAAGAAAGCTTTATGTTAAAGGAACCGTTTCCGCTTCCTCCGTCTGAGATTTCAAGATTAAACGAAAGTTTATTTTCCCCAAGGACAATTGTTTGTTGGACGCTTCCTTCAAATTTTGTTCCGTCGCCATACGCGCTAAGCGTAAACGTCCATTCTCCCAAATCGACAGGAACAACAGCATTCTGAAAAGCCGATTTTGTTGCCCAAGAGCCAAGCGTCTTCTGCTCGCTCTCTCCGTCCTTAAACCCCTTTAATACAAAATCTTTCAAAACCGCGCTTTGGGTGTCTGGAAGAACGGTGCGCGCCATATCATCTGAAGAAAAAGTTATGTAAGCTCCGCTTTTCGACTGAGAAGATTGCGAATCGGACATAAAATTTGAACAAGAGGAAATTGTCGCCGCTAAAATCGCCACAGAGACAAAACCAAACAACTTTGCCAAACTTTTCATATAATTCTCCTTAGAATTAATTAACTACTTTTATTTGCGCGTAATACGAATATCGCTTGCCGTTTTTTTCCGCTTCGAGACTAAGCGAGTAAGTTCCTGCCAATAGGGAAGATGTGTCAAGCAAACAGATTTTATCCGCTCCAATCTGTTTTTCCTCCAATGTCCAATCGTAAGAATCGCAATCTTCCGTTATGAATATTATCGAGCTTCCGTTTTGAGCTTTTGCAACGGAAATATCGGAATAGCTTTCTTTAATTTTTATTGTATAGTCAAAGCCTCGTAAATAAACTTTGTATTCAGGCGCATTCGCGGAAGGGGACGGTCTGGGCGAAACATCGGAAACTGACGCTGAGCATGATGAAGATATAAGAGAAAAAATAATTATAGTTATTAAAGGCGAAAAAGTCGCAATCTTTTTTAACAAAACTCAATCCTTTTTTTTACCAATAAGGTTATATTCTTATAAAGAATAAACCTAACAAGTCTATTTGTCAACAATTTTTTGACCTTTTAATAGAAATTTCAATATTAAAAAGCACCATAGCGTTATTGGATTATCCGACATTTGCCTTATCATTAAAAAAATGAACATCAAGGAAGTTTTTGGAGCAAACATTCACGCTTACAGAAAAGAAAAAAAGTGGTCGCAGGAACAACTCGCTGAAAAAGTCGACATTTCGCTAAAACACCTTAGCAACATGGAGACCGGAAAGGTTTTCGCTTCTGCGGAACTGATAGAAAAAATCTCGCGCGCATTGGGAGTATCGGTTTCCGCGCTTTTTTACACCGTTCAAGAAAAATCCTGTGACTCCAGCGACTTGCGCAAAATAGAAAAAATCATCGAAGAAGAGTCCCAAAAAGCGTTTTTAGAAATAAAAAAAAGAATGCGAAAAGAACGGAAATAATTTACTCCAGCAGCGTCTGCAAGACGCGGTAAAACCGTTCGAACCTACCGCTATGGGCTTTCTGCAGACGGAACGAGCGGCTCTCACCACCCTGTCGATTTTTTTTACAAAATATAGTACCCTATTCTCATGGCAAAAACACCCGAGCAAATTTTAAAAAGCGTTTTTGGCTACAGCAAGTTCAGGCCGGGCCAAAAGGAAATAATCCAAAACATTTTGGAAGGCCGCGACACGCTTGCCGTGATGCCGACAGGCGGCGGAAAGTCTTTGTGCTACCAAATTCCCGCGCTGATTTTTGACGGCATCACGGTCGTCGTGTCGCCGCTGATTTCGCTCATGCAAGACCAAGTAGGAGCGCTTTTGGAAAACGGCGTGAGCGCGGCCTTTTTAAATTCCACGCTGAACCTTGACGAATACAAAAAGACTGTCCGCGACATAAAAAGCGGCGGCGCGAAGCTGCTCTACCTTTCGCCCGAAGCGCTTGCCACCGAGCGCGTCAAAAGCATTTTGCGCGAGGCCGACGTTCCGGTCAGCTGCGTTACGATTGACGAGGCGCACTGCATTAGCGAATGGGGCCACGACTTTAGGCCGGACTACATGGAAATCGCCGCCTTTAGGAACGAGTTTAAGGACGCGGTGTGCCTTGCGCTTACCGCGACTGCGACCAAGCAAGTTCAGGCGGACATAGTTCGCAACTTAAAATTAAAGAAGCCCGCGGTGCTAGTTTCAAGCTTTAACCGCGCGAACATTTTCTTGAACGTTCAGCCCAGGACGGACGGCCTTGGGCAAATCGTGGAATTTTTGCAGGAGCATAAAGAGCAAAGCGGAATCATTTACTGCCTTTCGCGAAAGGAAGTGGATTCCATCACGCAGGAATTGCAGGAGCGCGGCTTTAGCGCGATGTCCTACCACGCGGGCCTTAGCGACGAGGAGCGGGCCGACCACCAAAACAAATTCATCAAAAGCCAGGTTGACGTGATTGTGGCCACCGTCGCTTTTGGAATGGGAATCAACAAGCCCGACGTGCGCTTTGTCATTCACTACGCGCTTCCAAAATCAATCGAAGAGTATTACCAAGAAATCGGGCGCGCGGGCCGCGACGGGCTTGCAAGCGAAGCGCTCTTGCTTTACAGCGCGGGCGACATTCACCGAATAAGATTTTTCTTTAAGGACAAAAGCGACGACGAATCATTCAAGGCCGAAAAGCTTTTGCAGGCGATGATAGACTACGCGCAATGCCGAACTTGCCGCCGCAAATTTTTGCTGAACTATTTTGGGGAAGAATACACGCCGCCCACGGATGGGCGTGTATTGAATCGAGTTTTCGAAGAAAACTCGTTAAGTTCGGAGAGCACGGACGCTCTCCGAACGACGCAAGGCCAAGACGCGCGCGGCGAAAAGGCTTTGCAAGACCAGGACGCCGCTCCCTGCTGCGACATTTGCGAAAGCGGCGGCCTTCCGCTAAAAGACGTGACGGTGCCCGCGCAAAAATTTTTGTCCTGCGTCTACCGCGTGGACCAGCGCTTTGGCGCCGCCCACATCATCGACATTTTGCTTGGCTCGCGAAACGAAAAAATAAAAAAGTTCAACCACAATTTTTTAAGCACATGGGGAATCGGAACGGAACTTTCCAAGCAGGCTTGGTTTGAGCTTTGCGACGCTATGCAAAACGCGGGCCTCATCGAGCGCGTCGGCGAATGGAACATCGTAAAAGTAACTTCGCTTGGCCGCGAGTTTTTGCAAAACCGCGACAAAATAGAGCTGCCCGTTCGCATAGACTTTGGCTCGCAAAAAAAGGCGGAGCTCGCGCTTCCCAAAAAGAAAGCGGTTCTGCATAAAAAGACAGAGCTTAAGGACGACGCGGCCACGCAAGCGCTTTTTGACCGCCTAAAGGCCTGGCGAAAAAAATTCGCGGAAGAGGAAAACGTTCCGCCCTACTTTATATTCAACGACAAAACATTGGTTGAAATCGCAAACCAAAAACCCTCGTCGCGCTCAGGCCTTTTGTCGATAAGCGGCATCGGCGAGCTGAAAGCGAAAAAATTTGGCGATGACATTTTGCGAATCATCGACGGCGCTTAATGGTTAGGGCAAACCTTGAACGAAAGAAAAACAGTTAACGAAAGAGCCACGAACAGCGGCAAATGATGGAGGTTATGCGCAATGCAAAAGATTTTTTATGACACGCGAATGCTGGACCAAGCCGCGCGCGACGCTTACGGCTTGACAGAAGACATAATGATGGAAAATGCCGCCGCCGCCCTTGAACGCCAAGGAAGCGAACATTTTTTTAGTCCCGACAACAAATACATAAACCGTCCATGCGTTCTGATCTTGGCGGGCGGCGGCAATAACGGCGCCGACGGATACGCCTTGGCGCGTAGAATCGTCCAGCATAAAATCGACGTGGCTGTCTGCAAAGTGTACGAGCCAAAAAGCGCGATGTGCGTCTTGCAAGCCGACCGCGCCAAAAAAGCCGGCGCGATTTTCATTAACCCATACGACTTGGACGAATGGATCGAGCGCGCGTCCTTTGACTTGCGCGTGGTCTACGACTGCGTTTTTGGAAGCGGCTTTCACGGAACGCTTGACGCGATGGCCGCCGCCGTCATCGCAAGCGCCAACAAAATCGACGGCGCCTACAAGATTGCCTGCGACCTTCCGACAGGTTGCGGCGCAAGCGATTGCAAGTCGGCGAACGATTCCGGCATTGACAAAAATTGTTCGCAAGGCCAAAATGCGGTGGCCGAAAGTTTTGGACATACAAACAATTCTTTTCAATGCCAAAATGCGGCGGCCTTTCGCGCCGACACAACCGTAACGATGGGCGCTCTAAAGCTGGCCCTTTACTCCGACGCGGCAAAAGACGCTTGCGGAAAAATCGTCGTGGCTGACCTTGGCGTAAGCCGCAGCAATTTTGAAAGCGCCGCCTCCGCCGTTTGCAGCCCCGCAAACGATTCTGGCGCTGACAAAGATTGTTCGCAAAACCAAAAAGCAGGCCGCGAACAAAAGGCATCGCAAGCCCAAAATCCAGCCGCCGCGCTCCCCTGCGCGCAAGTTCTGGAACCGGCCGACGCGCGCCTCCCCTTGCGCGATAAAAAGCAAAACTCACACAAGGGCACATACGGCCACACCGCAATCTTTGCCGGAACAAAGCCGGGAGCCGCCGTCATCGCAGGCCACGCCGCGCTAAAATTTGGAAGCGGACTAGCAACTCTTGTTCCGGTCGCGGGCAAAATCAATTTTGAAAACGTCGCGGACTTTGAGCTTATGGTTGCGGACACAGTTCCTAAAAATGCGACCGCGCTTGTGGCAGGCCCCGGCCTTGGCCGCCCCGACGATTTTGGCCTTACCGGCAATTGCCCGCAAGACCAGGAAGCGGCCGGCGGTTTCGGCCTTGCAAGCGCTTCCGGCATTGACAAAAATCCTTTGCAAGACCAGAAAGCGGCGGACTCCACCGATTGCGGACCTGCAGCTGTTTTTGGCGCGCTAAAAAGTTCCGCCATGCCCGCAGTCCTAGACGCGGACATCTTTTACTGGCCGCAAATAAAAAACTTGCTCGCCGCCAAGAAAAACGTCGTCCTAACGCCGCACCCAAAAGAATTCGCGGCGCTGCTAAAAAATTTAGGCATGGGAGATTATACAGTCGCGCAAGTCGTAGAGCGGCGCTTGGAGCTGGCGAAAGAATTTTGCGCGGCGTTCCCAGGCGCGACGCTTCTGCTCAAAGGCGCCAACGTTTTGATTGCAAGCAAATTGCAGGGCGAACAAGAGCCGCGCGTTTACATAAACGCCCTCGGCACAAGCGCCTTGGCCAAGGGCGGAAGCGGCGATGTTCTTGCAGGAATGATCGGCGCGCTTTTGGCGCAAGGCTACCTTCCGCTGGAAGCCGCCGTCACCGCGTCCATCGCGCACGCAAGCGCAAGCCATGCCTTTGACGGCAAGGACTACGCGCTCACGCCGTTTGGGTTGATTGGGGCGATATAATGTCGTTCCCCACAAAAATCAACGCGGAACAAATGTATTGCGCAAAGTTTGAGAAGCGGCTAAAATTTTTTACGATTTTTCCAAAAACGCGCTAATTTTTTAAATAAAACTTCTATCTTATATGCATAGGGAATCGCAAAGAGCGGTTCCCCTTTTTTTATAGGAGGACAGAAATGTCAGAAACGCAAAACATAATCCAAGGCCAGCCGCAGCCAAAGATCCGTGACAGGCTTTTCATCGCCATCTTTGGCAAGGACACGGAGCGCAGCAAGCGCTGGCGGCTGGACTTGTACAACGCCCTCAACGGCACGAACTACACAGACCCCGACGCTCTAAAGCTAAACACAATCGAAAACGTCATTTTCGTCACGATGTACAACGACGTGTCGTTTTTGGTTGACAGCCAAATGACGCTGTACGAGCAGCAAAGCCGCCCCAATTCTAACATGCCTTTAAGGGGGTTGTTCTATTTTTCGCAACTATACCAAAGGTATATATCCGACAACAAACTTGATTTGCACCGTTCGACGCTGATAAAAATTCCAAATCTGCGCTTCGTCGTGTTCTACAACGGCGAGCCTGGCCGCGCCGAGCGCTACGAGCTTCGGCTTTCCAACGCGTTTGAGCAAAAGGACGGCTCCGGCAAATTTGAGTGGACGGCGGACGTTATAAACATCAACACCGGCATGAACGAAAGCCTTGTCAAAAAGTGCAAACCATTATATGATTATGTAAGGCTTGTGGGGCGAATCTCTGGCAACCAAGGGAATGACATGGAAATCAGCCAAGCCGTGCGCGAGGCCGTTGAATGGGCTTGCGAGCAAGGCTTGCTTGACGGCTTTGTCCGCGAACAAAAGGAGAACATAATCGGCATGTGTTTGACAGAGTTCAATGAAGAAATAGCGATCCAAAACTGGCGCGAGGACGGCATTATCGAAGGCCGAGCGGAAGGCGCACAAGCCAAAGCCGTGGAAGCCGCGCGGAATATGCTTGCAGAAGGCGACTCTCCAGAAAAAGTTTCTCGTTGCGTCGGCCTCTCCCTAGAGCAAGTGCTGGAACTGCAAAAAAATTCCTGCGAGACTTTAACATAATTTCGGTGAAAATTTAGTTCTGCTTCGCAAACCACCGCGCGCGCAATATGTCCACACACAAAAAAAGGCCGCCCCATACAGGACGGCCTCATTCTAGTCTTGCAAAAAATTATCGATCGGAATTTACCATGCGGTTGATTTCTTCTACCATAGCATCCACTTGCGCTTGGCTGATATGGTTAAAGCTTCTCATCGCGCGGATGGGGAGGCTCCTTAGCATTCCCAGCTGCATTTCATCGCTGATGCTTTCGCGGGCGCTCTTTCCGCGCTTTTCCTGCGGCTGTTCCGACTCGGAAAAGGGGCTGCCCTTAAAGGCTTTTGCGGCGGCGAAGGCTTTGGGATTTTCCATAATCTCTTCAAAGACCGTGTTGGGCGTGGCGTGGAAGGGAAGTTCCTGCGTGGCCTCAAGCTCGACCTTGGCGCAAAGGCGAACGTCGCGCGAAGAAGCCGCCGCAAGGATTTGATACGTTCCGCCGGGAATGTACCAGTCATGCAAAGACTCGTCCCAAACGCTAAAGGCCCGCGCGTCTAGAGTGACAGCGACGGTCTTTGTCTCGCCGGGCTTTAGCTCCACTTTTTCAAAGCCCTTCAATTCCATCTTGGGGCGCGGCTCTCGGTAGGGCGGCTTGCATTCCGTTCCCTGCGGAGCGGCGATGTAAAACTGAACGATTTCCTTTCCGGCTCGCTTGCCTGTGTTCTTTACCTTTACGCTGGCAACGACGCTCTGGCCCGCCTTGATTTTTTTGGCGTCAACTTTCAGCGCCGAATATTCAAAGCTCGTGTAGCTTAGTCCGTGTCCAAAGGGGAACAAAACGTCCATCTCTTTTTTGTCGTAGTAGCGGTAGCCGACAAAAATTCCTTCGGCGTAGTTGGCCACAGTTCCGTTTCCGGGATAATTAAGGTAGGAAGGATTGTCCTGCAATTTTATCGGGAACGACTCGGCCAATTTTCCGCTGGGATTTACGCGGCCAAAGAGCAATTCGATTTGCGCGATGCCCACCGCTTGTCCGCCAAGATAGCTTTCCAAAATCGCCTTGGCGCTGTTTACCCAGGGCATCTCAACCGGCGAGCCGTTATGCAAAACGACGACGACGTTTTTGTTGACCTTGGCGATTTCTTCTATCAAAATGTTTTGGTTGGCCGGAAGCTTCATGTGGCTTCGGTCGTAGCCTTCAGACTCGTAGCTGTCTGGAAGGCCGGCGAATATAACTACGGTCTTGGCCTTTTTTGCGGCGGCGACCGCGGCCTTTAAAAGCTTTGCGTCCTTTGCCTTGCTTTCCTTGATGTCAAAGCCTTGCTCCCACTTAATGTTAAGGCCCGCGTCTTTTGCGGCTTGAAGGGCGCCCGTCACTTTAAAGGCGTTGATGTGGCTGGAGCCGCCGCCTTCGTAGCGCGGCTTTTGGGCAAAAGCGCCGACGAACAATATTTGGCTTGCGTCTTTTTCCTTAAGCGGAAGGATCTTCTTTTCGTTTTTAAGCAGAACCATCGACTCCGCCGCGATTTGGGCCGTGACCAAGTGGTGCGCGTTTTTGTCAAAGTTTCCTTTTTGGCGGCCTTCCATAAATTTATAGACGATGCGAAGGATTCGTTCCACCGCGGTGTCCAAAACTTTTTCGTCCAATTTTCCGTCGCGAACGGCTTGCGCGATTTGCTTGTCGGTGTCTCCGCCTGACGCCGGCATTTCCAAATCCAAGCCGGCCTTGATTCCAGCGACGCGGTCGTTGACCGCTCCCCAGTCGCTTACGACAAAGCCGTCAAAGCCCCACTCTTTTCTTAAAACGTCGGTGAGCAAAAATTTGTTTTCGCTGGCAAAAGTTCCGTTGACCCTGTTGTAAGAGCACATGATTGTGTCGGGCTTGGCTTTTTTTACGGTCGTCTCAAAGGCCGGAAGGTAAATCTCGCGCAAAGTCCTTTCGTCCATGTTGGAGGTGGAAGACATTCTGCGGTACTCCATAGAGTTGGCCGCAAAGTGCTTTACGCTGGTTCCGATGTTCTTTGACTGAACGCCCTGCGTGTAAGCCGCGCCAAGCTCGCCGGCCAAGTAGGGGTCTTCCGAAAGGTACTCAAAGTTTCGGCCGCAAAGTGGCGACCTCTTAATGTTGAGCGCGGGGCCAAGCAAGACCGCGATGTCCTCGGCCTGGCATTCGTCGCCCAAAACCTCTCCTTCCATGCGCAAAAGGTCGCGGTCAAAGGAGCAGGCCGTCAAGCAGCCGCTTGGAAAGCTTACCGCCTTGATGCTGTCGTTGACGCCAAGGTGGTCGCCGTTTTGGTCTTGCTTTCTAAGTCCCGTGGGGCCGTCGCTTACCATTATGTTTGGAACGCCCAAGCGCTCTACCGCTTTTGTGCGCCAAAAATCCAAGCCGGAGCAAAGCCCGGCCTTTTCTTCCAAAGTCATTTGGGAAATCAATTGCTTTATGTTGGTTTTCATAAATTATAATTTTAGCGCGGAATTCGTGGGAAAGCAAGAAATAGTTTGCGCCGTTTTTTGCGCCTTATATGTCGATTTTGACATGCAAGGCGCAAGCCGCAGATTGAATGTCATCCATTCTTTTGCTGAATTTGAATGCCCCGTTTGCTTTTTGTCAACGGAACAATGTGAGCCGCGTCGTTGAACAATTCCAGAATCGGGTGAATCCATTCACCAGGCTTAAAGGGAAAATTCAAAACGCTTATTGAGGTGTGCGCGAGGAACATCGAACATAGCGCGTAAGGAAGCGGAATGTCCATCAAATGCGAAAACACGCAGGCGATTGATCCGCCGTGAGCGAAAACCGCGATTGCCGCGTCCTCAAACTGGTTCGCCCCTGCTTCGCCCGAGCAAAAAAATCTGATTCCGTCATGGCGGTAACCGTATCGCGACAGTAATCGGTCGATGCCCGCCGCGATGTTTTGGCAGTCAACGCGCGCCTGGTTGTCCTTAAAATACGGATGCGTCCGCCAATCATTTTTTGTAAAATCAAAGCCTTCTTTATCGACAAGCCAGCCTGACAATGTCCAAGGATGGCCGCCGCATGGAAGGCCGTCGCCGCTCCAAGAAATTTCTTTCATATAGTCCAAAGTTTCTATGTCTAGGCGTAGAATTTTTGAGGCGGCTTCGGCGGTTTGGCGGGCGCGTCCTAAGGGCGAAGAGTATATTTTTTTGATTTTAGCGGCGGGCTCTTCCGTTCCAATTTTTTTCAAACGCTTGGCAACAACAAGAGCCTCTTTTTTTCCAAGCACGGTAAGGCAGTCTTTTTCGTAGTCAGGATCGCCATGTCGAATAAATATAATTTTCATACTTTCATTTCCTCAAGCCGCATACTCGTCCACAACGCTCAAGACGGGGCCAAGATAGCTTTTTCCAAAAATGTTAAGGTGATTTAAGAGTTGGTAGAGGTTGTAAAGGTCGCGGCGATTTTCGTAGCCGGGCTCTAGCGGATTGGCCTCGCGGTAGGCTTGGTAAAAGTCCGGCGGAAAGCCTCCGAACAATTCCGTCATCGCAAGGTCCGCTTCGGCGTGGCCGACATAGACGGCCGGGTCTATCAACATCGCCTTTCCGTCGGGGCCGGCCATGACGTTTCCGCTCCAAAGGTCGCCGTGCAAAAGACTTGGCCTTTTGGGCTCGATTAAAAACTCGTCCAAATGGTCCAAGAGTTTTGTCACGCGGGAACGTTCGGCAGAAGAAAAGTTTGCGTCCGCCGCCTTGAACTGGGGCGCGAGCCTTTTGTCGCGGAAAAATTCCACCCATGCCGCCGCGGAAGAATTGTCTTGCGGACGCGCTCCGATAAAGTTGTCCTCAAAAAAACCAAAGGGTCCGGCATCAGCGGCAAAAGCGCTTGCGTCCGCTTGGTGGAGCGCCGCCAGCTCGCGGCCAAATATTTTCCAATAATCTTGAACGGGCTTTTTGCTTTGAATCAATTCCATCAGCAAAAAGCTGTAACCCACCTCTTGGCCGTCGTCCGTTCCAGCGCAAAGAATTTTTGGCGTGGCAAGCGTTCCTGTCTGAGCGAGCGCGAAAAGCCCCGCAGCCTCGGCCTTAAAAAAGCCGAAGTTTTCCTTGGCGTTAGCCTTCATGAAAATTCTGTCGCCTGTGTTCAACGTGACGGCGTAAGCCTTGTTGATGTCGCCGCCGGCAATTCTATCGGTTCGCTGTATCGCGACGGACGTTCCAAAAAGAGAGACCAAGGCCTCGGCCAAAGACTTGAATTGCAAAAGAGGAATTCGCTTCATGCCACAATGCTAGCAAAAAAAAAGCGCAATGTCGAGTAATAACGCAAGCCCAAAAAGCGCCTGAGCTAGTTCCGGTCGCTCATGTTGGCAAGGGTTATCGCGCCAAAAATCAAGACGCAGCCCAAAATCATTATCGGCGTAAGGCGCTCGCCCAAAAATATCGCTCCAAACACTACGCCAAAAACTGACTCCAGCGACAAGAACAAGGACGCGAGCGACGACTCCATGTACTTAAGGCAAATGTTTTGCAAGACAAAGGCCACAAGCGTGCTGAAAATTCCCAAGTACAAGACGCCCAAAAAAACGCGCGGAGATTGCATTTGTTCCAGCGGAAAAGCGCCGTCGTAAAAGGGCGCGAAAACCCAAGAAAAAAGCGCGGCGAAAAAGAATTGGATTATCGTAAGCAAAATCGCGCTTTCGTTTTTGTTGTAGCGGCTTGTAAAGACAATGTGGAGCGCGTAAAAAATTCCGCAAACCAAAGTAAGCGCGTCGCCAATGTTCATCGTAAAAATTCCGTCAGATTTTTTTAGCGCCAGCATTCCGATTCCGCACAAGGCGATGACAGCCGCGACGACGGCTATAAACTTTGGCCTTTTGCGGAAGACTGGCCAAGCGAAAAATGGAATTAGAATGACGTAAAGCGTGGTCAAAAAGGCGTTCTTTCCCGCGGTGGTGTAGGCGCAGCCCACGGTTTGAAAAGCGTAGCCCAAAAACAAAAAGGCGCCCGTCAGCGCTCCGTGAAAAAATTTTGTCCAAGTGAGCGCCTTTAACTTTTTAAAAAACACAAGCGCAAGAGCCGCCGCCGCGATTGAAAAACGCGCGGCCATCATCCAAATCGGACCGATGTAGTCTAGAGAGTCTTTTACTATTACAAAGGCAAAGCCCCAAATGGCCGCGGTTGTCACCAAGCCAATCGAGGCGAAAAATTTTATCGAGTTCTTGCTCATAGTTTTACCGCGAACAAAAATGCGGCGGCTTTAAGGTCTTGCAAGGCCTTGACGGCCGGCCGCGTTAAGGTCATGCAAACAGTCTTGGCCTCTAGTCTTTTCGGGCGCGGACAAGGTAGTCTTTAAAGCCTTTTCGTTCCAAAGCGTCAAGGACGGACTGGACTTTCTCGGTCGGCAAGTCTTTTACGATTACGCGAACGATTCCGCTCTTGGTTGTTTGGTAAGCCAAGCGCTTGATTCCGGCGGCCTGCGCGTCGACTGCAAAGAGGGCCGCGTTTCTTCTGGAAGAAAAGGCGCCAAGCTGGATGTTCCAGCGGTCGTAGTTTGCGACGTCGGCGTTTTTCGCAAAGTCAGACGCGCTGGGAATTTCAGAGGCGCCGGCCTTTTGGTCTTGCAAGCCGACAGCCGCGCCGTCCGAGCCGACGATTTCAAGGCTGACCTTTGCCGTTCCGCTTTTTATCATTCCGATTTTTACGGCGGCGGCTTTTGACAAATCGATTTCGCGGCCTTTTACAAAGGGGCCTCGGTCGTTGATGCGGACCACGACCGACTTTCCGTTGGAAAGGTTTGTGACTTTCACTTTTGTGTTGAACGGAAGGGTTTTGTGCGCGGCGGTCAAGTCGTACATGTTGAAGACTTCGCCGTTTGAAGTTTTGCGGCCGTGGTACTTTTCCGCGTAATAAGACGCCACCGCGCTGCTTTTATAGACAGAAAGCGCGGCGCTGGCGAAAACGTCGGCCGACAACAAAACAAGGGACAATGCCAAAAATAAAAGTGACTTTTTCATGCTTTTATTGTCGGCAGAATTCGCCTAGGACAAAAGCATTTTGTCGCTTAAAGTGTCCTCGCCTTGGTGAACGCTAAAGCGCTCAAGCAAGTCCTTTACCTCAAGCTTTTTCTTTTCCTCGCCGCCGACTTCGTAGACGATATGGCCGTCCAGCATCATTATCAAGCGGTTTCCGTAGCGAATGGCGTCGCGCATGTTGTGGGTCACCATAAAGGTCGTAAGCTTGTCGCGCTGGACAAAAAATTCCGTAAGCTCCAAAACCTTTTTGGCGGTCTTGGGGTCAAGCGCGGCGGTGTGCTCGTCAAGCAAAAGAAGCTGTGGTTTTTGCAAAACGGCCATCAAAAGGGTCAAAGCCTGGCGCTGGCCGCCGCTCAAAAGGCCAACCTTTGCGGTCATGCGGTCTTCCAAGCCCAACTCCAACTTTGCCAGCGCCTCCTTGAACAAGCCGCGCTCCTTTTGAGTGATTCCCCAAGCGAGCGTGCGCTGGCGGCCGCGCCTGTAGGCTAAGGCCAAGTTTTCTTCTATCTGCATGTTGGAGCAAGTTCCAAGCATCGGGTCTTGGAAAACGCGGCCCAAGTATTTCGCGCGCTTGTGTTCCTTTATGTGGGTAAGGTCGTTTCCGTCAAGCAAAATGGAGCCAGAGTCGCAAGAGTGGACTCCGGCGATAAGGTTTAGAAGCGTTGACTTTCCGGCGCCGTTTCCGCCGATTACGGTGACAAAGTCGCCGTCGTTGAGCGTAAGGCTTACGTCCTTAAGCGCCTTTCGCTCGGTGATTTGTCCGGGATTGAAAGTTTTTGAAACGTGGCGAACTTCAAGCATTCTGATTTCCTCCCATGAGCGCGTCGTCGGTTTTAGAAACGTTCTCCGCGACAAAAGAGTCGTTGGGCGGATTGGCGACAACAATTTTTCGCTTGCTAAATTTCTTTTTCAATACAGGAAGCGAAAGCGCGAAGGCTACGATAATCGCGCTGAAGAGTTTCATGTCCTGCGTCTTCATTCCCATTTGCAAAACAATGGCGATGATCAAGCGGTATATGACGGAACCTATCACGACGCCCAAAAGCTGAATCCAAAACGAAAACTTTTGGCCAAAGAAAACTTCGCCGATGATGATCGAGGCTAGTCCTATTACAATCGTTCCGATTCCCATGCTTACGTCGCCAAAGCGCTGCTGCTGCATGACCAAGCCGCCGCTCAACGCTACAAGGCCGTTGCTTATCATAAGCGCCAAGAGCTTCATGTTGTCGGTGTTGATTCCCTGCGCGCGGCTCATGCGGGCGTTGTTTCCCGTGGCTCGGATCGAGCTTCCGATTTCGGTTCCAAAGAACCAGTAAAGCGCGGCGATAAGCGCGACGGCGAATACAAGGCCGGCGGCAAGGCTTGACCAAGTGGGAGCCATGCCCTTGAACTTTTGCGAAAGGCCAAGCGCGTCGCTGATGTAATTCATTATCGTTTTGTCGGCGCGCGCGAGCGGCTTGTTCGGGCCGCCCAAAACGCGCAAGTTGATAGAATACAAGGCAAGCTGCATCAAGATTCCGGCAAGGATTCCCGGAATGTTCAGCTTTGTGTGCAAAAGCCCCGTAATCGCTCCCGCAACCATTCCCGCAAGAATCGCGAACACAAGCGAGAGCAAGGGATTCATTCCGCCGGCGATTAAGATGGCGCAGGAACAGCCGCCCAAAGCAAAGGAGCCGTCAACGGTCATGTCGGCAAAGTCCAAAATTTTAAATGTGATGTAAACGCCAAGCGCCATGATTCCCCAAAGGATTCCCTGGCTGGCGGCTCCAATCATCGATGCTACAATCGGCGGCATAATTTCTCCTAAAAACTTTTCTGTTTTTATTTTACTGAATTCATTCCTGTTTTTCAACAGAAAAAATAATGCAAAAAATTTGACAAAATGGCTTTTTCTTGTTATAATATGCATTAGCTTTAGGTCGCAGGGTTTTTCGCGACGAAACTCTTCATTTTAAGAAAAAAGTTTTCCCAAAAAAAATGTATTGTATTTTTTCTCTAGCAAGGAGGCCGCTATGAAAGGACCTTTTAAATTTTTCGCGCTTTTTGCCTTGGCGCTGCCGCTCGCTCTCTGTTCGTGCGGAAACGTAAGCTCAAGCCCTTCGGTCGCTGACGGTAAATATTTGGTAAGATTCGACACCGACGGCGGAACTTTCGTGCAGTCTCAGACCGTTAAAAGAGGGGAAACGGCCGTCCGTCCGGAAGATCCAACAAAAGCCCCCTATCTCTTTTGCGGTTGGTACAAAAGCAACCTGTCAGAAGAGTTCGACTTTGAGGCGCCCATAAACTCTAGCGAAACAGTAAAGGCCATCTGGAAGTTTACGCCTCCCTCCGGCTGGCATTTAGTAATCTTCGACACCGACGGCGGAACTGCCGTGCAGCCTTTGTACATTCAAGGCGGGAAAACTATAGGCAGGCCAACTGTCGACCCGACAAGAAGCGGCTATTCCTTTTGCGGTTGGTACAAAAGCGACCTGTCAGAAGAGTTCAACTTTGACGAGTCCATAACACAGGACACAAGGGTCAGGGCCAGGTGGAGCGGGCCGCGCAAGATTGTCTTTAACAATAACGGCGGCGAAGGAATCATGGCCGACCAAACGATTTCTCCGTGCGTAAGAACGCCCCTCAACGCGAACGCCTTTACATTGGCGGAACATAAGTTTGTGGGCTGGGCGGACAGCGCGGACGGCGAAAAAATCTATGACGACAAGAGCGAGGTGACGATAGAAGCCGGCGAAGATCCTTTAAACTTGTACGCTGTTTGGGAGTTGAAATTCAGGGAAAGCAAAAATAGCGTAGACACTGGAGACATCGCGGTCAGACGCGCGGACGGGACTATCCGATACGCGCCTGCCGGCGCGTGGCCGGATGCGGAATACCCGGGCTATTCAGGCTACGAGTCATTGGGCGTGTGCGTGAAAAGCGACTCCGCTGACAGCCCCTTTATGATAAACTTGACTCAAGAAAATTTGACTTGGGTGGACGCTGCTAGCAAGTATCCCGCGGACGGCTGGAGAGTCATCACAGAACTCCAAGCGCAAGACATTCACAATGGCAAGGAAGCGGTCAACAATAGCCTCGCAAAAATTGGCGCGACACAGCTGGATATGAGCGGCGGCTATTGGGTGGCTGAAAACAAAGTGTGTCGTTTTAACGATGACTCCGTGACTGATCATAACGGCGAAGCCCTTGTTAGAGCTTATATGCCCCTAAAAAAAATCGGAAAGATCGCCTTCGAAAAGAGCGATGTGAGAGTAGCGTCCAACAACGACCCCTTCACCATCGCGCTTAGCAACAACGGCGACGGAGAGGTAACTTACTCTTCGTCCAATACAGGCGTGGCCACGGTGGACGCCGCTACAGGCGAAGTCACCATTGCGGAAGGCGTTCTAGAAGGAGAAACTGTCATCACCGCCACGGTGGAGGACTCGGCGGCATGGAGCTACGCCGCAAAGGAGGCAAGCTACACGTTGCATGTGGGAGAGGTTTGCAAAATAAACTATGCCGAATCCACGGTAAACAAGCTGCCCATAGACGAGCCATTCACAAACCCCCTCTCTAACAATGCGGAGGGAAGGATCACTTATTCCTCGTCCAATACAGGCGTGGCCACAGTGGACGCGACAGGAAAGATAACCATCACAGGAGTGGGAACGGCGACCATCACCGCCAGTGTGGCTGAAAGCGACGCCTGGGCCTACGCCAAAAAGACGGCAAGCTACACGCTAAATGTGGCAAAACATTCCGGAAGCGTCAGATACGCCACAACAGAGGTGAAAAAGCTGTTTAACGAAGATCCTTTCACCAACCCCATCACCCTCACAGGCGACGGAAACCTGTCCTACACGTCTTCAGACGAGAGCGTAGCCACGGTGGACGCCGCTACAGGCAAAGTCACCATTGCGGAAGGCGTTCGAGAAGGAGGAGAAGGAGAAACTGTCATCACCGCCACGGTGGAGGACAGCGGAACCTGGGCCTACGCCACAAAGACGGCTAGATACACATTGAAGGTAGAAAAAATGAAAGGCATCTTAAAATACTCCACAACAAAAGTGGGAAAGACGCCCGATAACCCCTCCTTTACTAACGCGCTCACCCATGTAGGCAGCGGAAACCTGTCCTACACGTCTTCAAACGAGAGCGTGGCCACGGTGGACGCCGCTACAGGCAAAGTCACCATCAAGGGAACAGGAGAGACTACCATCACCGCCACTGTAACAGAGACAGACGGCAGGTACGCCTACGACAATCATACGGCAAGCTACACGCTTGTGGTAAAGGAGCTGACATTCAAAAGCAAAGATGAAGTGGTCGCAGGAGACATAGCGGTGAGCGACGGAAAGTATGTTCCTGCCGAAAAATGGGAAGAGTATCTTTACTCACCTAACGGCTACGGGGCTAAGGGAGTGTGCGTGGACAGCAACTTCATGGTTAAAGTTCCGACCAGTATGGGTACGCAGATGATAATTTGTGCAGATGCGGTTGACAAATTATTGAAGCCGGACGTCTACCACCTCCAACTTCCCACAATCGAGCAGTTTGGCAAGATTTATGAGAATCGGGATGCGATTAACACTAGCCTTCGTAAAATAAATGGGGCCCGTGTTATTGAAAATAATTTCCATTGGTCGAGAGACTTGCAAGAATCCACTCCCAAACCCTCTTTGAAAATTTATTATTTCGGCAGGGGGGGTCAAGCAACCGAAGTATCTCCTGGCAATACAAAATACAAAGGATATTGGTATATTCAAGTCCAAGATCTAAATTAGCGGCGGTTTCCGGCAGGGCAACTTCCCGCAAGGGAAGTTGCCTTTGCTTTTGGCAGGACCGACAGTTTGACTTTCGTAATCGGTCCTTGCCCCTTCCTACTTAATCAAGTCGGCTGGAATCTCAATTCCCAATTCGTCGGCGACTTCCTTGTTGTAGCTAAAGTCGCACTTTTCCAAATACTGGATTGGCATGTCGGCCGGATTTTTTTTGTCCTTCAAAACCTCAACGGCCATCTTGGCTGTCTGCAAGCCAAGCTCGTAGTAGTTGATTCCGTAAGTGGCCAAGCCGCCGCCCTGAACCATTCCTTCCTCGCCGCAAATTACGGGAATCTTGTTGGGAGTGGTCACAAGCGCGACAGTCGCGAACGACGAGGCGATCATGTTGTCCGTGGGAGCGTAAATCGCGTCAACTTTTCCGACCAAGCTCTGCACTACTTGCTGAACTTCGTTTGTGTTTGAAACCGTGGCTTCAACAAAGTCAAGGCCTTCTTTTTGGCAAGCGGCCTCGGCAAGGTTGGCCTGGAAGCGGGAGTTCTCTTCGCTTGAGCAAAAGAGGATCGCGACTTTTTTTGCGGAAGGAACCAAGCGCTTGAGCAAGGCGATTTGCGCGGCGCAAGGAGTCAAGTCGGAAGTGCCGGAAACGTTGGTGCCAGGCTTTTCGTTTGACTCAACAAGCTGGGCCGTTTTGGGGTCCGTCACCGAAGAAACCAAAATCGGAATGTCGCTTGTCATGTTGGCCACAGCCTGAGCGGCCGGAGTGGCGATGGCGAAAATCAAGTCGCTCTGGTCGTTGACCAATTTTTGCGCGATGGTCACGCAGTTGGCCTGCTCGCCCTGGGCGTTCTCGTAGTCAATCTCAATGTTCTGTCCGTCAATGAAACCTGCGTCCTTAAGCCCGTCAACAAAGCCCTGATAGTTTTTGTCCAAGGCGGGGTGCTCCACCAATTGGATTACGCCGATTTTAATTTTTTTGTCTTTCTTTTGGCAAGAAGAGAACAAAGCCAACGCGGCAACCGCGGCCGCAAAAACGATGATTTTTTTCATATAATATTCCTTACTTTTATTAAAAAAGTGAAGCATATTTTAATGAATTTGAGGAAAGAATTCTAGCGCTTTTGTTGGAGTTGAAGGACTTGCTCCACGGAAAGGCCTGTGATTTGCGCGACTTGCTCGATGGTTCCAACTTTTAAATTCAGCATATTCCGCGCGGCTTCAACGGCTTTGGCTTGGGCGCCTATAGCAATGCCTTCTCTCTCTCCAATTTTCATCATGTCTCTGTCATGCAAATTCATGGCTAGATATTCCCTCTTGAATTTTTCGTTTGCGCGCGCTTTGACCACAAAGTCCTCCAACCGCCTTGCAAAAGAATCCTCGCCGGGCTCGTTGGTTTGGATGAATCTCAAAAGCGCTCGGACTTTTGGATCCTCGGCCTTTTCATACGCGCTTGCATTATATATTATTTTTAGGCATTTGTCATCCAAATTCACCAAAGAGTTCTCGGCGCAAATGTTGCGGAACGTGTAGCGATAAAGGCCACGCCCCTGTTTCTTTTCATCGCGAAACGGATCGAACTTGCAGATGAACAGAATGTAGCTGTCCTTTAGCTCTGTGTAGTCCTCTCCCTTCATGAGGCTGTCGATGTCCACCATGCTTTGGTAGTAACGGGTTCGCTTGCCAAGCGCGTCCATATCGTAGGTTTGCAGCTCCACGTCAATGATTTTGTCCTCGTCCTTTAGGTACACATCAAGGCGAACTCCCTTTGTCGCGTAGTATGGCGCGATCTTTTTTTCAAGTTTTGGGTACTTTACGCTTTTTACGCGCACGCCCAAAAGCCGCTCCACCAACTCCGCGCTGACTTCCGGGTTTTTCATGACGGCCTGAAACATTCCGTCGTCCGCAAAGTTCAATTCTTCAAATGGCTTTCTTGCCATAATTCCTCCTTAAAGCGCGGCCTGATTTTTTTCCGCCGCAACTATAAGGTAGGAATTTTTTTCAAGAATTTAGTCTTTTTTTGAGGAAATCGTAAAAAAGTTTTAGTTATTTTTGCAAGGAAGGCTCGCGCTTTGTATGGGGAAGGGCGGAAAGCAGCAAAACGGCGGCGCTATCAGCCAACAAACTACTTTCTGGCCACAATAACCATCGTTGACATATTCTGATTGTATGGCTCGAAGTTATAGCCGCCGTATTGCCAGTTGTCCGCGCGAGCGGACACGTAAATATTACCACTAGCAAAACGGCGGCGTGACTAGCCAGACAATTTACTTTCTCGCAACTATGACCATAGTACTCATATTCTGATTGTAAGGCTCAAAGTTAAAGCCGCCGTATATCTCCCCGCTCTTAAAGCCGCTTGCTAAAATCAGGCGCTTAAGTTCCACCGCGCTGTAGAGGCGCTGGACAAATTCGTGCTCGATGCGGCCGCCGTCCTTTCCCAACAAAATCCACTTGGAGCGGAGGCCTTCCCACGCGCCTTCAACGCTAAACTGGGTCAGCACCGTCATGCCGGCGCGCTCAAACCATTCGCCTTCGGTCCAGAACTTAATCGCGGTTTCGCGGCTGACGCATTCCAAGATAAAAAAGCCGCCGTCCTTAACGCAGTCGGCGATATGGCGCAAGATTTGAATGTCCTCTTCTATTGTGTCGCAGTAGCCAAAGGAAGTGTAAAGATTTATGGCGGCGTCAAATTTCTTTTTGCTGGTGAATGTCCTAAGGTCGTCTTTTATCCATTCGATTTTGACGCCCTCGTCGGCGGCGCTTTCCTTTGCCGCGTCAAGTTCCGACTGAATCAAGTCAACGCCGGTGACTTTTAGGCCGCGCAAGGCAAGCTCGATGCTGATTCTTCCCGGACCGCAGCCCGCGTCCAAAACGCTCGCCCCTTTTGAAAGGCCCGCGATTTTGCAAACCGCTTCCGCCACGCCCGGAGCCTCCGCCCACTTTGGCGCGTCAAACATAATCGGCCCGTAATTTTTCCAAAAAGACTCGTTTTCAAACCAAGAGCGTTCCGCCATAAGACCTCCCCCGTAAATTATTTGTAATATTATAGCGCGGTTGCCGCGTTTTTTCCAGCAAAAGCTAAAAGCTCGCGCCGCCCGAAAAGCTGTACTGGAATCGCTTTTCGTTTACGTTGTAGGACGCGCCCATCGCAAATGCTGGAAAGGCAAGCTTAGCCAAATAAAGGCGCACGCCCGCCTCTGGGCCTGAGCAAACATAAACCGAATTGTTCAGCTCGCGGGTCACGGCCAACTCGTAAAGACCGTAGACGGAAAGAATTCCAAATTTTGCTTTTATCACCGCAGCCTCAAAGCCCGCCAAAGCGCCAAAAATTTGGTCGGTCATAAAGGCGCTCGGAAGCAGCGTCACGCCGGACTTTCCGCGGCCCACATAGTTTGTCTTTAAAAGATTGTTTGAAACAAATCCGCGAACGCCGCCTACAAGGCGGACGCGGCCGCAAATCGGCTTTTGGACCTCGCCGGCAAAGGAAAGCGTTTGAGCAAAGGTTTGCTCGGCTACGTCGGAAAACAAAAACTCTCCGCCAACGCTAAGAGAATTCACGCTCAAAAAATATCCGTTCCATGACGACGACGAAATTCCGCAGGAAGCGTCAACGCTCCACTGATTGCGCCTTTGGACTTGCGGCGAATCCAGAGGATTAAGGAACGAATAGCCCGCGCCAAAACTCGCGCTCATAAAGCTCGTTGGCTTTAGCAAAAGGCGCGCCCGCGTTCCAACAAAAACGCTTTCGTAGCCAAAGACTTTGTAGTTTTTTGAATTGGCAAAATCATGCTTGCCTTTTGAAAAATTTCCAGAAACAGAAAAGCCAAGCTCTCCTTTTTTTACAGGCGGCCTTTGGAAAATTCCTACAGCCATTCCGCCGTTTGAAGAATACATGCCTCCAATGGCCGCCATGCAATGCATGCCAAGCGCGTTCATGTCCATTACAAAAAGGCCAAAGCCGTAACTGTCGCCGGTGTAGTAGCCAATCGGCATCGGCAAAATCGTCCACTTTTCCTTGAACGAAATGTCAACCGCGGCGCTTGTGTCGTCCAGCGGCCGAGCGCTTACCTTTATTTGGTCAAACAAATTTTGCGCCTGCAAAACCGTTTCTATCGCCTTTAAATTTTGCTCGGACGCGGGCTTTTTCAAAAAGTCGTGCAGGATTCCGTCCATGTAGGATCTCTTTGTTCGCTTTAATCCGTCTATTTCAAATTGAACGATTGAAAGCGCCGAAAAATCTTGCGCCGCGCTTTTTGGGCTTTGAAGCGCGCCGTCTTCCTGGCAAAAAAGATTTGCCGACATAAAAAAAGAAAAGATTAAAAACAAAAACGCGCTTCTTATTTTCATCAATTAAATAGTTTACATTTTTTCACTGCAATTTACAAGTGAACTTTGAGCCAGGCCATTTTGGATCGCGCGGCTCTCCGCCAAAGTCGACATCTACAGGACTTTGCGCCGACAAATGGAAATTATGGCGGGCGGCGATTTCGCGGGCAATCGCAAGGCCCAAACCGCTTCCCTCCTTGTTCCTAGCCGAAGAATCTTTTTTAAAGCGGTCAAAAACATGCGGCAAGTCCTCCGCGCTGATTCCGCATCCGCCGTCGATTACCGCAATCTCGTCGTCGCCGATTTTCATCACAACCTCGCCGCCCTCAGGCGAAAACTTTACGGCGTTGTCCAAAATCGTCATGAACATTTGGCGAACGCGGCCTGAGTCTCCTTGGATTATTTTTTGGCCTTCAGTCCGTTCAATTTTTATCGAAACGTTTTTTGCGGCGGCCGCTTTTTGAATCGCGCGGGCGGCTTCGCAGGCTGCTTCCTTTATGTCAAAAGGCTCGCTTTCGATTTTAAAGCCAACTGTTTGCAAGCGGCTAAGTTCCAGCAAATCGTTTACCAAGCGCTGCAAGTGAATCGTTTCCTTTAGCATTTGCCCTTGATATTCGGCAACGTCATTTGCAGAAGAAATCACGCCGTCAACAAGAGCCTCAAGCGAGCCGCGAATGACTGTCACCGGCGTCCGCAATTCGTGCGAAACATTTGCGATAAAGTCGCGGCGTATCTTTTCCAAGCGAGCGCTTTCTTCGCTAGCGTCCTTAAGCTGAACGGCGAGCGCGTCAAGCGTGGCGGCAAGCTCGCCCAACTCGTTTTTGTCGGCGACGCCTGTTTTTATTGAATAGTTTCCCTTGGCCAATTCTTTCGCCGCGCCGTTCATTTTTTCTATCGGCCTTGTGAAGGAACGGCTCAAAAGCGCCGCGGCCAAAAGGGCAAGCAAAAAAGCGCAAGCCGCGCTGGCGGCTAAAAGACGCACGCTTTGCAAAATCGCCCCCCGCAAGCCCACAATCGGCGAATGTAAAAGCAAAACCCAAACAATCTTTTCGCCGCCGCGCTCATAAACCGGCGTGGCCGCGGTAAGGGATTTTATTTCCAAAACAGGATTAAAAACTTCGGTCACGGACGCTTCGCCCGCAAAGGCTTTTTTTAGCACCTCGTCCGCGCCCGGCGGCAATTTTGTTTCTTCCATCGGCCGCGGCGCGTTTTGGCCTTGCAAAGGATTTTCATTTCGCGGCGCGTTTTGGTCTTGCAAAGAATTTTTGTCGCGAGCCGGCCTCGGCGGTATTCCGTGCCCTGCCATCGTGACGACGTTCATCTTTTGGTCGATAAGCCACACGTCGGCCAAAGAAATTTCATGCAAGTTGCGAATCGCGAAAATCGGATTTCGCCTATGGTTCCCAGAAGACATTTCGTAAATGCGCGAAAGGGTTCTGGACATTACTTGCGCCCGCCGCGTCAAATCGTTTTTAAAGATGGCCGTCGTATGGCGCGCGATTAAAAAACAAAACAAGCCGCCTGTCACCGCCGTGGCCAACAAAAGCGCCGTCAAGAAAAACAAAAAAAGTTTTACGGAGATTTTCGCCTTTAAAATCCTAGCTTTCAAATTTGTACCCCGTTCCAAAGACCGTAGTGATTTTCCAGCCCTCGCTTTCCGCAGCGTCCAACTTGGCGCGCAGGCGCTTGATGTGTTGGTCAACCGCGCGCGCGTCGCCGTCGTAATCCATTCCCCAAATGTTGTTCAAAAGCTGTTCGCGCGAAAAAACGCGGTTTTGGTTTTGCAAAAAAAACGCGAGCGTTTCAAATTCTTTTTTTGTCACTGGAACATTCCGCTCGCCGACAAAGACCGCGCCGCTCTCCAAGTCAAGCGAAAGATTTTTGGCGCGCAATTTTTTTTCTACCGCGCCCGCGGGATTGGAGCGGCGCAAAATGCAGCGAATGCGCGCCATAACTTCCTGCGGCGAAAAAGGCTTTACAATGTAGTCGTCGGCGCCGATGTCCAAACCCATGATTTTGTCAAAGTCTTCGCCGCGCGCGGTGACCATTATTATCGGAACGTTGGAAGACTTTCTGATTTGCTTGCAAACCTCAAAGCCGTCAACCTTGGGCATCATCACGTCAAGCAAGACCATGTCAAATTTTATTTTTTCAAAATAGTCCAAGGCCTCTTGTCCGTCATGCGCGGCGGTCGGCTCATAGCCTTCCTTTTGGGCGTAGGCGCAAAGAATTTTTACAATTTGCTCCGTGTCGTCGGCGATTAAAATTTTCATATCATCATTATAACATAAAGAAAAAATTCCGCCATATCTTTTTTTGCGGAACTTTCAAAATGTCACACCTTTGACACAAGTAAATTCGATAATAAAAGTGTAAGGAGCAGGAAATCTTTATTGCGGAACAATTGTTCCAAGGAGTTTAATATGAAAAAGACAGGAATCATCATCGCCGCCATCGCCCTAGTCGCCGCGGCGGGAACTTTTGCCCAACCCAGCGCCAAGGCAAAAAACGCTGACGCAAAGAACGCGCCGGGCTTTAGAGAGCCGCCAAAATTTGAAAAGCCCTCCGACGCCGACCTTAAAGCCTACCACGACGCGGAAGTTCAAAGCTACAAGATTTTGCTGGACGCGCAAGTCAAGGCCAAAATGGTCACGCAGGAATGGGCCGACGCCCGCCTGGCCGCGCTAAAGGCCATGCAAGCCGACTGCAAGGGCTTTTGCTTTTTCTTCAAAGGAAGCCACATTTACATGGCCGACCAAATTGGCCGCCCCCACTTTGACCACAAGTTCCACAAGCGCCATCACCACGACGGCAAGCCCGACTGCGGCCCGCGCATAGAGCGCCATCATGACCGCTCGCCAACCCCGCAAGGCGAAGACAGCGCGATATTAAACGAACGCTAAAAACGAATCAAGGCGCGCGTCATCGCGCCGCAATTCAGTGTGGCAAAAACAAGCCGGCCCTTGCGGGCCGGCTTGTTTTACGCGCAAAACGCTCTAGAACTCCCGGATCGGGCGGATCATGTTAATGGAGTCTTTGTCGTAACTAAGCAGAAGACAGTTATGTGTGCCGGCCCCGCCAGATCCATCAAAGGCTATATATAGGACCTCACATTTTGATGGATTCACTAGCCATGCTTTAGTAGTGTATGACTTAACCTGGTTTGAAGTCCAATACCAGCCTAAATCGGAGTCGCCAGTCGTTATTGGCGTCCCTCTTACAATGTTAATGATGTTGTTCATAGGTTTAGGGGTAACAAACATCTGCGATATTTCCGCAACCGTGGGCAAATACCAACCGCTTTCAAATTTAGTTCCTGCGACGCGGCTTCCTGGTTGGTCTTTATAGTTGTCGCAATACTTGAATGCATACAAATTATTTCCTTCATCAGGTCTGCCAACGCGACTCCGGACTTTTGCATAGTTGTTGGTTCCGCGAATTTGTCCGTCATAATTGCCGCGGAACGTTATGTCTCTCTTTGAATAGTCTAAGGTAAAAAACACGCTCACAAACGACCCATCATAATGTTTATGGTCCACATACTCGTCGCCCCTCCACATGTCGGCGGCAATGTCAGTGAATTTTGTATAGCCTCCATTGGAGTAATCTAGACGATCACCACACCAACGGCCTTTGCCCTCTGCCAAACCCATGCCAAGCACACAGTTGCCCAAAGAATTATCACTCTTGCCGTCATAAAAAATAATCGCAATGGCGTCGCCCTTTTGCTCTTCTGTAAGCTTGTTAACATTTTCAATGGCAACAGCAGTTCCGTCGTTAAGCACAACATCGCCATAAGTATCAGGCTTTGGCTTAACCGCAGCCTTTAAGTATAATTCTACAAACGCATGGTAGCCTTTTAACGTCGGCATGTAAAATATCTGTGACCCATCATCGGAATAAATGCCACATCTAATTCCGCTCGGATTATCAACCTCAGGGTCTTGAACCCATCTCACATAAAAATCTTTAATCGCGTATCCAGAGTAGCAGCGGTTCTGGGCAAGCTCGTCATTGATAAGATCGCTTATGTTAACCTTTTCGCCCGGCGCAAGGTTATCAATATAGAAGTCTCTTAACGGCGTCCGCACACGCATTATGCGCGGGTCAGAAGGAAGAAAGGTTGCGCTCAAAGTAACATCGCTGTCCGGCATTATAAAGACATTCCCGTAATTAGCAACAGCCCCCCCAGAACCATTTTTTATGTTGAATTTGTCAAGCACATAGTCTGTGTCAGCCTTTGGTTCCATAAGAACCGTAGAGCCGGGCATAATGTTTATCGTTTTATCGCAGACAACAGTACCGTGAGCGGTTTGCTCAATCGTAATTGAATGCCCCACCACGCCGACAAAGTCAAAAGTCGCGCCAATGGTAATGTCCGCTTTTGGCATGTCAAAGCAGTAAAAGTCGTCAAGCCCGACGCTCGCGCCTGTTATGGAAATATTGCTTTTATTTGAAAGCTTATATCCACCGTCTGGCTTTACAGTCAGACAAACCTTATCGCCCGCGCTATTTCCGCTTTCACTAAATCCAGTTATCGTGCCGCCTGTAATGCCGCCGGCCAGCTTAATTGAATATTTTTTTTCTGTAAATATTGCCTTTATGGTAATTGTTTCGACGGCAGGCAAATCAAAATGGGCAGTTCCTCCCGCCTTGTCAACAGGAAGACCGACTATGTTTTCTAAAACTTCTGAATTACCTTCTGCATCAGTAATAGTCTGCTTGTACTCCACCCAAAGACTTTCTACATAATAGTCTTTTTCGCCTGTCGTGGGCGTTGCCGTAATACCTATAGGATAATTTTGATAAGAACCGCCATAATACTGAATCGAAATCGTTCCACCTGTTGCTTGTTCTGTTTCGATATCAACCCTACTCCGCTCTCCGAATGTCACATGTCCTAAAGACACGTTGGCTTCCGGCATTTCAAACCTGAACGTTTCCCAAGGAACGGAAACCGTACCTCCTGGAAGGCCCATAACATCAAAGCTTTTAACTACCCTGTTGCTTCCGACCTCAGTCATAGAGAAACTGCAGGCAACCATTTCTCCAGCCATGACGCCAGTACATTCACCTAGGAGTTCATGGTTTACTGTACGGCCATTCGTAGCTTCAACCACAAAAAATCCTGAAGCCTCTTTGCCGTGACTTACAAGGTATAGTTTTTTGAAATCGACACTAACGGTAACATCGCTTTCAGGCATTGTAAAGGTTTTATTCGTTACCGGAATTTCGTTTCCAGCCGCATCCTTTACCGTAGGGGCTACATAGTGATAGCCGTCGTCTGGCGCCACATCAATAACAACCGTTGTTCCCTTTGAAACCGCCAAAGAAGACTGCTTGGGCCTGTCGCCTACGGAAAACAAAACATTTCCGTTTTGTTTTCCTGAAGATTTAACAGTATAAGATGATACGCTCTGCTTAAAAGTCGCGCTGACCGTAACATCGCTTTCAGGCATTGCAAAAGCGCTGCCGTAAACTGTTATCCCAGCGCCAGACGCGTTTGTTGCCGTAAGCGCGTCAATTTCAAAGCCGTCATTTGGCAAGGCAAGAATGACAACCGTTGTTCCTTTTGAAGCCGTCCATGAATCGCTCGGCGAACTATCTTCGCCTGAAAAAAACAAAAGCTTTCCATTTTGTATTTCTAAAGAAGAACTAACAGTATGTGGCGTTCCCTGCGCCTCAAACGAACAGACAATGCTTACGTCTTTATTTGGCATGACAAAGGAATTGTCTGTTACATAAACATTCCCTCCGTCATCACACTGGACATCCAGTTTGTCCAACTCATAGGAATCATCAGGCGTTATAGTAAGATAGATTTTTTCGCCCGGGGCGATGTCTTGAGTCTTGCTTGCTTTAACAGTTCCGTGTCGTTCTGATTCTGACCCTTCTTTGTCATAGTGAATTGTAATTGAGCGCGAACCGCTAGGCTCCACTGTTGTTGAAGCGGGGCTGGAGGAACTGTTGGAACAGGACGCTATGCCCCCCCCTATACAAAATATCAGTGCCAAGGCTGCCAAAAAATTAAGTCGACCTTTCATAATAGCCTCCTAATATAAGCAAGTTTGCAACAAAACTTGCCAACAAAAACATAAAAACTTTTTAGGGAAACTTTAATAAATGAAATGAACCGCAGAACCGCGGCTTTCGACAGTTTTTTATATTATAACAAAAAAATAAGCGTTTGTCAACAAAAAAAAGCCGGCCCTTTCGGGTCGGCTTCTGGTCAAGGCTTACGCCTCAATCGCTTATTTCTTGCCTTTCTTGGCGGCGGGCTTTTTGGCGGCCGCTTTCTTAGCGGGAGCCTTCTTGGCTACAGCTTTCTTGGCGGCGGGCTTTTTGGCAGCCGCTTTCTTTGCGGGAGCCTTCTTGGCGCCAGACTTGGCAGCCTTTCCAGCCTTGGCGGCCTTGATTACGGCCTGAGCTCCGGCCAAGCGGGCCAAGGGCACGCGGAACGGAGAGCAAGAAACGTAGTTCAAGCCAAGCTTGTAGCAGAGAGCGATGGAAGCGGGGTCTCCGCCGTGCTCGCCGCAGATTCCAAGGTGCAAGTCAGACTTGACTGAGCGTCCCTTTTCTTCCGCGATTCCCATCAAAGCTCCAGGACCGTCTTCGTCCAATGTGGTGAAGGGGTCTTCGGCCAAGATGTTCTGCTTGAGGTAAGAGTCGATGAACTTAGAGTAGTCGTCGCGGCTAAAGCCGAACGTTGTCTGAGACAAGTCGTTTGTTCCGAACGAGAAGAAGTCGGCGTACTCGGCCAACTTGTCCGCTGTAAGGGCGGCGCGGGGGAACTCGACCATAGTTCCAATCTCAAACTTGAGCTTGGTTCCCTTGGCCTTGTTTACCTTCTCAATTACGGCCAAAGCCTGCTCGCGAATCTGCTTGACTTCGTTGGCGCTCACTACGTTCGGAATCATGATCTGAACGTTGTGCTTGACGCCTTCGCGGTCCAAGCGGGCTGTGGCCAAAGCGATGGCCTCAACCTGTGTCTCGTAAATCTCAGGATATGTGATGGCCAAGCGGCATCCGCGGTGGCCAAGCATCGGGTTGTGCTCGTTAAGGGCGGCAACCTTTTCGGCCAACTTGTTGCGGTCAACGTTGAGCTTTTTGGCAAGAGCCTTGAGCTCGGCGTCTGAGTGGGCCTGGATGAATTCGTTGAGCGGCGGGTCAAGCAAGCGGATAGTAACCGGGCGTCCTTCCATAGTCTTGATGATGTCGTAGAAGTCTTTTTCCTGCAACGGAAGAATGGCCTTGAGGTTTTCCTTGCGCTCTTCTGTCGTGTCGGAAATAATCATCTTCTGGAAAGAAGTGAGCTTGGGCTCGTCAAAGAACATGTGCTCTGTGCGGCAAAGTCCGATGCCGGCGGCTCCAAAGCGGAACGCGTCTTTTGCGTTCTGCGGAGTGTCTCCGTTGGCGCGAACTTCAAAGCCGGCGACTTTCTTTCCGCTGGCTGTTGTGCGAACCGATCCCTTGCGGATTTCGTCGGCCCAACCCAAGAACTTTTCGAGGTCCTTGCTCAATGTGGCGGGAGCTACAGGAACAACTCCGTCGTAAACCTTTCCTGTAGAGCCGTCGATTGTGAGGAAGTCGCCTTCCTTGTAAACGCGGTCGCCGATGACAACTTTTCCGCCATTGAACTTAACGGCAGAGCATCCGCAAACGCAGGCTGTTCCCATTCCGCGGGCAACAACGGCGGCGTGTGAAGTGCGTCCGCCAGTAGAAGTCAAGATGCCCTGGGCGACGGCCATGCCGGCAATGTCGTCCGGAGAAGTTTCCTTGCGAACCAAGAGAACCTTCTTTCCTTCTTTTGTCCAAGCGACGGCGTCGTCGGCTGTGAACACAATCTGTCCGCATCCGGCTCCCGGAGAAGCGTTAAGACCGGAAGCGATTTCTGTGGCCTTCTTGACGGCGGCGGGATCCAACTGCGGCAAGAGCAACTGGTTCAACTGAGCGGGCTCTACGCGGAGCAAAGCCTCTTCTTTTGTGATGAGCTTTTCGGCAACCATGTCAACAGCCATCTTGACGGCGGCGGCGCCTGTGCGCTTTCCGTTGCGGCACTGGAGCATGTAGAGCTTTCCTTCTTCTACTGTGAACTCCATGTCCTGCA
>DGRX01000026.1:122142-128016 GCA_002391235.1 Treponema sp. UBA4377
CCTGCATGTCGTGATAGTGCTTTTCCAAGCGGTTGCGGATTGTGCAAAGCTGGTCGTAAATCTTCTTGTTTGTCTTTTCAAGCTGAGCGAGCTTCTGAGGAGTGCGGATTCCGGCAACTACGTCTTCGCCCTGCGCGTTCATAAGGTATTCGCCCATGAACTCGTTCACGCCAGTTGAAGGATCGCGGCTGAAGGCAACGCCAGTTCCTGAAGTGTCGCCCTTGTTTCCGAATACCATTGACATAACGGTAACGGCTGTTCCCTTAAGGGCGCCTTCTTTGATTCCGTTCAATTCGCGGTACTTGATGGCGCGGGGGTTCATCCAAGAGCCGAATACGGCGCCGATGGCTCCCCACATCTGCTTCTGCGGATCCTGGGGGAAGTCCTCGCCCTTCTCTCTCTTGTAGAGAATCTTGTACTTGCTTACGATTTCCTTAAGCTCGTCTGTCGTGAGCTCTGTGTCCTGCTTGATTCCGCGGTGAGACTTGACTTCGTCAATGATCTTTTCGAACTTGGCGTGCTCAACTCCCATGGCTACGTCGCCGAACATCTGGATAAAGCGGCGGTAGGCGTCCCAAGCGAAGCGGGGGTTGCCAGTCTTGGCGGCAAGTCCTTCAACTGACTTGTCGTTAAGGCCGAGGTTCAAGATTGTGTCCATCATGCCGGGCATAGAGATGGCGGCTCCAGAGCGAACTGAAACAAGGAGCGGGTCCTTTTCGTCGCCGAGCTTTTTGCCCATGACCTTTTCCAACTTGGCGAGGTACTTGGCAACTTCGCCGTTGGGTCCTTCGAGGCCGGCCGGGTACTTTCTTCCCAACTTGTAGTATTCCTGGCAGACGTCAGTTGTGATTGTGAATCCAGGAGGAACAGGAAGGCTCAAAGGGGCCTTAGCCATTTGGGCAAGGTTGGCTCCCTTGCCGCCGAGATCGGCGCGCATCGACTCATCGCCGTCCGCGTCGCCATTGCCGAAAAAGTAAACATACTTGGTTTTTGCCATGGTAGGTAACACTCCGTTAAAAATAGATATATAGAAATAATTTTACTTCAAAAGCCGCATGTTGTCAATTGAATTTACGTGTATTTTCAAAGAATTCGGGCTTTTGCAAAGGACGAAACCTAGCGTAAACGGTGATTCTGCGCTAGAATGAAAAGCATGGAAAACACAAAAAGAGAGACTTTCAAGTCAAGAATCGGATTCATCATGACGGCGGCCGGTTGCGCCATAGGATTGGGGAACGTATGGCGCTTTCCCTTTATAACCGGACAATACGGAGGCGCGGCCTTTGTCTTGTTCTACCTTTTGTTTTTGGTCATTTTGGGCCTGCCCGTAATGACGATGGAGTTTGCCGTTGGCCGCGCCAGCGGAAAGAGCGCCGTCCGCTCCTTCCACGCGCTGGAGCCAAAAGGAAGCCAGTGGCACCAGTACGGCCACTTCGCCGCCGCCGGAAACTACCTTTTGATGATGTTCTACACCGCCGTCGCCGGCTGGATGTTCGCCTACACGCTAAAGAGCGCGCAAGGCCTTTTTGCCGGAGCCGCGCCAGAACAAGTCGCCCAAGCTTTTGGCGACATGCTGGCCAATCCCGGCGAGCAAATATTTTGGATGGCCTTTGTGACGCTGGCCGGCTTTTTGATTTGCTTGGGCGGATTGAAGAACGGCGTTGAAAAGGCGTCCACAATAATCATGACAAGCCTTTTTGTCTTGATGCTGCTTTTGGTGGCGCGCGCGGTCACGCTGCCCGGCGCCGGAAAGGGCCTGGAATTTTACCTAAAGCCCGACTTTTCAAAGATGGCCAAAAACGGAATCGGAGAGGTGATTTTCGCGGCGATGGGACAAGCCTTCTTTACACTTTCTTTGGGAATCGGAGCCATAGCGATTTTTGGAAGCTACATCGAAAAGGAAAAATCGCTCGCGGGCGAGGCGACGACCATAATCGCGCTGGACACCTTTGTCGCGCTCATGGCGGGCTTCATCATCCTTCCGACTTGCTTTGCCTTTGGAGTGAACCCAGGCCAGGGACCGGGACTGATTTTTGTCACCCTTCCCAACATCTTCAACACAATGCCTTTGGGCCGCTTGTGGGGAACGGTTTTCTTTGTCTTCATGTCGTTCGCCGCGCTTTCTACGGTCATCGCGGTTTTTGAAAACATCATCGCTTTTTCGATGGACGCGCGCGGCTGGTCAAGAAGCAAGGCGGTTTGGGTGAACATGGCCGCCGTCTTTGTTCTTTCGATTCCGTGCGTCCTGGGCTTTAACATTTGGAGCGGCTTTTCCATTCCGGGCATTGGCGGAATCCAGGACATCGAAGACTTCATCGTGTCCAACAACCTGCTTCCGCTTGGCTCGCTGATTTACGTAATCTTCTGCGTTTCAAAGCGCGGCTGGGGCTGGGAAAACTTCATCGCCGAAGCCAACACCGGAAGCGGAATCAAATTTCCGCGCGCCCTACGCTTTTATGTCAAATGGATTTTGCCGCTAATCATCATCGCCATCTGGCTTGTCGGCTACGCGCAAAAGTTCTTCTTAAAGTAAGCAGCGTCATGGAAAACAAAACGCCCCGCAATCGCGGGGCGTTTTTTATAGACCTTCAAGCAACGGCGGGCTTGCCCGACGTAACGACTCACTCCTTAAAAACCGCTTTCAATTCTTTAGCGTAAAGCTCGCTGATTTTGTAGCGCATAAGCTCCTGCTTGGCGGAAAGCTCGCGGCCAACCTCAAAAGGCTTGGACAAAAGCGCGAATCTTGGAATGCGCTCAAAGGCCCTAAAGCCGTTCTTTGCGCTGATGATGTCGCGGACGATTGAATCCAGGAATTTATAGGTTTCCTCTTTTTTAAGCAAGTCCTCAAAGCTGGAGAAGGCGACGTTGTTTTGCTTGGCCCAGATTTCCAATTCCTCTTGGTTGGGAAGAATCAAGGCGCCCAAATTGCGCTGGTCCTGGCCAAGAACGACGGCTGTCTGGATGTAAAGCGACTCCTCCAATTTTATCTCAAGCGGAAGCGGCTCTACGTTCTCTCCGCCGCGCAAAACAATCGTGTCCTTTACGCGGCCCAAAATCTTAAGCTCGCCGCCCATGCCGATAATCGCAAGGTCGCCGGTGTCAAGCCAGCCGTCTGAATCGATGGCCTTTGCGGTAAGCTCGGGGCGCTTGTAGTAGCCCTTCATTACCGTTCCGCCCTTAATCTGAAGCACGCCTTTCTTTCCCTTGCCGACGTCGTTTCCTTCCATGTCGACTATGCGGGCGTTGATGCCGTAAAGCGGCTTTCCGATGCAGCCAAAGACCGGCTTTGTAATGTGGCGCACGCTGACAATCGGAGCGGTTTCGGTAAGGCCGTAGCCTTCGACGATTTCAATGCCGAGCGCCCAAAAGTACTCGTCGACGTTTTTGGGATAGGCTCCGCCGCCCGCGATTCCGGCGCGGAAATTCTTTCCGAGCATCGCGCGGATTTTTTTAAAGACAAGCGCGTCGCCCAAAAGCTTTAGCGGAAGCAAAAGCGTCCACGGAATCAAGAACAAAATCCACCAAAGCGGAGTGATTTCCTGGCGCGGCATGAAATTTTGCCGCAGCATTTTTCTTTGCATCCTTGAATGAAGGATCGCGACGCGGACAAAAAAGTTGTAAAGCTTTAGCGTGATTCCGCCGGTGCGGCGCATCTTTCGCTCGATGCCTTCCATGACAGCTTCAAATACGCGCGGAACGCCGGGCAAGATTACGGGGTTTGTCTTTAGCATGTCCTCAAGCAAAATCTTTCCGATCGGCTTTGAGTAAGTCATCGCGCAGCCCTGGCTTAAAATTACGTATTCAACCTCGCGCATGTAAACGTGCCAAACCGGAAGGATTGCGAGCGCGTTTTCGCCGGGATAAAGCTTGATGCGGTCGGTCACTTCGACAAGCTGGGTCAAGAAATTTCCGTGGCTTAAGGTTACGCCCTTGGGAACGCCTGTCGTTCCGCTTGTAAAGATAATCGCGGCCGTGTCGTCCCAAGCGCCTTTTGCGATTTCATCTTCAAAGGCGGAGGGGTTTTCCTTGTTGTAGGCGCGGCCCTTTTCCAAAATCTCTTCAAAAGGATGGACAACGATTCCGGCGGCCTTTGCCAAGTCCAAGACTTCCTGGCCGGGCTGCTCGAACATTACAAAATACTTAAGGTCGGGCAAGTCGGCCTTGAGGTCAAGAATTTTCTTGGCCGCGGCGTTTGTCTGGACAATGCAGATGCGGCATTCCGTGAATGACAAAATGTATTTTAGGTCGGAAGGGCTGGCGTCCGTTCCGCGGGGAATGTCAATGGCTCCGATGGCCAAAAGGCCCAAGTCTGCCTGCTGCCATTCCTTGCAGTCTTCGCTGATAAGGCCCAAACGCTCGCCGCGCTGAACATTGTAAGAAAGCAAGCCGCCGGCAAAGTCAATCGCGTTCTGCCACATTTGGCTGTAGGTCAAGCATTCAAATTGGCCCTGGGCGTTCTTTGAATATTGCGCCGGCGCGTCGGGATTCTTTTTTACCACTTCTTGAATCAAGCGCGGCACTGTCTTGTCTTTAACGTCCATCATAATCGGGCCTCTCTTTTTGCAATTTCTTTATTTTGTCAAAATGACAAAGTTTGAGAATTTGTCTAAACCGTAAAAATTGTAGCGCAACTTGAAAAGAAATTCAAGTTGTTCTATAATGTTTTTTATGAGTGGGAAAAATTCAAAAAAGGCCAAGAGGAACGGAGTCTTTGCCGCGGTTTGGCTCCTCCTTATCTTAATTCTTATAATCGTGTTCCTCGTAAAAAAAGACGACTTTGCGGCCAACCTAAAGTCCACCAATTTTTTTGAGCGCGTCGTCGGTTCCACCCCTGAATTCCTTCAAAACTACGAGACAAAGAAAAAGGACAACAAGTCAAACGGCCTTTTGGACGTTGACGTTGCTCCCGTTCCCGGACAAAAAGAGACGCAAGACCCAGGCACATACGACTTGGACGACTTGACCTCCGAGCAAGAGGCCGCCGCCCAGAGCCAAGAAAAGCCCGAACAGGAAAGCGCAAAGCCCGCCGAAAAGCAGGAAGAAAAGACGGCCGTCGAAGAAAAGGCGCCCGAAAAGCCAAAGCCCGCGGCCACGACAAACGCCAAGCTTTTCTTTGTGCAAGTCGACGCGGACGGAAACGTAAACCGAAAAAGCGTCGTCCGCCAAATCCCAAAAAGCGACTCTCCGCTGACAGACACAATCAAGGCGCTTTTGGCCGGCCCCTTGGATTCCGAAAAATCGATGAGTTTGATTCCGCCCGGAACCCGCCTTTTAAGCGCCACAGTGCGCGACGGAATCGCCGCGCTTAACTTTAGCGAGCAGTTTGAATTCAACTCCATCGGAGCGGACGGCTACCGCGGCCAGCTTATGCAAATCGTGTTCACCGCCACCGAATTCGCCACCGTGGAAAGCGTCCAGTTCCTAATAGAAGGCCAGCGCAAAGACTACATCGGAAGCGGCGAGGACGTCTGGATGTGGATCGGCAGCCCATACACAAGAAGCAGCTTTAATTAATAGCAATACAAAAATGCTTCCAGTCGCGGATACGGCCGAGCGGCACCGCTTGATATCGGCGCTACTCGCTGTTTGCGCATGAAACTATCCCCATCTGACGCTTTCGCGTCAGCGCAAACAGAGAGTTGCCGTCGGCCGTTCCACTCCTTCACGCATTTTTTACCGTTTTCATTACAGCTGCCTCTTGTATAAAAAAAAGCAAAGGCATTTTGTACCACCATCAATTATGGTCGTAGAATAAAAAACAGGGTACAGCGGGGCGGGACGCAGGCAAAAAAGTTTGGAGGGACCCGCCAGCGAGCGGCTTGGCCGCAGGCATCAAGCTGAGAGCGAATGGCGGGAGGCGCCAAAACTTTTTTG
>DGRX01000014.1 GCA_002391235.1 Treponema sp. UBA4377
GAAAAGTGGGAGCGGGCGACAATCGCGAACAACTTTATTTTCTATAAGGTTATGAGGAATAACCCAGACATTTGCAAGGAGCTTTTGGAAATCCTCTTGGAATTCAAGATCGAGCGGATTGAAATGAGCCAGGAGGAAGTCGTGGACATCGACTTTGCAAGCAAGGGCATCCGCATGGATGTCTACGCAAGGGACGCGGACGGGCTAAAGGCCTACAACATAGAGATGCAAACAACCGACACCGAAGAGCTGCCGGAGCGCTCGCGTTACTACCAAGGAATCATGGACGTGGACTTGCTTAAGTCCGGCCAGCAGTACAAGGAGCTTAAGACCACATACATCATCTTCATCTGCCTTGACGACGTCTTTAAAAAAGGCCTGGCAAAGTACACCTTTGAAAATTTGTGCCTTGAAGACACGGAAACAAAATTGAACGACAGGACGCAAAAAGTCTTTTACATTTGCAAAAACTATGATAAACTGTTGGACGCAAGGCAAAAGGCCTTTTTGCGCATGGTCACACAGAACTCCAGCAGCGACGACTTTACCCGGCGCGTCGGAGGACTTGTGGAAATCGCCAAGCGCAACACGCAATGGAGGCAGCAGTTTATGGAATGGGACAGAGAGATGGCCTATATGCGGGCCAAGGGACGTGCCGAGGGCCGCGAAGAAGGAGCCCAACAAAAAGCCGTGGAAGACGCGCTTGTCGCCATAAAAGAATTTGGCGCCTCGCCGGAATTGGCGGCTGAAAAGATGGGCGTTCCCTTAGACAAAGTGCTAGAAGCGCTAAAGGCCGTCGTTGCAACAGCCTAGTCACGCATGCATCGAAGAAGGCCGCGAAGAAAAAGCCGTTGAAGACGCGCGAAAACTCCTTGCCGACGGCAAATATACTGCGGAAGAAATTTCGGCGTTGCTTGGCATTCCGGCAGAAGCGTTTACAACCCCTGCCCCCGCAAACTAACCCCCGCGCAAAAAAAAAACGGAGCGGCTTGTTTGCCGCCCCTGTTGGCATTTCAAAAAAAAAAACCGCTGGCGTTCGCCATTATTTATCAACAAGCGTTCCGCCCCAGTTAATTCCAATAATTGTATCAACTTTTTTAGCAGAAGATGTAAGCGTGAAATAAATCTTACCATCTACAGTAACGTCAGCAGCGCGCATAAACCAAACTTGATGATTCGGGGTATAAACATCATTATATCGAGTAGTTCCCGCATAACCGGAAGAAGGCGTCATTGTGATAGTTCCGCTTAAAACATGTGTATAACTATAATTATATATATAGATAGCTCCACCTTTGCCGCCCGATGTGTTAGTCGCTTTATTGAACGATATGCTTGAGGTATATAACCTAAGAGTTGAGTCGTAATTGTATATGCCGCCTCCGTATGACGTAGCGTAGTTGTAACAAACGCCACCGTTAAGAGTTGCCTGGTCTGAAGTTCCACCGTCAGTCCACTTGCTGTAGCCAAGATATATTGTTGGTCCGCTTTCCGCATAAATTCCACCGCCTGAGGTTGAAGCATAGTTTATGCCAGTTGCAGTACTGCTGGAAGGAGGCGCCGACTTGCCGCTTGTTCCGATAATGGCATATCCGCTCATAAACAGTTTTGCGGAGGCGCCGCTCAAGAAAATTCCGCCGCCATTTTTAGCTTTATTATTTGTTATGCATGAATACTGATTGGAAGAAGAGCTGGTCGACGCAAACTAAGTCCGAGCGGCTTCGCCACACCAACAAGTAAAAAATGCGAAAATCGCGCGCTTTTTTACGAATTTTTCCAAAAAAAAGAAAATTTTTTGGTCAATCGCGCATACCTTATAGGCATAGGAAAACGCGCCGCGTTTTTCAATTTTGCATATAAGGAGTTTTTTATATGAAAAGAAAAACTTTTGACGAGCTCACCTTCGCCGACGATGGCAGCCGTGCCGAGCGCTTGAGCGCGAGTGCAATACCTTGAGAGGCCATATTCCCGCAGGGAATGTGATGGTTCCAAAAAGTCATGCAGAATCCTGAACTTTCGGCAGAACTGGTGGAGCGCTTGCTTGGCGTGCGCGTCCGGCAAGTAGAGTACCCGGAACTTGAAAAGGCCATCGAGCCCTACTACACTTCCAAGGGCGTGCGGCTTGACGTTTACCTTAAGGACGAGGACAGGGCGATTGACGTGGAGCTGCAATCCTACCCGCAAAAGGCTTTGGGCAAGCGAATGCGCTACTACCAGTCGATGGTGGATTGCGACTGCCTTATGAAAGGACAGCCATACACAAAGCTAAGGGAAAGCTACATTCTTTTCATCTGCAAGTTCGACCCCTTCCGCGACGCCGCAAAAAGCGGCAATGGCCTGCCCCGCTACACTTTCCGCAACATTTGCGCGGAAAACAATTCGGTGAATTTGGATGACAAATGCGTCAAAGTCGTGTATAATGCAAGCGCTTACAAGAGCGTGGAAGATCCAAAAGTCCGCGCGCTCTTACGCTTTATCCAAACCAACGAGCCGGGCGAGGACGACTTTTCCAAGCGCCTTTGCGAGTTCGTGGCAAGAGTCAAGGAAAACGAAAAATTCAGAAAGGCAGTGCGTCGCTACGCGCCGCTTTGCATAGGAGGAGATTATACTTGCGCTCTCGCGAGCGCGGGCAATTATCTGACATGAATTTGCACGATTTTGACATTATGACCGAAGCCAAGGAAGAGGGCCTTGCCGAGGGCGCGCGGCAAAAGGCAGTGGAAGACGCGCGAAACCTTAAATCTGCCGGCGTTGACATTAACATAATAGCCAAGTGCGTCGGACTTAGCGTTGAGGAAGTTGAAAAGCTTTAGGCCGTGGACTGAGCGATAAAGCAAAACTTGCTGGACGGCTTTTTCGTCCGCCAAAAGGCAGAGGCGCATGGAATGATTTTGGAAGAATTCAACCGCGAAATTTATGAAAAGAACGTCCGCGAGGACGGCTACCTTGAAGGCCGCGAGGAAAAAGCCGTGGAAGACGCGCGAAACGCCCTGGCGATGAACTTGACCGCCGAGCAAACCGCGCAAATAACCGGCCTGCCCCTAGAGCAAGTTCTGGAACTGCAAAAGGAGCTGGCCGCCCAGCCTGCCAACTAAGCCCCGCGTAAAAAAACGGGGCGGCTTGTTTGCCGCCCATGTTGGCATTTCAAAAAAAAACCCCGCTGGCGTTCGCCATTATTTATTTACAAGATATCCATGATCATCAATTTTCTTGCTTGAATAATACGGAGAACTTTGGGTAAGCTTGAATTTTGTATTGCTTGCAAGGCCAGGATCTGTGCCAGTCCAAGAGTACAGTACAACTTTATAATTCGAAATGTCAGAAGCTGTAAGACCACTTGGCAGTGTGATGTACATATCAGAGAAATAAGCGCCAGCCGGAAGATTTCCGCTTCCAAGCTCAAGAGCAGTAATGTCACCCGAATAGATGTCGTTGTATTTAGTTTTGCCGAGATTTCCGCTTGTGCCAGGAATGGATGCGACCCCATTCAACCGCACACGGCATCCGTAAACCGCTCCTCCATTACCCCCTGCGTAGTTACCAGCCATTTCTGGGCCGCCTGTTATAGAAAGAGAACCGCCAGCAGAGCAAACACCGCCGCCGTTTCCGTTTGTCGCTGTATTATTAGAAATTTTTCCTGAAGTGTCTTCAAGATGCAATCCAGTCCCGTATTCATCAGAATTACCTTCAGTCAAATAAAAACCACCGCCATTCATAGCCGCGGTATTGTATGTAACGCTGCCCTTAATTAAAACATATGAGTTTGCATGAACAGCAACACCGCCGCCGTTTCTTCTGGCAGAATTGTAAGTAATGCTTCCGCCATCATACACAGACGGAGAGCTTACGCTATGAGTAATTGCAAGACCTGCTCCGTCATAGGCTTTGTTGTAGCCTATAGTGCCTGACTTCATATAGAAATAGGAACCCGTCATATAAACACCGCCGCCAATTCCGACAGGCGTTGTAGTGGTTAAATCTGTTGACGAAGTTGTTTCTCCTGTAGCAAAATTATGCTTGATGCCGCCAGTTAAATTCTTCTCAAAATAATCAGTTCCAATTCTACCATCATAACCAAGAGCAAGCGCGCCTGAAGTACCAGTTACATAAACGCCGCCACCAGCTTTCGCGCAATTACTGTAACTTGATTCATTAGTAGTTGTTGTTGATGTATTTGTATCACCAATTAACGCCGAACCGTACATAAACAAAGCTCCGGCAGTGTAAACACCGCCACCGAAATTCATAGCGCTGTTTTTGGAAATCTGGCCGCCGCCCATATAAATGTCACAATAAGCATTACCCCATACTCCACCGCCATGACCGTATGTGGTTCCGCCAGAGGAATAGTAAGCCTTGTTTGCGTTAATCTTGCCTGATGCTATATAAACATTTACAGGTGAACTGCTAGTGCCATTGCAATAAATGCCGCCGCCATTGCTTGTAGCGTAGTTAAAATAAACGCCGCCGTTATCTAAAGATGCTGTAGTGTTAGTAGATTTGTTTGTAAAGGCGCTGTATCCAAGACAAACAGTCGCTCCATTAAAGGCGGCAATTCCACCACCAGTTGAAGCTGAATTGACACCGTCTGTAGTCGAAGCGGATGGCGGCGTAGTTTGACCTGATTTTCCAATAATGGCATAGCCCGACATTAACAACTTGGCGCTTGTTCCGTTTAAGCAAATACCGCCGCCAGCCTTATTAGACTTATTATTGGTTATGCAGGCATATTGACCGGAAGTTCCTGTCATATAAACAGTTGATGAAGAGAAAATTCCGCCGCCGCCAGTTCCGCTGGATTGGTTATTATACAAATAGTTATATGCTATAGTGCCGCTGTCAAAGTACAAAGTGCCTGTATTTTTTATACCAGCGCCGCCATCATCCTGGGCATTAAGGCCAAGGTAGTTTCCATATATTCCGCCGCTTAATTTTGCTTTTGTAGTTCCGTGAGAATAGCCGAGACGCGCGGTGCCGTAATTTACGAGGCCTCCCTTATTGTTTGAACAGGCAGTAGAAGAACTAGCTACAGTATCCACATCTCCTATGACGGCGTCACCTGACATACAAAAATTACCGCCAGCTGCATTATAAACTCCAGAGCCTGCGTTTTTATGGATTTTTCCGCCCTGCATTGAAAAGTCTACGCTACTACTACCTGTCGAAGAATAAACTCCGCCTGTATTAACGCCATAATTATAGCTGACATTTCCAGACATCATATAGAATATACCATAATTATATATACCGCCGGCAGCTTGATTTTTACCACTCTCATCCGTACCAGAATAAGAGCATACATTGGCGTAAACACCTTTTGTAAGGCTATATCCACTTGTGTTTATTACGCCAACTTCCCATGCTCCGCCAAGATATAAATAACCATTGTATTTATAAATGCCGCCGCCAGCAGTAGTCGCTATGTTGATGTTATTTGAAATCGCCGTGTTTGAGGCCGAACGGTCTAAAGCTCCGTCATTTCCGACAGTTGCAGTTCCAGAAAGACAAAGGATAGCCCTTGACGAATAAATACCGCCTCCGTATGCAGCCTTGTTTTGCTGAATAAGAACGCCTGTCTTAAGATTGACTCTTGGACATGTGGTACTGCTAAAAGTTGAAGGCCCGTTTATTTGTATTCCGCCTCCATTGCCTGTGGTGTTGCCGCCCATAATCTTAAGGTTTGTCATGTCAACATATCCCTGATAATTGATTATAAGCGCGCTGCCGCCAGCCACCGCGGAACTAGACGCAAGGTTTCGGTTAATTCCGTCCTTTGTATTTCCTGTAAGACCTTTGAGCGTGATTTTGCTTGCAAGAGTTGTGCCTGCAGTTGTGTTTGCGGCAGGGATTTCCTGTGTTGCGCCGGTTATCATTCCAGAGATGTTTATTGTAAACGATTTGTCTGTAGTCCAGCATTGCTCCGCAGCTTTCTTGATAGAAGCGTAAGGCTGTTTTTTTGTTCCGCGGTTTGAGTCGCTTGCTGTCTTTGTAGCGCATACCCCACTTGCATAACCGTTTCCTGCCACCCAAAGATCCGCGCCGATTCTTTTGGCGTTGTCTGCCGTAGCGGTGCCGCTTACATAGTAACCCACATTCCATTCCGCGTCGCTTACTTTGAATCTGCTGTAGTTGCTGGTAATCCAGGAGTCAGTCGTAGCAGACAACACTTGCATTCCGCGAACCCAGCTGCTTGGGGTAATTGTAGCTACCGGAGTTGAAGAAAGGTCATCCGCGCCTATCGTTATGTATTTTTCGCTTGCAAGATAAATGTCGTTTGACTTTTCGCTTCCAGAATAAACAAAGGCGTCGCTGCTCACATTAAAAGTTCCAGCCTGGTAAATCGCGCCGCCGGCGTTTGTAGCGCTGTTCAAAGTTCCGGAGCCTCCGATTGTACCGCCTGTCATAGACAAAATTCCGTCGTTGTAAAAAGCTCCGCCGTTATACGCAGTGTTGCTGTAAACGCTTCCTCCAGACATATTCACAGTTCCAGAGTTAAACACTCCCGCTCCATTTATAGTTCCACTATTCGCTGAATTGCTGAAAATGACTGAACCATCTTTTATATTGAGTGTCGCTCCGCTTGCAACATAGACACCCGCGCCAAATCCACCGGAAGAAGCCTTATTAGAATTAACTACTGCGCCGGACTCCAAATTAACTGTTCCAGCCGCGAGCTTGATTCCGCCGCCGTTGGCCGCATTTCCGCGTGTAATCGTAAGGTCTTGGATTGTAACGGCAAGACCGCTCTTGTTTACTGTGAGCATGGTCTTGTTAGATGAATTGCTGCCGCCATCAAGCATTCCTGAGCTTGTCGCTGTCGAACTTGCCTTGTAGCCTTTGATGGTAATCGCCGTCACTGCGGTTGGAATCGAGCTGTCATCTAATCTTTTGCCGTCAATGGTTTGAGCGTCGCTCAAAGTTCCGTCAACAGTGATTGTGGTCGCATCCGCATTCACTGCGTACATGGCGCCCTTGATTGACGCAAACGGGCTAGAAGCCGTGCCTCGCGTTGTGGCGGAGTCAGTTGGCGTTGCGGTTGAAAGACAATGCTTTCGCGTGCTTGCAGTTCCGGCAACGTAAATATCGGCGGAGAGAACAGCCATAGTCGATGTAGAATTTTTTTGAACTACCGTAAAGTCGCTGTCCGTGGCTTTGAATTTGCCGGCGGAGGCAGCGGTATACGTAGCTTCCGCAGATTGGAGAACACCTTTTCCGCGAATCCATTTGTCATCCGGCATAGTAATTGAGGCTACGACGTCACCGCCGTTCGACTTTCCAGAAAGCCAAATGCTTTTCTCAAGATATATGTCGTTTACGCCCTTAGCGTTATTCGCGTCATAAAAGTTAGCATATGGTCCAAAGTTTAATTCTTGGCCTAGGTAAATCGCGCCGCCTTGAGGCGCTACATTGTTATGGCCATTTCCGCTAAAAATGGTAAAAGCTCCAGCAATATGTACCGCTCCGCCGCTTACAGCGGCCTTGTTGCTGTCCATCGCGGCAGTCGAGTTTTGTACAAAAGTCACTTTTGTCCTAGTCGTAGAATCTTTTTTTGCGATGTAAAACGCTCCGCCGCTTTCTGTGGCCATGTTATAAGATATTTTTCCGGAAGAGACTTGTACATCGGTGGAACTGTTTTGGTAAACGCCCGCGCCAGATTCAGCCAGGTTTCTGCGGATTCCGTATCCAGCGGTTGAATTTGCGGTTACAGTCATTGCTGATACCACAGGATTGGAGCCGGACATTCCGCTGTAACCAATATATAGCGCTCCGTCATTGTATATGCCGCCGCCAAGTTTAGCCTTGTTGGCGAATGAGCTTGCGCCCGGAGCAGTGCCGTCTTGGGCAATCGTTGTGGAAGTTGAACTGTCTCCGACAAGCGATGAGCTGTACATAAAGAGAGTTCCAGAACTTCCTACATAAACTCCGCCGCCATTTTCGGAAGCGATGTTGCCTGTAATTACAGCACCATCGGCAAGCTTTACTGTTCCAGCCGCAAGGTTGATTCCGCCACCATTTTCAGCATATCCGCCGGTAATCGTAAGGTCCTGAATTGTAACGGTCTTTCCGCTTGCGTCCACCGTGAGAGCGCTGCCGGCTCCAGACGCGCCGCCCGCGTTGATTACAGCTAGGCTGGAGCCGCCGTAACCTTTGAGCGTAAAGCTAGGGAACGTTCCGCTTATGGTCTGGGCGCCTTTTAAATGCCCTGCGATTGTAATTTCTTCTATGGCGCCGGCCTCCAAAACGCTTAAGGCGGCGGACACGCTTGCAAAAGGATGGCCTTTGGTTCCTGTGGCGCCAGTTGTTTGACCCCAGCTAAAGCCTTCCGGTTTTGTTGAGCCGGTGCCTTCAGCTCCTACGACATACACAGGAGAGTTGATGCGAACAAAATATTGTCCTGCGATATTCTCGCCAACTTTATTCCAGTCCGCGTCGTCCTGGCTTACGCTGAACTTTTCCTTGTGCAGGGTTAATAGAGATGGAGTTCCGCTGTCAAGAATGTTGGTTCCGCGCTTGAATACGGAGGGCGTGATGGCGGCGACTTTTGTGACGCCTTGCGGCGGAGTCAATGCGCCGGCGATTGTGACAGTCTTTTCACTGCAAAGGTAAACATCGTTTTTGCCTATCTCGCCGCCGTAAGGAATGTAGGCCGAGCCGCTTATGTTAAATTTTCCGTTTAGACTAACCGCGCCGCCTTGGATGTTTCCGCCCAAAACATTGTTGTCCGAGATTTTTCCGCCGGTCATAGAAAAAGTGGCGCCACTAACGTAAATGCCGGCGCAGGCGTTTTTGCCGCTGCTGGATTTGGCGCTGTTGCCCGAAATTTCTCCGCCAGACATGTCAAGCCTTGAACCGGCGCCCTCAAGCCAGACGGCTCCGCCAATCGCGTCGTAAGATGTAGAAGAAGAGTCCGCGAGGCCGCCTGTAATCTTTGCGCTTCCGCTTAAAGTCACGCTTGGGCCTGAAGCGCCGCTGCCCGTGACATAAAAATTGCCGCCCAGTCTAACAACTTGATTGTCTTTCACCTCTCCGCCGGACATCTTAAAGGAAGCGGAGCCTTCAAGCTTTACGCCTCCGCCGACAACGTCTACATGCGATGTGTCCTTGTTGCCGGAGATTTCTCCGCCGGTCATCTCTATGACAGAATTTCCCGCCGCGTAAAGGCCAATGCCGCCACGGTTGTCCGATGAACCGGTTATCTCATTGGCGCTGATTTTTCCGCCTTTTATTGTCAGCCTTCCGTTAGCGCAATAGATGCCGCCGCCATGGTTTTTGGCTTTGTTGGCGGTAATCAAGGCGCCGCCTAAAATCGTAACGTCAGCGTCAGGGTTCATGTATATTCCGCCGCCGTTTTGCGAGTCCGCGCCGCCTGTAATCTTAAGGTTTTGAATCGTTATCGGAACGGCAGAGGCTACTGTCAAAGCCGTTCCGCCGCTACCGCCGCCGTCAATAGCGTCTTGCGGAATGTCCTTTTGCTCTCCGCTTGTCGGAATCGGATTCACGCCTTTTATTAAAACGCTCTTGGCCTTGTTAAAAATGCTAGTGGATTCTTTAGACAGCTTGTTTGGAATTGTTTGCGCCGGCAATTTTCCCCTTACATTGATTGTGTAAGGCATGTCCGCGTCGTCCATGTCTTCGCAGGCTCTCTTAATTTCGTAATAAGGAGCGCTCTTGGTGCCAGGGTTGTCGTTGCTGCCGGCATGGCCGTTTGGGTCTTGGCCCACGTAAATCGGAGCGTTGGTTTTTAGCGCGTGTTCGGTAGAGGTGGCCACGGCCACAAGCTGCCATTCGTCGCCAAGCGGATTGGTCGAAGTAATCGTCGGGTCGGCTATTAAAAATTTGCCTTCAACGGTCGCGGCATTTGCGGTGGCCGCGCTTGTGTCAACAACCTTTACGCCGCGCTTTCGTTCGCTAGGAGTGACGCCGATTTTATCGCCGGTTACAGCGGTTAAGTCGCCCTGCACCTTAATGACTTTTCCGCTTGCAAGCTTTACGTCGTTTTTCTTTGTGGAACTTATGGAAGTGTCGTACGGAATCGAGCCGCCCTGCAAGATAAAGTCGCCGCCTTGCAAATCGACCGCGGTGACGTTGCCGCTTATCGTTCCGCCCTTCATCGTGACTGTCGTTCCGTCGCTGCCTGTGTCAGCAACCCTTACGCCAAGGTCTGCGTCAGCGATTTCAACGCCGCTTTCGATAGTTACCTTCGCTCCGCCGCTGGCGTCAAGAGCCGCGCTTGAACCTGCGCCGGAATAGCCGTCCAGCTTTATGTTCTTTATTATTATTGGAACGCTTGTCGTAACCATAAGGGCCGGAGTTCCTTGTTTTGTAGCCTCAAGGATGTCTTTGCTTGGCCCTGTCGTTCCCACAATTGTAATTGACTTTGCATGGGTCGCCGTGACGGTGGACGCGGTAATCCGAGTCGTATTGTTCAAGTCGTCGCTTTGAATTTTTCCGTTCAAATGAACGACATAGTCGATGTTTGATTTTCCGGCGCTATTTATTCTGTTTACGGCCTGGTTGATTGACGCAAGAGGAGCCATCCAGTTGCCGCTGTTTGTGTCGCTTGCGTCGGCGATTTGGCTGTTGCTTTCGTCAGAATATTTTCCGACATAAATGTTTGAGGACAAATAACTTTGTTTTAAGGCGGTCGCGTTTGAGTCGTTAAACTTGAACGTTCCGTTTGAATCGATGATGCCGCTTCCGTCGCTTACCCAAGCGTTTGTCGTCATGCCGTCAGCCACGCTTACAGTCTGAATCGATGAATAGACAAGAAATTTATTTCCGCCTTGGATTTCCATAATGTCAATGCAAAGTTCGTAAGTTCCGCTGGGAACGTTAAGAACCTTGTAGATTTGATCGTTGCCTTCCGTGCTTGAGATTATCGGCAAAGAGTCATAGCCGCTGGGGCCGCTTACAAACCTTGCGGAAGTATCAAATACGGAGTGAATGTAATTTACGGCAAGTTCTATCGTTCCCTCTCCGCCGCTTGTGTTGGGGACGGGAACAAAGTTGCGGCTTATCGTTGGGTCGGCTGGGTCCGGGGTTACCGACCAAGGCTTGGACTGCAAGTAGATTTTTTTGTTGCCTTCAGCGTCGGCCGTCTTTGAACGAACGCCGACTACGACTGACCAAGTTTTTGACGCGGCAAGCTCGATGCCGAATTTCTTTGCCTCGCTTCCGCTTCCAAAAGTTCCGTTGACAACGTCGTTTCCGCAAGTGGCCGTGGCAAAATATTCCATCGTCGCGTCCGCTCCGCTTGCGTCAATGCCGGGATAGGCTGAGCGGGAAAGCCCGTTTTGGGAATTTTCGGAAGAGCTTGGGGTGTCCGCAAGGATTTGGGGAACGGCGCCCGACGCGCTTACGGTTCCGTTAAGGATGACGTAGCCTGGGCGGCTGCTAATAAGCGGAGAGTCTTTTTGGCTTACAGGAGCGTCAGAGCCCCCCGCCGAGTTGGAACAAGTCAAAAGCGCCGCGCAAAAGAAAGCGACAAGCGCCGAAAAAAGAGCGCCTTTCACAAAGAGCGCGTTAAAAAACCTCTTTTCCATAGCTCACCCCCAGCTTATATTTTAGCGCAAATTCGCCCAAAATTCAAGTTTTTTCAAGGATTTTTCAGGGCACCCGCAATAAGAATTCAATAACAAAAAAACGCTCCCAGTTGCGGATGCGTCTGAGCGGCGCCGCTTGATAACTGCGCTACACGCGCCTTTGCACGTTTTTTTTACTGATTCCATAGCGTTTGTCCAGATCAACTGGTTCTGAAAAAAGCCAAAACGCGGAAGTGAAAAAGACCGCACGCCCACTTTGAGGCTGCCAATTTTGCGCAAGCAAAATTGGAGTAAATGTACATCTTACCTAACAGCCTCAACCGTGGGTTAGGGCGGGCTTTTTCACTGGAAGCGTTTTGTTTTTTTTTATATTGCGTTTGACCTGGAGTCCTATAGATAAAGAGGCAAAATTATGGCATAATCTAGGCATGAACGCTCGACACGCCGCGGCCTTGATTCTTGCCGCCGCCCTGCTTTGTTCCTGCCAAAGCGCCAAAAGGTCCCGCTCCAAAAACCTGCGCCTGCTTTTTGCCGGCGACATAATGGCCCACACGCAAAACTTTGCGATGAAAGACTACAGCCTGATTTGGAACGACGTGCGCGACATGGTCCAAGACGCCGACTACTCATTCGCAAACCTTGAGGCGCCGGTGGACAAGTCCAAGCCTTTTGAAAGCTACCCCACCTTCAACATGCAGCCCTCCTACCCGGCCGCCGCGCTTGACGCTGGCTTTAACCTTATATCGCTCGCCAACAACCATTCCAACGACCAGGGAAGCCAAGGCATAAAGGCCACCGCGCTTTGGGCCGCGCAAATTGAAGGGCGCGCGCAAAACAAAGAGGCTTCGCAAGGCCAAAATCCGGCGCCCCAAACTGACAGCAAGGCCAAGACGCGGACGCAAACTGAGAACGGTAGCAAGCCCAAAACGCGGGCGCGGCCCGTCTTCTTTAGCGGCATAACGGAGGGCGGCCAAATGTCGTTCCGCCAATTCCACTGGCATGAATATAAAATCGCCTTTATCGCCGTCACCGAGCTTTTGAACACTTGGAAAAACTACGAGGAAATAAACTACGTTCCTCCGACAAAAAAGGGCCGCGCCGCCTTTGTCCAAAAAATCGCGGGAATGAAAGAAGCCCTCCAGCCCGACCTTTTTATCGTAAGCGTCCACACAAGTGAAGAGGAATACGTTTTGACGGTTTTGCCCGAGGTCCAAAAGTTTTACAAAGACCTTTTGGCCGCCGGCGCGGACATCGTCGTTTCAAACCATCCGCACGTAATCAGGCCAGTGGAGCTTTTGGGGCAAAAGGCCGACAAAAAAATCCGCAAGGCGATAATCTACGCAAACGGAAACACGATATCAGGCCAGCGCAGGCTTTTGAACTACGATGAGCCGGAGCAGATTTGGAACTACACCGGCGACGGCCGCCTTTTTGAGATGGAGCTTGCTATTGATGAAAAGGGCTTTTTCGCGCTAAACTACAAGACAACTTTTATTACCGCATTCACTCCGCAGGGGGAACGGAGTCCTGTCATCAAACGGCTTGACGAAAATTTCATAAAAACCCTTTCGGAAAACGGACAAAAAAAAGACTCAAAATACTACCAGGCGCGCTTGGACGCGCTGAAAAAAATTAAGGATATTTTAACATGGCAATAGACTACACAAAGCTTCCCGTATACGAGCAAAAGCAAAAAATCTTGGACTGCTTGGAGCAAAACCAAGTCATAGTCGTCCAAAGCCCGACAGGAAGCGGAAAGACGACCCAGATTCCCGTCATCTTGCGCGAGGCCGGCTACTCCCAAAACGGAGTCATCGCCGTGACCCAGCCGCGTCGAATCGCGGCGCTTAGCGTAAGCGAGTTCATCTCAAAGCAATTGGGAACGACATACCCCGGCCTAGTCGGCTACAAGATGCGCTTTGAGGACAAGACCGACCTTAGCACCGAAATAAAAATAATGACCGACGGCATTCTCTTGCAGGAGATGAAGCTTGACCCGATGATGCTAAAGTATTCGGTCATCATGGTTGACGAGGCGCACGAGCGAAGCCTTAACATTGACTTTGTTCTTGGCCTTTTAAAGCGCTGCCTTGAAGTCCGAAAGGATTTAAAGGTTGTCGTTTCTTCGGCCACAATGAACGCCGAAGCTTTCTCCAACTACTTTGGCGGCTGCCCGATTGTCACGATAGAAACGCAAACATTTCCTGTGACGCTTTTGTACGATCCGCCAGCGCTTCCTGCAAGCACGCTTACCGAGGCGGCCACAGAAGCCTTGCTTTCCAAAGTCGAAGACACGATCGGGCGCGTCTTGGACAACGGCGAGGACGGCGGCATTTTGATTTTCCTTCCGGGCGAAAAAGCGATCCACGATTGCGTAAAGCGCCTGGAGCATAGCTACTACGGCCGCCGCCTTTTTATCCAGCATTTGTACGGCAGGCTTCCAAAAGAGGAGCAGGAACGGATTTTCATTCCCGCGCCCAAGGGAAAAGTCAAGGTTGTCGTTTCCACCAACATCGCCGAGACTTCTGTCACGATTGACGGAATCACTACGGTAATAGACTCAGGCCTTGCAAAGCTGAACTTTTACAGCCCGCGCGCTTTCACTTCAAGCCTTGTCGAGACTCCGATTTCAAAGGCCAGCTGCCAGCAGAGAAAGGGCCGCGCGGGCCGCACCGCTCCCGGTTCCTGCTACCGCCTTTATCCCAGGCGCGACTTTGAGACGCGGCAGGAATACACGACAGAGGAAATTTTCCGCACCGACCTAAGCGAGGTAGTCCTTCGCATGGCAGAGCTTGGCATCAAGGACTTTGAAAACTTTGACTTTATCTCAAAGCCTTCGCTTGAAGGAATCAAGGGCGCGATGGAAACCTTGTACATGCTAAAGGCGCTTAATCCCGACAGGACGCTTAGCGACATCGGAAAGATGATGGTTTGGTTCCCGCTCCTTCCGCGAATAAGCCGCATCATCGTGGAATCGATTTTGCGCTACCCCGGCATTTTGCAGGAAGCCTTGATAGCGGCGGCCTTTTTGTCAACGCACTCGCCTTTTGTCCTTCCGCCCGGAGAGGAAATCGAGGCTCGCGCCGCGCACCACCGCTTTAACGACATTCAAGGCGACTTTGTGGGCTACGTAAAGCTTTACCGCATTTACGAAAAGTTCCAAACGGAAGAAGAAAAGGAAAATTTTTGCCAAAAGAACTACCTTGACTACAAGGTCATGGCCGAAATCCAAAACATCTACGAGCAGCTTAGCCAAATCGTAAGCGACCAAAAGATTCCGATTTCGGGCGGCGGCTCTTACGACGACTACTTGTGCTGCGTGGCCGCGGGAATGATTCAGTTTGTGGCGGTCCGCGAAGGCCGCGAAAACTTTAGGACGCTTACGGCGGACCACATTTCGATCCATCCCGGCTCATCGCTTTTTAGGACCGATCCGCTTTACATCGTGGCCGGAGAGATTGTCCGCACAAGCCGAATGTTCGCGATGAGCGTTTCTCCGCTGACCAAAAAGCTTATCAATAAAATCGACCCCGACTTGGAGGCCCGCCTTGACGCCGCCCGCAAAAAGAAGGGCGAGCGAGACGACCAAAAGGCTTTCAAAGACCAAAAGGCGCGAGGCCGTGACGGAAAGCAAGGCAAAGACGGCGTTCAAAGCCCAAGAGGCGCGGGCGCGGACAAAAACGGCTCGCAAGCCCAAAAAGACGCGGCCGCTTGGACGCTTGGAAAATCAGCCTTTGCCACTCAAAAAGTCAAGGGCAAAAAAGTCGCCCTGCTTCCTTGGCGGGAATTGCAATCCGCAGTCGAGCCCTTTGACATGCAAGCGCTTGAATCTCGTTCGGCCGGCCTCCGCGGCCGCGTATTGATGGACGGCGGCTACAAGCTTATGGACGGAGAAAAGCTTGTCTCAATCGTAAAGGCGGCCAAGCTTTTTGGCTTTGCGCCGGTTGACGAAAAGAACTTTGACAGAAAATTTTCGGCCAAGCTTGCAGGCCAGGACGGCTCGCAAGACCAAAAAGCGGCGGCCGAACTTTGCCAGCGCTTAAAGTGGGTTCTAAAGCCCGCACAAGCCAAGGCAAAAAGCCGCGAGATGGGCTTTGTCGCGCTTTACACAGACCAAAAAGGCTCTTACTGGTTCAAGGTTTCGCGCGGCTTTTCAACCGCCATCGCGGAGAGCGTCGCAAGCCTGGAATTTTTGGCCAGCGATCCGGCCGCCTCTTTGAGCGACGAGCAAAAGCGCGAGGCTGGCGCCGTCTACGCAAAGTTAAGGGCGTTTTATGAATAGGAAAATATTCTGACAAAACGGAACTATATAAATTAACATAAGGAAGGCAAGCAAATGAGAATGAATTTTGAAGAGATAAAAAAAAACAAGGACTATGAATATGATTTTATTTTTTCTGATGACCTTAACCATCCAGCAAAAAAAGAGATTTTAACCATAAATGTAAAAGACGTTGCCGAAAAATTAGACGCGGGAATCGCGTTTGAATTGTTAAAAGAGTCATACGAGAAAATTTTAAAATCGACAGTTCTTGATTTTTTAACTAATTTAGGAGAAATCACCGAATATGAATACAACTATAAAATTTACGGTTTCATCAAAGAAACATATGGCGCATTCGCTTTTTTCTATCAGCGCAAGAACAACAAAAAACAAACATTGAAGTTTAAGACGGGAGAAAGTTTGACCATAAACGAAAACGGTTTTTCAATAAATCTAACGCTTCCATGTTACCCCGTTTTTTGGAAAAAAAATGACAACAACTCATACTCAGAAGGAATAGAGACAAACTCCGACGAAAAGTTTTTCATAACAGAGATATCTAAAAAAGAAAATGATTATTGGAAATTAGAAATTATTGAAACAAATGCAGAGACCTCAAAATTATATGGGCGCTTTAAGTTTTTCGTAAAAGAAGGCGACACGCTGACATTTAAATACTATGACAATGAAATGTACAGCGTGAATGCGACTGTTTTTAAAATAAACTACAATGAAATTGAATTGTCATTTGACAGCGTAATTTCAAAACCCATCGAAGCATACAAATTGAAAGAGACCTACTAGCGCTTTCTTGCCGTCCTGCCGCTCACGCGGACTGTCATTCAATGCCCAAAAGCTTCATCGCGCGCTTTTGGAGCGAGCCCATTTTTTTGTCGTCGGCAATCGCGCGGATTTTTGGCTCGCAGGAAGAGAATTTTCCGGCAGCATACATGTCCATGCCGATTGAGCGGGTGTCCTTGTCTTGGCTGGAAAGGTAGGCCGCGCAGGCGCCGCTAAAGGCAGAATCTGAATATTTTGTCAAAAGCTTTCCAACATCGCGCCTCATCGGCTTTTTGGTGTCGTCGGCGGCCAAGGCTTGGGCCCACTTGGCTATTTCGGAGCGGCCGGCCTTTCCGTATTTCAACAGCGCTTCCGTCGCCTGCTTTTTTACGGCGTCGCTTGTTTTTTTGTCGGTGATTTGTCCGACCAAGAATTTGTCGGCCTCCGCGTCCTCGTAGGCGGCAAGCTTTTCGTAGGCCCTTTTCTTTACGGCTGCCTCCGGGTCGTTCTTCGCGCGATAGACCAAATAAGGAACAGCCTCCTTAAGCTTCATGCCGGCCGCCGCGTCAATCGCGTCTAGGCGAACCTTGTATTGCGAGTCCTTTATCGCTTGGACAACCAAGTCCTTGGCTTCCTTTGTGTCAAAGTTAGAAATTCCCTTTAAGACGTAGCAGCGCATGTTGGGGTCGGGCTCTTCAAAAAGCTTTAGCAAAACCGGAATCGACTCGGGCTTTTTCATCGCGCCGATCGCTTCGGCGGCGTAGCAGCGCACAAAGGCGTTCTCTCCGTCGTCTTTCGCTATCTCGACAAGCGCGTCCCAAGTCTGGACGGCCTTTATTTTTCCAAGCACTTTCATAAGGGCCTGGCGTTGCGGCGTGGTCAAGTCGGCGCGGTCCAGGTAGTCAACCAAGTATTCGGCCTCGCGCTCGCCGCCGATTTCTCCAAGCGTCGTAAGCGCGGGACTAAAATAGTTTTCGTTGTCGCTTTCCAAAAGCGCCACAACGGCTGGAACCGCGGCCTTAGTCTTTACGGTGGCCGTGTATTTAAAGACTTTTTCTACGGTTGAGTTCCGCTCCTCGTAAGGGTCATTTAAAATCGTGACGGCGTAGTCCTCAAGGCAAGGGTCCTCCAGCTTTGTGAAGTAGTCCAAAATTTTTTCGCGGACCGCGGGGCTTTTTGTCGTTTGGAACAAGTCGTAAAGCTCGTCGGAATACCTTGGGTCGTCGTTGTCAATCAATTTTTGAACCAGCTCGCTAAGCTCCGAGTCGATTCCAAATTTTATCGTCTCGCGATTTTTTTCCTTTGTGTCGGCCTCGTCCTTTTCTTCGGCGGCTTTGGCCTTTTGGCTGTCGGGCGCTTTTGGCCTTTTGGCCGCGGGAACGTCGCTCACGCCGGCAAGCTCTATTTTTTCATTTTCTTTTGTCTCGGCCTGTTCATTTGTCTCTTCCCGCTCTGGAACGATGTCAACCACAGGAGCATCTTCCGCTCCGCCGTCTTGGGCAAAAAGGATTGTTGAGAAACAAAAAATCGCAGCCGCAAAAATCGCAAAAATTTTCATAGTCTTATTTTACCTCACCGCGGGTAAATCTGTCTAGGAAGCTTCTCCTATACTCTTCAAACCTTCCTTCCTCGATGGAGTTACGGATTTTTTTGACCAAAGAATGCAAAAAATAAAGGTTGTGGTAGCTTGAAAGCATCGAAGAAAGGATTTCCTGGCTTTTAAACATATGGCGAAGGTAGGCGCGGCTGTAGTTTTTGCAAACCTTGCAGTCGCACTCCGGGTCAATCGGGCCAAAGTCATGGGTAAAGCGCTCTTGCTTTATGCTTAGCATTCCGTCATGGGTAAAATAGCTTCCGTTCCTCGCGTTTCTTGTGGGAAGAACGCAGTCAAACATGTCGATTCCGTCGGCCACCGCCTCAAAAATGTATTCGGGCGTTCCGATTCCCATGACATACTTGGGCTTTTCCTCCGGCAAATACTGAACGGTGTATTGCAAGTAGCGCGCAAAGACGTCGCCAGGCTCGCCGACGCTTAGGCCGCCGATGGCGATTCCCGGCAAGTTCAAGCTTGAAACAAATTCCGCGCTTTGCTTTCGCAAGTCCTCAAAGAAATTTCCCTGCGCTATCGGAAAAAGGATTCCCTTGTATCCTTCCTCTTCCTGGACCTTTTTCCATTCGGCCACCGCGCGCTCAAGCCATCGGCTTGTGGTTCCAAGCGCGCTCTCGGCTTCCTTTTTGTCCACCCCATAGGCCGCGCAAACGTCCAGCTGCATTTGTATGTCGGAGTTAAAGTCGGCTTGCGTGCGGACGACGCTTTCGGGCGTGAATAAGTGGTAGGAGCCGTCGACCGTGCTTTGGAAGCGGACGCCCTCCTCCATAATCTTTCTGATTTTAGAAAGGCTAAAGACTTGAAAGCCGCCTGAGTCGGTCAAAAAATTCCGCTTCCAGCCTGTAAAGCCATGCAAGCCGCCGGCCTCGCGAACAAGCTGGCTTCCGGGACGCAAGTACATATGGTAAGTGTTGGCCAAAATGATTTCAAAGCCGATTTCCTCAAGGTCGTCCTTGCTAACAGCCTTGACCGAGCCGTTGGTTCCAACCGGCATAAAAACCGGCGTTTGCACCCTTCCGTGCGGCAAAGTCAATTCTCCCGTTCGCGCGCGCGACAAAGAGGATTTTGCCTTAATCTTAAAAATCGAATTCATAGACCGCCCCACACTAAGTTCTGCTGTATTTTAACAAGACCCAACTAATCACAATAAAAAGCGCGACAGGAAACCAGGCTCCCATCAAAGGCGGAAGCATTCCAAACTTTGCCATCAGCATCGTAATCATTTGCGTGACGTAAAACAAAACCGCCATTCCCAAAGAAAGGGTCAAGCTTATCACAAAAACGTTCCGCTGGCTTTTCCCCGAAATGCCGATCGACAAAAAGGCCACGATCAAAACGACAAAAGGAAACGCGAACTTGTTGTAGTACTGGCTTAGGCTTTCGGCGAACGGAAGTCCGGCCTTTTGCAGGCGCTTGATGTAGGCGCGGCTTTCGGCGACAGTCGCGGACTCGACAGAGACCGTGTTGTTCCTAAAAGTCTCCGGCGGCTCTGTCAAAGCCAGTTGGTCAACGGTGTTCACCGAGCCGCTTCTTAACGAATCGCCGTCGTAAATGTATTCGACGCCGTTTTCGGTCCTCCAATGATTTTCGTTTTTATCCCAAATTGCCAGCGGCGCGTAAATGATTGAAACAAGCTCGCGCTTTTCGTTTCTGGCAACGACATAAAGCCTGTGAAGGCGCTGGCTTTCGTCGTCGTAGTATTCGGCCTTGTAAACCATCTCGCCGTTTCCGGACATCAACACAATGTGGTCGTTGCTCTTGTTCTTTTGTTCGCGCAGGGCCGCGGCCTTTAACTCCTCGTACTTAAGGCTGGCTTTTACGACGACGCGGTCTTGAAAGACAAAAAGCGCCACAGACAAAACGGCTGACAATACGATCAATGGCATTGAAAATTTTATCAGCGAAACGCCCGAAGCGAAAAGCGCTGTAAGTTCGTTCCTTGAATAAAGGGAGCTTAGCATAAAGCATGACGCGAACAAAACGCTCATCGGAAGCGCCCAAGTGAAAGTTTTTGGAAGAAAGTTCAGCATAATCGCGCCGACGGCGGCCGGAGGAACCATGTTCAAAATGTACTTCCAAATGTTCATCATAAGGTCCACCAATTCCAAAATAAAGGCAAAGGTGAACATCGAGCAAACAAAAAGCGGAAGAAAGAGGCGGTAAACGTAAAGGACAAGCTTCATTTTTTTCTTGCCCCCAGATAAAACAAAAACGCCGACAGTCCCACAACCGTGTTGGGCAGCCACATCAAGAAAAATCCGTTCAAGCCGTTCCTATAGCCCAGCTGGATTCCAACCGTCATCATCGCCCAATACAAGAACGAAATGAAAATGCCCACGACAAGCCCGATTGTCTGCCCGTTGACTTTTCCAAAAAGCAGCGCCAAAGGCATCGCCAAAAAAGCGAAAAACAGCGATCCGAACGGAAGCGAAAACTTTTTGTTGTACTCCAAGACGTTCATGTTTATCTCGCGCGGATCATGGCCGCCCTCTTTTTTCATTTTGCCAATCCTCTTTCCCAAGTCAAAGCTGGTAAGCTCCGCCGGCGAAAGGCTGCGCTCAAAGTTAAAGACCGTGCTTTCAAAAAGATGCAGCGACATTGTCTTTGACTTTAAAAGGTCAAAGTCGGAAGGCTTGCTCCTGTCCAAAACGATTACGGTCGCGTCGTTCATGTCAAAGCGCATGCTTACGCCCTTGTAGGCGCCGGAATCGACGTGGGTTTTGCCGGCGACGATAAAGCGCTGGTTTCCCGACTCGTCGTAGTCAAGCAAAAGCAAGTCGCTTACGTCCTTGTCGCTTACGTTGCCAAAGACAACGCTGGTGTCGTTCAGGCGCTTTACGCTTTGCGCCTCCACTTCCATCGTGGGATTTGAGGCGATCGATTTTCTAAGCTGCTCGCGGGTTTTTGACGTTCCCAAGGGCAAAAGATAGTCGTTGACGAAAAAAGAAAAGATTGAGATTATGACGCCCAAGACCGCTATTGGCTTTAGCAAAAGCTTTCGCAAATTGCAGCCCGAAGCCTTGAAAATCAAAATTTCGTTGTCGGTGTTCATCCTTCCCAAGCACATCAAAAAGCCTGTCAGCGTCGCAAAGGGAGCGGACTGCGCGATTACAAACGGAAGCGAATAGAACATAAGCTTCATCGCGTCGACGATTGGAATGCGCTTTCCCAAAAGCTGCTTCATAAAAAGCATGATTTGGTTCACAAAGAAAATCAAGAAGAAAAAAAGATACATTACAAAAAAGTAAAGCAAAAGCTGCTTTACGATGTATCTTGTAAGCTTTTTGTCCTTGTTTTGCCGCCTGTAGAATTTTAGCGCAATCCACTTGCGCTTTGCCTTGGCGCAATATCCCGCGGCCTTGTCTTTTAAGAGGCGGATTTTTTTATGTTTTAGGATTTTTTGGAGGAGCTTTTGAAAAAGGCCTTGGCAAAAAAGCCTGGCGCGGCCTTTTGTTTCTTGGGCTAGGCGGAGAAGCTCTTCCAGCGCGTTATCTTTTCCATCCATTCACTTTCCAGTCGAGCCAAAGCCGCCCGAACCGCGCTCAGTTTGGTCAAGAGTTTCCACGGCGCAAAATTGGGCGCGAGTCACCGGAGCGGCGACGATTTGCGCTATTCTGTCGCCCTTATTAACGGTGAACGCTTCTTTGCCCAGATTTACAAGAATCACCTTAAGCTCGCCGCGATAATCGCTGTCGATCGTTCCGGGCGTGTTCAATACTGTGACTCCGTTTTTTGCCGCCAAACCCGAGCGCGGACGAACTTGAATTTCGTAGCCGTCGGGAATGGCGAAAAAGAGGCCGGTTCCAATCAAGGCGCGGTCGCCCGGCTTCAATTCCACTGGAGAGTCGACAAAGGCGCAAACGTCCGCGCCCGCCGCTCCAGCGGTCTTGTATTCGGGAATCGTGACTCCTTCCAAAGCCTTGACCTTGATTGAAACTTCGCTCATATTTTACTTCTTTTGCTCGTCCAAAGCGTCGATGTAAGAAAGCTGCAAGCGGCCTCTCTGGTCGACTTCCAAAAGCTTGACAGGAATAACCTGTCCTTCCTTAAGAACGTCAGTCACCTTTTCAACTCTTCCGTGAGAAAGCTTTGAAATGTGGCAAAGGCCTTCTTTTCCGGGAAGAATCTCGATAAAGGCGCCAAAGTCCTTTATGCTCTTGACAGTTCCCTGGTAAATCGTGCCGGGCTCCGGATCTTCGGCGATGCCCTTGACTGCCTTGGCGGCTTCTTCGGCGGCCATGCCGGTCTTTCCGTAAATCGTGACCGTTCCGTCTTCGTCAGTGTTGATCGTAACGTCATACTGGGCGCAAAGAGCCTTGATGTTCTTTCCGCCGGGTCCGATAAGGGCGCCGATTCTGTCAATCGGAATCTTTGTCGTAAGAATTTTGGGAGCGTACGGAGAAAGCGGCGCGGGCTTTGAAATGCACTTTTCCATGATGGAAAGAATGTGCAAGCGGCCGACGCGGGCCTGCTCCAAGGCCTTTGTCATGATTTCTGTCGTAACGCCAGGAATCTTGATGTCCATCTGGAAGCCTGTGATTCCGTCCTTTGTTCCGGCAACCTTAAAGTCCATGTCGCCAAGGTGGTCTTCCTCTCCCAAGATGTCTGACAAAATCTTGTACTTTTCGTAGTGCTCGCCTTCTGTAATCAAGCCCATCGCGATTCCGGCAACCATCTTCTTAAGCGGAACGCCGGCCGCGAGCATTGACAAACAGCCGCCGCAAGTAGAGGCCTGCGATGACGAGCCGTTTGACTCAAGGATTTCAGAAACAACGCGAACCGTGTACGGGAATTCCTCTCGGCTTGGAACCATCGGCGCCAACGAGCGGCGGGCAAGGTTTCCGTGGCCGATTTCGCGGCGGCCTGTAGTGAGCTTTCCTGTCTCGCCTACTGAGTAAGGCGGGAAGTTGTAGTGCAAGATAAAGTGCTCGCTTCTCTCGCCGTCGATGTCGTCGTATGACTGCTCGTCCTGAAGCGTTCCCAAAGTCGTGACGGCCAAAGACTGGGTCTCGCCGCGGGTGAACAAGGCGCTTCCGTGCGGGCGCGGCAAAACGTTCACTTCGCAAGTAATCGGGCGGATTTCGTCGCACTTTCTTCCGTCGATGCGCACTCCTTCCTCCAAAATTGACTTTCTAAGAAGCTTGTACTGGATGTCGTCGAACAAGGCGTCAAAAAGCTTTTTCTGCGTTTCGTCCTCAAGCTGCTCGGCGTATTCGGCGGCGATTTGCTTTTTCACGGCCTTTACGGCTTCTCCGCGGGCCTGCTTTCCCGGGCGGAAGTTGGCTTCCTTGACAAGCGGAGTGGCCTTGGCTTCGATTTCGGCGGCGTTGGCAAGAGTCACGTCAAGAGGCGCGAGCGGAAGCTTTTCCTTTCCGGCCTTCTTTACCAACTCTTCCTGGAGCAAGCACATGTCGGTGATGAACTTTTGCGCCTCGTTCAAGGCGCCGAGCATCACTTCTTCGCTGACTTCGTTGGCGCCGCCTTCTACCATAGTAAAGCCGTCTTTTGTTCCGGCGACTACGATTTCAAGCTGAGCCTTTTCCTGCTCTTGGAACGTCGGGTTGATGATATACTTTCCGTCAAGGTATCCTACGCGGCAAGCGGCGACAGGTCCGTGGAACGGAATGTCTGAAATTGAAACGGCCGCGCTCGAAGCGATTACGGCCAAAATGTCGGGTGTGTGGATTCCGTCCGCGCTTACGCAAGTCGGAACGATTTGGATTTCGCGTCCGAATGACATTTCAAAAAGCGGGCGCATCGGGCGGTCGATAAGGCGGCTGACCAAGATTTCCTTGTCCTTGGGGCGGCCTTCGCGCTTGACAAAGCCTCCGGGGATTTTTCCGGCGGCGTAAAATTTTTCATTGTATTCAACAGTAACGGGAACGTAGTCCATTCCTTCAACTACCGTGCTCGAAGCGCAAACTGTGGCGATTACCGCCGTTCCCGCAAACTGGGCATAGACGCAGCCGTTGGCCTGCTTGCCGATTTTTCCGGTTTCAAGAATCAATTCCTCGTCGCCGATTTTGTAGGTTACTCTTTCTACTGACAATTCCTTTTCCTCTTTATCTTCTTTTCCGCAATCACAGGATACGGTCAACTGTTGGCGGCGCAAAAAACGCCGCCATATTTAAAACAAATTTACTTGCGGAGGCCGAGCTCTTTGATGAGGGCGCGGTAGCCTTCCAAGTCCTTTCTCATCAAGTACTTGAGGAAGCGCTTGCGCTGGCCTACAACCTTCATCATGCTGCGCTTGGCGCTTGAGTCCTTGGGAAAGCGGTTCACGTGGTCTGTAAGCTGCTGGATGCGGCTTGTCAAAAGCGCGATCTGAACCTTTGTGTTTCCTGTGTCGTTTTCGTTGGCTCCAAACTTGCTAACGATTGAGTGTGACAATTCCTTTGAAAGTGCCATGTTTTTCTCCTAAAAATTCGATTTGCCCCAGCGGGGCTTTTTATAAGAATTCAATTTCTTGAACGCTTGAAAAATCTTTTTGCCCAAGCGGAAATTCCAGGCGAAGGAATTGGCCTTCCGCGCAAAAAAAGGCTGAACTTTTTTTGCCGGCAAAAACAACGCTAACCGGATGCCGTCCGGCTTTTGGCAAAACTTGCGTTGTCCTTCCGTTCGCAATCAATGACAGACTTGAGTCCGACGAACTCGCCCTCCACTCCAAGCGGGAGCAATCAATGCGGTACGGAAAGCCCAAAAGCTTTTTCGCCAAAGCGAAATCGCCTTCAAGAACCGCGCCGCGAATCAAGCTTGAACTGACGCGCTTTTTGTCAAGCGTGACGTCGTCCAAAACTTTCAGTTCCAAACCGTTTTGGGTCGCGTAATCAGCCAATTCGGCAACGCCGGTGTCTAAATTATGCCCGCAGCGGAAATCGGAGCCTGCCGCCAAAAATTGCGCAGAGCAAAATTTTCTCAATTGGTCAAGAAAATTCCTTCCTTCTATTTTACTGAAATCTTCGGAAAAGTCAATCATTACGCAAAAATCAAAGCCTCTTTTTTCCAAAAATTCCAGCTTCATTCTCTCTGTCATAAGGTCGCCCGGATATGATTCGCTCTTAAAGGCTCCGGGGGAACGGGTGAAAGTGACCGCGCCGGCCAAACAAGCGCCGCGAACATTTTGCAAGCCCAAAAGGCCCGCCCGCGCGCGCTTTTCCTTCCATTCAAAAACCGCGTCAAAAAGCGCCTGGTGGCCCAAATGCATTCCGTCAAAGCCGCCGACTGTAACCGCTGACGGCCCAAGACTGGCGGCCGGATTGTTCGCAAGCCCAAGACTGGCGGCCGCGCAATTTGAATCGCTCGCAAGCCCAAGACTGGCGGCCGAGCGGCTTTCCGCGCCCTTAACAACGTCGTTCCAAGAATAGACTTTCATTTCGCCGCCTCCAAAAACTCATCGCTTTTGGGAACGACATACTCGTAAAAGGCGCGGCCGCCCTCTTTTTTTACGGCGCCCATAAAGGCTTTGCCGGAAGAAAAAACCGCGCTTGCCCCTTCTTTTAGCGGCTCCTCAAAAAAGGAAAAGCGCAAGGGCCGGCCGTTCCAAAAATTCTCCTCCTGCCCGGCGCGCAAGTAGGCCGCGTTCAGCCCGCAAAGGCGCGCGGTCTCCGCGTCCATTTCCCGCAAGGAAGAGGCGCAAATCGTGTCTTCGTCGCAGGCGTCAATAAGATTAAAGTTTCCGACGCGCGTTCTTTTTAGCGTTTCAAGGCGGCCGGCGGAGGCGCAGTCAAGGCCTATGTCGCGCGCGAGGCTTCGGATGTAAGTTCCCTTGCTGACCAAAAAGCGGACCCGCGCGGACTTTACCAAAGCGCGCTCGTTTGCAAGGCCGCAATCGTTGGAAGCGGCCGCCTCGTTCGCGTCACCGCCTTCAAAAGCCGCGTCCAAAAGCTGGGCTTCATAAACTTCTATCGGACGCTCAGGAAGCGCGGCTTCCTTTCCTGAACGCGTCAAGTCGCTGGCCCGCTTTCCGCCGATTTTAATCGCAGAAAATTCCGGCGGCCGCTGCATAAGCTTTCCTGTGAATTTTTTAAGAGATTTTTTTAGCGCGGCCAAGCTTGGAAGCGGCGCGGTCTTTACGACTTGGCCGGTCGGGTCAAGCGTGTCCGTCTGCTCGCCAAAAATTATTTTGGCTTCGTATTCTTTGTCAAAGGCCGTTATAAGTCCGGCCAAACGCGTAAGGCTTCCGACGCAGACTACAAGAAGGCCTTGCGCGAACAAGTCCAATGTTCCCGTGTGGCCGACTTTTTTTGTGCCAAGAGTTTTCTTGATTTTCCCCAAGGCGGAAAAGCTTGTGACGCCAGGCTTTTTGTCGTAAAGAATTATTCCGCTTGGACCGGTCATCGCAAGTTTAGTCCTCAGGCGAACCGGAAGCTTGCGCGGCGGCGGATTTTTCGGCGTCGCTTTTTACCAAGTCCTCAAGCTTTTTGGCCATTTCGTAGCCGTCGCGGATTGACGTGTCGGCCACAAAATGCAAGTGGGGAAATTGCCGTATAGTGAGTTTTTTTGCGATTGTGGATTGGATAAAGCCCGCCGCGCTGGTCAGGCCCTGCACGCCGCGATTGAGTTCCGATTCCGACATGAACGTGGAAACGTAAACTTTCGCGTGCGCCAAGTCCTTGGCCACCTCGACCCGGTTGATCGTCAAAAAGTTTGACACTCGCGGGTCTTTAATCTCGGCGCGCAAAATCATGTTGGCTATCTCGCCCCTGATTTGCTCGCCTAGCTTTAAAAGCCTATACTGTCCCATCAGGCCTGTCCTTCGCCATTGTTAGCGGGCGGAACGGCATGGGGATTCACGCCGTGAGCGCCGGGCTTGGCTTGCTCGGCTTCCTTTCGCGCGCGGGCGGCTGCCTTTTCGGCGGCGATCTTTTCCGCTTCCTTGGCTGCCTCTTCGGCGGCGCGGGCTTCGGCCTCGCTTCGCTGTTCGGCGGCAGCGGCTTCGTTCTTAGACTTGTCGTCAATCAAAGCGTCGCCGAGCTTTCGGGCAACTTCGATGTATTCAAAGCATTCGATTTGGTCGCCGACCTTAATGTCCTGCCAGTTCTCCAAGCCGACGCCGCATTCGTAGCCCTTGGCCACTTCCTTGGCGTCGTCCTTAAAGCGCTTGAGCGAGGTGACTTTTCCAGTATAGATTACGATGCCTTCGCGGATAAGGCGAACGCCGCAATTTCTCTTGATAGTTCCGTCCGAAACATAGCAGCCGGCAATCGTTCCGATCTTTGGAACTTTGAAAGTGTTCTGGACTTCGACAGTTCCGATAACCTGCTCCTTTGTGTCGGGGCTGAGCATGCCTTCCATGGCCGCCGTGATTTCGTTGACGCATTCGTAAATGATTGAGTACTTGCGAATCTCAACCTTTTCTTGGTCGGCCAAAAGCTTTGCCTTTGGCGTCGGGCGGACGTTAAAACCGACGATGATCGCGTTGGAGTCAGCGGCGGCCAAGATGACGTCGCTTTCGTTGATCGCTCCGGCCGACGAGTGGATGACCACAAGGCGGATGTCCTTTGTTGAAAGCTTTTCAAGGGCAACCTTAAGGGCCTCGGCGCTTCCCTGCAAGTCGGCCTTGATGACAACCTTAAGCTCTTTGACTTCGTGCGCGTCAATCGTCTGGTACAAGTTGTCGAGCGTGACTTTCTTGACGGCTTTTGCGTCCTCAAAGCGCTTAAGCTCGACGCGCTTGGTGCTTATCGCGCGCGCCTCTTTTTCGCTTTCGGTGACTTGGAAGGGGTCGCCGGCGTTGGGCATTTCCTCAATTCCGATAACCTCAACCGGCTGGCTGGGAGTCGCTTCCTGTATGCGCTTGCCCCTGTCGTTGAACATAGCGCGGACGCGGCCTGAATAAATGCCGGCCACGAAAGGATCCCCCTGATGCAAAGTTCCGCGCTCGACTACGATTGTAGAGACAACGCCGCGGCCTTGGTCGATGCGGGACTCCAAAACCTTTCCTTCGGCGCGGCAATCCCAAACGGTCTTAAGCTCAAGCATTTCGGCCTGGAGCAAAATCGCGTCCAAAAGGTCGTCGATGCCCTCGCCCTTCAAGGCGCTGATGTTTACATATTGAGTGTCTCCGCCCCAATCTTCGGGCGTAAGGCCAAGCTCTGTAAGCTGGGTGCGCACGCGGTCGGGATTGGCGTCGGGCTTGTCTATCTTGTTTACTGCCACGATTATCGGAACCTTGGCGTCCTTGGCGTGGTTGACCGCTTCCAAAGTCTGGGGCATTACGCCGTCGTCGGCGGCCACGACCAATACAACAATGTCGGTAATCTGGGCTCCGCGGGCGCGCATCATCGTAAAGACTTCGTGGCCAGGAGTGTCCAAGAAAGTGATTTTTCCTTTTTCGGTCTGAACGCTGTAAGCGCCGATGCTCTGGGTGATTCCGCCGGCCTCGCCTTCGGCGACATGGCTGTGGCGGATAGCGTCCAAAGTCTTTGTCTTTCCGTGGTCAACGTGGCCCATTACGGTTACGATCGGCGGACGAGGCTCCAGCTTGTCGTCGTTCCTTGTGTCGCGCGCGATTACAGTCTCGTCGTAAAGGCTTACCAAATGGACTTCGCAATTGTATTCGGCTGCCAAAAGCGTGGCCGTGTCGCTGTCGATTGACTGTGTGATTGTCACCATCTGGCCCATCGACATAAGCTTCGCGATGATTTCGCTGGCTTTGAGGTTCATCTTGCGGGCCAAGTCGCTGATGGAAACAGTCTCCATAATGTCGATTGACTTGGGAACGTCGCTGACCTGGGTCTCGGCCTTTTTCTGGGACTCGTAGAACTTGTCCTCGTCAAAAGCCTCTTCCTTGTCCTTTCGGCTGTATTGCTGCTTCTTTCCTTTAAATGTTTTCTTGGGAGCGTTTTGGCTGGGCTTTCCGCCGGTCATGCCGCCTGGAGCGAACGAGCCGCCGGAGCCTCCGCCAAAGCCGGAGCCGGGCCTGTTGTTAAAGCCTCCGGGACCGCGGTTAAAGCCGCCGCCCTGGCCGCCTCGGTTAAAGCCTCCGGGACCGCGGTTAAAGCCGCCGCCCTGGCCGCCCCGGTTAAAGGAACCCGGACCGCCCCTGTTGTCGCGCTCGCGGTTTTGGTAGCCTGCCCTGGCCTGGGCGCCTGTAAAGCCGCCGCCGGCCCTATTCTGGCCGCCGCCAAACGAGCCGCGGTTGTTCCCGCCGCGGTTCCACTGGCCGCCCCTTGAATGGTCGCTTAAATTTCCGGCCTTGACGTTGGGACGGGCCGAATTCAAAGAGAACGGAGCCGCCGGCTTTTTAACGGCAGCGGGAGCCGCAGCCTTAGGGGCGGGCTTCGCTTCGGCGACGGCCTTTTTCTCTTCCGAAAGAGGCTTTTCAGCCGCGTCTTGAGTTTTAGCAGCGGCAGAAGCGGCAACCGTATTGTTAGCGGCGGACGGAGAAGCTTGAGGCCGCTTTTTTACTAGAATCACCTTTTTCTTTTTTTCAGCGGGCGCGCCTACGCCAGCGGAGTCTTCCGTCTTTTTAGGAGCTCCAGCCTTTTTGTGCAACACCACTCCGTTTTTCTTTTCTGTTTCTTCTGCCATTAACTACTATTCCTCGTCCTCTTTAAATTCAAACTCGACACCGCATTTTGGACAATGCGTCATGTCAAGGGTTATAACGGCGCCGCATTCCGGGCAATGGTATTCTTCTGAATCTTCGGAAGAAGCCTGCTCCGATTCGGCGTTCTGCGAAGGAGCCTGCTCTTGGGCTTCCTCCTCAACAAACTCCACGTTTTGATTTATAAGCTCGTTGAGTTTTTCCAAGTCTTCCTTAGAAACGCCCTCAACGTTGATTGTCTCGTAGTCGTCGATGAACTTTTGAACGTCCTCGATTCCGGCTTCCTTAAGAAGGCCGGCCACGCGCTCGTCAACTCCGGGCAACTCGGAAATAGTGGCGATCTCCTCGTAGTCGTCGTTAAAGAGGCTCTGGGCGTTTTGCCTTGTGGCGATCTCGCTAAGGTCAAGCTCGGCGGCCTGCTCCTCTGTCTTTACGTCGATGTTCCAGTCGCAAAGGCGGTTGGCAAGGCGAACGTTGAGGCCCTGCTTTCCGATCGCCAAAGAGAACTGGCTGTCGGGAACGATGGCAAGCGCCTGCTTTTTGTCCTGGTCAAGAATGATTACGCGGCCGACTTCCGCCGGGCTAAGCGCGTTCTTGATAAAGACTGTCGGCTCTGGATCGTAGCGCAAAACGTCGATTTTTTCGCCAAGCAATTCGTGGATGACGTTTTGGATGCGAACGCCCTTAAGGCCTACGCAGGCGCCAACCGGATCAACGTCCTCGCGGGCCGATGAAACGGCAATCTTCGTTCGGTAGCCGGCTTCGCGCACGATCTTGTTGATTTCAACCGTTCCGTCAAGAACTTCGGGAACTTCCGTCTCAAGAATCGAGCGGACCAATTCGGGCGCCGCGCGCGAAAGAATCAACTGAATGCCGTTTGAAGTCTTTGCGATGTCGACGACCAAGGCGCGGATTCTCTCGCCCTTTTCGTACTTTTCGCGCGGAGACTGGTATTTGACCGGCAGCACGCCCTCGACCTTTCCAAGGTCAACGTAAATCGTGCCGTTGCGCTCGCGCTGGAAATATCCGATGATGATTCCGCCAACCTTGTCCTTGTATTCGTCGTAAAGGTTGTCCTTGTAGCTTTCGTTGAGGCCCTGGTGTCCCGACTGCTTTCCGGTAGACACGGCGGAACGGTCGTAGCTTTTGGGATCTTCGGGAATGTCAAGCTCGTCGCCGACTTCGCAATCGGGGCTAAGCTGTCGGGCTTCCTCCAATTCGATTTCCGTTACAGGATCGTAAACGCCGTCAATGACTTCCTTTCTTGAATAAAGGGTAACGTCCACGGGGATGCCGCTCTCGTCTTCCTCAAAAACAACGACGGCGTTTTCGTTCGTTCCGTGGGCGCGCTTGTATGCGGCCAAAAGCATGTTTTCAATGACCTTTTTCACCGCGTCCGGCGAATAGCCTCTTTCTTCGATAAGCTCTTTGATAGCCTCAGCCATCGATGACGAATTGTCCTGAACTTTTTTTCGTGCCATAAAGATCTACCTCTATTTATTTTTATGAATGCAAAAACTTAGCTTTTGCGATGTCGTCGTATTTATAGCTTTTGTTTTCCCCGCCGCAATCAAGCGTCAAGGAATCCTTGTCCGCGCCAAGAATCGTTCCGCTTACCCAGTCAGAAACATTCTTGTCCCAAACGCGAATCTCCGTTCCCTTAAAAAGCGCGAACTCAGCCGCGTTCTTAATGTTGCGGTCAGTCCCCGGAGACGTAAGCTCCATGTAGGTGTCGTCCCTTCCAAGCAAGGCCTCAAGGCGCGGCAAAAGCGCGTGGTGGACTTTTGAGCAGTCCTCCACGCCAATCGTTTTCGCCGGGTCCTTGCTTGCGATGACCGCGCTTATTTTTACCGTTGTCTTTTGCGGAATTATCTTCAAGTCAACAAGAACGTAGCCCATAGAGCGGACCAAAGGCTCGCATTCCGAATAATGGGGAATCGTGTTTAAATCTACGTAATCCATCCAGCTTTCCGTTCCAAAAAAAAAGACCTGCTTGCGCAAGTCCACTTTAAAAGGAGATTAAAATGTACGCTTATAATGTAGCGAATGGAAAAAAAAATGTCAAGTGTCGCCGCGCAAAAAAAGACAAAATTTCCGCATTATGGAATGAAAACAAAAAACGCGAGAAAAGCGACTTCCGTAACGGTTGCCCGGGCTTCCGCATTTCAAACAATTAAAAACGCGTAGGGAGAAGGCGGACGGCCGCTTGCTTTGCGGCTGCCAATTTCGCGAAGCGAAATTGATTTAAATGTACACCTTCCATTGCAGCCGCAACCGCAAGAAAGGCCGTTCGATTCTCCCGAGAGCGTTTTTATTTTCATTCAATTATGCGGAAGCCATGGCAAAAAATCGCGCGGTTGAACAAGGGCATTTTTTTTGCTATAATTCGCTCCATGATATGGGTGATCGGCTCAACCGGAATGCTGGGCGCGGAATTATGCCGTCTATTGCAAAAAAACAAAATTCCCTTTGCGGGAACATCTAGCGGCGTTGACGCCAGAGACTACAAGGCCCTCAAGGACTTTGTCGAAAAATGGGAAAGCGAAAATTATTTCACCGCGCGACAAAACGGACATTCCAGCCGCTTTAAGTGGATTGTGAACTGCTCGGCCTACACCGCCGTGGAAAAAGCCGAAAGCGACAAAAAGGCCGCCCAGGAATTAAACGAAAGCGCGAGCGCCAACATAGCCAGAGTCGCAAGGGAAATCGGCGCCAAGCTGATACACATTTCCACCGACTATGTTTTTGACGGAAAGGCCTCCGTTCCCTACAAAGAGGACGACCACAAAAGCCCGCTTGGCGTTTACGGCCTGACAAAATCCAACGGCGAAGACTTGATCCAAAAAACGATGACCCAATACTTTATCTTTAGAACGTCTTGGCTTTACGGCTTTGACCGGCCCAACTTTGTCTACACGATGGCAAAGCTGATGAACGAAAAAGACGGGATAAAAGTGGTCAACGACCAATTTGGAACGCCGACTTTTACAGGCGACTTGGCGGAGGCGATTTTGCTTGCGATAAGGAGCGTTGAAAAAGCCGGGACCAACATTTTCAGCAAGGAAGGCATGCCATACGGCGTTTACCATTTTACGAACGAAGGGCAAACCACATGGTTTGACTTTGCCGTAGAAATCCAGCGCCTTCTAAACAAGCGGAAGCTTTTAAGCAACAACTGCAAAGTCTCGCCTTGCTCCACGCAGGAATACGGAGCCAAGGTGGAGCGGCCGGCCTATTCAGTTTTAAGCAAAGAAAAAATCAAGGCGGCGCTTAGGATAAAGATCCCAAAATGGCAGGACAGTTTGGAGCGCTTCATCAAAGACGCGCGCTTTAAAATCCCTCAGTAAGAGCGGCGATATAATCAGGAGAACGTTATGAGAAAACTTAAAAATATTTTGGTTACAGGCGGAGCGGGCTTCATCGGCTCGAACTTCATCCGCTGCCTTTTTGGCATGAGCGCCTCCGGCAAAAAGGAATTCAACTTTGACGGCTTTACAGGCCGCGTCGTCAACCTTGACGCTTTGACTTACGCCGGAAACTTGGAAAACCTTTTGGACGTGGAAGAAAAATTCGGCGCGGCCGCGGGAGACAAGCGGCGCTATTTCTTTGAGAAGGCCGACATTTCAGACCGCGCCGCCGTCGAGCGTATCTTTAAGGAATACGACATAGACACTGTCGTCCACTTCGCCGCCGAAAGCCACGTTGACCGTTCGGTACTGGATCCGGAGGCCTTTGTGCGCGCAAACGTTTTGGGAACCTACACATTGCTTGACGTGGCAAAAAATCACTGGGGCTGCTCGCTCGACAATGCGCGCGACGACGTTTTGTTCCACCACATATCGACAGACGAAGTTTACGGCTCGCTTGGCCCGACAGGCTACTTTACCGAAACGACGCTCTACGACCCCCGCAGCCCCTACTCGGCTTCAAAGGCCTCCAGCGACCACTTGGTTTTCGCCTACCACCACACATTCGGCCTTCCGGTGACGCTTTCAAACTGCACCAACAACTACGGGCCATACCAGTTCCCCGAAAAGCTGATTCCGCTTATGATCCTTAACATTTCGCAGGGAAAGAACCTTCCTGTCTACGGCGAAGGAAAGAACATCCGCGACTGGATTTACGTGGAGGACCACAACCGGGCGGTCTGGCTTATTTTGCAAAAAGGCAAGAACGGCCAAAAATACAACATCGGCGGCGAAAACGAATGGCAGAACGTCCAGCTTTTGGACAAGCTTATAGAAATAGCGTCAGCCAAGCTTGGAAAGGATCCCGCCGCCGTCCGCCAAACGATTGTCCACGTAAAGGACCGCCCGGGCCACGACGCGCGCTACGCAATTGACTGCTCAAAAATAAAAAACGAGCTTGGCTGGAAGCGCGAAATGACCTTTGAGCAAGGCCTTGAAATGACCGTTGACTGGAACTTGAACAACACGGAATGGATAGCCCGCATTCAAAGCGGCGACTACAAAAACTGGGTGCAAAAAAACTACGCAAAGCGCTAATCCATGAAAAAATTTTTTTATGCCCTCGCAGCCTGCCTTCTCGCCATCTTTCTGGCCAACAGCCTTTGGGCCCAGGCGTGGACAATCCGCTCCGTTGACTTTGACCCCAAAGGCGGAACAAAAGTTTCGGCCCTAAAGCGAAAGATAAAAATAGACGCTGAAAAAGTTTTTAAAAGCAAGGAAGAGCTTGACGCGTATGTCGTTTCGATAAAGCAAAAGCTTATAAACGAGCGCCTTTTTGACAGCGTCCAGCTTGACCTTGTTGAAACAGGCGAAACTTTTGAAGGGGCGTCCGTCGCAGCCCTAAAGGTCTCGACAGTTGACAGCCGCCACTTTTTGCTTTTGCCCTACCCAAAGTACGACTCAAACGAAGGCTTTGAATTCAAGGTAAAGCTTAAGGACGACAACTTTTTTGGCCTTATGAATCCGCTTTCTTCCGACGTCTTTGTCCAATGGGAGCAAAAGGAAAACAAGAGCGACGACTTTGTCGCGGGAGCGAGCCTTAAGTACCAGCTGCCCTTTGCGATGGGACCGATACAAGCCTCTTGGAACAATGACTTGTTCTTTAAATACGCCTTTATCCGCCAAGAGCCTGAATGGAATCTAAAGACCGGCTTTACATTCATACTGCCTTTTAAAAACTTGGATCTCCGCCTTGACTTAACGCAAGGCTTTGTCCGCGACGCCGACTACAAGGTCTTTAACGACGAGCTTTATTGGACCGAGAACGCAAAATTCTCTGTTCCGATTGTCTTGGAGCGTTTTGAAAAAATCGGAAACCTTGTCTACATCCCGGCCGCGCAAATCGACTGCAAGTGGAACCTAAACGGAATCAACCCGCTTGACGAAGACTTGCTTTCTCCGCGCCTTATATTCTCGCACGGACTGGGCTTGGGCCAAGTAAACTGGATTGGAAATTTTAGGAAGGGCTTTTACGCAAGCGCGGAGCAAAGCGCGGCCTACAACTTTAAGGCCAACGAATTCCAGCCGGGCGTAAAGCTAACGGCTAACGTTTTTGCCGCATGGAAACGCCTTGGCCTAAATTCGCGCTTTTTGCTTTTTGCGGAAAGAAACACTTTCACCCGCTACGGCCATCTATTGCGCGGAATCTCCGACGACCAATACCTTTCGGGCGTTCCGCATACGCCAAACGGCTACTCGGCAAAAGGCGCGGCCGCTATTGTCCTAAACATTGACTTTCCGATTAAAGTTTTTTCAACTGATTGGGAAAAATGGGGCTTCAAGCGCCTTAAATCCTTTAATTTTGAAATTCAAGCCGTTCCCTTTGTGGACATAGCCCTTTCCGCAAACCGAGCCACCGGCCGCGTCTTTGATCCCCGCGACGGCTTTTACTGCGCCGGCGTCGAGCTTTTGCTCTTTCCGCAAAAATGGAAGAGCGTTCAAATACGCGCGAGCGCGGGCTTTGACATAGGCCGCATTTTGCTAAAGGACTTTATCGACACCAGCTGGCGCGACGAAAAAGCAAGCAAAAAAGAGCTGACGATTGGAATCGGATTGTTTTACTAAGCGCTATTCAGACAAATCTTGGCCTGCTTTTTTTGCCGCGGCCGCCCAATACGCGTCGGGGCAAGAAGAAGCCATTGTTTGATAGAGAGAAGTTCCAAAATTTATCCAGCCGTTTTCAACGGCAGCCGCGGCCATGTCGTAAAAGCCCTTCCAAATGCCGTTCTTGCTTGTCCAATCAAGAACGTCTTCGTAAAGGCCGCATTCATCAAAAAAGCCTTCAAGAGTCTTAAAGGAAAATTCCGGATTCCGGTCGCGCAAAATTTCGTTCATCCAAGTAAAGGCGCAAACAACGCCGTTGGCAGTCATAGCCCAAGAGTCGCGAAGCCTTTTTTGTTCTTTGTAAATTTTTCCAAGCTCAAAATATGCCTTTATGGAGTTGACCGCGGAATAACGGTGCAGCATAAAAAAATAGTCCAAGATGTCTTTTCGTTTTAGTTGAACGGTTCTAACCATCGCGCGCTTGGAGGCGTCGTCCTTGTACAAGCCGTCGGCCGCCACAATCAAAAGAAGCGAGCCCTCGCGCTCTTTTTGGTCGCCGATCACTTTCGCCAAATCCGCGATTTCGTAAAGTATTTCGCGCTTTTGAGCGGGAACGTCAAGAAGATCGCTTTGCTCGCGGGCGTTCTTTAGGTACTGCATCGCCATGTCGTACTCGCCTTCCAAACGGTAAATCTTGGCTTGCAAAAAATCGCATTCTGGATATTCGTTAAGGCGCTTAAGGTAGTCGTACAATTTTGGAAGCGAGTTGTCAAAATAATCGGCCCCTTTTCTGTCAAGCCAAGAGTTTATAATCTCCAGCGCTTCTGAATCTTGCCTGTCCTTTAATACAGGAATCAAGTCGGAGATAAAGGGGCCTCTTTTTTTCACTTCCGGCGAGCTCAAAGTGTTTTGCATTACATAGCTGTTCCACTTAAGCTCTTTGCCTCGGGATTTACGCGCCTCTTCGCACAAGGCTATGGCCTCACCGTAATCCGAACATTCAAAAGCCACCTGGGCCCTTGCCAAAACGCGCCAGCTTTGCTCGCTGACTTTGGGCTTTACGGGATGCTGGGCGGACAAAATTCCGCCGAGTACAATAAAAATAAACGCTGCTATAAATGTCTTAGTTTTCAAAGCGAATTAAATTCCTCTTCAAAGGCATTATCGGCATCTTTTTCGTCAATTGTTCGGATTATTTTTCCTTTTTTAAATATTATCGCCTTTCCGCCGGCTCCGGCAATGCCTAAATCGGCGTGTTTTCCCTCCCCGGGGCCGTTGACCGCGCAACCCATTATGGCCACGGTGACGTTTTTTCCGCTGGCCAAAAGGCGGCTCTGCCAGCGCTCGACAAAGGAATGGACGTCAAAGCCCTGCCTGCCGCATCTTGGGCAGGAAACGATTTGAACGCCGCCGCTTCTTTTTCCGCATTCGCGAAGGATTTCGCGGCCGGCTATGACTTCGTTTTTGGGAGTCGAAGAAAGGCTTACGCGGATTGTGTTTCCGATTCCTTGGCCAAGCAAGCGGCTAAAGGCCAGCGTTGACTTTACCACGCCGCCGATAAGGGGGCCGGCCTCGGTGACTCCAATGTGCAAGGGAATGTCAAACTTTTTGGCGAACTCTTCGTTGCATTCGACGGTCTCTTGGACGCTCGAAGCCTTCATGCTGACCACGACTTGGTCAAAGGACAATTCCCCAAAAACCTTGCATTCTTCCGCCGCCGCCAAGGCCAAGGCTTCCGCCCGTCCCAAAATTCCAGCCTCAACCCGCTCCCTCAATTCTTTAGGAAGGCTTCCGCTGTTGACTCCAATGCGAATCGCCGCGCCCTTTTTTTTGCAGGCGTTCACTACGGCCTCGACGCGCTCGCGGCTTCCGATGTTGCCGGGATTTATGCGTATGGCCGCCACGTCTCCCTTAAGGCATTCCAAGGCCAGCCTGTAGTCAAAGTGGATGTCGGCCACAAGAGGAACTGATGTGTTGGCGGCGATTTTGCAAAGGCCAGAGGCGCTGGCCATGTCAGGAACGGCAAAGCGGATTATGTCGCAGCCAAGGCCTTGAAGCTCTTGGATCTCCGACAAAATCCGCTCTAACTTTGACGGATTGGAATCAAGGTCGTCGATTCCCTCTTTCCACATCGTTTGTATGGAAACAGGCTCCGCGCCTCCAATCCCAATTCTCTTGACTTTTCCAGAACCGCCTAAATAAACGGTTTTGGTCATTAGCAGACGATCATTCCGAATACCATGCTGAACAAGGCGATGGTTTCGCAAAGACCTACTACCATGATGTAGTTGGTGAAGCCTTTTCCTGTTTCGCCAAGAGCGTCAGAACCAGCGGCGCCGGCCTTTCCCTGAGCGATGGCTGACATGCACATTGACAAGCCGCAGGCGAATCCCATGCCAAGCAAGAAGCACTGCTTTGAGATGTCGGCGCTGGCGGCCGAGGCCAACATTGTCTGCATCAACAAGAAGCCGTAGATTGTCTGCGTCAACGGAGCGCCGGCGAATACTACCAAAAGGAAGGGCGCGGGCTTGTTGTTCAAGTAGCAGCGCTTCCAAGAGCCGATGGCTCCCTGTCCGGCAATTCCGATTCCAATCGCGCTTCCCAAAGCGGCGATACCCATAACAACACCGGCTCCAATCATACCCCAGTTCATAATTTTCTCCTTACCACTTTTGTGGTCGCCACATTTGTGGCCGCCGCTTTTCGCGGCCTTATTATTCTATTTTTAGGCGGAACAAAATCCGCCCTTTGTCCATTCAATTAAGCCCGCGCCCGATTTTTGGTCAGGCCAGGCTTCCCGATTTTTATGAAGCGGATTCCGCGTCGGCGAAAGGCCGATACTTGGTTCCGCTCCAAGCCATTCCCAAGTGCTGGGAAAATTCCAAGGTGTTCAAGCGAACGCCGTGAACGATTACCGAAAGCAAGTTCAGAATCATGTTCAAGCCGTGGCCGAATACCAAAAGAATCACGCCAAAAACCATCATCGTAAGCTTTCCGAACATCGGGCCCGCCATCGCGTTCACCGTTCCGCTGATCGCGGCTCCGGCCAAGGCGACCGCCCACAAGCGAATGTACGAAACGATGTCCGAGAATACGTTGACGATTCCAAGGAAAACGCTGATTATGTTCTTTAGGCTTTCCAAGATGGACTTGCCCACGCTTCCCTCGTAGTTTGAGAAGATGAAGTTGAGCGCAAAGCCAAAGCCCAACAAGCCCAAACATGCGGTGGGGAAATAATGCGGCGCCATCCAGCCAAAGACGTTCACAGGATTGCCGTTGTCCATAAGCGGGAACACATAGTTCACGCCGTCGGCGACTACCATGCTGAGCACAACGTAGAAAGTTCCCCAAAGCTGCAAGAGCGAGCCAAAGTCGCCCAAGCATTTGAGGCTCTTTCTGTGAGCGATAGTGCAAGTGATGTGCGCCACGCTCAATTGCATCAAGGCAAGGACAAAGCAGAATACCTGCTGGTTTTTGTCGGCCAAACTCTTTGCCGCTTCCGGCGCCATTCCAAGCAAAACCAGCTTGGGCTGCGAGAAGAGGCGGCTTGAAATTTGAACCAAGACCGGCGGCAGTTTTTCCGCGGGGATTCCAAACCAAGAGCAAGTCAAAACGCCCCAGGCCGCGGTACAAAGTCCCAAGAGAGTGACCAAAACCGGAAGGCTCTTCTTTCCTTTTTTTGCCTTTGCCAAAAGCAAAAGCCCCGCAAGCGCTATGATGGCGCCGTACCCTGTGTCCGCGAAAATCATCGCAAAGAAGACGCAGAAGAAAAGCAGGAACCAAGACGAAATGTCGTACTCGTGGTAGCCGGGCGTTACGTCCAAGAAGTCGGTCAACGGATAAATCAGGCTGACCAGCTTGTTGTTCTTAAGCTTTGTCGGAACGTTGTCCTCGTCGGAAGGATCGTCAACGGCCAAGGCCCAATGGTTTTTGGCGGCCTCCGCCTTGAGCGCTTCCAAGGAGTCGACGGGAACATAGCCGGTAAGCCAAGAAAGAGTCGCGCTCTTTTCCTCGGCCTCCTTTTCCATTCCCGAATAGACGTTCTCAAACTCAATGTCCTTTTCCAAAGACTTTTGGGCGGCCAAAATCGCCTTTAGGTAAACCGCGTTGGCGGCCAAGTCCTTTTCGATTTGGGCCGTCTCGGCCTCGTAAGCCTTTATGTCAGCCGCGATTTCTTCGGTTGACTTTTCGGGCATGACGACCTGATAGGCTTCGGGCGGAAGCCCCGCCGGACGCTCGGCTTCCGGGCTGTCCGAAAGAAGCAAAAAGCGCTTCCCGCTCTTTGACGAGTTTACAAGCAGGGCCTTGACGTCCTCGCCAATCAAGCGCCACTTGTCGTTCGGGACTTCGTACATTGAAAGATGCACGCCCTTTTCTGACAAATAGGCAAAGTCGGCGGGGTTTACTGTTCCCCAAGCGCTCAAGCGGTCAATCTCGGTGGCCGAGGCCGCGATCTTTTCCAAGAGGCTCTTTTTGCGCTCTGTAAGGTCAATGGCCAACTGGGCCTTTTTGACCGCTTCTTCCTGCGAAAGTTCGGGAAACGCGGTCTTTTTGGGCAATTTAATCTCGCCCAAGTAGCCCGCGGCGCTTTGAAGCTTTGCGTAGTCGTTTTTAAGCGCGGCCAATTTTTCGCCCTTGCCTTCAACAGGCTCCAAGTGAACGAGGCCGGCCTTTCGCAAGGCCTTAAGAGCGCTTTCTTTTTCCCTGTCCAAAATGACAAGGGAAACTTTTTTCATAGGCGCTATCATGCTGTCTCCTCCCCTGCCTTTTGCTGCAGTTTTTTCTTAGAAATCTTGGAGCGGACAACGGCCGCGACCTGCTCGTCTCCAAGATATACCGTAATCTTCTTTATGTTCGCCTTTGTTTCGGGAATCTTCACTTTTTCAAAAAGATTCACGCGCTGCGTGGTGACGCGCAGCTCTTGCGAAAGCAGGCGAACTTGTTCCTCTAGCGTGTCAGCCTCAAGGTCCAAGGAAAGCGCCTTTTCCATGCGGTCGGCGGCCAAATCAATCCACAAGGGGGTTGAGTAAAGGTCGTAGTCGCCGCGCGAAAAGTCCGCTCCCTCGTAAACGGGAATCGTGACGCCGGCAATGTTGCCGGTTCCCTTCCTGATGTTCTTTACAGAAACCATTCCGGGCTTGAAGGCGTCTTTTTCGCCAAACACGCTGATCCAAACTTCAAATTCCTTTTCAAGGTTTTTGCGTTGTTCGCGCACTTCTTTGGCGCGCTCCTCTATGGAGCGGATTTCCGTTTGAAGCTGCTGCTTTTTGAGCGTCAACGTAGGAAGATAGCGCTTGTACATTTTAAGCGCGTCTTTCTGGGTCTTGAGTTCGTTCTTTGTCAGCTTAATCTTCGCCATTAAAAATCCTATAAATTATAGCAAACCTATGTCGCGATGTTTTGAGCGCGGTTTTGCCGCGGTCAAAACTCGTTAAATTAAAGGCCGCAAGGCCTTTAATTTGGCCAGTGTTCCTCAATGAGCTCAGTCTTGATTCCAATCTCATCCTTGTCAAAGCAATCCTTTAGAATCTTCCAGCCCAAGTCAAGCGCGTCCTCAAGCGCGATGTTCTTTGAAAGGTCCATCATTTCGCTTTCGAACATTTCGCCGTATTTAAGGAGTTTTTCGTCCCACGCGCTCATGTTGAAGCCCATGCTCTTCTTTTCGAGCGTGTCCTTGTACTGCGCGTAAAGGCGGATCATGCCGTCCATAAGGGCGCGGTGGTCGTTGCGGGTCTTGCCGTTGACGTTCTGCTTAAGGCGCGACAATGAGCCGAACGGCTCGATGCGGCCGCCCTTAAGGTAGTACTGACCCTCGGTGATGTAGCCCGTGTTGTCCGGAACCGGGTGGGTAACGTCGTCGCCTGGCATCGTCGTTACCGCGAGGATCGTGACCGAGCCTGAGTCGGCGAAGTCGACGGCCTTTTCGTAGCGGGCGGCCAGCTGGGAGTAAAGGTCTCCCGGGTATCCGCGGTTAGACGGAACTTGTTCCTGAGTGATCGCGATTTCCTTCATTGAGTCGGCGAAGTTCGTCATGTCGGTAAGAAGGACAAGAACGTCCTTTCCCTGCAAGGCGAACTGTTCCGCGACGGCAAGCGAAAGGTCGGGAATCTTCTTGCATTCTACCGACGGGTCGGCGGCCGTGTGCACGAACATTACCGTGCGGCTTAGGGCGCCGCCGTTTTCGAGCGTGTTCTTAAAGTACAAGTAGTCGTCGTACTTAAGTCCCATTCCGCCCAAGACGATTACGTCAACTTCGGCTTGCATGGCGATGCGCGCCAAAAGCTGGTTGTAGGGCTCGCCAGAGATAGAGAAAATCGGAAGCTTTTGCGACACGACCAACGTGTTGAACATGTCGATCATCGGGATTCCTGTGCGGATCATGCGGCGCGCCATAATGCGCTTTGTCGGGTTTACCGAAGGGCCGCCGATCGTTACCAAGTTTTCGGCGAGCACGGGTCCGTTGTCGCGCGGCTCGGCCGAACCGTTGAAGATGCGGCCAAGGAGGTTGTCGCTAAAGCTGACTTCCATTCGGTGGCCAAGGAATTTGATGTGGTCGCCGGTAGAAACGCCGCGGCCGCCCGCGAACACCTGGAGCGAAACGTTGTCGCCCTGAATGTTCGAAACCTCGGCCAATGACTTTCCGAATCTTGTCTCAATTTCAGCCAATTCGCCGTAAGCTACGTCAGTGGCCTTTACGGTGATTACGCTTCCGTTGATTGATTCAATTTTGCTGTAAACTTTGTTCATTATTCACCGTCCTTAAGAAGGGCCTCGCCCGCTTTTGTGAGCGCGCCTTTTTTCTGTGAATAAATTGAGTCAATCTCTTTTTCAAGAGAATTGAATTTATCCGATTTGAATTCAACGTAGTTCCAGTCGCCGAATGTCTTCCTGAGCTGGTTGAAGAAGGCGCGCGCCTCGTCCTTGTCCTTAAGGTCAAAGTCACTGGCCATGACCATAAGAACCTTTTTAAAGGTGTATGTCTGGCGCTCGACCGAACAGGCCGCGTCGATTTCGTCGAAGGAGTTTTGCTGGAAGTAAACCGCGTCAAGGAATTCGCTCTTTAGGTAGGCCACAAAGTCTTCCGTGGTCGTTCCTTCTTCGCCTACAACCTTCATCATTTGGTTGACTTCGGTGCCGCGCTTGAACTCGGCGCGGGCGTAGTCTACCCAGTCCTTGCGGATAACAGGGTTGTACTTTGACCAAGAGGCGATCGGGTCGATGGCCGGATATTTGCGGGCGTCAGAGCGCTCGCGGGTAAGGCCGTGGAAGGCTCCGACAACTTTTAGCGTGGCCTGGGTTACAGGCTCCTCAAAGTTACCGCCGGCAGGAGATACCGTTCCGCCGATTGTGACAGAGCCCTTGCTTCCGTCGCGAAGGCGAACTTGGCCCGCGCGCTCGTAGAAGGCCGCGATGTAGCTTTCCAAGTAAGCCGGGAAGGCTTCCTCGCCCGGAATCTCTTCCAAGCGGCCTGACATTTCGCGCAAGGCCTGCGCCCAGCGGGATGTCGAGTCGGCCAAAAGCAAAACGTTCAAGCCCATCTGGCGGTAGTACTCGGCCAAGGTGACCGAAGTGTAAACCGAAGCTTCGCGCGAGGCGACCGGCATTGAAGAAGTGTTGCAAATGATGATTGTTCGCTCCATCAATGAGCGGCCCGTGCGGGGGTCCTTTAGCTCGGGGAACTCGGTGATTGTCTCTACGACTTCGCCCGCGCGCTCGCCGCAAGCCGCGATGATTACGATGTCAACGTCGGCGTTTCGGCTGGTGGTGTGCTGGATGACCGTCTTTCCGGCTCCGAAGGGGCCAGGGATACAATAAGTTCCGCCCTTGGCTACGGGGAAGAAGGTGTCTATCAAGCGGGTCTTTGTGACCATAGTCTCCGTCGGCTCAAGGCGCTCGGCGTAGCAGTCCACGGCGCGCTTTACCGGCCAGTAGAAGGCCATCGTAAGCTTCTTTTCGTTTCCCTTTTCGTCGGTGACGACGCAGAGGGTGTCGTCAAGCTTGTATTTTCCGGCGGGAACGATGCTCTTTACCTTGTAGCTTCCGAGCATGTCGAAGGGCACCAAAATCTTGTGCGTGAAGGGGCCTTCGGGAACGGAGCCAAAGTAGTCGCCGCGGTAAAGGGTGTCGCCCGGCTTTGAAATCGGCGTGAAGTCCCATTCAACGTTTGTCGGAAGGGGCTCGACGTAAAAGCCGCGCTCCAAGAAGTAGCCGGCCTTTTCGGCCAATTCGGGAAGCGGGTTCTGGAGGCCGTCGTACACGTGGCCCAAAAGTCCCGGTCCCAAGCGGACGGCAAGCATTTCGCCGGTGAACTCAACGTCGCAGCCGACCTTGATGCCTTCCGTCATCTCAAAAATCTGCATTTGGGCCGTGTTTCCGCGGATGCGGATGATTTCGCCCTTAAGCTTTGTGTTCTCGACCTTAACGAAGCCCACTTCGTTCATCGTGACGTTTCCGTCAAACTGAACGGAGACCATGTTTCCGTTAATGCCGATTACTTTTCCATTGGTCATTTTGACTCCTCTAGTATTTCATCGTAAATTTTATGGTAGGAAGCTTTGCCCGTCTCCACGTCGAACTTCTTCATGCGCTGGGCAAGCATCAGCTTTAGTCCATAGGCTATGACCGCGTCAACGCTAAAGTTGTCGAGCGGCGCCAGTGAATTGAGCGTTTCCATCCGATACTCGTTAAGGAACTCCTCGGCCGCGAGGGGGCTGTCCATTCCGACGGCGGTTCTGGCCGCCTGTATTATGTCGGCCGTGCAGCCCGCGGGAAGCATTTCCGCCTCCTTTTTCATCTTGAGCGCGCGGACTTGAGCCAATGCGAAGCGCAGGCAGCGTTCCTTTTCGTTCCATTTGTCAAGGAAGGCCGAGCCTGACTTGCCCTCTTTTTTTGGCGGCTCAAGCGAAAGATTTTGGATTATCTTTACGCTCTTTGCGTCAAGAAAGCGGCCGCAGAGATCCCTGTAGTATTGTTCGGTTATCGGAAGCTGCCTTGAGTCGAGGTTTTCGACTGAAGGAAGCTGCGAAACCAAGTAGTACTGCTTTGACACTCTTTAGGCCTCTTTTGCGGCCGCTCCCACAAGCGCGGCGATTTTTGGGTTCAAGTAGGCGGCGAAAAGGTCGGCGACGCTTTCGGCTGAATAGTCGTAGTAGGCGCTTCCGTCCTTAAGGCCGATTCTAAAGCCGGACGCCAAGGAAGCGTCGGACTTGATTTCCATTCCCTTGGAAATTTCATCCTTGAGAGCGCCCTTGAGGCCGCTTTCCAAAGCGTCCAAGTCCGCCTTTGAAAGAAGAACCGCGAGGTCGCTGGTCTCGGCCTTGGCCGCCCAAGCCTTTACGGTCTCGGGAATCAGCTTGGCCAACAAGTCCTTTGAGTAGGTCTTGGCCGTCTCGTCCTGAACGATGGCCTTAAGCTGCGCGTTGATTCCGTCGCGGAATGAAATAAGAAGGTTGCGGGAGGCTTGCTTTACAGCGTCTTCGCTTGCCTTTTGGAAGCGCTCGCTTGTAGCCTTAGCTTCTTTTTCAATGCTCTCTGCCTGTGACTTTGCGTCATTCACAATTGAAGCGGCTTTTGCTTCCGCTTCGGCGATAATCTTGGCGGCTTGTTCTTCCGCCGACGCAACGCCGTCCTTTTTGATCTTGTCGATCAATTCTTGCAACTGAACGTCCATTCATGCTCCTTATAATGCGTGAAAATTCGTAAGCAATTATGTAATGGAACGATTATAGCACAGATTTTGGCAAAAAACAAGAAAAAAAACAAAAAAAAGCGGACCCAAAAAGGCGGGTCCCAGCGACGAAAAAAAGCCCTTGGAGCCTCCCGTCATTCGCTCCCGGCTTGAGGCCTTTGGCCAAGCCGTCCGCTGACGGGTCCTTCCAAGTCTTTTTTTCTGCGTCCCGCCCCTTCTTGTCCGCAATTTTTGAATCGCTTTATTAACGGCTCACCATTCAAATGAATAGACGGTGACGGCGTTGTAGGTTTCTTTGGGCTTTAGGACGCAAGGCGGAAAGTCCGGCTTGTTGGGAGCGTCTGGAAAGCGCTGGCTTTCAAGGCAAATCGCGCCGTGCTTTTGCATTCGGATTCCGTTCTTGCCGGGAATGCCCTCGACCCAGTTGGCCGTGTAGACCTGGACGCCCTCTTGGTTTGTTTCCATCGTCATTTTGCGGCCGCTCTTGGGGTCTGTCAAAACGGCGCAGCGGAAAAGCTTTTTGGGGTCGGGAGCGGCTCCCTTTCCCTTGTAGGCCGGAGTCACGTAGCAGTGGTCGTAGCCGGGGGCCACTTTGTCGATGTCGCGGCCTATCGTCTTGGCCTTGGTGAAGTCAAAGGGGCTATTGGCAAGGTCGATGATTTTTCCGGTCGGAATTAAGTTCTTGTCGACTTCCAAGTAGCCCTTGCAGTCGGACTGCAATTCGTGGTCAAGAATAGTTCCGCTTCCGGCAAGGTTGAAGTAAGCGTGGTTTGTGAAATTTACCGGAGTCGCCTTGTCGGTCTTGGCCTTGTATTGCATCGCAAGCTTGTTGTCCTTGCTGAGCGTGTAAGTGACGGTCACGTCAAGGTTTCCCGGAAAGCCCTGCTCTCCGTCGGGGCTGCGGCGCTTGAACTCGACACCGCAAGAAGACTTTGACTCAATGGCCTTGGCCTTCCAGACCTGATGGTCCAGGCGAAAAAAGCCTCCGTGCAAGGTGTTGATTTTATTGTCATTCTTGTCAAGCTGGTATTTTTTTCCTTCGACGCTAAAGGAGGCGCCGCCGATTCGGTTGGCGAAGCGGCCCACGATTGAGCCGAAGGAGTATCCGTCCGACATTACGTATTCGGGCAAAGTCGAGTAGCCCAAAAGGATGTCGCTTACGGGGCCGTTTTTTTGCGGAAGATAGATTCCCGTAAGGGTGCAGCCGTAGTCAGTGACCGTAAAGGACATCTTTCCGTTTGAAACCGTGAACAAGTGAACCTCTTGCCCGTTCGCGAGAGTCGCCAATTTTTGCTTTTTTACGCTCATATTTGTCTCCTGTATTTATTAGTTCATGTCCAGAACAAGCTGGACTTCGGTTGTCGAATGGTCAGTCTCGGAGGCGATTTCCTCCACCGTTTTTCCCAACTCCGCCAACTCCTTTACGCGGCGGACAAAGGGCTTTTTGGGCTTTATCGGATTGTCGCTTGAGACGATTTTTGTGTTTATAATCGGAACCTTTCCGTAAGCGTCGCCGTTGGCCGTAACCGTTATTTGCGGCTCCTCAAAAAGCGACTTTTGGGCGTTTTCCTTAAAAAGGCCTGTAAGGGCGACAGCCTCGTCCGCGCCCGGAAGCTCGTTTTGCTTGTAGGCCGCCGCGGCCTTTGACGATCCGCGCTTTGAGGACTTGGAAACAGTCGTGGCGGCGGCCTTTCCCTTGGCCTTTTTTGGAGCGGCGCTTTGCAAGCTTAGCCGCGCTTGGAAGGCGGCGCCTTTTTCGGCGTTTTGCAACTCATGGCGCAAAATCGCCAGCTTTCGTTCAGCCTCGGCGCTTGCGGCCTTTAACTCCTTTATTTTGTCGTCGATTAAATTCATGTTAGAGAGCGTGTTGCGCTGGGCGTCTTTAATAAGGCTGTCCATCCCGTCGCGGAATTTCACCATTATGTCGTCCGCCGAAAAAAGCTTCTTAAAGCGGATTAAAAAGACCAACCATAAAAGAAGGTTTATCAATGTAAGGGAAGAAACTAAAAAGACGCCCATTCTTTTACCTCGTGATGTTTATATGAACGCCAATCGCTGGATCTCTTATTTCGTACTCTCGCTTTTTTGGCGGCTCCTCTTGCTGGCCATCCTTTTTCTTTTTAGCGCCGGCTTCCGCTCCGTCTGAACCTTTGGCGTCAGCCTTAATCTTTCCAGTCTGCGCCTCGTTGGCTGCCGTTTTTTGAACGCTTTGGGATTGCTGCAAGTTTTGGTTCACGATGCCTTGCGTTTGAATCGACTGCGACAAGGCGGCGCCCTGCCCTTCGCTGGCCACACGCTGGGCGACATTGGCCATTTGAGAATACATTGTCTGAAGGTCAATAGGCTGCAAAGCCATTAACTTGAGTATCCTTCCGGCATTTGAAGGCCGGCCATGTCGGGCGCCTCATACTTTCCAGTTTTGATGAAGCCGCCTTCCATATAGTAAGTCACGTTCTTTGTGTCGGCTCGGACTTCCTGCAAGGTGTCCCGAATGTAAATCTTGACGCCCGCAAAGACGTTTCCTTCCGCCTTTACCTTTCCAAAAACCTTAAGCTCGTGCAAATGTTCCTGTATTTGGTCGATTTCCTCAGAAATCTTTTCCGACTCAATAGTGATTTCTTGCCTGCGGCCCTTGTATTGGGCAAGCGCCTCTTCCTTTTCTTTTGGAAGCGTTCGGCGGGCCTTTTTATAGTTTTCTAGGGTAAGGATGTTGTTCTCAACGTCCTCAAGCTCGCGGACCAAATCGTTTTGCTGACCCTGAATGAATTCCAAGCGGTGCTTGGCTCGCGGGTCAAAGCCGACTTCCAGGATTGTTTCCGTTCCGCCGCCCGGAGATCCGATGTTGCGCGCGGCGATTTCTTCCGTGGCAAAAAGGTGGCCGCCGGTAATCTGGGCCTTTTTTCCGTTAAGGACTATTCGCTTCATCGCGCTCACTTCGCTGTTCATGATGCTGTCGGAAACAATGCAAAATTCCTCGACCTCAACCTTCGCGCTTTGAATGAACTTGGCCCACAAGGATTTTCCGCAATGAACCTCGCCCTCGTCGTGGCCAAAGATGCCTGCCGAAACGATGATGTTGCCGCGCTCGCTTTTGATGAAGCTTTTGCCGACAGTGCCGGAAATTTCGATGTCGCCGGTGGCCTTGATTTCGTAGCCGTCGTCGACGTTTCCTTTGACGATGACGCTTCCCAAAAAGTCGATGTTGCCGGTTTTGATTCCGACGCTTTCCAATTCCAACACGGGCTCGACGTTGATCTTTTGGTCGTCAAAGTGGACGCGGCCGGCCTCGCTGGCGATGACGGTGACTCCGTCCTTGTCAAGCTCGACGTTCTTTCCAAGCGGAATCTTGATGTCCTTTCCGTTCTTGGCCTCAAGGTAGCGGCCGAACAAAGTCTTTCCGGCCTTGCCGCGCTCAGGCTGCATTTTTGTGGCGAGGGGCTGTCCTTTGACGACGTTTTGGATTTTGTTAAGCTCCTTAAAGTTAACCTTGCCGTCGCCGGCTTCCTTAATTTTCAGCTTTGTCGGGTCGGTCTCAAAATTAAAGGCAATGTAAGCGTCGCGGCCGTCTTGCGGCATAATCGCGTGGGCAACCTCGCAAGGCGCGCCGTAAACTGGATTGTCAACCCATTCGGCGATTTTGTCGTCCTCGATGCCTGCGACAACACCCTGCGTCTCCAAGGCGCGCCTGATTTGGTCGGCGGTGATCTCTCCTCCGCTCATCGCGGGAGCGGTCGCGGTCAGCGTGGCTTCCATCTCGTCCTTGGAAACATCGATGATTAGCATGGCGTCGCCAGCCTTTATGTGCTTGTAAAGGCCGATCGACTCATACTTGCCGTCCGTTCCTTTTTTGGCGTATTCCTTGATTTTTCCTTCTTCTATGCTCACGGTGTCCGGGCGGCGGGCGTCGTTGATAATGTCCTTTGCGTCCACATGGCGGCCCTTTCCAACCGGCATGATGACCTTAAGCATAATCTCGTCGCCAAAGTGGCGGATGTAGTAAAGACCGTCCTGGTCGACAATCTTAACCTCTTCGTCAAGCTCGTCGCTGGCGAAATAGTCTTGCGAGGCCGCCTTTTTCTTTTTTGCAAGGGAGGCGGCGTTTTGGTAAATGCGGAGTTTCCAAGGCTTTTTTGCCAAGCCCAAAAAGCCGTCGCTGCCCCTTTCCAGAATCTCGTATTCAAGGTTTACGATTCTAGCGTCAAGCTGAGTGGCGGCGTCGGCCAAAGCCTCGTCAAGCGAATCGGCGTTAACCTCAATCGCGTTGAGAGACTTGTCCTGCTCCAGCAGAGTCTCCATGTCTTTTCGGATGGCTTCAAGACCGACCATTCTTACATAATTCCCTTTCGCAAGTTAGTCAACTTGGCTCTAAGGCGCAAGTTTGCCTTTGTGTGCAACTGGCTGATGCGCGACTCGCTGACTTCCAAAACCTGTCCGATTTCCTTAAAGGTCAAATCCTCATGGTAGTACAAAACGATTACCATCTTTTCTTTTTCAGGAAGCTCGTTTATCGCTTGAATGATTATTTTGCGGATTTCCTCCCGTTCAACGATAACGTCAGGATTAAGGCTTGAAGGAGACTCAATGCTGTCTCCGATTGACATATGGTCGTTGTCGTTTCCGCTGTACCAAACGTCGTTAAGCGAAAGAACGCTGGTGCCCGACAGTTTCATAACAGTTTGCTGGTATTCCTCTTCGCTTACGCCAAGCTTTCCGGCGATTTCCGCGTCGCTGGCGGAACGGCCAAGGCGGGCCTCAAGGTCGCCGATTGTGTCTTCTATCTCGCGCGACTTTTGGCGGACGCTGCGTGGAACCCAGTCCAATTGGCGGAGCTCGTCAAAAATCGCTCCGCGGATTCTTGTAACGGCGTATGTCTTGAATTTTACGTTTTTATCCGGATCGTACTTTTCTATCGCGTCCAAAAGGCCAAATTGGCCAAAGCCCACAAGGTCGTCAAACTCTACGCTAGAAGGCATGCCTACGCTGACCTTGCCGGCGACATATTTTACAAGCGGCATATACTGCCGAATGATTTTGTCGCGCAAGTCGGGAGAGCGAGTCTCCTTGTATTCATTCCAAAGTTCGTCTTCTGTCTTTTCTTCAACAAGAGCTGATTCCATACTCCACACCCTGCTTTATTCTTCTGTCTTCAATATCGTTCTAATCGCTTCCGCCATTACCGGAGCGTCTTTCACATCCACAATTCTGCCGTCAGAAAGCTCGGTCTGCCTGCTAACATGCGCCATGCCCTCTTCCGCAAACTCACTATCTTCAATGACGCCGTCTTCTTGCGCTTCAGCGCTTGAAACGCCGCCAATGTCTCCTATGTCCGGCAAGTCGTCCAACTCGTCGCTTGTAGAAGCCGCGGCATTTGCAGAAACCGCGCCCGCAGCCAAACTTACAGGCGAAAAAGCCGGCTGAGCTTCTTGAGCCTGAGGAACGCCAACGTCCACAGGAACATCTTCCGCCTTTTGGACAATATTCTCCGCGGCTTTTTGCTCGCGGACTTTTTCCGCCGCTTCAAGCGCCTTGTTTTGCTCGGCCGCGCTAAAGGCCTCGGCGGCTGGCTCGGCGGAAGCGGCAGGCTTGGCCTGGCTTGGCTTGGCTTGCATTGAAGGAGAGCCGACATCCTCGTTTGAAAGGACATGCTTTCCTTCAACATAAAAAGCCGGGGCGTCTTTGTCATCCGGCAAATCTTCTTCGCTCACCACCAAGTCAACCCTTGAGCCCATGGCCTTGGGCTCTTCCGCGGCTTCAGCGGGAGCGTTCCCTTCGGCCAAAAACCTAGAGTAGACAAATTGGACGCCCACTGCGATTCCGCCAAACAAAAGCCCAAAAACCGCCGCCTTTAAAAGCGAGGCTGCAAAGCCCGACTTTGAGGCGATGGCAATCACAAAGGATAAAACGAACGCCGCGCAGGCACTAAAAACTATCGGCTTAATTTTTATCAATTCGTTTTCCCCTTGCAAATATTCACTATATTATAACACACATTTTAAAAAATTGCTACAAAATTTTACTTTTTAAAGCCCAAAAATTTTCTTAGGAAATTTGAAACCCCCTCGTTGTCAGGCGCCTCTGTTTTTTCTATTCTACCCACGATGTGCTTTACGCACATGGCCGGCTTTGACTGGGGCGCCACGACGATAAAGGGCTTTTGCCTGATTACAGAGTTTTGGACGGCAGGGTCTTCGTAGACGAAGCCGACATAATTGACCTTATAGTTTAGGAATTGGCCGACGATGCTTATTATGCGGTCCGCGATTCTCTTTCCCTCTTCGGCGGAATGCACGCGGTTGACCAAAAGCTGAATATTGATTTCGCGGTCTTCTATTTCGGTCGTGATGATTTTTATCATTCCGTACGCGTCGGTAATCGCTGTCGGCTCAGGGGTCGTGACAACGTAAACCTCGTCGCTGGCGGCGACAAACGAAAGAACATTGTTGGAGATTCCGGCTCCGGTGTCTATGATGATGATGTCTGCGTTTGAAAGCGAAGAAAACTGCGTCGCAAAGTAGTCAAGCTCGTCCTTGCTGAGGTTCGCGATTTTTGAAAAACCGTTGGCGCCGGCGATGAACTTGATTCCGTATTCAGAGTCCAAAATGATTTCTTGCATTGTCTTTTGCTTGTTGATTACTTGAAGCAAGTTGTATTTTGGAACGACGCTAAGCAAAACGTTTACGTTGGCCATTCCCAAATCGCCGTCAATCAAGATGACTTTCTTTCCTAGCTGCGCGTAAGCGATGGCCATGTTGACGGCCAGGTTGGACTTTCCGACACCGCCTTTTCCGCTTGTAATCGCGATGACGCGGGTTTTGTGAACGTCGCGGCTCTTGGTTTGGTCGGAACCGCCTCTCATAATTTCTCTAAGTTCGCTAATCTGGTCTTCCATTTTATTTTTCTCCAAATTTTTCTTCGATATGAATTCTGTCCACAGAAAAGCCTGCCAGACGAATCAAAAAATCAACGACGCTGGCGCGCTGAATGTTTCGCGAAATCACTTGTCCGTCAGTCCAGTAAGAAATCGACTTTCGCTTTTCGTTCAACACGCTTATTATATTGCCCAAGCGCGTCGTTTCGTCGCACTTGGTGACAATCACAGATGAATAGCCGAATGGCTCGTAGTTTTGCATTATGTTCTTTAGGTCGCGCGCCTTTGTGGATGCGGCGACGGCAAGGTAGACGTCGGGATGCAAGCCGTCAACGCTGAGTGTGTTCTTAAGGCGGGCGATGTTTTCCGAATCGTTGGGGCTGTAGCCGGAAGTGTCGATGTAGATCACGTCGTAGTCGCTCCTTATAGACTCAAATATGCTCTTTAAGTCTTCGGCATTCTCCGCTTTTTGAACCGGCAAGTCCAAAACCTCGCCAAACGTTTGAAGCTGCTTTTCCGCGCCGATTCTTGTCTTGTCAATCGTTATCATCGTTATTGCAAGAGGCGGCATGTCCGGCGATTTTTTTCTGATTATAACGTTTTGAGCGGCAAGCTTTCCGATTGTCGTAGTCTTTCCAACGCCGGTCGGGCCCACGATTACGATTACGCGCGGAGGCCTGTGGGTTTTGGGACTTGCGATTTCAATCGATTCGCCAATCCAATCCACAACCTGACGCTCTACTTTATGAAAGTCATTCAAATCGTCAAGCGAAAATTCTTTTTTTAGGCGCGATGTGATTCCGTTTATAAAATCCCTTGTAAACTCGTTGTCGTCAAGCATTTCTTCAATGCGGTCTATGGACTCAATCCGTTCCTCGCCAGACGCTCGCGGAAGCTTTTGCATCGCCGCGGCAATCTCGTTGACCTTGTTGTTGATTTCGCTGATTTGAATTTCAGTCTTTGTTTTTCCGCCCGTAGCCCGGGCCAAAATTTCATCGCGAATCAGCCGCTGGGTTTCTTCGTCGCTCAATCCGTCGTATTTTTTGTCGGAACGGCGGTTGACCACGTAAGTTACTTTCACGCCAGGCTTTTGAAAGAGTCCAAAAGGGCCGTAATTCTGCGTCGTGTTCTTGCGATCCATAATTTCATAGTCGGTACCGTAAAGCTTTCCCAACTGTTCGCGGCAATCGTCTATCGTGTCCGCTGTAAGATACAAGAGCTCCTGCTTTTTCTGATCTGGAAGCATCACCCTACCCCCTCAACACTTTCTCTTATTTCGCCGAGCGTTTCAATGGCAACGCTTGTATCGGCCGCTACTACTTCGTTAATTGACAGAACGACGATTCCAGGCAGCTCTCGTTCTGTAGAGCCTTTGACCAAAAGGCGCACTTCGGCAGGACAAAGAATAATCGGCGCAAGGCCTCGTTCCTGCATAGCCGCAAAAGCCGCGCTAACGTCGGAAATCCACTTGCGGCCGTCAACAGGATCAAGCGCCACGTATGGCTTGGAGCCGTCGGTTGGAATGACTTGATGGTTAAGCAAAAGCTCGGCGTAGTCCTGCGACAAATTCATTACCCGCAGCTTTTTGTTTTCGTCGGCGTACTGAAGGCATATTTGCTTTCCCAAAGCCTCGCGGACCTTTTCGGTCAAAATCCAAGGTCCGGCCGCAGGGCCGTAGTTTGCCAATGTTTCCAAGATCAAAACGATGTTGCGGATCGAAACCTGTTCGCGCAAGAGGTTCTGCAAAACTTTTTCTATTTGTCCATATGTGAACTTGCAAGTTTCCAAAACCTCGTCGACAACAACCTTGTCAGTCTCGGCGACCTTGTCAATTATTTGCTTGACCTCTTTTCTTCCAAGAATTTCGGCGGCGTGATTTCTGATGATTTCGGTCAAATGAGTCGCGATTACTGTAAGCGTGTCAACCACCGCGTATCCAGCCCGCTCAACTTCGGCGCGCTTGTCTTCAGGAATCCAAACGGCGGGCATTCCAAAGGCCGGGTCGCGAGTGGCTTCGCCCTTTACCTCTTCCTTTACGTCGCCGGTATTGATGGCCATATAATAGCCCATCTTAAGTTTCGCGCGGCCCGCTTCGATTCCGCGAATCTTAAACGTGTATTCGCTTGGATCCAAAGATATGTAATCCACAATCCTAATGTTTGGAACCACAAGGCCCAAATCCAGTCCAATTTCGCGCCGAATTCTTGTGACGCGCTCCAAAAGTTTGGCGCCCTTTTCGTCGTCAACAAGCGCGATTAAAGCGTAGCCCAACTCCAGCAAAAGCGGATCGAGCGGAACGACAGGAGAAGTGTCCGCCGGATTTTGGCCTGTTTGCGTCTTTCCGGCGGCGGCGGCTTCGGCCTGCTTTTTGGCCAGCTCTTGAGCGGCCTGCGAGCGCTGCATCCTTATTCCGGCAAAGACGCTGATCGCTCCAAGCGGAATCAAGACGTACCAAGGCATTCCAGGCAAAATGCCAAGAACGGCTATGGCGGCGCCCGCTATGATGTAGGTTACGCCCGATTGCGTGAACTGCTTCTTCAATTCTTCGCTGAGCTGCTCTTCGGAGTTGCTGGCTGTCACCAACATGCCGGTTGAGAACGAAAGCAAGAGGGACGGTATCTGGCTTAAAAGGCCGTCGCCGATTGTAAGCCGCGAATAAGTTTCGATCGCGCTTCCAAAAGACTCGTGGCGCAAAATCATTCCGGTAATAAGACCGGCGACCAAGTTGACCACCGTGATGAATATGCCGGCCATTACGTTTCCGCTTACAAATTTGGAGGAACCGTCCATCGCGCTAAAGAAGTCGCTTTCGTTCCTTATATCGGCTCTCTTTTCCCTCGCCTCTTCTTCCGTAATCGCGCCGGAGTTAAGCTCTTGGTCGACGGCAAAGTTTTTTTGCGCCATCGAGTCCAAGGCAAAGCGGGCGGCGACTTCGCTTACGCGCGTGGCGCCTTTTGTAATTACGATTGTCTGGATTACGATTAAAATGATGAAGATTACCATTCCGACAACAAGGCCGTCGCTTCCCTTGTCGCTTCCGACAACAAATGATGAAAAGGCCCTTACCATGCGGCCGTCAAAGGCGGCGCCCTTCGTCAAAATCAATCTGGTAGACGAAACGTTTATGCCAAGGCCAAAAAGAGTGACAAGCAAAATAATTTGCGGAAAAGACGTAAGGCGAGAAGGCTTTGGCGTTGAGATTACCGTAAGCAAGAGCAAGACGGAAATCGAAAGGTTCATCGCCATGAAAACATCCAATAAAACAGAATGCACCGGAACAATCAACATGAGCACGACAAGAATCGCGCCTACGCTGACTGCGTTCCTTTGAATAAATGAGAGTGCGTTATTCTGTTTTAATTGCTCTTGCGCCATAAGTCCCCACCCAGGCTTTTTTTTATATTAGCGTCCTGTCAAGACGCGCTTTTGTCAAATTTTTTCAAATGGCTATACACAATGGAAATAGCCTTATAGTACATGTCAGGTATTATATCACCTAACTCAACGTCTGCATAGAGGCCTCGGGCCAAGGGCCTGTCTTCCACTATCGGAACGTCGTTCTCTCGAGCGATTTGCTTTATTCTTTGCGCCATGTTGTCCGTGCCCTTGGCGTTCACGACAGGCGCGTCGCTGGCCGCGGAGTCATACTTTAGCGCCACGGCATAGTGCGTCGGGTTAGTGATCACGACATCGCTTTCCGCCACAGCGCGAGGAACGTTCGACGCAAGCAGCTGCCGCTGCGCCTGCTTGATGCGGCCCTTGACTTCGGGGTCGCCTTCCATTTCCTTGTATTCCTCTTTTTGTTCCTGCTTTGTCATTTTGAGGGAATCGATGAATTCCTTTCGCTGAATCACATAGTCGGGAATTGAAATGACCACAAAGAAAATCGCCGCCATGAACAAAAGCTTAAAGGCAATCGAGGCGATTTTTCCAAAGGCTCCCAAAATGTTTCCGTTTTGGTGGATGATAAAAAGCAGCTCGCCCATGTTGGACTTTATAATCGCATAGGCGGCGCCCACCAAAAAGGCGACCTTTGCCAAAGACTTTGCAATGTTAAAGGCGCCCTGCCTTGAAAAAATCGTTTTCTTAAAATACTCTCCAAAATGCGGAAGAATTTTCTTGAAGTTTGGAGTTATCGGCTTAAGGCTGAACATCCAGCCTCGGTTTTGGATTATGTTTCCCGCCACGCCGGCCACAAGGGCGACAAAGGCAATAGGCAGGACCATCTTTGTAAAGTAATTAAAAAAAACGACGGCGCTGGCTCCGCTGACCGCGTTTCCCTGCGCGCTTCTTGTAAAGAAGAAAACCAAGATTTCCTCAAAATTTCTTAAAAGCCACTTTGCCAAAAGCATCAAAGTCAAAACGGCAAAGAAAAACACAAAGGCGCCGTTGACCTCTTGGCTCTTTGCGACGCGGCCTTCTTTTCTGGCTTTCTCAAGTTTTAGGTCCGAGGGCTCCTCTGTTCTTCCCTCGTCTTCGGCGGCAAACCACTGCAAGTCTATGTCTTCAAAGCTCATATCCTTTTGCCCCCTAAAGCTAAAATCAACTGCTCAAGGCGGGCAAAGCCGCCGTCAAAGCATCTGTTGAACGCGTCTATCATGCTTGGCATTAATGCGGTCAAAATGAAGAACGACGTCAAAAGCATTACCGGAAAGCCTTCGCTCAAAAGGTTCATCTGCGGCGCCGCCTTTGAAAGAATGCCTGTCGAAATCGTGATCAGCATCAAGGTTCCCATAATCGGAAGCGAAATCACAAGCGCGTTGGCAAAAAGCTCCGACAAGCCCTTCATAAAAAAGCGCGGCAAAATAGCGCCGGAGAGCATGTCGTTTACGATTGAAAACGCGTTCAGACTTTTAAAGCTTGAAATCAAGCCGCCCAAAAAGAGTTTTTGGAAAAGGCGCGTTTGCATGAATATCAGCATGGCGATCAAGTTTAGGTATTGTCCCATAAGGGGATTTTCAACTTGGCTAAGGGCGTCGTAAACTTCGCTGGCGGAAAAGCCCATCTGAAAGGCAAAGAACTGGCCGGCCGCGCTAAAGGCGGCAAAGATTATCGTAATGTAAAAGCCTGTGATGACGCCAATCAAAGCCTCGCCGACCATCAGCATGATGAATTGAGCCGTAAAAGTTTGTTCAGGCGCCAGTAAACTTGCGTAAGACGAATATTCAACCTGGCCAAAAATGTTAAAGGCCATAAAGCCCGCCAAGGCAACCTTTGCCGCGCTGGGAATGTTTCTCATGCTAAACAAGGGAAGCGTCATCAACAGCGAGAAACATCTTATTGCGACAAGCAGGAATACAGGCGCCTGCGACAAAACCTGGCCAAACAAAAACTACAATCTCCTACATCCTCGATATGCTTCTAAAAAGCGTTATCGTGTAATCCCTAAGCTCGGCGAACATCCAGCCGCCCAAAAGCGCCAAGACCGCCAAAATGGTCAGCATCTTTGGCAAAAAAGTCAAAGTCTGTTCTTGAATGGAAGTCGTCGCCTGAAAAATCGCGACAATCAAGCCGACAAGCAGGGCCGCGCCCAAAACCGGCGCGATTAAAATCAAAACCTGCATAATGCCCGCGCGCATTAAATTCGTAATTTGTCCAATATCCATGCGCCGCTACCTCAACACCGAATAGAAAAGCTGCTGCGTCAAAAGGCCCCAGCCATCAACCAAAACAAAAAGCATCAACTTAAACGGCATGGAAATCTGCACAGGAGGCAGCATCATCATTCCCATGCTCATCAAAATGCTCGCGACCACCATGTCTATGATAATGAACGGAATGTACAAGTAAATGCCTATTTTAAAGGCCGCCGTAAGCTCGTGCAAAATGTAGGACGGAACCAAAACGTAAGTCGGAACGTCGTCCAAAGTTTCGGGCTTGTCCAAGCCGCGCATGTTCATGAACATCTTGATGTAACTTGTGTCGTCCGCCATTTGCCTGTACATAAAGTAGCGGACCGGCTTTTGCGCGGCGTCAAAGGCGGCCTCGACGCCTATCTGGCCTTCCCTCATCGGCTTAAAGGCATTGTCATAAACATTGGTGAACGTTGGCCACATGATGAAAAGAGTCATGAAAAAAGCTATGCCGTTCAATACGCTTGTCGGAGGAACTTGCTGCAGCGAAAGCGCTCTCTTTATGAAATCCAACACGATAGAAAAGCGCAAAAAGCAAGTCAGCAAAATCAAAAGGCTTGGGGCCAGCGTCAAGAGAGTCAGCATTATCAAAAGCTGCACGCTAAAGGCCACTTCCTGGCCGTTCTCGGGCCGTCTTATGTTTATGTCAACGTTCGGTATTTGAACCGGATTGACGTTTCCCTGCATTTGCATCGTTCCGCGGGTTGAGCCTTGCGGAAAGTTTGGATCGTCAACGGCGCGGCCGGCGGCTTGCGAAGAAAGCGGAAACGCGCAAAGAAGGCTTACAAAGGCGAACAAAAAGAGGCGCGCAAAATGTCTTCTCAAAAAAATCGCTTTACTTGCCATTCTTAAATTTCTCTTTTTGCTTGTTAAAGAATTCCGTTATCGAATTTGAGGCGCTTCTTTCGCCCGCCGTTGCGTTAGGATTTTTGGGGTTCAGGAAAATCGAAAGCACGTCGCTAAAGCTTCTGGCGCGCGCGACGTTTTGGTTCCTGTCGGCGTTAAGGTTCATCGCGTCAACCAATTCCTTGTCTTTGATTTCTCCGAGCAAGTCGATGGAATTGTCGGTGACTCCAATTAAATAGGCGCGCTCCAAGAGCGTTACAATCTGGACTGTTTTTCCGGGAGCCACAGTCACTTGCGCGACCTTTCGCAAAAAGGTGTCGTCGTCGGCTATCGAGCCGCCCATTTTTCTTCGCATAAAACTCATCACAAGGTAAATGCAGGCTACGACGACGATTAAAACAAAAATCATTCTAAAGAAAACCCAAACGGTGGAAGACGAGCGAGACCTGTCCAAAGCCGCCTCTCCCGTTCCGCTTGCATCCGTAATGGCAAGCGTGGACTCGTCAGGCAAAGAAGCCCCAGCGTTTATCGTTGACTGAGAGGAAGACGGATTGTCAGAAGGATTGCCCTGTGAATGCGCAAAGCCCAGCAAAAGAGAAAAAGCGCAAAAAAACGCCAATGTGACTTTTGAAAATTTCAAGTTTTCCCCCACCCAAAAAAGCGGCTCCCCAGCCGCCGTATTTTAAAAAATTAGTGAAGCTCTGAAACTCGCTCCTGCGGAGAAAGAATCTCCGTGATACGAACGCCGAAGTTTTCGTCGATAACCACGACTTCTCCCTTGGCGATCGGCTTGTGGTTGACCAAAATGTCAACCGGTTCGCCGGCGAGCTTGTCCAACTCGATAATCGTTCCTTCGCCAAATCCAAGGATTTCCTTGATCGGCTTTTTCGTGCGGCCAAGCTCTACGGTCATCTCCATGAAAACGTCCATCAAGAGACCGATGTTTCCCTGGTCTGACGGAGAAGCGCCGCCCATTAAATTTGGATACTGCAAAGGCTGAACGTTGGGAGGAGTTCCCATCATTCCGCCCATCGGCATACCGCCCATTGGAGCCATTCCGCCCATCGGCATTCCCCCCATTTGCATTCCGCCCATTTGCATTCCGCCCATCGGAGCCGCGGCCATGCCGCCCATCGGGGCGCCCATTCCGCCCATCGGAGCGCCGCCGGCCATTCCGCCAAGGGCCGCCATGTCGGCCGCGTTAAGCGATCCGCCTGCAGGAGCGGCAGCGGCTCCGCCGCCGAGCGCCACAGCGATTGATTGCGCGGGATCGCCTCCAACGGCTTCCCACAAAGTATACGCCTGGCCGTCGACAGTCAACGGAAAAGTGAACAAAGCGAAAGTGTTTTGCGGAATGCGGACCATCGCTTTTGGAACGCTGATCGATTCCGCGGGATTGCAAGCAAGGCCGGCCAGTTTTCCGGTCTTGTCAAGCGCGGTGATTTCATCGTTTGTGTGAGTCGAAAGAGTCTCGTTGATGACGCTCATCGCCATGTCGTCAAGCGCGGCGTTCTCTTCTTTATTTACAAGGCTGACCAACTTTTGAGCGCACTCGGTAGAGATGACGTAAAGGTGATCGCCCTTGAGTCCGTTTGAGAAATCCGCTGTGGTGGCGATTACCATCTCAGGCAGCTTGGCAAGGAACTGGTCTCGCGTCGCGGCCTCAACAGTAGGCTCGCCGGCCGAAACTTCAACGCCAGTCATTTGCTTTAAGTTTTCTACGAGAGGATCCTTCAACTCGCCCGCGAACTTTGTAAGAGTCGCCGCGTCTATGTTAGCCGACGGCGCGCCGGAAACTTGCCCAGACGCGTTAAGGCCGTCCACTGGAACGCCCGAAAGCAGCGCGTCGATTTCATCTTGGGAAATTACGCCATCACTCATACTGTTTCATCTCCTTCTACGGAAAGCTCTTCAAATTCATCAGCGCCCTCGTCCGCGAGTTTGCCTGTAACCTGAACCGCCATTTTTTTGCCCACAACGCCGGGCTGGCAAAAGTATTTTTTCTTGTCGCCAATATTCAATGTCAGCTGGTCGCCGACCTTTGTGTTCGAAAGCTTTACAACGTCGCCGCACCTTAAGCTAAGCACGTCGCGAATCGGCAAGTTGATGGAGCCAATCTCAGCAACGACGTCCATGTCCACTGTTGAAATTTTTTCTTTCAAGGTTCCAAGGTACTGGGTCGTGCTGCTTCTTCTAACAGAGCTGAACCAGAACTGCGAAGAAAGCTTTGAGATGATCGGCTCGATCGTCAAGTAGGGAATGCAGAAGTTAATCATTCCCTCTTCCTCGCCGACCTTTGTTTCAAGCGTAACCAAAACAACCATTTCTGTCGGAGGAACAATCTGCGCGAACTGGGGATTGGTCTCGATTTGTCCCAAGCGGGGACGCAAGTCGATAACCTGGGTCCAGGCTTCGCGCATGTTGGCCAAAATGCGAACGATGATTCCTTCCATTACGCTTGACTCAATGTCGGTAAGGTCGCGGCTCTTGTTGCCGGTGACCGCGCCCGTTCCGCCGAACAAGCGGTCGATCATGCTAAATGTGATCGCCGGGTCGATTTCCAAAACCGCGTTTCCTTTGAGCGGATCCATGTTGATTACCGCAAGGGTTGTCGGCGTCGGAATCGAGCGAATGAATTCCTCGTATGTCAACTGGTCTACAGTGGCTACGTGAACGTGAACCAAAGAGCGCAGCTGGGCGGAAAGCGAGGTTGTCGTAAGACGGGCAAAAGTTTCATGCATGATCTGCACGGTGCGGATCTGTTCTTTTGAGAATTTGTCAGGACGCTTAAAGTCGTAAATCTTGATTTTACGGGTGTCGGAAACCGCTTTGTAGTCGTCGGTTTCTGACTGGCCCGTGTTTATCGCGTTGAGTAACTGGTCAATCTCGTCTTGCGAAAGAACGTCTACCATCTAAAATGCCCGCCTCTTTTTTTACTGCGCAACAACGTTCAACTTGTCAAAGGAAACGCTCTTGATTTTTCCTCTGTTCAAAATCGTGTCGTTGATTTCGTTGCGTATTTCTATCTTAATGTTCTCTTCGTTTCGCGGAGTCAATTCCTCGGCGGTTTTAGCCGAAAAATACCTGCGCAAAAAGTCGCGAATCGGAATTCTCTGGGCCGTGATTTCGGTTGAAGTAACCTTGTCCTCTTTTTTGTAGCCCAAGAAAATGTTCGTGACAACGCTCGCGGGATTGGACTCGCTGGTTCGCGTTTGGATTTCTCCAAGCGAAGTGTACCATTCCAACTCTTCGGCGATTTCCTTATAGTCCTCGCTTACCGGAATGGCAGCCTGCGAAGGCTTGTTGCCGCCCATTATGTTCATCGTAATGATTACGACAGTAACTATAAGAATGATCGCTCCCAAAGCGAGCGCTATGTATTTTAATAAAGTTGGAAGCAAGCCTCCTATTCCGCCTTTTTTGGCAGGAGCGGCGGCAGCGCCTTCTTCTTCGCCAAGGTCATCGTTTACACTGTCTTCGTCAGCCATTTTTTACCTCCGTTATAATCTAGCATTAAAAATGCCCTTCGTCTAGAATCACTATGTCAACGCGACGGTTGTAGGCCATCGCCTCTTCTGTGTCGCCTTCAAATTTAGGCCTGGTGTCCGCGTATCCCGCCACCGAAAACTGCCGCTCCGGAGCGCCAAAGTCCGCAAGGTAGTGCAAGACGTTCATCGCGCGCGCGGCCGAAAGCTCCCAGTTGCTTATAAACTCTGAATTTTCAGAGTCCACCGGCGTTTTGTCGGTATGGCCTTCTATCCTAAATCTTCGGTTTTTTTGCAACAAATCTTTATCACTAAAAAATTCGCTAAGGCGCAAAAGCGTGTCGCGCGTGTCTTCGATGTCCAAGTCGGCGCTGCCCTTTCTAAAGAAGGAGTCGGCGGCCAGCGTTATAATCAAGCCGCGCTCGTCGCTGGTAATCGTGATTCGGTTTGACTTTACGTCAGGAGCGAAAAGCGACACGGCCTTTTTCTTGGCCATGCCAAGAGAGCGGCCTTTTTCGACCGAAGGAAGGGCGCTGATTGTGTTTCCCAAGTCGGCAAGGCGGCCGGCCGAAAGCGACATGCCGCCCGAAGTGCTTTCAGTTTGGTTCATCTGAAGGCTTTCTGTAATCGTCGCCAACTGAGTCACGTCAATTTCCGAAGGGTTGTACAACATTACGAAGAAGCAAAGCATCAAGGTGATCATGTCGCCATAGGTGCCTTGCCAAGCTGTTGACGGTTTCTCAGGCTCTTTCTTCTTGCCCATTTTTTAATCCTTCAATACTTCCGAAGCCACGGCCTTTCTTGTGACCGGATCAAGGTAAGTCAAAAGCTTTTGCGCGATAACGCGCGAGTTTTCGCCGGCCTGAATAGACAGGACGCCTTCGATTACCATTTCCTTTACGCGCATTTCCATTGAGTTTTGGCCGATAAGGTTCTGACCGAACGGAGTCAAGAGCCAGTTGGCCATCATTGAACCGTACAAGGTAGTGATCAAGGCTACGGCCATGTTAGGACCGAGCGAGCTCTTGTCTTCCAAGTTGTTCAACATACCAATCAAACCAAGAACGGTACCCATCATTCCAAAGCCAGGGGCAAAGCCGGCCCACTGGTTTATGCAGTTGACCCACTCCATGTGGCGGGCTTCCGTTTGGTTCATTTCGTTTTCCATGATTTTGCGGACGACAGCGCCGTCGGTGCCGTCGATTACAAGGCGAAGTCCGCTTTTAAGGAAGGGATCGTCCAAGTCCTCAAGGCCGTCTTCCAAAATCAAAAGGCCTTCGCGGCGGGCTTTGTCCGAAAGGTTGACGATGTTTTGGACAAGCGACTTTTCGCCAAAGTCAGGAATCTTGAAAGACTTTCCCATAACCTTGAAAAGGCCGATGGCCTTGTTGAGGGGCGAAAGGATGAACAAGGCCGCGTATGAGCCGCCTACAGTCATGAACACAGACGGAATGTCGATGATTCCGCCAAGCGTGCCGCCTGACGTCAATACAGACATGACGATACAAGCAGCTCCGCCCGCAATTCCGATTATTGTCGCTATATCCATTTTATACCTCTTGGGTGTTTATACCGATTCTTTTTCGATAATTCACAATTTTATTTATAATGTCTTCCGGGGAATTCTTCACGATGACTTTTTTTCCGGAGAGCATCGTTATAGTCAAGTCCGGCAGGCTTTCCATGGACTCAATCATATGCGGATTTAAAAAATACTTTGATCCGTTGAGACGCTCAACTTCTATCATATCTAAATTATTTCCCCACTAATAAAGATATGGAAGCATTGGCAAAAATTTACCCTATGCTACTATTCTTTATAGTACCACACCTTGCTAAAAAATGCAAGTTTATTCTTATAAATTTTCGGATTTTTTTTTATTGAATATTAGAATAAAAATGAGTTATAATGTCTGGGTATGGAAAAAGCCAAAATCTTGATTATAGAAGACGTTCCCGAAATGGCGGACTTAATAGCCCTTTATGTTCAAAACGCGGGCATGGAGCCGCTTGTCTACCCTTCCGCCGAAGAAGCGACTTTGGCCTTGCGCGGAAGGGCTCCGGCGGCGCTGTTGCTGGACCTTAACTTGCCGGGAATGAGCGGCATGGACTTCCTGAAAAAATTCCGCGCGGAATACAAGAACTCCATTCCTGTGATAATCGTAAGCGCAAGAAACGCCGACGAGGACATAATCACCGCCCTTGACTTGGGCGCCGACGAATTTGTGACCAAGCCCTTTAGCCCCCGCGTCTTGATCGCCCGCCTGCAGGCCAACCTTCGGCGCCTTACAAAGACCGAGGCGGCGGCGGAAGAGTCGATACAATTCGGCGAGTACACGATTTTGGAAAATTCCTGCGTCCTAAAGCGCGGCGTGACGAAAGTCCGCCTTAGCGCCAGGGAATTTGACGTTTTGGACTTTTTGGTCCACCATCAGGACGAAAACCTTTCTCCCGACAAGATTTTCAACGCGGTTTGGAAGGTTCCCTTTGGAGACGTGACAGCCGTGGCCGTGTATATCCAGCGCCTAAGGAAAAAGATTGAGCGGGACCCGCGCAATCCGGAGTACATAAAGACAATCTTTAGGTACGGCTACCGCTTTGAGGATCCGTTCAAAAAAAAGAGCGGACAGCTCGCCCAATAGCAAATGAAAATACGCAGCCACTTTATCCTTATCGTATTGACGCTCGCCGCGGTCCCGATATTGTTTTTGACGGCCTTCGCGACCTACCTGTACATAACATCGCCGGAACGCATTTTGTTCGACGGCCTTTCAAAGCTGGAAGGCTTTGACATAAAAAAAATGACGAGCGCGGACCGGGCGGCCGTGACAAAATATTTGCGAGAGCGGCCGCCGGACCTTGAGGAGGCCTTCTTCTTTTCCGACGGCCTTGTAATACTTTCCACGATTCCGTCGATTCCGAGCAAAGGAAGAATAAACGCCGACAAAATGAGCTCAAGCATTTTTGAAAAGGCGAAAGACTACAATTACCAAATAACATCGATTCCGTTTGAAAGCTACGACGGCCAATTGATACACTTGATCCGCTATCCGCGCGGCGTGGCCAAAAAAGGCGCGCTGACCAACGGAACGCTGCCCCGCCCCAGGAATTTCATAGCCATCTTCGCGATTATATTTGAAGCGTTCTTCATAGCCCTTTCGCTTACGATGTTCAAAAAAATCGAGTCCTCCTTGAATTTGGTGGAAAAGGAAGCGCAAAAGCTAAGGGACGGAGACATAGACAGGCCGATAGAGATTCCTTTGGACAAGGGATACTCAAACGAAATCACAAGGCTTTTGGCCAACATTGAGGAATTCCGGAAAGTTTTCAAGGAAAGAAAAAGCCAGAGGGACCGCTTTGTCATGGGCATAAGCCACGACCTAAAAACTCCGCTGGCCGTAATCAAGGGCTACACGGAAGGAATCGTCGACGGGCTTTTCAACGATTCCCAAAAAATGAATTACTCGCTTGAGATAATCCTTCAAAAATGCGGCCAGCTGGAAAAAATGATTGACGACATAATCAGCTTCATAAAGATGAACGACACAGACTGGACAAAAAATTTCGCCGACTGCGACCTTCTGGAATATTTGACGGAATTTGAAAAATACGCAAACGCGACAGGCGGCGTCTTTAACAGGACGATAAACTGCGAGATAAAAATTCCAAAAGGAACGATAGTGCGAATGGACAAGCAGCTAGTCTCCCGAGCGCTTGAAAACCTTTTTTCCAACGCGATTAGATACACAGCTCCCCAGGCAAAGATCGACGCAAGGGCTGAAATCGCCGGCGGAAAGGCCGTTCTTTCAATCAGCGACAACGGAATCGGAATGTCACCGGAAGACACAGAGCATGTCTTTGAGCTTTTTTACAGGGGAACGCATTCCCGCCGCGAGCAAGGCCAGGGCATAGGCCTTTCGGTGGTAAAAACAGTAATGGACATTCACGGCTGGGAAATCGGAGTAAATAGCGAAAAGGGAGTCGGAACTTGCTTTACAATCAAGATTCCGATTATTTCTTAGTCCAAGAGACGTCAACGCTCGCGGGCTCAACCGAATTCCCGGACTGAACCAAAGTCTTTTTCTTGCCGACAAGCGAGCCGCTTTTGGTAAGCGTCAAGTTCCATTCTATCGGCGAGGCGCTGTCGGCAAAATTCAATATCGTCTGCCTGTCTATGTCCGGATAGAACGAGGCGTTGAACTTGTCTTTTTGGACAACCCTTATAGACGTTCCGCCCTCGTCCGCCGAAACCGTAACATTCATCGTGGCGCCGTTGTTAAAAACGATAAAGCCGCGGCCGCTTCTGAGCAAAATGATTTTGCTGGCGTCCTTTTCGCCGCCCCACGAGCCGGCGATGTTGTCGGTTCCGCCTTCCGAGCTGGCCGCGGCGGGGAAGCCCGATATTTTTTGGGCGGCGGCTCCCTCCGACTCGTTGTTGCCGGTGGCTTGCGACACGACGCTTTGAATCAAGACCTTGGCGTCGGTCAAAATCTTGTAGTAGGAGTCGTACTCTTTTCCCTTGGAGGCAAGCGTTCCGGTGGCCATGTTCTTTGCGATAAAGGCGCACTGCCACTTTTCGTCGCTGCGGGGCCTGTATATTCTTGTGACAAAAACAATTGAATTGTCGCCGCCGGCTTGGTCCTGGACCAATTTAAAGAAAGCCTCGCCGCTTTCGTCGCTTTGGATTTGGTTGTAGGAATCCTTTATTTCGGCGTCGCGCATGTCCTGGGTTTCCAAATAGCCGATTCCCCTAAGCTGCGCGAAGAACAAGTCCTGGGTTATGTTCAACATGTTTTGGTCGTTTACGTTTGTGACCACGCCATAATAGTAAAGGTTGTATTTTTTTTCCTGCGCGAAGCAAAAAGCTTGCGCGAAAAGGCAAAAAGCCAAGAGAAAAACAGCTTTTGACAAAAACCTGCCCTTACCCATTAAGTCCCTTTCTAAATTCCCTGGCCATAAGCCTGTCGTTGTCGCGGGCCTTTATCGACTCCCGCTTGTCATAGGCCTTCTTTCCTTTGCAAACTCCAAGCGTAACCTTCACGCGGCCGTTCTTTAAATAAAAGTCCAAAGGGATTAAAGTGTAACCCTTTTCGTCAACTTTTCTTGCAAGCCGCTTTATCTGGTCCCGGTGGAGCAAAAGCTTTTTGGCGCGGTCGGGATTGTGGTTGAACACGCTGGAATACGAATATTCCGCGATATGAAGGCCTTTTACCCAAACCTCGCCCTTTATAATTTCGGCAAAAGCGTCCGGAAAAGACAGGTTTCCGCCCTTTACGCACTTGACTTCTGTGCCTTCAAGAGCGATTCCGCATTCAATCGAGTCTTCTATAAAGTAGTCATAGCGAGCCTTTCGGTTTTCCGCGATTTTTTTTCCGCCTTCTGCCATAACCTAACATTCTACTACTAAAAGCGCATATTTGCAAGTGATAATTGCAAGGCTTCCGCATTATGGAATAATAATAAAAACGCTCTCGCGGAAATTCAAACGGCTGCGAACGAGGTGCTTTTAGGGCAAAGAGATTAGCATAACGCGTCCTATGTTCGCCCCGTTTGCCTTTCCGCTACGCGCTTTTTATCGTTTGAAATGCGGAAGCCGGGCAAACGCTACGGAAGGAGGTTAAAGCGGCGCGAAGGAGCGGTCGGCATTGCGAAAACTCTCTGTCTGCGGCCGTCGCTTTAGCGGCGGCGTTAATAGTTTCAAGACGCAGACAGCGAGTAGCGACGATATCGAGCGGTTTCGCGATGCCGACCGCGACTGGGAGCCGCGTTTTTTATTGTCTTTCCATATTATGTGGGGTTTCTGGCGATAATTGACCTTGGCCGAATTTTGCGCTAGATTTTGGGAATGAGCAAAAACACAAACATCTACGAAATTTCTTATTCGCTTAAGCAGGAAAGACGGCGCTTTATACGTAACGCGGCGCTGTTCGTCATTTCGTTCTTCATTGTGATGAACGCCATTCTTGCCTTTGTGATTTGCCCAATCCAGCAGAGGTCAGCCTCGATGGAGCCAAACATTCCAAGCGGAACATGCGTTTTTGCCACTCCAATCGGAAAAAAAATCAAGCGCGGCGAGATAATCGTCATCGCGCAAAGGGAAGCGAAACTTTCGTTCAAGCAAAAAGCGATGGACGCGCTTGCCGGAGCCTTTACCTTTCAAAAATTCCGCCCTTGGTCGGACGAAAATCCCATGATGCGCCGCGCGGTGGCCTTGCCAGGCGACACGATTTACATGAAGGACTTTATCCTTTACATCCAGCCCAAAAACGAAAGGCATTTTTTCACAGAGTTTGAGCTTAACCAAATTTCTTACAGCGTTGACATTACCGTTCCGCCTGCGGGCTGGGCGCCGGAAATCGGCGCGCGCGGCTCCTTTGACAAAATCACGCTGGGCGACGACGAATACTATGTCTTAGGCGACAACCGCCTTTCTTGCGTTGACTCCCGCCTTTTTGGAAAAATAAAGGGCCAAAAAATTAAAAAGCGGGTTTTGATGAGCTACTATCCATTCAGCCGGCTTAAGGTTTTCTTTGCGACAAAGCAAGCTCAAAAGTGAAGCCGCCCCTTTACGTCCACATTCCCTACTGCCTCCAAAAATGCGGCTACTGCGATTTTTTTTCCGCGTCCGCGCCTTGCGTTCCGCCGGAATACGTCAGGGCCGTCGCTCGGCAGCTTGAGCATTTGGCTCGCGCGTTTTGCGTGGGGGGATGGAAGAGCGTCTACATCGGAGGCGGAAGCCCCAGCCTTTTGGGCGCGGAGGACTTGGAATTTTTATGCGAGTCCATAAAGGCCGCCGCGTTGAACAAGGCCGCGCCGCTGGATGAAAACTGCGAATGGACAATCGAGATGAATCCAGAGACAGTTTCGCGCCCGCTTTTGGAAAAGGCGGCCTCTTGCGGAATAAATAGGCTAAGCGTCGGAATCCAATGCAAGAACGACAAAGTGTTGCGCGCGATTGGACGCAGGGCGAGCGAGAGCGACATTGAGAAAGCGGCGGAACTGATAAAAAATTTTTGGCCGCATGAATGGTCGGCGGACTTGATAGCGGGCCTTCCCTTCCAGACAAAAAAAGACATCGAGCGCGACATAGATTTTGTCGAGCGGAACGGAGCCAAGCACGTCTCGCTTTACTCTCTCACGCTGGAAGACGGAACGCCGCTAAAAGGCGCGATTGACGCGGGAAAGATTCCATACGACGAGGAGGCCGCGGAGGAACTGTGGCTTTACGGCCGAGACCTTTTGGAGGGCAAAGGCTTTGCCCAATACGAGGTCAGCAACTTTGCCCGCCCTGGCTTTGAAAGCATTCACAACGGGGCCTACTGGGCGCAAGAAAGCTATCTTGGAGCCGGAGCCGGAGCGGCCGGAACGATTTACGGAAAGCCTACAGGCTGGCGCTACACGAACGTTTTGGACGCGTCGGAGTACATAAAGTTTTGGTTGGAAGAAGCGAAAGGCTTCACTGACCTTAACGGGGGCCGCGCGAACCAAGAGGCCTCGCAAGACCAAGAGGCGCGCGGCCAGGATTGTTCGCAAGGCCTTAACGCGGGCGACGGAAATTGTTCGCAAGACCAAGAGGCGTACGGCCAGGATTGTTTGCAAGACCAAAACTGCGGCGACCAACAAAAAGGCTTCACAGACCAAAACGTCCGCGCCGCGCTCGCCTTTCCCTGCCAAATCGAAGCGCTTGACATGGCCACGCAAGAGTTTGAATATATCATGACCAACTTGCGAACCCGGCGCGGCGCGAGCGCCGCCGAATACCAAGCGCGTTACGGAGGCGACCTTGCCGCGCGGCTGGGCTGCAAAGAGTCGGCGCGCGTCCAAAACGCGGGCGGCGGAGATTGCAAGAAAGCCAAATACGCAAGCCGCCAACAAAAAGGCTTCACTGGCCAAAACGCCGGGGCGGCCGCATGGCTAACAAAAACCGAGCGCTCAGGCGACGCCTTTTACTCAATGACGCGCGAAGGCCTTTTGTTTTTAAACCGATTTTTGGAGGAATTATGAAACTATTCATCTTTGACATGGGCGGCGTCGTAACGACAAACGCGTCGGAAGTCCGCGGCCGCCCCGCAGCCGCCCTTGGCGTGACGCAGGAAGAAATGGACCGCGCAACAGGCGGCCTTTTTGACCAGCTTACAATCGGAAAAATCTCAACCAAGGATTTTTGGAAAACCGTCGGAGAGCGCCTTGGAAAGAAAATCGACACGGATTATTTTCACTTGTTCTTCCACCCAGTATTGAACGATGGAACAAAAAAAATAATTTTGGGCTTGCGAAAAAAAGGCTTTCGCGTCGTTTGCGGAACAAACACAATCGAGAGCCACTACTTAAACCACATGGCGCGCGGCGACTACGCATTCTTTGACCAAACATACGCGTCGCAATTGATGGGCGCCAAAAAGCCCGACCCGCTTTTTTGGAAGCTGATTTTGGACGCCGAAAAATGCAAGCCAAGCGACGCCTTCTTTACCGACGACCTAGAGGCCAACGTCCAAGCCGCCGCCGCGCTGGGCATCCACGCCTTTCAATTTACAAACGCAAAGGACTTGCGGCGGGCGATAAAAAAATTTTTGCGCGGCTAATTAGTTTGCGCCGGCTTCCGCCTTTAGCCTGATCGCAGGAACGATTCCTCCGCCGAAGAAGCAGTTTCCAAAAAAGTTTCGTTTAGCCAAGCGCGGACGCGGCTATGCTTGTAGTTGTTTGGAAAGATTGTCTGACCGCTAAGAATCCGCTCGCCGTCCGCGCGTAAAGGGCGCCGTCGCTCCCCTTGCAATATACAAAGGCGTCGACGGCCAACGGCTCGCTCATTCTTGTAAAAGAATGCAAAGAAAAAAATCATGTCGCAATCGTAAAACTCGTTCCGTCAAACATCGGCGATTTTTACGACGTTCAAACTGGATATCCTTCAAGGAAAAGCGGCAAAAATAAAAAACCGCTCCTTTGGGTTCGCCAAAAGAGCGGCTGTAAAAGATAGAAACGGGCGCCGTCCGTTTTTCGCGCAAGCGCGAAGCCCATTTAAGCGCGTTTTATTGGGCTATCTATATTAAAAATATAGCGCATTTTGCCAAAAAGTCAAGCGGCGCTAGAATTTTTCTTCCTACTATGTTATAGTGATTCCATGCCTCAAACCTTCTACCAAAGCGACACAGTTTTCACGGTAACTCAGCTTACAAACCTAATCAAGGACATGGTGGAAGGCTCGTTCCCTGAAATTGTTCTTGAGGGCGAAGTTTCAAACTACAGGCCCAGCTCAAGCGGCCACGTTTATTTTGTCATAAAGGACGCGGGAGCGCAAATCGCGGCTGTCATGTGGAAGGGAACGGCGGCGCGCTTGTCGTTCGCTCCCCGCGACGGAAACCTTGTCCGCGTAAAAGGAAAGCTTACCGTCTACCCCCAGCGCGGAAACTACCAAATCGTAATCAGCTCGATGGAATTGGCCGGAAGCGGAAACATCCTTTTGATGCTTGAGGAACGGAAGAAAAAACTCAACGCCGAAGGCCTCTTTGACGAAGCGCGAAAAAAGCCCCTTCCCGCCTTTCCTGACACAATCGGTGTGGTCACAAGCCCCACGGGCGCGGCCTTGCGCGACATTCTTCAAATCACCCGCAGGCGAAGCAAGTATGTCAACGTCATTTTGTTCCCGGCCATCGTGCAGGGCGACACTGCCGCCGCGAGCATAGCGCGTCAAATACAAACGGCCAACGACTTCAACATGTGCGACGTTTTGATTGTAGGCCGCGGCGGCGGATCCTTGGAAGACCTGCTTCCTTTTAGCGAAGAGATTGTCGTCCGCGCGGTGGCCGGCTCAAAGATTCCGGTAATAAGCGCGGTGGGCCACGAGATTGACTGGGCCATTTGCGACTTTGCCGCAGACAGGCGCGCTCCAACGCCCAGCGCCGCAGCCGAGCTTGCGGTTCCTGTCTTGGACGACGTTCTGTATTATTTTGAGCAAAAGGAAGCGGAGTTTGAGACCGAAATAAAAAACCGCCTGCAAAAATTGCGCCTTATGGTTCAGGAATTTTCGCCGGAGAATTTGGAGCTTAAATTCCGTTCCATCGAGCAGCCCTTGCTGCAGCGCTTTGACTACGCCAAGGACGACTTGACAAGCAGCATGGAAGACAGAATCAAGGACGCGCGCCAAAAGCTTGAAAAGCAAATTTTGGTTTTGGAAAACGCCAACCCTTCGGCGCTCTTGCAGCGCGGATATTCGATGGTTCGCGACGCGGCCACAGGAAAAATCATCCGCTCGGCAAGCGAGGTCGCTCAAGGCTCAAAAATAGAAATAGTTCCCGCCAAGGGAAAAATCTTTGCGACAGTCGACAGCGGCGAGATTTAGCGAAAGCAAAGCCGCAATCGTCGCGCGTCTTGGCCAGTTTATAATTTAGGAGCGTATATGAAAAACTTTGAAGAAAACTTGGACAGGCTTGAGGAAATCAGCCGCTCGATAAAGGATCCCAACGTAAAGCTTGAGGACGCGCTCAGCGCCTTTGAAGAGGGAATCAAGCTTGCGAAGGGCATGGAAAAAGAAATCGACAAAATCGAAGGAAAGATCCAAGTCTTGATGAACCAGCCTGTGGCAAGCGCGGGCGACAGTCCCGAATTGGACTTGTTCAGCGGAGCGGACGAATCAAGCGGCTCGGCCGGAGCGCCAACATCGGGCTTAAGGCAGTAAACGAAAAAAGCGCGCGGCGTTTTTATGGCGGAAGAAAAACAACGGCGAAAAGTTAAAATCCTCAACGCGGAAACGGCGCGGAAAATCGCGGCCGGCGAAGTCATCGACCGCCCCGCTTCGATTGTCCGAGAACTTTTGGACAACGCCGTTGACTCAGGAGCCACTGAAATCAACGTCGAAATCGAAGGCGGCGGCATAGACAAAATCCGCGTCCAAGACAACGGCTGCGGAATGAGCCGCGAAGACTTGGCGGTGGCCGCGCATCCGCACGCCACAAGCAAAATTTCAAGCGACACGGACTTATTGAACCTTACGACTCTTGGCTTTAGAGGCGAGGCTCTTGCCTCCATCGCCGCCGTGGCGCGCCTTACGATTTCTAGCGGCGAATGGAAAATGCGCTGCTCGATAACGGAAGACCATATAATTGAGCCGCGCTCTCCGATAGCGGGAACGGTCGTCTCTTCCGAAAACTTGTTTGAAAATTTTCCGGCGCGCCGCCAGTTCCTAAAAAGGCCTGCAAGCGAAACAAAAATGTGCCGGCAAACTTTTTTGGAAAAAGCCCTGCCCCGCCCCGACATCGCCTTTAGGCTAAGCGTCGACGGCCAGCTTAGGAACGACTTTAGGGCCGGCCAATCCTTGCGCGAGCGCTTTTACGAGGCGCTTGGAATTCAGCAAAGCCCGGACTTGTTCTACGAAATAAAAGGAAGCGGATCTGGCTTTTCATTCAGCCTTGTTGTCGGAGACCCCTGCGTCGCGCGCCAGGACAGGAAAGACATTTACATTTACGTAAACGGACGGCGGATCGCCGAATACTCTTTGGTCCAGGCGATTGAATACGGAACGCAGGGCTATTTTCCAAACGGAACGCACCCAGCCGCCGCCCTTTTTGCTCAAGTCCAGCCCGACATGGTTGACTTTAACATTCACCCGGCAAAAAAAGAGGCGCGCTTTAAGGACATCGCGGGCCTGCACCACGGAGTTAGCTCCGCGCTGCGAGAGTTTTTTAGGGCGCTAAGCGTCAGGCAAATGAAATCCGGCCTTGACGGAACGGAAGAAGAGCGGCAAAACGCTTTTTCTTTTAGCCAAGAATCTTTTGAAAGCCCCAAAAGCGCGGCCTCGCTTTCCGACTTGGCCGACCTTGCCGGAGAAGGCGCAAGCCCCGCCGCTTCCTGGGCTACCCAAAAGTTCGCGGACGCCGCTTCTACGCTAGGAACGCAATCGCCCGCGCCGCAATCATACGCAAGCCAAAAAAGCGCAGGGCTTTCTGGAGCCGCGCAGTCTTGGCCAAGCGGCGCGCTTCCATCCTACGGAGCGGGACGAGCGCCCCGCATCGCCGAGCGGCCGCAAAAACTGCGCGTCGCAAGCCCCGCCTTTTCCGCCGGCCAAAACATTGCGGACGCGGCCGCTTCCTGGTCTTACGACAAATCCGCGGCGTCTTCCGCCGGCCAGCAAGCTTATGAAAGCCAAAAAAGCGCGGCCGCCTCTTGGGCTTCCGAGCAATCCACTGACGCGGCGGGCTTTAAATACATCGGCCGCGCGTTGGGAACATTCATCATCGTGGAAAAAAACAAGGCGCTTTACTTTGTGGACCAGCACGCCGCGCACGAGCGCTATTTGTTCGACAAAATAATGGACGGGCAAACGCAAAGGCAACCGCTCCTGGTTCCGGAAAAAATCGAGCTTGAAAGCGAGGCCGACGACCAATACATGGCGTCAATCGCGGACGAATTGAAGCGCTACGGCTTTGAATGCGAGCGTACCGGCGACGCTCAATGGGCCTTCAGCTCGTTCAACTCCCTGTGGAAGGGCGGCATAATAGAGCTTAAAAAATTGATTTTTGAAAAGCGGGTCGAGCCAAAAGAATTGATAAGAAAAATCGCCGCGATGGCCGCCTGCCGTTCCGCCGTAAAAGACGGAGACATGATAGACGACGCGGCTGCGATTGACTTGGCAAAAAAAGCCTTCGCGCTCCCCGACCCCCACTGCCCCCACGGCCGACCATGTTGGACGGTCGTCACAAAGGACAAATTGTTTGAGCTGGTAAAGCGGACTTAGTTAGCCGTGGCCGCCAAAAGCTTGTCCACTTCCGCCTTTTTGTAAGTCGGACTCTTTTGCTGCAAAATCTTTAGGTAGCTTTGCGCGTTAGCAGTGTCCTTTAGCGCGATGAAAACTTTTGCCAGCTCTATGTAAGAGTCGTAGTTGTTTTGGTCGGCGTTGATGATGTCCACATAGCAAGTCTTTGCGTTGTCGTAGTCTCCGGCCTCGGCGTAGCACTTGGCCAAATTAAAGCGGACGGTCTGGTCCTTGGGGCTTTTCTTTAGAGCGTTCTGAAAGTGCGTTATGGCGTTAGAGTAATCCTTCTTTGCAAGATAAGCGGATCCCAAATTGTTTTCCAATTCAAAGCTTTTTTCAACCTTGTACGCGTCAAGGAAAAATGTCAAGGCCGTGTCAGCGTCGGGCGGGCTCATCGCCATGAACATTACGCCAAGATTTGTCTTTGTCTTTGCGTTGTCTGGATCAAGGGCCAAGACTTCTTTATAAAGGGCGATGGCTTTGTCGGCCTTTCCCAAAGAGTCTTCGATCAAAGCGTAATTGTAAACGACAACGGCCCTTTCCTTTGAAGCCTTTATCGCATCCTTTTGCTCGTACGAAAGCTGCGCGTGCTTTTCGGCTTCGGAATTCTTTTTTTGGTTGTAAAGGGCCAAGGCCAAGTTGTAGTAAGTTATCGGATCTTTGTCGCCGGGCTTTAAGAGCGACACGGCCTTTCTGTGGAAGGCTTCAGCGTTGGCGTATTGGCCCATGTTTGAATAGACGTGGCCGCATTCGTTGAGCGCCGAAACGTTGACCGGGTCAATCTCTATGACTTTTTTGTAGCAGTTCACGGCGCCCGCCGAATCCTTGTAAACGTCGTTAAGAATTCGCGCCTCTTCCAAGTAGGCCTTTGAATTTTGCGGGTTCACCGAATGGGCGTTCCTAAAGGCGGCCAAAGAGTCCTTGTTAAGCTTGAGGCGCTTTAGGGTCATGCCCAAGTTAAAGTATGACAAGTCAAATTTGTTGTTGTACTTTATCGAAGTGTCAAAAGCCGAACGCGCCGCGGTAAAATTCTTTAGCCTATACTGCGCGCGGCCCAGCTGGTAGTAGTACATGTAGTTGTCGGGATCGTTCTTGGCGGCGGCCTCCAATTCCTTCGCGGCCATTTGCCAGTCGCCTGACTCGATGTAATTCATTCCCAAAATGTAGTGGCTTACCGGATCGTTGGGATTGTTTTTAAGCGCTTGGTTGACATAAGAAAGGGCTTCCCTGTTAAGCTTTGCCTTTTTGCCAGAATCCTTTTCATTCTGGGAGGCCTCGAACAAGGCGCTGGCCACTTCGCTGTACTTGGCCGCGGAAAAAGCCGGCTCGCCTTCGGATAGCGGAAGCTGCGAAACCGCGTTTTTAAAATTGCTCAAAGCGCTGTCAACGCTGCCCGTGTTGAGGTCGGCCTTTCCAGCCGCTATTTTTTCGTTGATGCCGGAAATCTTTGACTTAAGCGCGGCGTTCTTTTGCGCCAAGGCTTCTTCGGCGGCCTTGCGCTCGGCCTCCTCTTTTTTCTTGAGCTCTTCGGCGGCCTTCTTTTCGGCGGCGGCTTCGGCGCGCTGGGCGTCTTGGCTTTGCCTCTGCTGTTCAAGAAGGTCGTTTATCATTTGCTGGCTCTTCTCGTTTTGCTCGCGCAAGGCCGCGGTCAGTTCGTCGGTGTCGATGCTTATGTTGTATGAGGAATCGCCGGGCTGAACGACAATGTTTTGGGCGGCCTGTTCGTCGCTGGCCTTCTTTTGCTTTATCGCCTCGTCCAAAAGCTTGTCAGCCTCCGCGTCGTCGGGGTTGGAAATCAAAAGGCTGTTCAAAAGATCCATCGCCTTGTCGTACTGGCCCTTGTCCAAATACTTTTGAACCAAAGCCAAAGTGTTTTGCCTGGCCGAGCCGCCCTTTGCCCCGGAAGACGAGGCGGCGCGCGCGATACCCCTGATTCCAAAGAAAAGGAGCAACAAAAGCAAAAGGCTTGCGGCCGCGATAATTGCAATCTTTTTCTTTTTTGAGTCGTCCTTAAAATCCAAAAGCGGAGCCGTCAAGGAATTGCTTTCGCCGTAAAGCTCGTCAACGCTTTTTTTTGCCGGAGCCTTGCGGGCCGCGGGCTTTTTGGGGCTTTGCGCCGCATTTGTTTTGGCTGTCTTTGGTTTGGCCGCCGCCGCTTTTTCGCTCGCTTTCGCGCCCGCAGTTTTTTTTGCAGCCGCGGGCTTTTTAGCGGGAGCGCTCTTTTTTGCCGGAGCCTTCGCCTTCGCGCTTTCAGTTTTTTTCACTGCCATTTTCATCCCCCCTCTACGCTCAATTCTTAATTATGAATTATGAATTAATCATTCAATGTCGGAATCGTAGTCATAGCCGATCGACTCTTCCGCCTCGGCGCTCATGTTGGTTGTCTCGCCGCCATCGCGCAAAGAGCCCGCGATTTCCTCAAGCATCTTTCTGCGCCTTTCCTCTTCTTCCGCCCTTTGCTGGGCCGCAAGGCGCTCGCGCTCGGCTTTTTCCTGGGCCAGCCGCTCTTCCTCTTTCTTGATTCGCTCGGCTTCCTCGGCGGCCAAACGCTCGCGCTCGGCCCGGGCCGCCAACTCGCCTTCTATCAGGGCGATGATTCTTTCTATTTTTGGCCTCTGCTCGTCGTCGGGCCTTAAAAGCAAAAAGCGCTTGTAGTCGCCGACCGCCTCGGCCAGCTTGTCCAGCTTTATCTCGACGTTGGCCTTGTTCAAAAGAGGCGCCGCGTAAGCCGAATCGGCCACCGCGGACATCGCGTAAGAATCCAGCGCCGCCTGCCAGTTTTGCAAGGCAAAGTAAGAGTTTCCCATGTTAAAATAGAGAAGCTTTTTGTTGGTTCCGCCAACATTCGTTCCCTTTTTAAAAGCCTCGACGGACTTTTCGTAGTTTCCAATTTGATAGTATGAAAGGCCCAAATAGTTGTATTCCTCCGCAAGAGGATTGCCCGACGCTATGTCCGCCTCCAAAAATGCGATGGCCTCAGCCGGCTTGTTTTGCTCAAAAAGCCTCATTCCCTCGCGCTTTTCCTGGGCGAAAAGGGATTGGGCGACGGCAGCGGCAAAAACAAAGGCCGCCGCGCGGGAGAAAATAATGGGCAAAAATCTATTGAGTTTTATTCTCATATATGGCATAATTACATAAATTAACGTTTTTATCAATAGTTACTAATTTTCTGGGAGCGAGTTGTCATGGAAGTGGCGCAGTTAGTGGGAATCATTCTTTTGTGCGCGATTGTTGCCTTGCTGCTTATTTTTGTAGTCAAGAACGTCGCCGCGCCAAAAAAAGTCGAAGGCGTTCAGCGCTATCTTAAACAGGGAAAAACGCAGGCGGCCATAAAGCTTGCCAAAGCCATCCTCCAAAAAGACCCCAAAGACTACTTGGCCCACTATTATTTGGGAAAAGCCTACCTGGCCGACAACAAGAACGAATTGGCCTTGATGGAATTGAAGTACGTGGACCAAAACGGAATTTTCGACAACCGCCTGCCGGAGCAGCAGTTCCGCAAGACCATCGCGGGCCTTTACTCCAAATTCAACCAGCAGGACGACGCCTTAAAGCAGTACCTTCTTTTGACAAAGCTTGAGCCGACGGTGGCCGACAACTACTTTCAGGTCGCCCAAATCTACGAATCCTCCAGCCATCCGGAAATGGCCCTTGGCTTTTACGACAAGACGCTAAAATTTGACAAAAGGAACGTCAAGGCGCACGCCGCGATGGGCCTTTTGCTCTACCGAGCCAAGCAAGTCAACGAGGCCAAGCGCGAGATAGACATCGCCATCAAGCTTTCGCCCGAAACCTTCTCCACCTATTACTATCAGGGAAAAATCTTAAAGGACGGAAAGGACTATCCGGGCGCGATCCGCTCCTTTGAAAAGGCCCAGCGCGATCCGCAGTTCCGCCAAAAGGCCTTGATCGAAAGCGGCTCCTGCTACATGATGGGAAACAGCATCGACAACGCGATGAATTGCTACGAAAGGGCCATCAGCGCCGACAAGGACGGCAAGAACCCCGAAACCTTGTACGCCCGCTACTTTTTGGCCGCCTGCTACGAAAAGAGCCATAAAATAGAAAAGGCCATCGAGCAATGGCAAAAAATCGCCGCGCGCCAAAAGAACTTCCGCGACGTGGGCCAAAAACTGGCTGAGTACAAGGACTTGCAGGCCAACGACTCCCTCAAGGAATACTTGACCTCAAGCGAAGCCGAATTCCTTGAAATCTGCAAGAACGCCTGCGTAAAGGCGATGGGCTTCCAGCCCCAGCAATGCGAACAAAAAAAATGGGGCTGCCAAATCATCGCCACCGAAGGCGGAAACGCGGACTGGAGATCAGTGCGCAAGCAGTCGTACTTGCTCTACTTTTACAGGGAGTCCAATCCGCTTGAGGATTCGGTCACAATCAAGGCCCTGGACGAGATTAAGAGCAAGAACTGCACAAAGGCTTACGTTCTTTCCAGCTCGGGCTTCTCCTACTCCGCGAAAAAAGCCGCGGAAGGCCGCCCGCTTGAGCTTCTTGGAAAAGACCAACTGGAAAAGCTCTTGGACAAAGCCTCGTAACCATGAAGATTCTTTGCGTTTCGGACGAAATCGATCCATTCATCTATAACCCAACGGTCAAACAGCAGTTCGGCGACGTCAGCGCGGTTCTATGCGCGGGCGACCTTCCGATGGACTACATCGATTTCATTGTCTCAACGCTCAACAAGCCTACTTACTTTGTGTTCGGAAACCACAATCTGTCAGAATACAAATACTACACGCGCGAATTCGCCTCGTCGTCCTTGGCCGACCAAAACTCCATGGAAGCCCAAGCGTCGCGCGGCCACGGCGCCACATACATGGGCTTTAAATGCATGGCGACAGAAATAATGATAGACGATCCCAAAACGAAAAAACGCCGCCCCCTCTTAATCGCCGGCGCCCCCGGCTCGATAGACTACAACCACGGACAATGCCAGTTTTCCGAGGGGCAAATGCGCTGGAAGCTTTTTTCAATGGCGCCAAGCCTTCTTTGGAACAAAATCCGCTACGGAACATACCTTGACATTTTCTTGACGCACGCCGCTCCAAGAAAAATCCACGACAAGGAAGACCCATGCCACAAGGGCTTTGAATGCTTTCACGATTTTCTAAAAAAATACCAGCCAAAGTTCATGGTGCACGGGCACATACACCTATACAATCAAAATGAGGAAAGGGTTGGCGTTTACTACAACACTACCGTAGTCAACGCCTACAGCCATCACGTGATAGAAATATAAATATGGCGGACTTAGGCATCTCGGCAAAATCAGAAGAAGATTTCTCAAAAGTAAGAAACAAGGCTTTGTTCAACAGCATCCAGCACTTGCTTTCTCCGGAGGAAACCCAGCTCATCTCGCTCAATGACATTAAGGAATTGCTGCACCCTGACAACGAAGTCTATGTCGGAATGAAAACCGTTCCCGTGGAAAACATAATAGGAAGCGAGGGCCGCTACAACGACTTTGACAACCTTTTCTTTCCCAAGCACTCGCACCTAAAGAACCGCTGGCTCAACATCGACAAGGCCTACATGCAAGGCGTCATGCTTCCGGCCGTAACCTTGTACGAAATCGGCGGCGTTTACTTTGTCCGCGACGGAAACCACCGCGTGTCGGTCGCCAAGGCCCGCGGAGTTGAATTCATAGACGCCGAGGTCACCAGCCTCAGAACCGAAATCCGACTCACGCCCGGAAAGTCGATGGACACAATCATCAAGCAAATCATCGCCTACGAAAAAAGGCTTTTTTACGCAAAGACCAACTACGGCGACATAACCGGCGACTGGAGCCTGGACTTTACGACCGCGGGCCAATACGACGTGATTTACAACCACATCCTCACCCACAAGTACTACATAAACCAAAAGCAAGTCGAGGAAATCTCGATGACAGACGCGATAATGTCTTGGTTCAACACAGTTTACATGCCAGTGGTCAACACGATAATGCAGCATAAAATAATGAAGAAATTCAAGAGAAGGACGGTTTCGGACCTTTACGTTTGGATCGTAAAGTACTGGGACGAACTAAAGAGGGCCCTTGGAGAGGACTTTTCCCTGGACCAAGCGTTGGAAGACTTTACCCATATCTATTCCGAATCGATTCCCGCCAAAATTAAAAACTACTTAAAAAAAGTATGGTTAAAACGCCGCGCTTGAAAAAAAAAACAGCCTAAAAAAAAAATTTTCTTGACGATTTCACTATTCTTGTGTTACAATAATAGAAATTAAATTTGTGGAGAAGCGCATTTTGCAACCTATAGATAAATTTGCTTACATTCCTCTATTCGCGGCGGCGGCCTTGATAGCGTTGACAATATTGTTTTTAATCATCGCTTCCGCAAGAAAAACGTCAAAGGTCAGCTTTGTCTTTTTCCTGTCGCTTATTTGCGTTTTGGCCGGAGCGGTGTTTACGGCCATGCGCCCCAACGTCATTTATTTTTCTTTCATGCTTGCGGCGGGAGCCCTTTTGATTTTGCCCTACGCGGCAGTCAAGGCATTTTCCAGCAAGGAAGGAAGCGAGGACGAAGACGACGGAAAGCCTGGCGCCGTCAACGGCGGCAAAAGATACAATGTTGTTTACGAAGAAATCGACAGAAGTTTGTCGGACATTCAAAAGGAGCTTTTGGGCCGCGCGGCGGAATCGATTTCCGCTCCTGGAGCCATAGACTCCATCTTGGAATACTACGCCAAGCAAATGGTGGAATACACTCACGCCGACGGCTCGATGGTGCTTTTGCTTGACGACTTTGACGACGTTCTTTCCGTAAAGCATTTGGAGGGCTCGTTCGTTCCGCCCTACTTGCTGCCGGAAAACATTCCCCACAAGCAGAACCGCGTCGACATGAGCATGAAGTACGCCCAGTTCCCGCTTAAGGAAAACATCTTTGGCGAAATCCTTTCAGGCTCAAAGGCGGAATTGATCACAGAGCCGTTAAAGGACGAGCGCATCGTTCAAAACGAAAAGGAAGACTTCCTAAAATGCGGTTCGTACATCTTTGTTCCTTTCATCGCCCAGTCCCAGGCCATCGGCGAAATCGCCCTTAGCCGCGACTTTGGAAACGAGCCCTTTAGCGACAGAGACTTTGACGTGGCCAAAAAACTGGCCGACATCATGGCGCTTGGCGTGCGCTTGATCACAATCCACAACGACATGATCGAACGCTCCAACGACGAAAAAGAGGACGAAATCGCGGCGAGAATCCAAAAGTCACTCTTGCCCGCAAAGCTTCCCCTCTTGCCCGGCATCACAAACGGAGCCTTCTTCTCCAGCGCAGAGTCAATTTGCGGAGACTTTTACGACTTGGTCGTCGCGCGCAAAGACCGCATAGCCTTTGTGCTTGGCGATGTAACCGGCAAGAACTTGACAAGCCTTGTAATCATGATTCAAATCCGCGCGATGCTGCGCTTGATAATCAACACGCCGCAGAGTCCGGCCACAATCCTAAGCTGGACAAACCGCGGCTTGTTCGGCGAGGCGGACAAAGACCACTTTGCCAGCATCTCGCTGATTTTCTACGACAGCGTGGCCAAAAAGTTCACCTACTCTTCGGGCGGAACAAACCCGATTTATTTGTTCAAAGCCGCGGAGCAGGCCTTTGTAAAAATCTCCGACGACACCATGCCGGTCGGAATGGAAAAGGAAACTGTCTACACTGACAAAACAATCGATTGCCAAAACGGCGATATTATAGTAACTTGTTCAGACGGTTTGATTGAGGCGCTTAACCTTGACGGAAAACAGTACTCAACGGACCGCCTTGAAAAGATTATAAAAGAAAATCATACTTTGGCGGGCAAGGAAATTGCCAAACGCGTCCAAGATGATGTAAAAAATTTCTGCGGAAGCGCCGTCCAGCATGACGACCAAACGCTTCTGTGCATTAAAATCCAATAGGAGGAAGGAGCTCTGTTATGGAACTGAAAATACGTAAAAATGGAGACGTGTATATCATTGACGTCAACGGGGAAATGGATTTGTACAACTCATACAAGCTCAAAGAGTTGGTAATGAAAATGCTCGAGAAGAATGTCAAATTCTTTGTCATCAATCTTGAGCAAGTTGACTACATTGACTCGTCTGGAATCGGCGCGCTTATTTACATCTGCTCTACCATCAAGAAGATGAACCTTAAGCTAGCCATAGCCAGCGTTCACGGTTCGGTAAAGAAAGTTATCGAATTGACAAAATTGATGGGTTATTTCCCGATGGCCAACAGCGTTGAAGAAGCGTTGTTGATGGTAAAAGACTAAAAATCTCTCACACAATATAATAGGAGTATGCAATGGCAGAAGAAAGCTTGAAATTATTGCGCTCGGACGACAACGATCCCTTGTTCGACAAAACAAATATGCTTAAAAAGGAATTTCCTTCAGACTTTAGACAGATCAGATACTTTACTTTGTTGATCGTCCAGGCCGCGCCTGCTGAAATCAAAGACGTGAACCTTTTGGAACAGCAGATTTCTGAGGTTATCAAGAATGCCGTCAAGCACGGAAACCAGTGCGACGTTAACAAAAAGGTAACCGTTTGGTATTCGTTCAGCCCGACGCACGCCCACCTTATCGTCCAGGACGAAGGCGAAGGCTTTAAGGACTTGGAAAAGTGGAACGAATTCAACAAAAAGCGCGTCGAAGCCTTGCACGAGCAAAACTTTGAAATGCTTTCAAACTTCGTTTCGTTCCGCACAAAGCAGTCTGACGACCAAGACGGCGGAAACGCCTTGTTCGCGGCCCTTGAATACTGGGACGGCGGCTTTGTCTACAACGGCAAGCGCAACGCGGTAGCCATGCTCAAGCGCTACCAGCAAAAGCATCACGGAATCAACGCCAACTAAGCTTGGCTAAAATAATCGGAGGAATAAAATGGCAAAGAAAGGATTCAATCTTTCAGTCTATTTGATTGGCATGGCGGTAACTGTAATTGGTTTTTGCTTGCCAATGTTCAAGATTTTTGGAAGCAACGGAAAGAACGGTTTTGGCTTCATCAATTTTAACAACTCTGGCTTTGTGACAATCGGAGCCTTGTTGATCATCATTGGCGCCGTAGCCGGCCTTGTCGTTTCATTGCTCGGAAAGGGCGACCAGCTTGAATGGATTGCCTTGGCCGTAAGCGTTGTAGGCGGAATCATTTTGGTAATCGGCTTTAACGACAACGGCATCTACAAGGCCATCGGAAAAGCCTTGGTCAAGAACTCAACAATCGGCTTTTGGATGGTTGTCGCAGGCTGGGTTGTTGCCGCAGTTGGAAAAGTTCTTAAAAAATAAATAAAAAAGACCGCGATAATCGCGGTCTTTTTTATTTGTGTTGGAGATGGGGGGAATCGAACCCCCGTCCGAATGCGCAAATCAGGCGCGTCTACAGTCTTAGCCAAGCGAGGTGTTTGTCGGGAAAAGGTAGCGGCATGGCAGGCGTCTTTTCCTTATTCCGTCTAAAAGTCCTCATCCGCCCGGCGGAAATGGCGGCAAGCAAGTCCCTGTTAGCAACAGAAATTCCCTTCGCTAGGAACAGCGCGAAAAGATTTCCGGCTCTTTAAGCCGCGACTTACGCCGCGAGAGCTAACTGTTCGTTTTCAGACTCTTCGTCTTCTCTACGTTTGGCAGTTATAAGTTTTGTCAGTTTAGGGAACCTTCACTCCCGACTGCGGCGCAAGCTTTATCGCAACCGTCGAAACCGGAACACCCCCGAATTGCAACATTAAAGATAATAAGAAAATTCGCAAAAGTCAAGCGCCGCTCGTGTTTTTGAACGCAAGACAAAAAACGTTTGTTCGAGCGGGGTCACCGCGTCTTTCAGACGCTGCCTGAATTTAGCGGGGATACTTTACAAAAGCGTCCTTAAAGCCGTATGACTTAAAGCGCTCAAGAACCACGCCGTATTCGTCAACGTTCAAGGGGCCGACCAAAACCGGCGACTTTGAGCCTTGCTGGACGACCGTTATCGGATAGCGGTCGGCGTATTGGCTGGCGATTTGTTCGATGTTTTCGGACGACTTGTAAACCGCGATTTGAACGTAATATTTTTGCGAAGCCAACTCGTCAAAGCCGTTAAGGTAAGCCACTCCGCTTGCGGGAGCCGGACTTTCAACTATAAGTTTTTCTTCATCTTCCACAATCACAGGCTCGTCAACAAGATTGCTTTCCGGACTCTTGGATTCTGACGGAACCAAGACAATCGCCTCGTATTCGTCTTCCTCAATCGCTTCAGGCTCTACAGCCTCGGCAACTTCCTCTTCCGGAACGGCGTCCTGTACTTCCGCCTCAACAAATTCTTCCTCAGGGTTTTCTTCGACTTCGCCGGCCAACTCGTCTTCTACAAGCTCGTCTTTTACGCCCTCGTATTCAGGATATTCCGGCTCGGCTTCTTCAGAAGTTTCGGCAAGCTCGGCTTCTTCTTTCTCGGCGCTCTCTTCCTCAGCGATTTCCTCTACTACGACCGCTTCTTCAACAACAGGAGCGGCAGCCAATTCCTCGGCGGCCTCAGCCTCTTCCTGGGCTTGGATATCCTCGTCAGCCTTGTCGAACATTTTGTCGGCAAGCTCTTCCTCGGCCTTGGCGACAGCCTGCTTTTCGGCGACATCCACCGGAACGCCGCTTTCCATCGCTTCCTCAATGACTTGGCTCAAAGGCTTTTCTTCGGAAGCGGCCGCCTCAACAGGCGAAGAAGACGCGATAACAGCGCTGCCGTTGGCGATTTCGTCAGCGTTTCCGTTCCGCTTTGTAAGCTTTACCAAATTGTTTGAGTTTTGCTTTATGTTAAGCGCGCTTGCGGCTTCTGGCGAAAGCATCACGGCAACGCCTTCGGACGGATCCAAAGAGCCGATTACCAAAATGTCAACCCGTTCCGCGTTGGCGGGATTAGTCACGCTAATCGTGTCGCCGGGCAAATAGCCGACAGTCTTTGCGAAAAGCCCCTTGGGGAAAACTCCCTGGTCCGCGACAACAGCGCGGCCGTCCAAAGACGGGCTTTCTGACGTAAATACAATTCCCGCCGCCAATACCATTCCAATCACTAAGAGTATCTTTTTCATATCGCGCCACCCCTTTCGGCAAGTTCTGCCTGTATTTTGTTCGCTATGTCAGCGGCAAAGTCTTCCACGCCGCTTCTGTTGTTATTTAAATCCGTCAATGAAGGAGGAGTGAATTTTCCCTTGCAAATCGTCTTGTTCTCATTAAGCGAGACGATTTCCAAATCCGCGCTTTTTATATTGCTCAGCAATATGGCGGTCGGATTTGCGGAATCAAGCACGGAATAGTTAAGGCTCAACTTTACGAACAAGTCCATGCAACCGATTTTCGCTTCGATCATAGAGCGCCGAATGTCAGTTTTGTCCTGAGCGTCATCGTTTTTTGAAACCAAAACAGAGTTGTTGGACACAATCATTCCCCGGTCGTAAAAATGGTCGAGAATTGTTTGTTCCACAACAAACGATGAGTCAAAAACTTGGTCGCCCGGCGTGTTTTTTTGAACCACTTGCAAAGAAAAGCTCTTGGCGTAAGCGGCGCAAACAAAAAGCGCGAAAACGATGGCAAGCAAAGCCTTTTTCATTTCGTCTTATTTTACTCCTCTTTTACTTTTATCGGATTTTTTTACTTGAACATTAGCGAAAACAATGCTACAATTAAATTCGGTGGGTCAAATTGAATCGTAGTGAATCCAAGCTTTACATCATAGGCGCCGGCTTTGCCGGACAAATGATCGCGGACGACATCAAAAGAAAGAAAATTTTCGGCAAGACGACGGCCTTTTTGGACGACGACAAGAACATTATCGGCGCCAAAATTGACGGCGTACCCGTTTTGGGCCCGATAGAAAACATCGCGCCTGCATTGAATCCCGCTCCCACAGACGAGGCGATTTTGGCGATACCATCCGCCGGCGTGGAAAGAATAAAGGCGATTTACGAAACCCTCAAAAAAAGCGGCTTTGTCAAAATCAAGATTCTCCCGGCAATCAGCCAAGTCGTCAACGGAACCGCCCACTTGGTCCAAGCGCGCGAAATAGACCCTCTGGACATTTTGGGCCGCACGCCGGTTACGATTTCGTTAAAGGAAAGCCTAGCCTACCTTCGCGGAAAGCGCGTTTTGATTACAGGAGCCGGCGGCTCGATCGGCTCTGAGTTAAGCCGCCAGCTTTTGAGCGGCGGAGCCGAACGCCTTTACCTTTTTGGCCACGGCGAAAATTCAATCTATCAAATAGACCGGGAGCTGCGCCTTTTGCAGCAGGAAGGCGTCGGAGAGGCGGCGACGATCGTTCCGATTATAGGCGACATGAAAGACAGGGAATACACCCGCTACATCATAAAGCAGACAAAGTGCGACGCGATATTCCATTGCGCCGCCTACAAGCATGTCCCGATGATGGAAGAAAACCCCGTGGCCGCCGTAGAGAACAACGTTTTTGGAACAAAAAACCTTTTGGACGCCGCGCTGGAGTTTAACGTAAAAAGATTTGTCTTGATTTCAACCGACAAGGCGGTGCAGCCTGTAAGCGTTTACGGCGCGTCAAAATATCTTTGCGAAAAGCTTCTTTTGCAAGCATCCGAAAAGGCAAAGAAAAGCCAATCCTTTATGTTCGCACGCTTTGGAAACGTTTTGGGTTCGCGCGGCTCGATACTGCCATTGTTTATGGAACAAATCAAAAACGGCGGCCCGGTAACTGTCACAGATCCCAAAATGGAACGCTACTTTATGACGATACCGGAAGCCTGTTCCTTGGTCTTGCAAATCGGCGGCGTCGGAGTGAACGGAGAGTCCTACCTTTTGGACATGGGCGAGCCGATTAAAATCAAGGACTTGGCCGAGCAAATAATCAAGTTCAGCGGCCTTGAAGTCGGAAAGGACATAGAAATAAAATACACAGGAGCGCGCAAGGGTGAGCGGCTTACAGAACCTCTTTGGCTTAAGGAAGAAAATCCGGAGCCGACAGCCTTTCCAAAAGTTTTGCGCATGGACAACTCGGCCAAGACAGATTTTTCGCTTGACGAATTGCTGGAAAAACTTTGGCCAATTTGCTTTGCCGGCGGAGAAAGCGCGGACTTTAAGCTTTACCGCAACGCAAAGGAGCTAAAGAGCCTTTTATGCCAGGCGATCCCTTCATTAAAAGAATTTTACGAAAAATCAGGGAAAGGAGAATAATGTGGCGGATTCTGATTCATTGAAAGTCCCTTTTTCGCGCCCATCTATTTCCAAGGAAGAAGAAACCGGCGTATTGGAAGTCCTCCGCTCCGGCTGGCTTACGACCGGAAAGCACGCGCTGGCCTTTGAAAAAGAATTTTCCTACTACATGAACAAGGTGGACGACTCGGTAATCGCCGCCAGAAAAGCCGCCGGCCTTAGCGCAAAGGACGTGATTAGCCTTGCGGTTAACAGCGCGACAAGCGGAATGATTTTGGCGATGGAAGCGTGCGGCGTAAAGCCCGGAACGGCCGTCATCACAACGCCCTACACTTTTGTCTCGACCGCCGCGTGCGCCAAGCATTTGGGCGCCGACGTTTTGTTCGCCGACATAGAAAGCGGCTCCTACTCAATCGACGCTGGCAAGGTGGAAAAGCTTTTGGCCGCCGACGATAAAAAGAAAATCGTCGCCGTAGTTCCAGTCCACATCGCCGGAAACGTTTGCGACATGGAGCGCTTGGTTGAACTGGCGCATAAATACAATGTAAAGGTAATCGAAGACGCGGCGCACGCTTTTCCGTCGTTGACCAAGCTGGGGTATGCGGGAACGATTTGCGACGCGGGCGTTTTTTCGTTTTACGTCACAAAGACGATGACAACCGCGGAAGGCGGAATGGTATGCGTCCGCGACCAAGCGCTGGCCAAGCGCATGACGGTTATGAGAATGCACGGAATGGACCGAACCACTTGGGACAGGTACACAAGCCCGCGCGCAAGCTGGGAATACGACATCGTGGATTTGGGCTGGAAATTCAATTTGCCGGACTTGCTGGCCGTAATCGGCCGGGTTCAATTGGCGCGCTCGAACGAATTCTTTGAGAAAAGAAAAAAAATCGTCAGCCTTTACAACAAGGCTTTTTCAGGCATGGATTTCATCCAAGTTCCGCCAGACGGAGAGGGAAACGCATGGCACCTGTATCTTGCGCGCCTTAACCTTGACAAGCTAAAAATAAACAGGGAAGAATTCGCAAAAGCCTTGCAAAAGGAAGGAATCGGAATCTCGGTCCATTTCATTCCTCTATTCCACTTTAAATACTGGCAAAAGCTTGACAGCAATTTTAGGGCAAAAAACTTTCCCAACGCCGAAAGCCAGTACCAAAGAACGATTAGCCTGCCCCTTTGGCCAGACATGACGGAAAAAATGGCGGAAGACGTCATAAACGCTGTAAAGAAAATCGGAGAAGCCAACCATGCCTGAAAAATCCCAGACGCAAATTTCCAAAAGCTATTACAGCGACTTGGAAAGAGACGGAATGATTTTTGCAAAGATTGTCCGCTCCCCCAAAAAATCTGGCCTCTTAAAAAGCGTAGAGATAAAAGACTTGCCAGACGGTTATTTTTTAATCGACGCAAAAAACTTTCCAGGCAAAAACTCAATAGAAACTCTTGGCGCCGCGACAGAAATTCTTTGCTCTGAAAAAATTCTCTACGAAGGACAGCCAATAGCGATTTTGGCGGGCCCTGACAAAAAACTATTGGACGAATTAGCCTCAAAGGCAAAGATAGAAATCGAAGCCTTGGCTGAGCCGTTTGAAAAAACAATTCTTTCGCAAAAAAGAATCGTCTTGGGCGGCGGCCGCCAAAAGAACGTGCAAAAATTTTTCAACAAGGCGGCCTTTAAGGTTCAAAGCAAGTGGGTTTACAACCTTGATTCCACCGAGGCCAACGAAACAAACGGCGCGCTTTGCTACATGACAAAGGACAATCTTACAGTAAACACGCCGACCCAATGGCCAGGCCACCTTATAAAAAACCTTTGCGCCGTTTTTTCAATTCCGGAAGAAAAAATTTTTGTAAACAAAACGATTTCTTGCGAGCCCAGCGTCAACAGCCTTTGGGGGAACACGCTTTTGGCCTGCCAAACATGCGCCGCCGCCATCGTTTCGCAAAAACCCGTAAAGCTTGTCTACAGCCGCGAGGAGGACGACAAGTTCATCTCAAACACGGGCGAAGTGGCGATCACCCACAAGACCGCTTTTGACAAGGACGGCTTGATTCAAGCGGCGACAATCGACATTGACTTTGACGCGGGCGCCTTTAATCCATTTGCGGAAGAAATCATAGACCGTCTTACAATCGCCAGCGCAGGCGTTTACAACTTTGACAACTTGGAAATCAACGCGGTGGCGCGTTCCTCGCAAAAGCCGCCCGCGTCGGTAAACGTTGAAACAATCGACGCGCAAGCCTTTTTTGCTTTGGAATGCCAATTGCAAAAGGCGGCGGACATGGCGGGATTCGCGCCGGGCGAGTTAAGGCTTTTAAACTCAAAGATTTTGAACAAGCAAGATTCCAAGATGCCCTTTAACATCAGCATAGAAAAAGGCGCGGAATCCTTGGAAGCGATTTTAAGGCAAAGCGACTTTCAGCGGAAATTTGTGACGAACAAAATCAACGCCGCCTTTAGCTCGGACAGCATTAAGCCAAGGGGAATCGGCCTTTCCACCGCCTATGACGCGAGCGGCTACTACGGAACGAGCATTTTTGAGTGCAACCAAAAAATGGAAGCCACTTTGCAAAAAGACGGAAGCCTTGTAATCCACGCGGTGACTCCTTCCAAAACGATTTTGGAAATTTGGAAAAACGAAGCGGCGGAAATTCTTCAGATAGACCCTAAAATGGTAAAAGTGAATTCCGAGTTCAACCTAAAAAGCGACCCGCTAATTCCCGAAAATTTCTACTCGAACCTTTCGATAATGACAAGCCTGTTAAAAAAATGCTGTCAAGGAATACAAGCAAAAAGGTTCCGCTCGCCGCTTCCCATCACGGTAAGCAAGGCGATCACCAAAACGCAAATCAAGCAATGGAACAAAACCCGCTTTAAGGGGACACCCTTTAACTCAACTTCTTTTACAGTCGTCGCGCTGGAGCTTACCATTGACACTTGCGTCTACAAGCCGGAAATAAAAAACATTTGGGTTGCGGTCAGCGCCGGAAAAATTTTGGCCGGCAAAGAGGCCGAAAGCAAAATAAAATTTTCAATCCAAAAGACTTTGGCGGAACTGATTCTCGACGAAAAGCTTTCGGCAAAAAACATTTACATTTCTTTTGTCCAGTCCGAATCGGAGCCCGCGCAAATCGGCGGCTTGATAAAGAAAGCGTTGCCGGCGGCATTCGCTTCCGCCCTTTCGCAAGCCTTGCGCTTGGACATACATTCAATCCCATTAAAAAACAACGAGCTTTTCAAGGCAGTTCTTGAACAAAAAGAAGCCGCGAAAGAAAAGGAAAAAGCGCAAGCTAAGGAAGACGGCCAATGAAACTAAATTTTACGATTAACGAAGAAAAAATATCTTTGAACGTTGAGCCTGAATGCACGCTGCTTGAACTCTTGCGCCGGCAAAAGCTTCTTAGCGTTAAATGCGGCTGTGACAAGGCCAACTGCGGCGCTTGCGCGGTTTTGCTTGACGGAAAGGCCGTCCTTAGCTGTTTGATACCTTGCGGCATAGTAAGGAACGCAAACATCATAACAATGGAGCATTTTTCAAAGCAGGCGGCTTGCCAAGAAATCTTAAAGGGCTTTGAAAAAGCCGGAGTGAACCTTTGCGGCTACTGCAATCCAGGAAAAATTTTCGCCGCATGGGAAATAATCAACGCTTACTCAAATCCCAGCCGCGAGCAAGTCGCCGAACGCGTTTCAGACCTTAGGGAATGCTGCGTTGAAAGCGACGCGCTTATAAACGGAATCATTTACGCCGCCCAGATTCACTTTGAAAAGGAAAGGTTAAAGAAAAATGCAAAGCAATAAGACGATTTTCTTGGCAAAAAACGTTTCCGAAATTCTCTACCAAATCAAAAATGTTTCCGGCTTGGAAATCGTCGGCGGATGCGCGTCGATGCAGGAGCTCCCAGAAAAATCGTTGAGCGTCCGCGACGTGGCCGAACTAAAAACGATAAACCACCACGAGCGCTACATAGATTTTGGCCCGGCGGTAACGCTGAACCAAATCTTGGAATTGGACAAGGACCGCATTCCGCAAATTTTGACCGAGGCCGCAAAAAGCGTGGCGAACCACTTTGTAAGAAACATGGCGACTTTGGGCGGAAACATTTGCGCTTCCGTCAAAACTCCAAAAGAAATCAAGCGAAGCCTTTACGCGCCGCTATTGGCATTGGGAGCAAGCCTTAAGTTCCGCAACACAGAAAACCAAATGAGCGCCACCGTTCCAATCGCAAAATTCACCGGCATCCAGCCCAAGCAGCTTCTCGTAAACATACACGTTCCCGCCGACGACTGGGACGTTTCTGTCTACCGCCGCTCAGGCCCCAGCGGAAAATTGACCGAAGAATCATCGGCCTTTTGCTTTTTGGCGAGAACCGACCGCGGCGTTTTGTCCAGCGTAAAAATCGCCTTTGCGGGCCCGATAGTGTTCCAAGACAGCGAGCTTGAGACAAAGCTTATGGGCGAAAAGCTTCCTCTGGCGCAAAAGACAATCCAAAAATTTTTGGAAGCCGCGCAGGCCGCCTTTGAAAAAAGCTTTGAGCCGACAACGCCAAACATCGCTCGATTAAAAGAAGAGTTCTTGAATTTTACCAGATACAGTTTGAACCAGCTTATTTAATCAACATGCAGTCGCCGTATGAGAAAAACCTATAGCGCTCGCGGACGGCCTCGTTGTAGGCGGCCAAAATGTTTTCGCGGCCGGCAAAGGCGGACACGAGCATTATAAGAGTGCTCTCTGGCGTATGGAAGTTTGTGAACATTTGGTCAACGACCTTGAACTTGTAGCCGGGGTACATAAAGATGCTCGTGCCGCGCGTTCCTGGCCGAATGAGGCCGTCCGCATCGACCGCGCCGGCGCCGCCAGACGATTTTCCGGCGCAAGAAGCCGCCGCGTTTTGGGCGGCCAAAGATTCAGAGGCGGCCGACTCCAGCGTGCGCACGCTTGTGGTTCCTACGGCAAGGATTGGCCTGCCGTCCTTTTTTGCCTGGTTTATTTTATCGGCGACATCGGCTTCGATTGTGTAAAATTCTTGGTGCATTTTATGGTCTTCGATTTGGTCCTCGCGGACAGGCAAAAAAGTGCCCAAGCCTACGTGCAGGGTGACGAACACGCGCTCGACGCCTTTTTGGCTTAGGCGGCCAAGCATTTCTTGGGTAAAGTGGAGGCCGGCCGTCGGGCAAGCGGCGCTTCCGGTTTTGTCGGCGTAGACGTTTTGGTATCTCTCGCCGTCGCTCGCCTCGTCCCCGCGCTTTATGTATGGCGGAAGCGGAATGTGGCCGTTCTTTTCAAACCAGTCTTCGGTTATAGTAAAATCAAACTTTAAAAGGCGGAATTCCGTTCCCGCGTTTTGAGGGTCGTCAAGGATTGTGGCAACCGAGCCGTCGGGAAATTGGTATCGCATTCCGGCCTTTTGCTTTTTGGCGTTCTTTACCATCGTGTTCCAAACACAGCCTTCGCCAAAGGCCGCCTGGTTAAGGAACATGAACTCAACCTCGCGGCCTGTCGTTTCCTTTACGCCAAAAAGGCGGGCGCGGCGCACGCGGCTGTTGTTAAAGACCATCAAAGTTCCGTCGTCGACAAGGCCCGGAAGGTCGTCCATTTTGTGGTGGGCGACCGCGCCGCTAGTACGCCCCAAAAGCATAAGGCGGTCCTGGCCGCGGACGGCGCTAGGCCTCTGCGCGATAAGTTCCGCCGGAAGGTCAAAGTAAAAGTCAGTTCGTTTCAAAACAAAGTTCCTTGGCCGCCCTTTTCCAAGCGCTCCTTGATTTCAAGGCCAAGCTGCTTGTAGGCGCGCTCGGTGACGACGCGGCCCCTGGGCGTTCGTTGAATCAAGCCGCATTGAATCAAGTACGGCTCGTAGTAGTCTTCCAAAGTGTCTTGGCTTTCGCCTATGCTTATGGCAAGCGTTTCCGCTCCGACGGGGCCTCCGCCAAAATTGTTTATGATTGAAAGCAAAATCTCGCGGTCGTATTTTTCCAAGCCCAAGTCGTCGATTCCAAGCCGCTTAAGGCCGCTCTGCGCGATTTCCAGCGTGATGACTCCGCTTCCCTCAATCTGGGCAAAGTCCCGCATGCGGCGCAAGACGCGGTTGGCCACGCGGGGAGTTCCGCGCGAGCATTTTGCAAGCAAAAGCGCCGCGTCGTCGTTTATCTTAACATTTAAAATGTTGGCTGACCTTTTTACGATGTCAGAAAGCTCTTTAGGAGAATAATAGTTAAAGCGCTGGACGATTCCAAAGCGGCTTATAAGGGGGCTTGAAACCATGCCCGCCTTTGTAGTCGCTCCCACAAGCGTGAACTTTGGAATCGGAATGCGAACCGTGCGCGCAGCCGCGCCTTGACCGATTACCCAGTCCAGCTCAAAGTCTTCCATCGCGATGTAAAGCATTTCCTCGATGGCGGGCTTTAGGCGGTGGATTTCGTCGATGAAGAAAACCGTGCGCGGCGTGATTGTAGAAAGAATGCCCGCCAAATCCTTTGGCTTGTCCAAAGCGGGAGCGCTTGTCACCTTAAAGTCGGCGCCCAATTCATGCGCGGTGATTTGCGCAAGCGTCGTCTTTCCCAAACCCGGAGGGCCGATCAAAAAAAGATGGTCCAGCGCCTCTTCCCTGTCGCGGGCGGCTTGGATAAATACGGAAAGGTTTTTCTTGATTTCTTCTTGGCCCAAAAACTCATTTAAAAGCTGCGGGCGCAGGCTTCCTTCCTGCGCGTCGTCGGCCAAGGGAATCCCGGCGCGGACAATATCCTGGTATTCGTCGCTCATACAGTTCCAAACGCCTTAAGCCAAATCGACAAGCGCCTGGCGGAAAATCATTTCTTCCTTGCCGGAATGCGACTTTGAAGTGAACTCGGAATTCTCCATCAACTGCTCGGTGATTCTGTCAACGACTTCGGTAACGTCGCGCTTGTCGTAGCCCATGTCGACCAATGAATTTATTACGTCCTGGAATTCCGCCTGGTCCGTGTGGTGGGCAGACTTTGTGGAATCCTCCAGAGTGAGCTTTCCTTTTAGCGTGAGCATGATTTTGGCCGCGGTCTTTTTTCCGATGCCCGAAACCGCCTCAAGCGCTTCGGTGTTTCCGCCGTCAAGCGCCTCGACAAATTTTGAGATGCTGATGTTGCTGAGGATTTTTATCGCGCCCTTGGCTCCGACGCCTTCGACTTTAAGAAGGTCAAGGAAAACGTTCCTCTCCTCTTCCGTGGCAAAGCCGAACATTTTCATCATGTCTTCGCGGACGTACATCCAAGTGAAGATTCTAGCCGTAGAGCCGATGTCGCCCAATTCTTCAATCGCGCTTGCGGGAACGTACAAATCCCATTCCCAGCCGTTCACGTCAAGGTGAACCGTGTTGTGCGCCTTATAGGTAATCACGCCTTTTAAACTGTTGAACATAATATAGCATAATACCAGAAAAATGAACAAAAAGCAAGATGAAAAAAAGGCGCTTGGCAGATGAAAGAAACGCGTAAAAAAAAAAACTTAGGCTCCCCCGTCCTCCGCTCGCAGGGCTAATTGAGGCCGGGCGTTGAAGTGTTTATGTGCGTGATCGCGCCGGCAAGAGCGTCGGCGGCGTGGTCGGGCTTGGGAGGCGTCGCAAGGCCTAGCAAAAGCTGCACGTAGCGCTCGACCAGCTCCTTGTCGGCGGCGCCGCTTCCGGTGACGGCCTGCTTTATTTGGTTGGGCTTGTATTCTCCAAGGGGAACGCAGTTTTGGGCCAGGCATAAAGTGACCACGCCGCGGGCTTCGGCAACCGACATGGCGCTAGTTTGGTTTTTTGCAAAGTAAAGGGTTTCCATGGCCGCTTCGGCGGGCTTGTATTCTTGGATTATCGCGTTAAGGCGGTTGTAGATATGCAAAAGCCGCGTTCCGTGAATTTCGGACGCGGCCGTTTCTATCACGCCGTATTTTACCAGCGTGAATCTAGCGCCGTTCCAGTCGATTATTCCCCAGCCGGTGTTAGCCAAGCCGGGGTCTATTCCCAGAACGCGGCGCGTTTTGCAAGTTGAGCGCGATGCGGGCAACTTATTACTCTTCGGGAACGAAGTCTTCAGGATATTCCACCGTTGTGTAGACATTCTGAACGTCGTCGTTGTCCTCAAGCTTGTCGATCATCTTCTGGACTTTGGCGGCTGTGTCCTTGTCTACGGGCTGGTAGGCTTCGGGAACCATTCCGACTTCACCGGAAAGGGACTCAAAGCCCTTGGCCTGCAAGGCTTCCATAACGCCGGCAAAGGCTTCCTGAGAAGTCGTTACAGTGATGATTCCGTCCTCGTTCTCAACGTCGTCGGCGCCAGCGTCAAGCGCGACTTCCATGACTTCGTCTTCGCTTACTTTTTCGGCGTCGTATGTGATTGTTCCCTTGCGGCTGAACATGCGGCTTACGGAGCCTGTTGTTCCGAGGTTTCCGCCGTTCTTGTTGAAAATGTTGCGAACGTCGGCGGCAGCGCGGTTCTTGTTGTCGGTCAAAACTTCGACCAAAACGGCGACTCCGCCCGGAGCGTATCCTTCGTATACCATTTCTTCGTAGTTAGATCCGCCGTCTTCGCCAGTTCCCTTCTTGATGGCGCGCTCAATGTTGTCCTTGGGCATGTTTGAGGCGCGGGCCTTAAGGATGGCCGTGCGCAAGCGGGGGTTAGAGTCGGGGTCGCCGCCGCCCATGCGAGCCGCGATTGAAATTTCCTTAATGAACTTTGTGAAAAGCTTTCCGCGCTTGGCGTCCGCGATTCCCTTGGCGTGTTTGATTGTCGCCCATTTACTGTGTCCTGACATAGAGGATCTCCTATATTGAAAAAATTTATAAGCGTGTAATGCTAGAGTTTGATTTTATCATAAATTAGCGCAGTTGGTCAAGAGTATTGGGAACCACCGCCGCGTAATAAGGAAACTACTTAATTTCTTCCTTCAATTCATCGATTAACTTCTCGCTCTTCTTAAACGACGCGCCAAGCATATCTAGCAGTTCCGCAGTAGTATGAGTAACTTGCTCTTCCTTCACAAACGGATTCTTAATATCAAGATTCCAGCCGCTTTCGGCAATCTTTTCTACAGGAACTTTCCAAGCCTGTTCGCCTTCTGCGCGATTGTTCCACCAGGCAAGAAGAGAAGCAAACTCGCTCTTTTGAATAGGCTTTGTTTTTGAATAAGATTTCTGACCTTCTGGAAGCTTGTGTTCCCAGTACCAGATTTCTTTAGTAGGCTCGCCTTTTGTAAAAAACAGGAGATTCGTAGCAACACTGGCATAAGGTTGGAAAACAGAGTTCGGCAAACGAACAATTGTATGCACATTACATTGTGTCAAAAACTCTTCGCGGATTCTCT
>DGRX01000027.1 GCA_002391235.1 Treponema sp. UBA4377
GTTGAATACGTAAAGATCATCGAGCAGTACGGCGGAAAGATTCCGGATTCAGTAGGAATCCCCGAAGACCAGCTGCGCAAGGCCGCCAAGTCAGCCGTTTGCAAAATCAACATCGACTCTGACGGACGCTTGGCCATGACAGCCGCCATCCGCCGCCACCTTGCCGAGCACCCGGGCGACTTTGACCCTCGCCAGTACCTCACTCCGGCCCGCGAAGAGCTCAAGAAGATGTACATGCACAAGTGCGTCGACGTTCTCGGCTCAGCCGGCCACGCCTTGGACTAGGATTGGTTTCCTGACTAAAAAACGCCCGCGGCAAGCGCCGCGGGCGTTTTTTTGCCCAGAATGTTTCGTTTCATTATTGCCAACGCGCGCGCAAAAAGGCGGACTGCGAGAAGGAGACGGGCGGTTGGCGGAAACACTCATTTTGCCCCTGCCGCGAAAGCGGCAGACGTAAATAGTTACTAGGGGCAAAATGCGTGTAGCGACGATATCTAGCGGTTCCGTCAACCGCAGCGTCGACTGGGAGCGGTCCGGCTTTTCGCGCAAAGCTATTGACAATTTTTGAAAAATTCATATTATATTTTTTTCAAAATTCGCGAAAAAACAGCCCGTTTTTATTGACTAAAGTCCGCCAATCGGTATAATTGAATTTACGCTATGTCAGACGATATTTTGCAGGCATACAGTTTGATAAGGAGCGGCAATCCGGCGGAGGCCAAGGCCTTGCTTAACGGGGCGCTTGTTTACGAACTGGAAAACCAAGAGATTCTCTTTGCCATTGACTGCTGCAATTTTTGGATTGACGTGGTGGAAAGGGCCAAAGGCGTTAAAGACGCTTTTGAGCGGGGCGAAAATTACTGCAACGAATGGAAGGGCTTCCTTAGCTTCATCAAGCGGCAAAAGACGACTTTTGACAGAACCCTTTTTGCCGTAAAGACCGGAGTGTTTTCATTGGCCTTGGCTTGCTACAACGAGCTGGCCGCCGAAAAGGACCCTTCGCAAAAAGCCGAGATTTTGCGAAAGACCGGCCTTTGCTACAAAAAACTTGGTTCCTACGAAACCGCCCGCAACTGCTTGACTGACGCAAATTCGGTCAAGCCTGACAACGCGGCGATAATCGCCGAGATGGCCGACTGCTACGCCTTGTGCGGAGAGGAAAGGCACGCCAAGGTTTTGTTTAGGGAAGCGTTTTTTATTGATCCCCAAAAAATCGACCCGGCCTTTTTGGATTCTGAGCTTATCCATTGTTTGATAAGGAACGTTCAGGACAGGGGCTATAGCGGCGCGGTTTTGATGGAATGGATTCCGGTTTACGGACAGCTTTACGGAGTGTTTACCGTAAAGAGAAAATTGCGCCCCACTGAAATCACCCGCCTAAAGCAGGAGATTTACGCAAAGGAAATGGAGATAAAGGATCCGTCCAGCCAAGTGGAGCTTTTGACGCCGAGGCTGATAAACCTTTATTTTTGGCTGTATGACTATTACATCTCGGAAAATGAGGATTCCGCCAAGTCAAACGAAATAATCACAAGAATAAAAATTCTTGATACGGAAATATATGAGCTTTATGTCAAATGACAACAGGAGATTCAAATGTCAGAAGAATTGGTGAAGAAGGTTAAAGATCAACTTAAGGAAGAGACGTGGACTCGCGCCGCTATTAGCAACGTGACTCAGAATAACATCGAGGAGCTTGAAAAAATTGTAGCCCAGGCGGTTCAGGAAAACGCCGTCAGCGAGATTCGCGAAGTTTGCGACGAGCAGTTGGCTCACTCAAAGGACAGCATCACGGCGCTTTATATTTCCGGCATGCTTGCCCAAAAGCAAGGCGCTTTGGACAATTCCGCCTTGGTGACTCTTGTGGACATCCTTAACAAGAACAAAAAAGAGCCGATTGTCGTTTACATTTGCAAAAGCATTTTGGCCAGCGACGAGAACAACAAGTTCGCCTTGCGCGCCTTGGCCGAGCGCTATCGCGAAGACAAAAACGAAGAAATGTGGTCTCTTTACGAAAAAATCGTAAAGATTGACTTTGAGGAAGCTGAGATGGCCAAGGCTTTGGCCGAGCACTGCGAAGAAGGCGGCGACACTGACAATGCGATCAACTTTTACAAAAAGGCGCTCCACCGCTTTGTTTCCCTCAAGAACATCGCTCCTGTTAAAGAAGTTTGGTCAAAGCTTGTTGCTTTGATTCCCCAGGAAATAGACTTTTTCCTTTCAGTTCAAAGAAAGGTGGCCAAGTCCATCAGCGAGGACAAGTCGGCGCTTTTGATGCAGGAGCTTTACGGTTGGTACAAGGACAACCAAAAGTGGGAGACTGCCATCAGCATCCTAAAATTGATTTTGCAAATCGATCCCAAAGATTCTTGGGCCCGCCGCGAAATCGTAGACTGCTACAAAGGCTTGTACGCCGGCCGCTCCAACCTTGACGAGTTCATCGCTTCAAGCGACCTTACCCAGAATTTCCGCAACGTTTTTGAAGCCATCAATGACTTTGAAAAGCACATCGCCTTTGACGTTAAGAGCTTTGTGTTCCACCGCGCGTGGGGCGTAGGAAAAATCGTTAAGGCAAAGAACGACAACATTACGATTAATTTTGGAAAAAAGAACGGCATTCACGAAATGTCGCTTAAGATGGCTGTTGACGCTTTGACTCCCCTTAGCAACGACCACATTTGGGTTCTTAAGGCCACAAAGACTCGCGAAGAGCTTGTCAAGATGGTTAAGGAAAACAAGGCCGAAACCCTTAAGACAATCATCAAGAGCTTTGGAAACGCTTGCGACTTTAAGCGCATCAAGGCCGAGCTTGTTCCCGCGATTTTGGAGCAAAAAGAATGGACTAGCTGGAACAACGCCGCCAAAAAGATTTTGGAAAGCGACTCAACCTTTGGAGTCAATCCCAACGACATCACGCAGTATGTGGTTCGCGACCACGAAATCTCCGGCGAAGAAAAGTTCAGCAACGAGTTCAAGGCCCAAAAAGAATTCTTTGCCCGCATCGACATCATAATGAGGTTTGTCAATGACGACTCCACAGACAAGGACAGCGACTTGTTCAGCGACATGTACCAATACTTTACAGGCTATCTAAAGACTGTAACGCACGCCACGACGCAGGTTGTCGCCGCCTACTTGACTGTTCAAAAAATCGGCTCCGACATTCCTTCGCGCGCGTATCCTTGCAAGTACACCTTTGCCCAGATTTACGGCGACTTGGACAATCCTCGCGTTACATACGACGAGCTTAAGGACACAAAGAACACAAAGCTTAAGGATGGCTTCTTAAAGAACATCAAGCTTTTGCCCGATTGGCAGGAGCAGTATCTCAAGTTGTTCCCGACTGTGCTCAAAAAAGACTTGCTTGACGAAGTCGTAGCCAACGGCGGCGCGGACAAGCTCAAGGCCTTTGTCGCGTCTTGCTTTGACAACTACAAGGACTACCGCCAGGCGATTTTGTTCCTCTTTGCCAACTGCCAGCAGGAAAATTGGTACAAGGAGAGCGGCGTTTCTTACGAAAAGCAGCTTATCGCCTTGCTGAACATCATCGAGCTTTGTTTCCGCGAAATCAACAACCACGTCAACACGACGGAAAACAAAAAGATTGAAAAGCAGGCCGAGGAGCTTTTGTTCAAGAACGAAGCGCTTGCCAATTACATGTTCCAAAACAACGAAGACACTGTAACAAAGATGTACACCTTGGTTGACGACATTCACGACTTGGCTCCAAAAATCAAGACAAACCTTCGCAACAGCATCTTGGAAAAGTATCCTGACTACAAGTTCCGCACGACTGAAGAAAAGGCTTCGGCTCCCAAGGGAATGCTTGTCACCCGCGCCAAGTTGGACGAAAAGGAAGCGCTTGCCGAACAGATTCAGAAAGTGGACATTCCTGCCAACGCCAAGGAAATCGCCGAGGCTCGCGCTCAGGGCGACTTGAAGGAAAACGCCGAATACAAGGCCGCCAAAGAGCACCAGCACTACCTCAACGAGCGTCTTGCCAAGTTGCAGGAAGAACTTAACCGCGCGGTTGTCTTTGACCCGACAACAGCTTCCACCGCTGTCGTTTCTTTTGGAACGAAAGTCACGCTCCTCAACAAGGACACAAACCAGAACGAGACATACACAATTCTTGGACCTTGGGAATCAGATCCGGACAAGGGAATCATTTCTTACATGTCTCCGCGCGGAAACGCCTTGTTGGACAAAAAAGCCGAAGAGGAATTCTCGTTTAGAATCAACGAAACTTTGTACAACTACAAAGTTGTTAAGATTGAAATAGCGAAGTAAAAATATGGAAGACGCGGAAAGACAAAAATTGGAAGCTCAAAAAAAAGGTTTGGAGTCAAACCGCTATTTGTGCGGCGCTCTCTGCGTCTTCCTGGTTTACGTGACATTTAAAGACTTTAAAAACAATCCCGGAAGCCCTCTCTTTTACGCCGTCATGGGCCTTTTGTTCTTGGCGGCGGCGGGCTTGGCCGTGCGGGACACGATTCTAATCCTAAAAATCAAGCGCGAGCTGCAAAAGGGCGGAGACTGATTTTGGCTGAAATAAAATGCCAAGAGTTGGCTCTTAAGGAATTGGCTTTAGGCCTTTACGTTTTTCCTGGACCGACTAACATTGGCGTCGCCGCCCAAAAGCTTTCTTCTGGCTTGACGGAGCTTTATCTTGTCGACGCCGGCGAAGACGCCGCCTTCGCGCAAAAAATCTACGAGGCTTGCCAAAAGCGCTTTGGAAAAATTCGCTTAAAGGCTGTCATTTGCACGCACGCGCACGCAGACCATATTGGCGGCGCCGCTTGGCTAAAGGAAAACGCCGGCTGCCAAATTTGGACCAGCCAGGCCGAAAAGTCTTGCGCCGAAACTCCGCAAATCCAAGCGCAGTCTTTTTACGGGGCCTTTCCCTTGCCGGAATTGGACGTGCCATACTTTCACGCGCCGCAGTGCTTTGTTGACCAAACGATTGAAGGCGGACAAAAAATAAAATGCGGCGATTTTGAATTTGAATTTGTTCCGCTGCCAGGACACAGCTTTGACATGGTCGGAGTGTTGGCAACCGCTTTGGACAAAAAAAAAGTTTTTTACGCCGGCGACGGAATCTTTGGCCGGACGATGCTAAAGCGCTTTTGGACGCCCTTTGTGGTGGACGTAAAGTCCTTTAAGGAGTCGCTTTTAAAAATCGCAAAAATTGACGCAGACTTTTTTGTTCCCAGCCACGGAGACGTTTACGACGAGGTGGACGAGCTTTCTGAGCTTAACTTGATTTCAACGATTTCTAACGAGCGGCTTATAGAGGAAATTTTAGTCCAGCCAAAGACGCACGAGGAGCTTCTAAAGGCCTTTGCCGACAAAAGCGACATGACATTGCGGCTAAGCCAGTTTATGCTTATCGGAAGCTCGCTGCGCTCGTATTTGACTTACCTTTACAAGGAAGGCCGCGTCCGCTGGTTTTTTGAAGACAACAAAATGTACTGGCAAAAAGCCGGGGTCTAAAGCGCGTCTCAGGTGGACCAGCCGTCCGCGATGGCGATGCCCGCGCTGCAGCCCAAACGGTTGGCTCCGGCCTCTATCAAGGCGCGGGCCGCGGCCGCGTCTCGGATTCCGCCGCTGGCTTTTACGCCCATGTCGCGCCCGACTGTTTTTCGCATAAGCTGGACATGGCGGACTTGCGCTCCGTTTGGAAGAGGATTGCCGCTTGAGTCTTTTGGCGTTCCAAAACCGGTTGAGGTTTTTACAAAGTCCGCGCCGGCTTTTTTGGCGGCTAAGCATGCGCCCTCTATTTCTTGGTCGGTCAAGTAGCAGGTTTCCACGATGACCTTTACAAGCGCCTTTTTGCCTTTTTGGGCGGCGGCTTCCTTTACGGACTGGACAACGGCCGCGATGTCTTCTTGGACAAGGTCAAAGCGGCCTTCTTTTGCCGCTCCGATATTAATCACCATGTCGATTTCGCCGGCGCCGTCAAGGACGGCCTCCTTTGCGGCAAGCGCCTTTATTTTGCTTTTTTCCGCTCCCAAAGGAAAGCCGATTACTGTACAAACGGCTGGCGTTTTTCCCTCAAGCTGCTTGGCGGCAAGGGAAACCCAAACAGGGTTTACGCAAACGGACGCAAAGGAGCGCTCGGCCGCCTCCGCGCAAAGCTTAAGAATTTGAGCCTTTGTCGCCGTGGCGGCCAAAAGCGTATGGTCGATCATTTTGCAAACTTCTTCTTTTGTCATGGCGAAATACTAGCATTTTTTTGCCTTTTTTGCTAGCGTCGCATGGCCCGCCGTAGAATTATTTTCTTGACAAAATAAAAAATTATGTTATAATTGGAAACGCGTTGAAGTAAAAAAACATTGGAAAAGTTTATGGCCTTAAATTTTAAAGACGTTGTGGAAGAAAAGCAAATTCCAGACGGATTTATAAAAGTTACCGACAGACCCATTCAAGGGCTTTCGTCCGAACAAAAGGCAATCCTCAATAGGCGCGGCAACGTTTTTTTTAACAACGGAGACATCGAAAGCGCTAGGCGCGTTTATTTGACAACCGGATATTCCGACGGATTGATTCGCGTTGGCGATGAATACGCCAAAAAAAAACAAACGCTTAAGGCGCTTAAAATGTATACGCTTGCGCATAATACCAGCAAAGTTGGGCCGATTTACGAAAAAATCGCCGCGACAATTGGAAGTCTATTAAAAGACGATCAAAACAATGGCGAGCAGTAGCCAAAAGCCTTGGGCGTTGGAGCTGTTCCACAGGAGTTAAAAAATGAGCGACATCGGACAGAATTCTTTTGATGAGTATCCAGAGATTAAAATCGATGGAAAGAACAACGAAATCGCGGAACTTTCAAAGCGCGGATACCAGCTTCTAAAAGAAGGCGAGATAGACCAGGCCAAGGCCGAGTTCAAAAAAATCCTTGAGATTGAAAACAACAACAATTACGCGCTTGTAGGCTTGGGCGACAGCGAAAGAAAGCTTAACCATTTTAACGACGCCATCGACTATTACACAAAGTGCCTTTCATTTTATCCTGGAAACAACTACGCGCTTTTTGGCTTGGCCGACTGCTACAAGACCTTGAACCAATTCCACAAGGCGATTGACATTTGGGAACAGTACTTGGTCCACGACGACAGAAACATCACTGTCTTGACCCGCGTGGCCGACGCTTATAGAAAAATCCGCGACTTTAAAAAGAGCAAGCAGCTTTATCTTAAAGTTTTGGACATGGAAGAAAACAATCCCTACGCCTTGATCGGTTTGGGCCACTTGCACTATGACTTTAAGGAATACACGGACGCTCTTTTCTACTGGACGAGAATGCTTGAGCTTAACGAGAACCAAGTTGACATCCGCGTTTTGACCAGCATCGGAAACTGCCACAGAAAGCTAAAGAGCTTTGAAAAAGGCGTTCCGTTTTTTGAAAGGGCGCTTAGCCTTGATCCAAAAAACTTTTACGCGCTTTTTGGTCTTGCCGACTGCTACCGCGGAATGAACCAACAGTTCCGCTCAATTGAATATTGGAACAAGATTTTGGACATGGATCCAAACAACAAGGTTATCCTTACCCGCGCGGGCGACGCTTACCGCAATTCAGGCGACTACCGCACCGCCGAAATGTATTACAACAAGGCGATGAACATCGACTTTGACATTTACGCCGCGCTTGGCCTGGCCCTTATTTGCAAGGGCGAGGGCCGCTACGAGGAAAGCGCCGAGCGTCTTGGAGCCTTGATTAAAAACGATCCCAAAAATTACCGCCTTTACATCGACTTGGCCGACAGCTACACAAAGATGAACCAAAAGAAAAAGGCGATAGAAACTCTTGAGTCTTTCCAAAAGTTTGGCATTAGAAGCCAAGCGATTAACGAAACTTTGGACCGCCTTAAGAAGAGCGTTTGACAAGCCGAAAGTCGCCCGATGGAAAAAATCGCTTTGGCCGGACTTTTGCCGGACGAAATTTCCTCACAGTTAAACCTTGCGCCCGCCTTTAGAGGAAAGCAGATCTTTAAATGGATTTCGCTCGGGGCGGAATCATTTGACGCTATGACAAACCTTTCCAAGGACTTGCGCTCGTCGCTGGAAGAAAAGGCCGTCTTGCGCTCCTCTTGCGTGAAGCAGGTTTTTAAAGACTCCGACGGAACGGTAAAGCTGCAGATAAAAACTTTTGACGGCCTTTTAATCGAAACGGTTTTGCTTACCGACATCGAAGGGCGAAAGACCGCCTGCGTTTCTTGCCAGGCCGGCTGCGCGATGGCTTGCGCTTTTTGCCAGACGGGCCATTTGGGCTTTGCCCGCAATTTGACCGCGGCCGAAATCGTCGAACAGTTTTTGTTTTTGGAAAAGGAATGCGGCGAGCTGCAAAACATTGTCTTTATGGGAATGGGCGAGCCGATGCTTAACCTTGACTCGATAAGAAAGGCGATCGCCGTTTTGACAAACAAAGAAGGCCGCGCGCTTGGAACAAAAAGAATAACGCTTTCCACTTGCGGAATAATAAAAGGCATTTACGACCTGGCCGACAACGGCCCAAAGATTCGCCTGGCCCTGAGCCTTACGACCGCCGACCCGGACTTGCGCGCGGCCCTTATGCCGGTCACAAAAACGAATCCCTTGCCGGAAGTCCGAAAGGCGATTGACTACTACGCAAAAAAATCCGGCCGCCGCGTGACGCTTGAAGCCGCGCTTTTGGCCGGCCAAAACACCGGGCCGGACAGTGCCCGCCGCATGATTGAGTTCGCGCGCGGCATTGACGTGAACATAAACCTTATTCCTTGGAATCCGATAGAAGCGCTTCCCTTTAAAGAGCCGTCGCAAAAAGAGTGCGAGGATTTTGTTAACGCCTTGGAGGCCGCGGGCCTTAACGTGACTCTTCGCCGCCGCCGCGGAGCCGGAATCAAGGGCGCCTGCGGACAGCTGGGCAGTACAAAATTTTCAAAAGAATAAAAATCGCTTGCAAAACAAAAAAGTTTCGCAAGGCCAAAAAGCGGCGGCGCTAGTTAAAGGCCGCGCAAACTTCCTTTACCGCGTCCAAAAGCGCCTGCATTCCCGCCTGCGTGGTCTTTGGCCCAAAGCTAAAGCGGACTGACGTTTCCCTTTGCGCCGCCGGAACTCCCATCGCTTCCAATATCGGCCGCGAGGCTTTTTTTGACGAGCAGGCGCTTCCGGTAGAAACGCAAATGCCCTTTGCGTCAAGCGCGCGGAGCATAACCTGGCCCGGAATTTTGTTAAAGCTTGCCTGAACGACCCAAGGCGAAAAATTGTCGCTAGCGCCGAAAGTGGCTTCCTGACTAAGAACGCCGCGCGCTTTCGGGATTATTTCGCAGCCTTTTATCGAAAGCAAGCCCCTTATAAAAGATGACGTCCATTCTTTTTGTTCCTCAAGGCGCGCGGCGCTTTTGGTCTTGCCGCCGTTTTTGGTTTCGGCGACAGGCGCGGTAATCGCGTGGCGCTCAAGGCATTTTGCGAAGGCGATGGCGCCAAAAAGGTTTTCGGTTCCGCTGCGGACGCCTCCTTCTTGCCCGCCGCCGCGCAAAAATATTTCCTCTTCTTTTTTAAGGTAAAGAATGCCGATGCCGCGCGGCCCGCAAATTTTGTGCGCGCTAAAGGCCGCCGAGTCAAGCCCGGGCTCGTTTAGAAAATCGATCGGTATTTTTCCAAGCGCTTGAACGCAGTCAACGTGAAAGCGCGGCTTTCGCTTGCCCTTGTATTGTTCCTCAAGCGCGGCGGCGATTTTTTGGATTGGTTGGACCGCGCCGGTTTCGTTGTTGACCGCCATTACGGACACGAAAAGGGTCTTTGCGTCAACCGTTTGCAAGACCGCCTCTGGCGTGACAAAGCCGTTTTTGTCGGACGGAATCAAGCGGCATTCGATTCCGACTTTCTTCAGCTCCTCGGCCATTTCGCGCAGGGCAGGATGCTCTATGGCGCTTACGGCGACGTTTCCTTTTTCGGGGCGGTTTAAAATCGCCAGCAGGGGAATGTGGTCGCTTTCGGTTCCGCCGGAAGTGAATATAATTTGCTTGGCCTGGACGCCAAAGACGGCCGCGCAGTCCGAGCGCGCTTTTTCCAAGGCGGCGCGAGCCTCTTTTCCTGCCGCATGAACGCTTGAAGGGTTGGCCCAAGCCGCCAAGGATTCCTTTAGCGCGGCCTCCAAAATGTCTTGGTCGGGAATGGCCGTCGCGGCCCAGTCAAAGTAAAGTTCTGGATTCACAGGCATTTTAAGATATCCTTGTCGGAGACTTCCGTTATTACTGTATCGCAAAGGCCGCTTTGCAAAATAACGCGGATTTTGCTGGAGGAATTCTTTTTGTCGCGGCGCATCGCCTCAAGGATTTTTTTCGCGCCGTCTTTAGGGCAAAAGCATTTGGGGGCGGCGGCTGTTTCCCAGCCAAAATATTCTAGAAGCTCAAAGACCTTTTCCTTGTATTCGTCTGGGCAAAGACCAAGCTTTTGGCTAAGGCAAAGCGCGCGGCCTATTCCCCAAGCGACGGCGTCTCCGTGCGCGATTTTTCCAAGCCCCGCGCAAGTTTCAAGCGCGTGGCCAAATGTGTGGCCCAGGTTAAGCTGCATTCTAATGTTTTTTTCGATCATGTCCTTTTGGACCACGCGCGCCTTGGCCTTGGCGCAGGCCTGAATCATCTTAAAGACAAAGGCCTTGTCGCGCTTTTTTACAAGCTCGCGCTTTTTTGAAATTTCTTCAAACATTTTTTTGTTGTAAAGGAGCGCGGTCTTAAAGGCTTCGGCAAAGCCCGATCGGTATTCGCGTTCGTTAAGGCTTTGGACAAAGTCCGGGTAAACGTAAAGCGCTCGGGCGGGATAAAAGGCGCCGATCATGTTTTTGTAGTCGTCAAAGTCGCATCCGGTCTTTCCGCCCATCGCGGCGTCAACCATCGCAAGCAAAGTTGTCGGAACGAATTCGCAAACCGCGCCGCGCTTATAAAGCGAAGCGGCAAAGGCCGTCATGTCGGTAAGAACGCCGCCGCCTATCGCGCAAAAAACGTCTTTTCGTGTAAAGGAACGGTCCAGAGCGGCCTCTACGATTTGGAGGACGGTCTTTATAGTCTTGTGTTTTTCTCCGGCCTGGACGATTATTAGCGCGTTTCCTTTGGCCGCGCCTGAGCCGTCGTAAACGCCGGGCTTGATTTTGGCGGCGGCTTTTTGGTCTTGCTTTCCGTCAGCGCCGAAGAGCGCGACGAAATTTTTAAGGCAGGGCAGGGCGGCCACGTTTGTGTCAATGGCAAAGAGGCGGCGGCAGTTTTGGGCTTGCGAAAAGAAAAGCTTTTTTAAGTCGATTTTGTCCTGGATAAAATGAATTTCGCTTTTTGGCGTCGCGATATATTGCTTTTGGTAATTTATAGAAAAGGCGTTTTCTTGCATAAAGCCATATTACCGCATTTTTCGCGCTTTTGCTAGTGGCAGAGTTTGCCTTGCGCTGTCGGCGCCGTTCCCTATTCAAGGCGCGTTTTTTTTGTTAAAATGAAAGGGAATGCAGGAGGACGCGTGAAAAAGATTTTTAAGATGTCGGGCGCTTTTTGCCTTGCGTTTTTAGCTTTTTGTTTTGCAGCCTGTTCCTACAGCGACAATCCAGTTACAAACATTTATTCCGACGCCACCCAGGAAGAAAGCTTGGCTTTTGTTTCGGAGTCTCTTCCTGTCTTGGCTCCAAAGGAACGGCTTACAGGCTCGATGAGCGCGCGTTTTTATAAGGGCGATTCCTACGTTCCCTATGTGGGCCTTAGGCATTACCTTACGTCTTGCATGAAATATTCAGTTGTTTCGGAGTCGTACTCAAAGGGCGACTACCGTTATGTCATACAAGACCCGGACGCCGCCGCCAAAAGATATGTCATCGTCGTCAACAAAGACTCAGACACGATTTTCATGCCGACCTTCGGCGACTTTCAAAGCATGGACCCAAGCGAAGTTGTCGGCTTTCTTAAGCTTGTAAAAACCTACACCGGAGAAAAGGCCAAGACCTTTGACCTTGCAAAATACGGCTTTTGCGTGTATGGCGGAATCGACGACGTTTACATTCCCCTCTTTGTCCTTTCAAATGTTTTTTCAATGATAAATTACGAGCGCTACTTTTACAACGGCCAAGCCGTTTATTTTACCGGAACGGACGAAGATTATTACGACAAAGATTCAGGCTATGCGTCGTTTTACAAAAGCCCCTGGTACACTGATTCCGCGGGCAATTTAAGAGAGCGGCCAAAGGAACTGGTTTCGCTTTCATACAATCTTTTGCGCTTTATCCACGAAAATCTCTACGGGCGGCCTGGCTATTACGGCTTTGCCGACGACGGAAACGGATGTCCTGTAAAGGAAAAAGTCGCCGCGACCGACCCTCTTGACTTTGAGCGAATGCTTGTTCAAAACGCGCTCGACATTCGTTCCCTTCTTCTTTCTTCCTCTTACATTGATTACATCGCGGGCCTTGACATGCTTTATGACAGGGTGTACGGAGACGCGCACTCGTCTTTTACCGCCAAGCAGGATTATGTTTCGCAGGCCTATATCGCGGCAAAATACGGACCTGAAAATTTGTTCAGCAAAAAATACGCTTTGCTAATGGCGCGCTTGCAAAACTATTCGGAGAGCTATCCGAAGAGCTATCCGGAGGTTAGGAAAAATTTGAAAAGCGGAGCCGCTTCCGGCGCAAGCTACATAGGAAAGTCCTCCTCTGATCCTGACGCGCCGCCCGCCTTTGAGGTCATCGACTCAAACAAGACCGCGATAATCCGCTTTGATAAATTTGAGTACAATGAAGCCTTTTGGAAAAGCTATTACGCTTCTCCCCGACCAGGAAGCCCCAACCCTGATCCTTCCGCAGGCGGCATTAGAATTCCTGACGACACCGTGGGAATCTTTTACAAGTCCTTTTACGCGCTTGAAAACGTTCCCTCTTATAAAAATTCCGTTAAGAATGTTGTCATAGACCTTTCTTGCAACCCCGGCGGAGACACAGCCGCGCTTCATTACGCCTTGTGTTTTTTGCTTGACCCAAAGGACGCCGCCACCCTTTATTATGATTTTTTCACCGGCGGAAAGAAGGTTGAGACAGGGCCAGCCGACATAAACTTGGATGGAAAGATAGACGACAAAGACAAAAAAAAGAATTACAACTTTGTCGTCCTTACAAGCAACGTGACATTTTCGTGCGGAAACTCTTTTGCGAACACTTGCTGGGACAACGGCATAAAAATCGCGGGAATCAGAAGCGTGGGCGGAAGCTGCGTCGTCCGTTATGCCTGCACCGCGGACGGCTTTCCCTTCCAGTATTCAGGCTGCATGCGCGAGTCGCACAAGGCGGACTGGAGCAATTGCGAGGACGGAGCGCCTGTCGATAAGGCTCTTACGCTTGACCAAATGTATAGCAACACGGCCTTGGCAAGCGCGGTCAACGAGCTTTTCCCGTAATACGGCAGCGTTCGTCAATACGAGCGGTCCATCGCCTCTAGCTTTTCGCTTTCAGCGGTTTTTCTAGCGCCAATTTTAGCTCCGCTTCCCCGATGAAAACTTCCGTCCGGGCCCTTTCTAAATTTTCTATACAGATGTTTTGTTGTCAGTAAAATTCTGCTTGAAAAACTTGTAAAATTCCGCTAAAATTAAGGTGGATTTTTTATGAAACTTTTTGGCGTTGACAAAGTCTTTAAGAATCTTGCGGAATTTCAAACGCGGCATAGAAAAAAGATTCTTGCCCTTTTCCTTTTTTTGGACATTTTAGCGCTCCTTGGCCTTGGAAAAATAGTCGTCAGCGCCGATGTCCAGGCCTCGAAACCGAACGAAAAAACTTTAAAGGCGGAAGAAAAGTTTTTTAAAACTTTTCCAAATGAATCCATTTATGTCTTGGTTTCTTCCGCCGACGTTTTCAGTCCGCAAACTTTAAAGGTCATAGACAAACTTGGCCGAAGGCTGGAAACGGAAGTTCCCACCGCCTCTTCCGTTTATTCCCTTTTGACAATGACGGTTCCTGTAGGAAGCGAAGACGGAATAGAAATAAAGAATCCCTTTGACGGAAAAATTCCTGACGACCCTAAAAAATTAAAGGAGATAAAAGATTTCTTTTTAAGCCGGGAGTCCTTGGTCAATGTTTTTGTTTCCGCCGACGCTACGGAAACTTGGCTGATTCTTCCCCTTCCCAGAGTGAAAGATGACAGGTCTTTTAGAAACCAAAGAAGTCGCGCCGCGCAAAAGATTATTCAAGAAGTGTCCAAAGAATGCCAGGGCGTTTGCAGTCTTAATCCTGTGGGCTGGGATTATTCCGCCACGGAAGCCAGCGATTACGCGATTCGCGAGGCCTTGACAAGAATTTCAATCGGCTTTGCGGTCATGCTTTTTATGCTGATTTTTTTGCTCCGTTCGTTAAGGGGCGTCGTTTTTTCCCTTTTGTCCGCTTTTTTGGGAATAGCGTCCGTGTTGGGGCTTTCGTCCTATTTGGGGTTTCCAATAAACGCGAACGCCATTTCACTTCCGATTTTGCTGGGAATGGCGCTTTCAATTGGCTATTCCCTTCATGTAATCAATTCCTTCAAACGCCATTTTAGGCGGACTGGAAAAAGAATTGAGTCTGTCATTTTGATGTCGGAGGAAACCGGCTGGTCGCTCTTTTTTACTGTGGCCACCACAGTCGCGTCTTTGATTTCGTTTTTATTTTTTGACATGGAAATTTTGCGCTGGATAGGAGGAATTTCCGCAGGCATTGTTTTTAGCGTTTATTTGCATGTCGCGCTTGTCATTCCAATAGTCATGTCCTTTGGAAAAGACCAAGAGGAAATGGGCGTCGAAAAAGCCAAGGCCGCGACTGGCGTTGACCTTGCCTTTGAGCGCGCGGGGCTTTTTGTCGTCCAAAACAAAATTCCTGTGGCCGTCATTTCCGCCGCGATTATGATTTTCCTAGCCTTTGGCATAAGGCGCATATCGGTCAACATGGACTTGTTCGAGATGCAAGGGCCAAAGGTTCCCCATATCGCGCGCGCCAAGGAATTGCTGCGCCACGAGCTTGGAAGCATTTACAGCTTTGACGTGATGGTTTTGTTTGACAACCCGGACGCTTTTAAAGAGACGGAAAATCTTTTAAGGCTTGAAAAAATGGTTTCGCGACTTGGAAACTTACGGCTTGTAAAAAAATCTTCTGGAAAGCCCCGCGTCCTTTCGCCGCTTCCATTGCTAAAAGAAATAAACAGAGTGTTCAACGGCGACAAAGAAGAGTTTTACCGCATAAACACTGACGGCGGGGCGGCCGCGCAAACCCTTGTTTTTTGGTCGAACAGTTTTAGGGAATACTTTGACGTTGACAACGACGACTATGGCGTCGTCAGGCTTCACTTGGAGCTTACCGGCTTTGACTCAAAAAAACTTCTTGCGGATGTGGCGGACATAGAAGAAATTGGAAAAGAAATTTTTCCGGACGCGAATGTTTATTCCATAGGCCGCGTGATTGACTACGCCAGAACAAATGACGTCCTTGTGGAGCTGGAACTAAAGTCATTGATGATTTCGTTTTTAATAATCGCTTTTATGTTGGCGGCAGCCTTTGCCAACGCGACCGCGGGGCTTATAGCGATGATTCCGAACATCGCTCCTATAGTGACTTTGGCCGGAATCATGGGATATTTGGGCCAGCCCCTTGACATACTCACGGTGACGGTAATGCCCATGGTTTTGGGCCTTGCGGTTGACGACACAATCCACTTGACAAACCACATAAAAAAAGATTTTTTGCGGACAGGTTCTTATATGGAAGCCGTAAAGAATTCCTTTGGAAAAATCGCCAAGACCATGTTCATGACTAGCGCCATTCTTTGCGCCATGTTCGCGGTTTATTTGTTCAGCCCGATGCGTTTTTTTACCCATACAGGATTTCTTGCAATTGTGGGAATAAGCTCGGCGCTGCTTGCGGACTACACGCTCACTCCGGCTGTCATTTGCATCGCAAAGCCTTTTGGAAAAGAAGTTGTTCATGACATTCATAAATAATAAAACCTTAAGGAGGGTTTGTATGAAAAAAATCACAGTTTTGGGAGCTTTAATGCTATTGCCCATGTTCGCTTTTGCGGAAGGCTTGACAGCCTATGAAATCGCAAGCCGCGCCTACAATCAAGAGAGCGGAAAGACTTCTTTTTACGAAGCCTCGCTCACGATTCAGGCAAAGAGCGGAGCCTCTCGCGTCCGGGAAATTTCCTTGCGCAAAAAGCTGTATGACGGAGTAAAAAAGACGCTCATCACTTTTTCCGCTCCAAAAGAAGTTGCGGGCGTGGCCTATTTGTCGTTTGAATACGACTCTAAAAAAGCCGACGCCAAGGAGTCCGAAAACTGGCTTTATATGCCGGCGATGAAAAAGGTTCGCAGAATCAGCGGAAGCTCCCGCCAAGACGATTTTATGGGTTCTGACTTTACTTATGAAGACATCGGCGACAGAGGCCTGAACAAGGACAATTTTACGCTTGTGGGAGAGGAAAAGGTTGAAGGCTCGGACTGCTGGAAGTTGGACTGCGTGTCCAAGGATTCAAGCGAAAAAATTCCCAGAAGAATTTTATGGGTCAGAAAGGACAACTACATTCCGCAAAAAGTCCAGTTGTTTGACCAAAGGGGAGAGCTTCAAAGAGAGCTTGTCTGCTCGGACATAAAGCAAGTTGACGGCTTTTGGACTGTCAATAAAATGGTCATGACAAACGTTCAGACGGGACATTTTTCGACCATACAGATGAAGTCCCTGAAACACAACATTGATTTGTCTGACAATCTCTTTACCGTTTCTTCCATCGAGCGAGGAATCAAAAAATAAGGAGAGCCTGATGAAAGCGTTTTTTTTGGCGGCGTTAATTCTGTTGTCGCCGTTTTGTCTTTTTGCCTTTGACACAGATTTTTCGTTCAGCCTTTTGACAGACATGTCAACTCCTTTGCCCTACGCAAAGCGGGCGGGGGAGTTGATTCAGGCGGAAATGAAGGGCGACCTTGAATTGTATCTTTACGCCACAGAAAAAACGACTTTTTTTATGAACGGCCGGGTGATTTTGGATCCGCTCTCTTCCTTGTCGGACTCTTTTGACTTGGGGGCGGCCGAAAGTCATCTAGGCTTTTCGCTAAAAGAGGCTTGGATTGACTATACGTCGGATTACTGGGCGTTTCGCGGTGGCCGGCAGATAGTGGCCTGGGGAAAGGCGGACCTTCTTACAGTGACAAACGTTCTTTGCCCAAGGAATTATACAAGCTTTAGTTTTTTTGACTTGTCGGACACATACATGGGAATTGACGCGGCCCGCGTTTCTTTTAAATCCGACATTTACTCGCTGGACTTTTACTGGATTCCAATCGTCCGCGCCAGCGTCCTGCCTACGGCGAAAAAGCATCCCGTACAAAAGATTCTTGCCGATCCTGCCGATTCTGCCGCTTCTTTCGGGTTTTCTCTGTCTGAATTAAAAAATAACGTGCCTGAGCCTAAGCTTGAAAACTTTGAATACGCTCTAAAGGCCAGCGCCTACTGGAAATACGCCGACGTTTCGTTATACGGTTTTTACGGCTATGACCGTCTTCCGTCTTCGTTTAAACTGGATGGTTTGAACATGGACTACAATAGGTCCCTTATGGTTGGCGCTGACGCTTCGATTCCTTTGGGAGGGTTTGTCCTTCGTCTTGAAGGGGCTTTCTTTTATGACTCGGCGATTCCAAAGACAAAAATCGACATTGATTTAAGCGACTACTTGGCCATTTGGTCCTTTCTTGCTTCGGACCCTGACTTTGGGTGCAAAAAACGCGACAAATTGGTCATGTTGGCGGGCCTTGACTGGATGCCCGGCGGCTGGATTTTGTCGGCGCAGTATTACGGAGACCTTGCCTTTGGAGACATGTCGGAGCTTTCTCGCAGTAACTATGTCCACATGGCCACATTGGCTATTTCAAAAAGCTTCTTTAAGGACACTTTGGCAGTTTCCCTTGCGGGGCTTGTTCAATTTGAAGAATGGAACAATATGTTTGTCTTAAACGCCTCTTACAACGCCACTGACGCGCTTGTAGTTTCCGCCTCGGTTTATTGCGTAAATATTATTTCTGACTTGGGCTATAAGACATTCAATGATTTAAGAAATTGGGGCGGCGTGACCATAAGCGCCAAATATTCGTTTTAAGGAGGAATAAAAATGAAACTATTTGACATCGATTCTTTGTTCAGGCGCGCCGCGGAAGCGCAAATAAAAAGGCGCGGGCCGATTCTTGCCGTTGCCGCGATTCTTACGATTTTCTTTTTGGCGGGGCTTTTAAAATTTTCTACGATTTACGACAAGGTTCTTCTTGGAGCCACGGAAGAGCAAAAGCGGGCGGAAGAAAAATTTAAGAAAGTTTTTTCCACAGATTCCATTATGATTCTTGTCACGGCTGACGATGTTTTTTCGCCGGATGTTTTGAACGAAATAGACGTCATAGGCCGGCGGCTGGAAAAGGAAGTGGCTTATTCCCGGCCTGTCCAGTCCCTTTTGACAATGAGCGTTCCCCTTGGAAAGGAAGACGAAATAGAAATATCAAATCCCTTTGGCGGAAAAATTCCCCAGGACAAGGAAGAGCTGGCTAGAATAAAAGAATTTTTTTTAAGCCGCAAGTCTTTAGTCAACACTTTTGTTTCTGACGACGCGAAGGAATGCTGGATTATTCTTCCCCTTGAGCAAGTGGAAGACCCTAAAATGGAAAGGGCTGGCGCCGCAAGAAAAATAGTCCAAGAGGAATCTGAAAATTCCAAGGGAATCTGCTCCCTTTATCCTGTGGGCTTTTCCTACATTGACCTTGAGGCCACCGAATACAACGTGCATGAGTCTGTCGTCCGCGTGGCCATAGGCTTTTTGGTGATGCTGGCGTTCTTGATTGTTCTTGTCCGCTCCTTTAGAGGAGTGCTTGTTTCTTTGCTTGCCAGCGTGTTTGGAATTGGAGCGGTTCTTGGAGTTTCTTCTTATATGGGAATCCCCGCCGACGTTGGAAGCATGTCGCTTCCGATTATGCTTGGAATGGCGCTTTCAATCGGCTATTCCCTCCACCTTATCAATTCTTTTAAAAGGCATTTTAGGCTGACGGGAAGAAGGGCGGACTCTGTGGTCGCCGCCGTGGAGGAAACCGGCTGGTCAATTCTGTTTACGGACCTAACTACAGTCGCCTCCCTTGTTTCCTTCCTTTTCTTTGAAATTTCTTCCCTTAGGTGGAGCGCCGGAATCGCGGCCTGCATTGTCGTGGCCGTTTACTTGTATGTGATGGTTTTGATTCCCATTGCCATGAGTTATGGAAAGGACAAGGAGCCGGCCGCCGAACAAAAAGAACTTGGGGGCGCCACCAAGGTTGACCTTGCCTTTGAAAAATACGGCCGGGGAATTTTTAACAAAAGGCTTTTGGCGACTGTTTGCGCCTTCGCGGTGATGGCGGTCATGATTCCAGGCGCCAAAAAGATTTCGATAAATATGGATGTCCTTGCGATGCAAGGCCCCAAGGTTCCGCACATAGCGCGCCTTATGGAAATGTTAAAAACCAAGCTTGGAAGCATTTACAGTTTTGACGTGATGGTTCAGCTTGATCCTAACGACGAAGACGGCTTTAGAAGCGCCGACAATCTTTTAAAGCTTGACGAGCTTATAGACGGAATGAAGGATCTTGACCTTGTGAAAACGGTTGACGGCCGTCCATGCGTTTTGTCCGCTTGCGGAATGTTAAAGGAAATGAACAGAATGTTCAACGGCGACGACCCTGACTTCTATCGCATAGACACGGAAGACGGCGTGGCGGCCCAAAGCCTCACTTTTTACGCGGACAATTTTTCAGATTACTTTGACATAGAGAACGACGACTTTAGCATGACCCGCCTTCATGTGGAACTTACCGGCTACGATTCAAGAACGGTTTTGGACGACGCGGATTCCATCATAAAAAGGGGAAAAGAGCTTTTCCCCGGCGCGAAAGTTTACGCAATCGGCTCCATTTTGGACACGGCCCGCTCCGACTTGACTCTCATAAGCATAGAACTTAAGTCAATTTTCTTCTCGCTGGCAATCATCGCCGTGATGATGATTATGGCCTTCGCGTCCGTTAAGACTGGCCTTATCGCCATGATTCCCAACGTGTTCCCCGTTCTTGTCCTTGCGGGCTTGATGGGTTACGGCGGAATAAACCTTGACCTTCTTACGGTAATTGTAATGCCCTTGATTTTGGGCCTTGCGGTGGACGACACGATTCACTTGATAAACCACATAAAGAACGAATTTGCCCAAACAGGAAGTTACGCCAAGGCCACGGAGAACGCCTTCCGCGAAATAGGAAAGACTATGTTCATGACCACCATAATCTTGTGCGCCATGTTCGCGGTCTACTTGTTCTGTCCGATGAGGTTCTTTGTAACGACCGGCTTCCTTGCGATTGTGGGAATAAGCTCCGCGCTTGTGGCCGACTACACAATCACGCCTGCGGTGATTTGCTTGACCAAGCCTTTTGGAAAGGAAAAAGCCGAAGCCGGCAAGAATTAAGCGCGGAAGATCTTAGTAGCTCTTAGATTCAAGGGCTTCCAGCTTTTGAAGTTCCTCGTTGACCCGCTCAAGCTCGCGGTTAAGGATTTTTTTATAGTCCAGCTCCGAGCTTGAGATGCGGGCGTTTTCGTCTTCCCAGAAAGGCAGGTCGGCGAGATGCAAAAAGCGGAATTTTGTTTCGCTGGCTTTTTCAGACCAAAGCTTGGCTTCCCGCCAATAGTAAAGGCCTGCCTCGTAGCAGCTTTTGGCTTTTTTTAGGTTGGCCAAATATTCGTCTTTCCAAGGAGCGTCGTAAAAGCAAATCGCCCTCTTGTCGTAAACGCGGGCCAGGCGCATGTGCTGCTCAATCAGTTTTAGGTTCAAGTGCATTTGGAAAAGGTTCCGGTATTTTTCCCATTCGTCCTTAGTCTGAATTTTCGCCCTGGCGTAAAGGGGATTGGCAAAGTCGGCGCGGACGGCCTGCTCCAGCCAGTAAATGTTTTCCATGCAGTCGTCGGGATACTGCTGGTAGTGGACGTGGTAAAGCTTGTAAAAGTCCTCTTTGTACTTGCACATGTAAGAAAAGGCCGGCAGGCATAAAAAGGCCGCCGCGCCGAGCGCGAGAGCGAGGACAAAAATTTTTTTCGCGAACTTTTTCACGAATTTATTATCGGAAGAATTTCCTTCCAGATTAAATCTGAAATTTTTTCTTTGGGAAGGGTGGCGTCAAGCTCTACGATTCTCATGCCGCTGTTTTCTAGTTTTTTGTATCGGTCGATTATCGCGCGGTAGCGCGAAGCGGTGTCGCTAAGGAACTTTTCGTTTTCGTATATCTCCTTGGCCTCCCCGCGCTTTTCGACGCGTTCAAGGGATTTTTGCGCCGAAATGTCAAAGAAAAACAAAAGTTGGGGCAGGGGAAAGGGGCTGTTGAGCGTTTTGGGCAAGTCCTCGCCGCAAGTCACGCCCTGGTAGGCCAGGTTTGAAAAGAGGTACCTGTCCGATACAACTGTCAAGCCGTTTTTGGTTTGGTCAACAATTCCGCCTTGTCCCCAAAGGTGTTCCGCCCTGTCCGCGGCAAAGAGGTAGGCCGCCGTTTGCGGGGCGACTTTTTCTTTTCCGGCCAAAATCTGGCGCAAGAATTTTCCGGTCGGCCTTTCTGTCGGCTCGGCCGTGAAGGCGATTTTTTTGCCTGAGTCCCGTTCCGCCAAAAGCCGCATTTGGGTTGAAGTGCCCGCTCCGTCTATTCCCTCAAAAACTACAAAATTGTTAAGTATCATAGTAGAAAACCTCAAAATTTTGGCCAAAACAGCCGATAATATATAAGGTATACCATAATGCAAAATTTTGCAATGTCGCGTCTGTTTTTTTTAGCGCGCAGGGGGCTTCGTGTCTAGATGAAGTTCAAGCAGCGTTACATAAAAATCGGCGTTTGCGTGTTATTCTTTTTTTCTCTTCTTGTTGTTGTAAACAGGCTTTTGCATCCTGTGTACAGCCGCATTGGAACGCAAATCCAAAGAACAGTTGACTCTTACCGCGAAAGCCTTAAGGAAAACGCCGGCCTTCAGATTTCCTACAAGTCTCTTTCTCCGTCGGTTTTGTCCGGAGTGAATGTCAACGGAATTTCCATCGTTGACGCAAAGAGCGGTTTGGAAGTCGCGTCGATTGGCCGTTTGTTCTTGGATTATTCAATGCGCGACCTTTTTAGGGGAAAGATTGCGGGATGCGTCGAAGGCCTTTTGCTGCGCGACGTTGAGATAAAAATCATATCCGGCGAAAATGATTTTTGGCTGACTCAAATTTTGGAAAAACGAAAGGCCAGCCAAAGCGATGACCTTGAAGCCAAGCCCTACAGCGAGCGCTTTAAGGAATTGCTGGACAAAGTGAATTTGCAAAACGCCAACATTAAGCTTGACTCGGACTTGCGCGTTTACCGTTTGCGCTTTCTCTTTAAATCCGCCGGCCAATCTTTTGAGGCGAACATTTCAAAGGCTTTGATCGGAGCCAGGGGACAAAACAAGATTGACGCGAGTTTTTCAGGCGTTTTGGAAGCGGCTCTTGGATCTGAAACAATGTCCGCCGGCCTTGACTTTTCGGCCTTGATTCCGCGCGGCGTTGACGGAAGCTCCGCCGTCTTGCGCTTTACTGACGTCGCCGCCTTTAATTACCGCGCTCGCTTTATCGGTTTTTTGGCGGAATACAGGTCGCAAAAACTAAGCTTTAAGATGCTGCCAAGCGCGAGGAACATTTACGCCGAAGCGAGCGTGGATTTTGAAAGCGCTGATTGCGTCGCGAACCTTTTTGCCGACGGCTTTAACATGAACAACTTTGTTCAAACCAGCAACAGCGACACGTTGACGCAAGGCTTGTTTGGAATGAACTTTTCGCTAAAGGCGTCGGCAAAATATAATTACAGAAGCGATGACTTTGGCTATAATTCAAGCGGCGACATTTTCGTTCCGGCGGACGTGATTCCAGCCGAAAAATTCCAAAGCGACACAATCATTTCATACTCGCTTTACGGCAACGAAAAAAGAATAACGATTCCGTATTTTAAGACTTCCGGCGAACGCTACAACTTAAGCTTTGACGGCGCCTTTGATTTTGCAAGCAAACGGCCCTCGGGAACTTTGAGCGTGGAGTCCTTTGTCCTTCCAAACGGCGGAGAAATTTCAACCGAGATCTTTGTCGAAGAATACAAAAACGGTTTTATGTGCTTTGCGCCGCAGGTCTTCTTTGGCGAAAACGTTTATACCGCCGCGCAGCTTACAGCGCTTCCGTCCGCGGATTCTTGGGATTGGACTTTTGAAGTTTCTGACTATTCCCATGACGACGAGCCTGGCGTTGTTTCTGTCTTTGGAAGCTATTCTTCTGAAAACAAGGCGGCGCAAGCCTCGCTTTCATTTAGCGCGATTTATCTTGACAGCATTGTAAAGACCGCCGCTTTCTTTGCGGAAGAAAACATGAAACCGCTTTTGATGGCGGCCTCCGACGCGGTCAAGTCTTACGTTTTCTCTTGCGACATTTTCGCTTCGGGAGTTGGAAAGGAATTTTCGTTTAGCGTGCCTTACGCGCTTTTGGCAAACACAAGCCGCGACGACCAAATGCTGATTTTCGAGGCTGACGGCAACGACCAAACATTCCAGTTGTCGCGCCTTGAATTTATTTTTGGCGGTCAAAAGATTGTGATGGACGGCCTTGTGGAAAAGCTTGCCGATTCAAAAGACCGTTTGTTGAACGGACGTTTGGAGTTGAACGGCATTCCGTACACTTTCTCTGGTTTGGCCAACAAGAGGTGGATTGAAATCAATTCTGAATACGGCTTGCGATTTACTCTCAAGACGGACACGTCGGGCGAGGTGGCCAAGCTTGACGGCTCCTTTGAGGCGACAGGGTTCCCGGTAAAAATCAATAACAGAACTTTCTCGTTTACAACTGAATCAAACTTTTCTTATTCGATCGACAAGGGCATACGCGCCTTGGTTCCTTACTTTGACGGCCGCCTGTTGGAAGGAACCAGTTCGCTTGATCCTGTCATAACGTTTGCGGCTGACATTGACCAAGGCGGCGCTTACTTTGACAGTTTGACTTATTCCGACAATGTTTCCACGCTGAACGGAAGCGGCGTTGTCGTTTATCGATTTGACGAAGATGTTTTTGAAAGCGCGGACTTTAATTTTGATTTGTCCAACTCGATGGGCGAAGAAAAAATAAAGCTGGAAGGAAATTTCGTAAACTCATTAAAGACGCCGCTTACTGTAGGCTCTCTTTTCTCTGGAACTTTCTTAAACAATCTTTTTATAACGACAACGCTTAATGTCGACTCCCTTCGCTCCGAGCGTTTCTTTGCCGGCTCCGAGAACAGCGACACTGTCAACGCCAACATTGTGGCGCAAGGAATGGCTGCAAATCCCTTTGTGACCATCGACATTCCAAGCGCCGTTATGACAATACAAGGAAAGCCCCTGCGCTTGACGGCCCAAGCGGTTGTCGAAGACAAGGTGTTCTCAATCCAAAAAGCGGAAGCCACTTGGGGCGACAGCAAGTTTACGAATATTTTGGCGGACTTTGACCAAAAAACTTGGGACGGAAAATTAACCTTTGACTTAAAGACAAATCTTTTTGGAAACAATGTTCTTGCCAGCGCGCAGGCAAAGGTCCAGGCGCTTAGCGAAGTGGGAAAGGGCGTTCCTGATTCCCTTAACATTGAGTTTGACGCGATAGAAAAGAAAGCCGACAAAAAGCGGCGAAAGAGCTACCACATTGGATTGATGAAAATTCAAAACCAATTGATCGTCTCTTCAAGCCAAAACATCGGCTTGAATGGAACCATAACTGATTTGCGCGACTTGGATCTTGAAATCAAGAACGCGATTCCTTTTAACATGAAAATACAAGGGAGCGTGTCCAAGGAAGACTTGAACGTTTCTGTTTCCGACATCCAGATTAATGGCCGCGAGCTTGTAGAGTCTCTTGGAGTGAAGATTGTAAGAATCTTTAAGGGCGTCGCGACTGGAGGCTTTATGTTGACCGGTCCGGTTTCAGATCCAAAATTTTACGGACAAATCGACATTCCCAACGCTGAATTTAATTTTCCGAATTTCTTTAGGAAACACGCTTCGACTCCCATGATTTCGCTTTTCTTGGAAGGCTCTCAATTTTACACAGAGCCCACCCGCTGTCATTTGCAAAACCAGCCGCTTGACGTGACTGTAAGCATTCAAATGAACCGCCTGGCCTTGGACAGCCTTGAAGTCAGAATCCAAACGATTAAGGACAATTTTGTTCCGCTCAACATAAATCTTTCTGAAATCCATGTAAAGGGCGACTTCTTGGCGGACCTTGCGGTAACTTTGGAAAATGACACGATCGGCGTGTCCGGCGACTTGACCGCAAAAAATGCCAACGCGGAATTTGGCGCCACTCGAATCGACGAAATTATTTCGGGCCTCGCTCCCGTCGAAGACAATGACGACGACGATGACGGAATGCCTGTTGACGTTGACTTAAGGATTAGGTCGGCCCAGCGCGTTCAAATTTCATATTCCACTTTCTTGCGCGCGGTTATCGTTCCTGGAAGCGAAATGGAGGTTTCGTATTCCAGCGAGGACAAGCGGTTGGTATTGGACGGCAACGTTCCGATTAGAAGCGGAGAAATCGTGTACATGAATTCCAGCTTTTACATTAGGGAAGGCGAGATTCACTTTAGCAGCAACGACGAAAGCTTTGATCCAAGCGTTTCTGTTTTGGCGGAATGCAAGACGCGCGACGAAAACAGCGAGCCGGTAACGATTACTTTGCAAGTGGAAAAGCAAAGGCTAAGCCAATTGTCCCCGAGGCTAAGCTCAAGCCCCGCCAGGTCAGAGCGCGAGATTATGGAAATCTTGGGAGGCCTTTTGACTGCAAATTCCAATAACGCGGCTTCATTGGCCCTGGCGACTGGCGATTACGCCCTCCAATCAGTTTTGATAAGAAGATTGGAAAATGCATTGCGTGATTTCTTCAAATTTGATATATTCTCTGTAAGGACAATGGTTGTCCAAAACGCCGTTAAACAGAGCGTCAATCGAAATTCTTCCGGTTCGGACAACTTAACCGGTAACTATTTGGACGGTACGACTGTTTATATTGGTAAATACTTTGGCGAAGCGATATTTGCGGATGCGATGTTAAGGCTGGATTACGATAGGAACCGCAGGGGAAACAACTATACGTATGACGGTATCTCGCTTAGGCCTGAATTGGGATTTGAATTGGCGGCTCCTTTTGCCAAGGTTAGATGGAGCATGTCGCCCGATTTGGAAAGCATTCTCAATATGAAAATTGTTGAGAACACCGCGCTTACTTTGTCATGGAAATTTAGTTTTTAAAAAAATTGGGGTATTTAATTATGCGCTCTCAGTTAAAAAAATTGTTTGTTCTTCTATTAATATTCTGCGCTTTTTTGTCTTATTCGCATTCAGAGGAGAGCGAAGATTGGTATGTGGACAAGACGATTACCAGAATCACATTTAAGGGATTGAAAAGCGTTCGCCAGTCCGACCTTTCGGGCTTAACATCCAGCTATATCGGCCAAAAATTCAACGACTGTTTTTTTGATTTGCTCAACCGTTTGGAAGGCTTGAACTACTTTGAGGAAATTGTTCCCGGCGCGATCCATGATTCCGGAAACGGCATGATTCTTGTTTTGACGGTTGTGGAGAAGCCTGTTGTCAGTTCCATAAAATTCAGGGGAAACAAGAAGGTAAGAAACCCGCCGTTAAAAGACGCGATCTCCCTCAAGGTCGGATATGTGTTCGCCGACTCGGAGGCTTTGATGGACGAGCGCGCGATTAGAGACGTTTACCTTGAAAAAGGCTTTCCTGCAGTGAAAGTTTCCCACACCTACGAAGAGACAGAGAACGGCGTTGCCGTTACATTCATAATTAGCGAAGGAAATTCGATCGCTCTTGTCGGAGTGAACTTTGAGGGAAACTCCGCTTTTCCAACCAAAAAGCTGAAAAAGCAGACAAAGCTAAAAAAGGCCGGCGTTTTTTCAAAAGGCGCCTTCCAAGAAAGCCAATTGGAAGTTGACCGCCAATTGATTTCAAAGTATTACATGGACCGCGGTTACCTTGACTTTCATATTGTTGACATTACGCGGGACATCACCCACAACGACAAAAAAGACCGCGACGAGTTGACAATCACATACTATTTGTACGAAGGCTCGATTTACACTTTTGACGGTTTGACTTTCTACGGCAATAAAGTTTTTTCAAAGGAGCGTTTGGAATCCCTTGTGACTCTCAAGAAAGGGGATGTTTTTAACCAAACAAAATTCCAAAGCTCGATAGCCGGCGTAAGCGATTTGTATTACGAAAACGGTTATACGGAAAACTCTTTCCAGCCTTTGGAAAACCGTGACACAGTCGAGCGCAAGGTTTCGTATGTCTTGAACATTACCGAGCGCGACAGAAGCCACGTTGAAAGAATCATCGTTCGCGGAAACGAAAAGACAAAGGACTATGTAATTTCGCGCGAAGTTCCGATAGAAAGCGGAGACGTTTTTTCAAAGGCAAAGATTGCAAGCGGCCTTCGCAACTTGATGAACTTGCAGTACTTTTCAAACGTTGTTCCTACGGTCGAGCCTGGCAGCGACGCCAATTTGGTTAACTTGATTCTTACTGTTGAGGAGCAGCACACCAATTCGATTGAGTTTGGAATTACCTTTACCGGAGTTACCAATCCCGAAGATTTGCCGTTCTCGCTTTTCGCAAAGTGGTCCAACTCAAACCTCTTTGGCTTGGGAAAAACGGTTTCGGCGAGCACCACGCTTTCCACGACGGAACAGTCGGTTGGCCTTGGATACTCTCAGCGCTGGCTTTGGGACCTTCCGATTGAATGGGCTGAAAACCTTTCGTTCTCGCACGCCAAAGCGAAAGCCTTGCGCTTGTATTGGACTGACTCAGGCCTTGTTGACAAGACGCACTATTACATGGAATACGAGCGTTGGCAATTGTCATTTGACCATTCGCTGGCCTATCGTTGGATGCCAAGGTGGGCGATTCTTACTTTGGCGGGCGGTTTGACGAACACGCTTACCAATTATGTTTACGACAGCAGCCTTTACACTCCTGTTGACTTGGCTATCAGCCGCTACGCAAACAACTGGGGCTTCCAAAATTCAATTTGGACCAAGTGGTCTATGGACGGCCGCGACATCAACTATGATCCTTCAAAAGGCTGGTTCTTTAGCGAGCGCTTGGCTTGGTACGGTTTGCTTCCCATTGAGACAGACTTTTACTTAAGAAGCGACACAAAGCTTGAAGGCTATGTGACATTGTGCGACATTCCCGTAAGCGAAAACTGGAGCTTTAAATTGGTTTTTGCCGCTTTGTCAACGGTTTCGTTCCAAGCGCCGGCTCCCGGTTCCGCTGTTAGCGACAACCACAAGCTTTACATTGACGGCATGTTCAACGGCCGCGGTTGGACAAACATTTATGACTCGGTAAAAGGAAAGGCTATGTTCAGCCAAAACTTGGAGCTTCGCTTTCCTGTCATTCCTAGAATGCTTGCCATCGACGGTTTCTTTGACGCTGTCGCCATCAAAGACGATTTGGGAGCCTTGCTTTCTAACGCAAGCCTTAATGACTTTTACTTTAGCTTTGGCCCCGACATTCGAATCTTGATGCCCCAATTTCCTTTGAGGCTTATGCTTGCAAACTGTTTTACCGTAAGGGATGGAAAAGTTAAATGGGGCGATACATGGAAGTTCGTTCTGTCATTCAATATCGTAAACAAATAATTTTTAGGAGATTTATTATGAAACTATTTTCAAAGAAAGCTATCGTCTTCGCTTTTTCTATTTTTGCGGCCGGAGCCTTGTTCGCCCAGCAGCATATCACTAACTTTGGCGTCGTTGACACGACAAAAGTTTACGAGCAGTTTTTTAGAAACTCTTCCGCGGTAAAAGCCTACGAAGAAAAGCGCGCCGCGTTCCAAGAGGAAATAACCCGCCGCGCCGACGAAATCCGTTCTTTGCAGACAAAATTGCAGGAAGCCCAGGACTTGGGAATGGACTCCGACGTAAAGAGCTATCAAGATTCCATCAGGACAAAATCGGCCAGCCTCAAGTCTTACACCCAGCAAAAAAACACTGAGTTGAACAACATCAAGAACAACCTTTCAAACAACAACGAGTTCTACAAAAACCTCAACCGCACGATAAAAAAGGTTGCGGAAAACGAAGGCCTTTCCATGGTGATCAACTTGCAGCAAAGCAACTCAATCTTGTGGTACAGTCCAGCCGTTGACATTACCGACAAAGTAATCGAAGCTTTGGAACAATAACGATGGCCGAACTGACTCCTTTAATGGAGCAATACAACAAGCTAAAGAGCGAGCATAAAGACGAAATTCTTTTGTTCCGCCTCGGAGATTTTTATGAAATGTTCGACGACGACGCAAAGGAAGTTTCGCGCCTTATCAATTTAACGCTGACCCATAGGCAAAGCAGCCCTATGTGCGGCATTCCTTACCACGCCGCCAAAGTTTACATCGCGCGCCTTTTGCGCCTTGGAAAAAAGCTTGCCATCGCCGAGCAAATCGGAGAAATCAGTCCCGGTGGCGGCTTGACCGAACGCAAGGTTGTAGAGGTCATCACTCCGGGAACGGTTGTTGACGACGACTACCTTGACCGGGGCAGCAACAACTTTTTGGCGGCGCTTTCGGTCAGCAAGGGCAGGGCGGGCTTTGCCTTTGTCGACGTGAGCACTTCGGAATTTTTGGCCACCTCTTGGCCGGCCTCAAAAATGGCCGAAAACTTTGCCAAGGAATTGGACCGCGCAAGCCCCAAAGAGCTTTTGCTTCCCCAGTCATTAAGGGACAACGGCGACATAAAGCAGGCGCTTGGCTCGCTTCCGCATTTGTTGGTCTCTTACTATCCGGACTGGCATTTTTCTAGCGAGACTTCTTTTGCTCGCCTTACGCGCCAATTCAAGACAAAAAATTTGGCGTCCTTTTCGCTTGACCAGTCCAGCCCGGAAGTCGCGCCGGCCGGATTTTTGCTTGATTATTTGGACAAGACCACCAACGCCGAGCTTTCGCACATCGCCGGAATCAAGGTTTACCAAGACAGCGACTACGTTTTGATAGACGACTCTTCAAGACGCAATTTGGAAATTCTTCAAAACCTGCGCGACGGCTCCTCAAAGTTCACCTTGCTTGAATGCGTGAACTACACGCTGACCGCGATGGGCAACCGCGCCGTCCGCCAATGGCTTTCTTTTCCGCTGGTGGACATTAAAAAAATCGCCGCCCGCCAGAGTCACGTGAGAATGTTTTATGAAAACGAAAATCTTTCGGCCTTTTGCCGCGAAAAGCTTGCCGGCATTCTTGACATTGAGCGCTTGGCAGGCCGCGTGGCGATGCAAAAGGCGCACGCAAAGGATTTGGCGGCCTTGGCCGAAAGCCTAAAGGCTTGGCTTGAAATTCAGGCTTCTCTTTCCTCTTACGATTTTGGAATGATGGACGAAAGCGGCGCCCGCTTTATAATCGACTTGATTGGACGCGCGATTTGCGACGACCCTTCAACGGTCTTTACCGAAGGCCGCTTGATTCGTTCCGGCTACTCAAAAGAGTTGGACCGCTACAAGGAAGTCCACGACAACTTTAATAAAATTTTGGACGGCTACCTTGCCGAAGAAATCGCGGCCACCGGAATTCAAAACCTTAAGGTAAAGCATAACAATTTGGCCGGCTATTTTTTGGAAGTGACGCGCGGCCGCTTGGACAAGGTTCCAAGCCATTTTATAATGAGGCGCTCTCTTACAAACGCCGACCGCTACACGACCGAAAAACTGCAAGAGCTTGAGCGCGAGTTGAACAGCGCGAGCGTCAACATTATTGAAACAGAGCGCTCTTTGTTTATGGACGTCCGCTCTCAAATCGAGCCTTATGTCTCTTACTTGATGAGCGTGGCGCGCGCCGTGGCTTATACAGACGTTTCGGCTTCTTTTGCCCACGCCGCCCGCGTTGGGCGTTGGGTTCAGCCTATTGTTGACGACAGCCTTGACTTTGACGTCAAGGCCGGCCGCCATCCAGTTGTCGAGGCCCACTTGCCGTCGGGTGAATTTGTTCCCAACGACATAGAGATTGAGGCAAGCGGAAAGCCTTCGTTCCTTTTGATTACAGGCCCCAACATGGCCGGAAAGTCAACCTACTTGCGCCAAAGCGCCTTGATAGCCTTGCTTGCCCAAACCGGAAGCTACGTTCCTGCGAACGCGGCCAAAATCGGTTTTGTGGACAAAATATTTTGCCGCGTCGGAGCCAGCGACAACCTTGCGCGCGGCGAGTCAACATTCTTGGTCGAGATGACCGAGACCGCGCGCATTTTGCGCGGAGCCAGCGAGCGTTCGCTTGTGATTATGGACGAAGTTGGCCGCGGAACTTCAACCGAAGACGGCCTTTCAATCGCTTGGGCGGTAAGCGAGCATTTGCTTAACAGCCTAAAATGCCGCTCGCTTTTTGCCACACATTACCACGAGCTTACCCGCTTGGAGCATTCTTCGATGCGCCTTCTTTGCATGGACGTAAAGGAAACGGACGGCTCCGTCATTTTTATGCGAAAGATTAAGGAAGGCGCGAGCGAAAATTCTTACGGCATTCACGTTGCAAGCCTTGCAGGAATTCCTCAAAGCGTAATCGACCGCGCGAGCCAGATTCTAAAACATTTGCAAGAGCTTGCTTCGGAAAAGCCTGTATTGGTTCAAAACGTTCCCGCGCCGCAAGAAGAGCCCGCGCGAATCGCCGCCCAGTCCGCGCTAAACGCTCCGGGCCTTTTTAGCGATGAAGAAATTGTTCTTGACGAGATTTTAAGCGCCGACGTGGACAACCTTACGCCAATGGCCGCCTTGCAGCTTGTAAGCCGCTGGAAAAAGTCATTGAGCGGCCGCTAACTTAGTTGCAAACTCATTGAGCGGACAAAAAAAGTCGGCTGTTCGCGCGAGTTTTGTCGCGAGCGCGAATGTTGCCGCTTATGCGGCTAACAAGTGTTTTTAGTTTTTCCTTTAATTTTGTTGCCGCTGCTCGGCTTCGCTGGCCCTAAAGTATTGCGGGCCGTCGTAGTCGGCGAGCGGCGAAAGGCCTTTGGAAATTTTTTCTTCGGCCAAAGCGAAAAGGCTTTCCAAACTTATTGAGCGGCCTCGTTGGCTTATGATTTTTTTTCCTTTGAATAAACCGTTTTCATTGCATGCGTCGGCGAAAATTTTCGCCTCAAGGCCGCAAACAAGAACCGTGTCTTTCGCCGCGAGTTTTTGGCCTTGCAAAAGATTGTCGTTTGCCGCGGCTAAAAGTTTTTCTTCCAAGGCGCGCAAGTCCCAATCGTCGCAGGAAAGGATTTCCGTTCCGTTTAAAAAAGCCTTTGCGTAAAATTTTTCTTTATGCGCGTCGATGACCGGAAGAACGATTCCGTCAAAGTCCATAAAGGGCCAGGCGTATGCGTCCAAGGAATTTATTCCGTAAAGGGGAATGCGCGAATTGGCCGCTTTTTTGCCTTGTTCCGCGTTCGAGACTTGCAAGGCAAGCTCGCGGTCGGCGCAAGCCGGCATGTCCTTCAAGCCGCCAAAAAGCTCGATGGCCTTTAGCGCGGCAAAGCCCAAGCGCAAGCCCGTAAAAGAGCCGGGGCCTTGCGCCAAAACCGTATAGTCCAATTGGCCGGGCGTTAAGTCGGCTTGTTTTAAAACATAGTCGATTGCGGGCAAAAGCTTTTCGCTCTGCCTCATGCCGATGTCAAGCGTAAGGCTTGCCAAATAGCCGTCGTTTTTTGCCGCGATTTGAATGCAAGAAATCGCCGTGTCCAAGGCTAGCGCTTTCATTTTGCCTCCCCAAAATTTTCGTAGGGCCAATTTTCAATTTGAATGTCGCGGGCGTTTGGATCGCTAGGGCTTACGCTCAGCCTGATGACGATTGTCTTTTTGGGAAGCTCGTCCATGATTTTTTCGCTCCATTCAATCAAGCAAACGCCGTCGCCGTAAATCATGTCTTCCGCTCCCAAGTTGGCAAAGTCGTCCGCTCCTTGCAGGCGGTAAACGTCAAAATGGTAAAGCGGAAGCTTTCCTTCGTATTCTGAAATCAAGCAAAAAGTGGGGCTTGTGATTGTGTCCTTGACGTTCAAGGAAAGAGCGATGCCTTTTGTCAGGGTTGTTTTTCCGGCCGCCAAGGGGCCTTGAAGCGCGATGACGTCTCCTTTCTTAAGAAAAGAGCCCAAGCGTTTTCCCAATTCTTTGGTTTCTTCCGCGCTGGACGTGTGGAATGTCATATCGGCAGCGTTCCCGAGTTGTCGTTTTCGTTTATGAATTCCCTAAGCGCTTTGATGATTGGGAGAGCCGGATAGTTCGGCTGGGTCAAGAGTTCAACTTCTATTATTTTGTCTCCAAGCGGCCCAGTTTCTATGCTGAATTCTATGTTTGAATCAACAATTTCTGTCGGCAACTTTAAGCTGGCTGTGGCCCTGTAGCGTCTTATGTAATAGATCGCGCCGGGTTCACGCGCAACATCCTTTAGCTCAAGTACTGTCATATTCTCCGTTTATGTCCAAGCATTATAGCGCTGTTCGCGCAAAAATTCAAGCCGTTAGTAATTGTAGACAAAGGCAAAAATGTCGTTTCTGTCCTTCTCTTCGATTTCGATGAACGAAATGTGCAGCGAAAAGAGATTCGTCTCGTTGTTTTTTTGCGCGCTGACAATCAATCCGTAGGCTTCAAATTCTCCCCGCTCGGGAAGGCTGATTTTTATCCACAATTTTTGGTCGCGCTTTATCGGCAGCTGCGTCTTTATCATGCAGCCGCCGGCGCTGATGTCCGCCAAAATTCCTTCGTATTTGTTCTCTTTGGGAGCGTAGGTGATTTCGCCGCGCTTGCCTGTCTTTTCTTCCACCGCGCTAAAGACGCACTTGTTTCCGATGTTGGCACGCTTCCATTGGCGGCGGTTTTGCATGCTTACGGCGTTGGAATGGCTTGCGACCATCTCGGACGCTCCGCCCGCTCCGTGCTGAAAGCGGATCACTCTTGAAGAAAGAACGTATTGCGTGCCGCGCTTTGTAAGGTAAGTCATGACGATTTTGTCCAAGGGCTTTGGGCAGAATTCCGTTCCTTCCAAATTTTGGGGAACCTCAAGAACCAAACTGTCCTGGTCGTTCTTTCTAATCTTGAACGGATAAAAGCGGCCGCCAGTGGCCGGCAAAGTCAAGGTCTCGCCTTCGGGAATGTTGTGGCTTGACGGAATGCTGCGCGTCATGCGCTCGATTCTTTCCAGTCGGCTCTTAAGCTTAAAGAGCTCGTAGATGTCGGCCTCGGCGTTCTTTTGCCTAAGCCTTGAAAATTCTTGGCGCAGGATTCCGTCCAAATACTCTTCGTCGTTCCAAAGGTAATAAATGTTTTTTGCCTTTTGCCTGACGCAAATGTTGTACAGCAAAAGCGCCTCTTGTCGCGTCAAGGAAATTTTTTTTGCCAAAGCTTGAATGTTGGCCAATGTAGTGGGCTTGTTCTTTTGCGCCTCGATGTATTCGGGCGACTCCTTTCTTTTTTGAAGGATTTTCCAAACAATCCAAAGCAAAAACAAAACGCCGATGCCAACCAAGGCGAAGGCCATGACTGTGTAGGGAAGGGCTGTCTGTCTTGCCGCCAAAGGCGATCCTGTCGCGTCCATCATAAAACTCCTAAATGTTCTTCACCGCGTCGGCCAAGGCTGTAAGGCGGGGGCTGATTTCGTATTCCGCCAAGTCGCCAAGGGTCACCGTGTCGCCGTTTGAAAGCGCGCCGTTCAAGTCGTTGAAAATCGGCATAAAGTCCTCAAAGAAGGCGCTCAAATTTTTTCCGTCTATTTTTATCGCCGCGAATCTTTCGGGGAACAAGGTTGAAAGGGCGATGATGTGGCAAAAGTTGTCGACTACGTCGGCAAGGCGCGCGATGGATGCCTTGGCCTTTGAGTCGCCGCCGTTTTGAAGCTGCGCTGGAATTTGCGTCAAAAGCTCAACGGTGTCCTTGATGTCCGCGGAAGCTTTTTTAAATGCGTCGGCGACGGCGTCTTCTGAAACGACCGTAAGGTCGATGCGCTTGGCGCTTTCTATCGGCTGCTCGGCGGCCTTGTCAAAGTCTTGGGCGTCGATTTGCTTTCCGTCGATTTTTATTCCGACTGTCGCGCATTTGTTTTGCGACGCGGTTTGCTCAAACGAGCGCAAGACGTCGCCTACAGTTTTTTCGTCTTCCAATGTTATGTCAAGCTTTTGTTCGTTCAAATAAATTTCCATTTTTCATTCCCCTTTAGTTGTTGTTTCGCTGGTTTTGCCTTGTGAAGTTTGTGATTCCCTCTTGCTGTTTTTCCAGCGAGTTAAGCGTTCCTTCCATCTGTCCGTACTTCGCGCGAAGCTCGGCTTCCTTGTCGTCAAGCTGCCGCTCAAGCTTTGTGATCTTTTTTTGAGTCGAGTCTATTTGCCTGTTAAGGACGCTGTCTTTGTTGGCCAAGATTCCGCCAGTCTGAACGTAGCTGGTAAGCTGCTTGTCGATGAGGTAGCCGATTCCGGAGTCAACGATCAAGTCTCCGTCGGAGTCGTAGCCGAAGATTTTCTTTATGTCCTCAAGGTTGTTCTTTAAATTTTCGTCAAGCTTTTTTTCGTCAATCTCAAGGTAGCCGCGCATTTTTCCTGGATTGTAGCCCGAATAGTTTGTCGCGTTTGTCGAGATTCCGATTTGGTTAAGCATCGTTATTTCGGCGTTTTCGGAAAATTTGTATTGCGCCGAAATTATTCTTTGCATCGAGCCTTTCGCGCTGGACAAGCTGAAGTCGTTGAAAAAAAGGCCCAGCTTTTTTTGGTAGCTTTCTTTTTCATCGTTTGAAAGGTAGTCCAACTCTTGGATTATCTCAGGCTTGTTCTGGCTGAGAATGTTCATCTCGGCCACGGCTTGGTTGTATTTTCCGACAAACTGGATCAAGGCGTCCTTCGCGCTTTCTGTGTCGGGCTTGATTGAAATCGTAGCGGTTCTTTCTGTTTTTTCGGCAACGTGCAAGGTGACGCCCGGAACCACGTCGTCGATGTCGTTTTGCGGCCTTGTTATCGTGATTCCTTCGTACTTGATCACCGCGTCTCCGGCCTCGCTTATCGCGTGGACGGCTTCGTAGCCCAAGTCCTTCTTTGCGTCAAAAGCGGTCATCGCGCTTACTTCAAGCTCAACGCCGGTATTGCGGTTCTTTATCGATATGGCCCTTATGCCCGGAAACTTTCTTGCGTCAACGCTGATCTTGGCTTCTTGGCCTAGTCCGGTCTTTTCGTCAAATTCCCAGGTCGCGGCCGGAACTTCGATTTCGCTTTCCGTTCCGTCTTCCAAAACCGCGTACAAGACGGAATTGCTTCTTATTTCCAGCAAGTCTTCTTTTGGCTTTTCGGGAGCGGGGATTCCAGTTTCGCTGGCCTTGTTTTCCACGGTTACGCCGCCAAAGCTGACGCTTCCGGCGCCGGGAATGTCTGGCGCGCCGCCTCCCTGGTTTATCGCTTGCGTAATGTCGCTTGTCTTTCTTGCCTTGATCGTAAACTCAACCCGCGAGTTTTCGTTGGAAGCCACGGCGGCCGGAATCTTTATCTCGCCGCCGCCGCGCGGACCCACCAAAAGGCCTGTCTTGACGGCCTTTACGTTGGAGGCCGAAAGCTCGGGCATTCCCTCTTGCTCGGCTTGCGAAATCGAGTCGGCGGAAGGGGAGGCCAAATCGCTTGCCCTTGTTCCAAAAGTCGTGGACTTTGACGCGGTTTTTCTTACCATTTCTTTGTCCAAGGCGTAGTCCAAGGCCGCGTTCTCAAAGACCAAACGGTTTTCGGCGCCGGTTTTTAGCGATTCGATCAACAGGGCCTTTTGCCCCTTGTTTACTCCGATTAAGGAGGCTTTGATTGTGTTCGCGCCGCGCTTGTTCAAGGACGTGATGAAGTCCTCGACTTTTCCGCCGCGCCATTTATATGAGATTGTTTTGTCGCCTGTTTTAAAAGTGTATGTTCCTTCGGGAACTTCTTCGCCTTTCGCGATTTCCTTGCTTAAAAAGCGGTCGCATGTCGCCGGCGTTATAACGTCGATTTTAAATGAGTCAAAAGCCGCGTCCCGCCCGGCGTCGGCTGTTATAGCGAATTCATCAGTTGAAGAGGCTAATTTGTTGTTGAAAGGGTTGTCATACGAGTAAAGTGTTTTAACGCTATCTCGCAGCGAGGACATTTTTTGATTGACATCGCGCCAAGCGCTTTGCTGCGTCTTGTAAGTTTCGAGCGTATCCTGCTCCCTTGTAAGCGGGATGCGTTCGACTTTCATTAGACCTTCTACGAGATCATTGGTTTTATATTTGTCGCTGACGCCCGGTATGCCGATTCCTGCCATATAACCCCGATGATGATCCCATGTGAGTTTTTAAATCATTTGATCAAACAAAAGACCCATGGTCTTTCGCATGTTGATTTTTATCCTCTGCATGTCCTCGGACGGTATTTCCTTAAGCACTTTGTTGGTGCTGGGGTCAACCACCCTGATTATAACGCTGTTCAATTCTTTGTTGACAGAGAATTGAAGCCTGCGTCCCATCACTTGATCCGACAGTTGCTGCAACTGCTGGACGTCAGCTTTGGTCTGGGCCATGTTTGCCTCAATGTTTTGAACGACGCTGGCGCCGTCCGCAATATTGAGTTGTTGTTCTACACTTCCTGTACCTGCACTAATAGGAACGGAATTGTAGCGCATTTGGCCATCCATTGCCAAAGACTGCCCTATGCTACTGATCGTATTCATAGGCGTTCCTCCTGAAAAATTAGGAAGAGGGAAGGGGCGCGCCTTCCCTTTTCCACGCTTTTGTCAAAAAGACGACATCCAGTGATCTCTTTAACAACTGCGATTTTAGACTATCTCAACAATCCAAGAACATTCTGAGACTGTGAGTTGGCCTGAGCGAGCATAGCGGTTCCAGACTGTGTGAGAATCTGGTTCTTTGTATACTCAACCATTTCAGAAGCCATGTCGGTGTCGCGGATGCGGCTCTCGGCGGCCTGAAGGTTTTCGGCAGCAACTTGAACGCCGTTTGAGGCCATTTCAAAGCGGTTCTGGTAAGCGCCCAAATCCGCGCGCTGCTTGGAAACAGTTGTAAGCGCGGCGTCCACTGTACCAATCGCCATGTTGGCGCTCTCGGGGTTAGCGATGCTAACCTGCTCGTCTGTGCCCTGTGTTCCCTTGAGTCCAAGGGCCTGGGCTGTCATTGTGCCAATGTATACTCTCGCGTTCTGGTCCATGTTGGCGCCAATCTGGAACTGCATCACTCTTTCAGAATTCTCGGCAAAGCCGCCTGTAAGAATGTTCATTCCATTGAACTGAGCCTGGCTGGCAATGCGGTCAACTTCAGAAACAAGCTGAGAAACCTCTACCTGAATCTGCATGCGGTCTTCGTCGGAATAGATTCCGTTGGCAGACTGCACTGAAAGCTCGCGAATGCGCTGAAGGATGTCTGTAGTTTCCTGCAAGTATCCTTCTGTAGCCTGAATGAATGAAACACCATTCTGGATGTTTCTGTTAGCCTGGTTCAAGCCGCGAACCTGGCTGCGCATCTTTTCAGATACGGCCAAGCCTGAAGCGTCGTCGCCGGCGCGGTTGATCTTTTCGCCAGAGCTAAGTTTTTCAATGTTGCCCATGATAGCGTCATTTGACATGCCAAGTGTGCGGTTAGCATACATCGCGCTCATGTTGTGGTTAATAATCATGTTAAGCCCTCCATGTGTTTTAAACTACGCTACGTCTTGTAACGCGTCCTGTTCGCGCGGGCGATGCCGGTTTATGCGCCCCCGGCACGTTTCAACCCCATTGCGGCAGGAAAAAATGCTTCGCGTTTTACGAAACATTTTTTTCTGCCGCCGCTCGCAGCGCATGGCTGGCTTTTTATATGTCAAAGATCAAAGCGCGGTTGAAAACGCGCCTATAGTTACTACAATTTTAGTCCGATTTTGTTGATTTGTCAAGGCTTTTTACACGCAGAAAAGGGGAGGGCAAGAAAAGCGAGCGCTTTCCTCGTCCGTCCCCTCCACTTTTGTGTATTATTCTGTCAACTATCTCAACAATGACAAGACGTTCTGGCTCTGTGTGTTAGCCTGGGCCAACATCGCAGTTCCGGCCTGCTGAAGGACAGAGTTCTTTGTGAACTCAACCATCTGGCTGGCCATGTCTGTGTCGCGGATGCGGCTCTCAGAAGCCTGCAAGTTCTCAGCGCCGATGTCAAGGCCGCGAACGGCGTATTCCATGCGGTTCTGATAGGCGCCAAGGTCGGCGCGCTGCTTGTTGATTCTCTTGAGGGCCTCGTCGATTACGCCGATGGCGTGGTTGGCGTCATCCGGAGCGGCCAAGTTAATCTTGTCGCCTGTTCCGATTTCGCGAACTCCAAGGGCTTCGGCTGTCATCGTTCCGATGAAAACCTGCATTCTCTGGTCCATGTTGGCGCCGATGTGGAACCACATAGATCCTGTCACAGTGTTTTCTCCCATGGGCTGGGCAAAGCGGCCGGTGAGCATGTTCATGCCGTTGAACTGGGCGGCGCTCGCGATGCGGTCTACCTCAGAAACAAGGGCGCTGACTTCGACTTGAATCTGCATGCGGTCTTCGTCGGAATAGATTCCGTTTGAAGCCTGAACGGCAAGCTCGCGGATGCGCTGCATGATGTCAGTTGTCTCCTGAAGATAGCCTTCGGTTGTCTGGATGAAACTGATTCCATTCTGAGCGTTCTCTGAAGCCTGGTTCAAACCGCGGATTTGGGCGCGCATTTTTTCAGAAACTGCAAGTCCTGAAGCGTCGTCGCCGGCGCGGTTGATTCTTTCGCCTGAAGAGAGTTTTTCCATGTCTTTGGAGAGACCAAGACCCGTTACGCCGAGCTGACGATTGGCGTACATAGCTGACATGTTGTGGTTGATAACCATAGATTTCCTCCTTGGAAATATGTCGATGAGCAAAATCCTTTTTGCTCCAAAAGTATAAAATTGCGCTTCAGCATAACAAGGCTACATCCACGCAGTTTTATACTGATTCGTCTGAAGTCAGTTCCAGCCGGAACTTTACCCTTCATAACTCTTCATAATAATTTTCGGCCCGCGCCGCGAAAAACTTTAGCGAATTTTTTAAAAAAAATGAAAAAAAATATAAAAAAATGACAAAAAGGCGAAAAAAACGCTCCCAGTTGCGGCTGCGTCATTGCGGAACCGCTTGATAACTGCGCTACTCGCTGTTTGCGCTTGAAACTATTTTACTTCGCCGCTTACGCGGCGGCGCAAACAGAGAGTTTCCGCAAGCCGCCCCGCGACTTCCGCGTTTTTTTCGCCTTTTTGGTTAATTTACAATGTTTTTATTATTTCTAAAATGGCGCGGGTGGCTTTGCCGCGGTGGGAAATCGCGTTTTTTTGGTCGGCGCTAAGCTCGGCCACCGTCTTTTTGTATTGCGGTAGGTAGATTATCGGGTCGTAGCCAAAGCCGCCGGAGCCGCGAGCGTCCTCGATTCGCTCGATTACGCTTCCTTCCATCGTCTCTTGCGCGATGAAAAAGCGGCTGGGATTGACCAAAAGGACCATCGAGCAGGAATAGTGGCAGCTGCGCGGCCCGTTTTGGTACAAAAAGCCGTTTTTGGGCTGCCCGCCAGCCAGCGCGGCCGTGGTTTGTTCTATTAAATGTCGGTTTTGCTCGTCCTGGCTGATTTTGCTTCCGTCGGGCTTTCCTTTCATAAAGTCCGGCCCCGCGTAGCGCGCCGACCAAACGCCGGGAGCCCCGCCCAAGGCGTCCACGCAAATGCCCGAGTCGTCGGCCATGACAAGCGGGGGCGTTTTTTCTAGCGAGCGCGCCTTGTGCCACAAGTCCAGGGCCTTTATCATCGAATTTTGGTAAAAATCCGTTCCCGTTTCCTCGGGATCAAAGTCGATTCCCATTTCCTTGGGGATGACAACCTCAAAGTCCGGCAAAACCTGGCTGATTTCGCGCTTTTTGTTCAAATTTCCTGTGGCAAGATAAATTTTCATAGGCGGAATAATAGCGGAAAAGAGCGCGAAAGGCAAGCGGAATTCAGAAGTTGGCGCGATTCTTGCTATATTAATGCATATTAATTAAATGTTAGAGGGGAAAAGTTATGGAAGACTGCGAGTTGGACATGATTCCGGAAATGTGGAAAAAAGGGAGTTTGAGCAAGGAGGAGGCCGTGATGAAAATACTTGAGCGCGTGTACATGAATCCAGGCCGCTTCAATTTGCTTGACATGGATGAGGACGAACGAAGCGATTTTTTGTTGAGCGCCGTTCCTAAATTCAAGGGAATCCTTGACCGCTACGACAAACGGCTTGGGCCTTTGGGCGCCTATCTTTTTTATTCGCTTCCGGGAATCAGGCTTTCTTGGTCAAGAAAAAAAGAGGAGGAAACCGCAAGCAAGCGGGCGACAAGAAGGAATCTTAAGAACATATATGAAATCGAGGTTGAAAAGAACAGCCGCTTGGGGCGGGCCGGAGAGGACGGCTCGCTAAAGGTGAGGGATGCCGGCGGAGATGGCTTTGAGGAGCCGCTGGTTTTTAGGCGAGTCTTTGGCCGCCGCAAAAATTTGCTTGAGCCAAAGGAAGTTTTTTACAAAAAGCGGGCCGCGTTTGTTCTAGCCTTAAAGTCGGCGTGGTACATTGACGATTCCAGCCTTGGAAAAATAAGCGGCTATTGCGGCTTTTCAAAAGAGCGGGTTTTTGAGACGATGCGAAAAATCAAGGACAGCTTGTTGGAGCGGAGCGAAAAGCGGGCAAAAGTGGAGGCTTGCCGCGACAGGGCCTGGGGCTTTGTTTGCAAGTACAGGGAGATGCTCGCCCGGACGGATCCATCAAGCTCAAAATTCATTCTTTTAAAAAAGAAGCTGGACTATCAATTGAATTCTTGGAAAAACAAAAACAAGCTTTTGCAAAGCTGCCAAATGACTTTGGCTCCAAGAAACAATGAGTTGGCCAAGATTTTAAAAGTCAAGCCCTACAGAATCAGCGTCTTTTTAAATTACGCCAAAAAGCTTGAAAAGTCTGGAGAAAGGCTTCTTTGCGCGGACGATGGCGAAGACCTGCGCAAACCTTGACAAAGGGCGGGGAAGTCCGCTATAGTTGAACTGCAGACTTGATCACTTTAAAAGGACAGGTACTATGACAGTTCTAGACTTTCCCGCCTTCAAAAAAGAGGGCAAAAAAATCTCAATGATTACGTGCTACGACGCGGCCTTCGCCAAAATCGTAGGAGCCTCAAACGTTGACTGCATTCTTATCGGCGACTCATGCTCGATGGTCATGCACGGAAAGCCGACGACGGTTTGCGGAACGATGCAAATGATGGTGGACCACACGGCCGCCGTCCGCGCCGGAACCGACAAATTCATCGTCGGCGACATGCCCTTTTTGGCCACAAGAAAATCCTTGGCCGACACGGTTGAGAGCGCGGGCCGCCTTTTGGCCGCCGGCACCAATGCCGTAAAGATTGAGCGAATCGACACGCAGGCCGACACGATAAAGTATTTGGTCGACTCAGGAATCCCGGTAATGGCGCACCTTGGGCTTACACCGCAATTTTTCAACGCGATGGGCGGCCACAAAAAGCAGGGGAAGACTGACAGCGAGGCCGAGCGCATTTACCAAGAAGCGCTTTTGGCCGAAAAGTGCGGCTGCTTCGCCATTGTCTTGGAATGCATCCCGGAGGACTTGGCGGGGCGCATAACCCATGCCGTTTCAATTCCTACGATTGGAATCGGAAGCGGCCGCGACTGCGACGGCCAGGTTTTGGTTTTGCAGGACGCTTTGGGAATGACGCAGGGCGCGCCCAAGTTTGCCCATAAGTTTATGGACGGCTGGAACTTGATCCTTGGCGCGCTCAACGACTATGACGCGGACACTAAGCGCGGCTAACCGCGCGAACAGCCGTATTATTGGAGGACAAAAAAATGAAAATCATACGAACCGTAAAAGAATTTAAAGAGGAGCGCGCCAAGATCGGCGCCGAAAAATCCGTGGGCTTTGTTCCGACGATGGGTGGCCTTCACGAGGGCCACATGTCGCTTGTAAAAAAATGCCGCGAGAACAACGACGTCACCGTCGTGAGCGTCTACCTTAACCCGACGCAGTTCAACGACAAGAACGACTTGAACACTTACCCGGCGAACTTTGACGACGACAAGGCCTTGCTTGAAAAAAACGGCTGCGACATTTTGTTCGCTCCCACTTATCCTGAAATGTATCCCGACGACTACAAGTACAAGGTGACAGAAAACGATTTTTCAAAATTGCTTTGCGGGGCAAAAAGGCCCGGCCACTTTGACGGCGTTCTTACCGTCGTAATGAAGCTCTTTAACATCGTCCGCCCGCAAAACGCCTACTTTGGCGAGAAGGACTTTCAGCAGTATGTTCTTTTGCGCGAAATGATCAAGGCCTTTTTCATGGACATAAACATCGTGCCATGTCCGATCGTGCGCCAGGAGGACGGCCTTGCGATAAGTTCCCGCAACAGAAAATTGAGCGCGGAAGGCCTGAAGAAGGCGCCTATGCTGCATAAAATTTTGGCGGAAAAGTCGAGCGTGGCCGAAAAGGAAAAGGCGCTTGCGGAAGCGGGCTTTACTGTTGACTATGTCACCGAATACGACGGCCGCTTGTACGCGGCGGCCTTTTTGGAAGGCGTGAGGTTGATTGACAATGTCTAAGATTTTACTCTGCGTGACAGGCTCGATTTCCTGCTACAAGGCCGCCGAGCTTCTAAGCCTTTTGGTAAAAAACGGAAACGAAGTCAAGGTCGTTGCCACCGAGGACGCCTTGCGCTTTGTCGGAAAGGCGACCTTTGAGGGCCTTTCCAAAAACAAGCTTTACGCCGACATGTGGACCAACGAAGGCGAGCCCATCGCGCACATAACGCTAAGCCAAAAATGGGCCGACGCGATTATGGTCTACCCCGCAAGCGCCGACACAATCAACAAGCTGGCCGCCGGAATCGCCGACAACCTTTTGGGCGCGCTTTTCTTGGCCAACAATTTTCAAAAGCCCTTTGTAATCTCGCCCGCGATGAACTCCAACATGTTCCTGCACCCGGCCACGCAAAAGTCCTTGCAAACGCTAAAGGATTGGGGCGCCAAAATTTTGGAGCCGGCCCAAGGACACTTGGCTTGCGGAGACGCGGGCGTAGGCCGCCTGCCGGAGCCAGCCGAGGCCTTTAAATTTTTAAAAGGAATTTTGGGAGCAAAATGAAGTCCGCTCTTTGTGACAAAAAATCGTTGCAAGACAAAAAAACGCGCCGCGCGCCCTTTCGGGTTTTAATAACAGGCGGCGGCTGCGTTGAAAAAATCGACAACGTTCGCGCCATCACAAATTTTTCTAGCGGAAAAACGGCTCTTTTAATCGCGCGCGTTTTAAAGGCCTTAAATCCCGCCGCCGCGGTCACCTACTTGATGTCCGAGCGCGCGGTCCAGCCGAAAGTCCCCGGGGCTTTAGGAAAGCCTAAGACTGCCGGCAAAGCGGAGGCTTCTTGCAAGGCGAAAAACGCCGGGCGCGCCTCTGCCGTTTGCGATTCCGTCAAAAACTTCAGCTCTTGCGCCGACTTGCAAAAGCTTTTGCGCGCGGAGCTTTCGGCCAACAAATACGACTTGCTTTTCCACGCGGCGGCGGTAAGCGATTACAGCGTTCAAAGCCTTTCGGTTGACGGAAAGGAATTTAAGCCCGGAAAAATCGCCAAGATTAGCGGCGCGGACGAAGTTTTGGTAAGGCTAAAAAAGAATCCAAAGCTTTTGGAGCAAATTCCCGCCTTGGCAAAAAAGAAAAACAAGCGCGCGGTAGTCGTGGGCTTTAAGCTTACTTCAAACGCAAGCTTGCCTGAGCGCGAGGCCGCCGTCCAAAAATTGTTCGCCGCAAAAAATCCGCCGGACTTTGTGATTTCAAACGACCTTAGCGAAATCACGCCCAAAAGCCATCCTTGCGTTTTGTGGCGAAAGGGGAGCGCGGCCGCTTCTGGCGCTGGAAAAAAGGCGGTCGGCGCTTCTGGCGCTGCCAACAATGCCGGCGCTCCGGTGGCGATCGCGCGCGGACAAATTCAAACTATTGTAAGGAAAATCTATGCTTTTAACAGTTGACGTTGGAAACACTACGATTCAGTGCGGCCTTTTTGAAGGCGAAAAATTGGCGTTGCAGTTCCGCCGCTCCACAAACCCAAGGCTAAGCTCCGACGAGCTGGGCTTGTTCTTCCGCGACGTCTTGGCGCTGAACAATTTTGACTACAAGGCTGTCGAGCGCATCGCCTGCTGCTCGGTCGTTCCGGCGATAAACCACTCGCTTTCAAACTGCTTCAGGAAATATTTTTTTAAGGAAGCGCTTTTCATTCAGGCGGGAATCAAGACCGGCCTAAAAATAAAATACGCCAACCCGCGCGAAATCGGAGCCGACAGAATCGCAGGCGCGATTGGAGCCGTTCACGCGGCGGCGTCTTCCGGCGGAGCAAAAAACTTGATTGTCGTCGACATGGGCACGGCCACAACCGTTGACGTGATTACAAAAAACAGCGAGTACTTGGGAGGCGCGATCTTGCCCGGCGCCGCGATGAGCGTCCACGCCCTAAGCGAAGGAACCGCGCAGCTCCCGAGCGTCGAGGTCGTCCAGCCCAAGAACGTTTGCGGCTCGTCAACGATAGAGGCGATTCAGTCGGGCGTTTTTTACGGCCAGGCCGGCGCCGTCCGCGAGCTTGTTTCCAAAATGGAAGAAAGCGTTTTTGGAGGGGAGAGGGCCTTTGTGATAGGGACGGGCGGCTTTAGCCGTTCATTTGAAAGCGCGGGCCTTTTTGACTTGGTCTTGCCCGACTTGGTCTTGCAGGGCCTTAAGGTCGCGCTGGACATGAATGCGTAACTGACCATAAACGCGCCGCCTTTTTGGGCTTGCAATCATTCTTGGAGAAATAGCGGCGAAAAAACTGTTTGCAAGACAAATATTGCAGGACGCCGCATAAACCGCAACATTACGGCGTTGCCGTTTTGCGATAAAAAATGATTTACTTGCCCGCTCACGCGGGCGGGCAATCGCGCTCGTGACAAAACTCGCGCGAACAGCGGCATAACAGGAGGACTAGAATGCAAATAACAGTTTTAAAATCAAAAATTCATCGCGCCACAGTGACGGACGCCAACTTGGAATATGTTGGCTCAATCACAATCGACAAGGCCCTTCTAAAAAAATCCGGAATGCATCCTTGGGAAAAGGTGGACGTCCTCAACGTCAATAACGGCGAGCGCCTTACGACCTACATCATGCCCGGAAAAAAAGGCGAGATTTGCCTTAACGGAGCGGCCGCGCGAAAGGCCGCCGTCGGCGACAAAGTCATCATCGTGACTTACACGCAAATCGAGGAAGCCGACGCCGACGGCTGGAAGCCCAACATCGTCATCGTTGACGAAAAGAACCGGGCGAAGTAGGGTGATGTTGGGCGTTCCCGCCAGCAAGCGGAGGTCGGGCTTTTCGGGGTTCCGCTATCGCTTCATTCCTACGCTGCGCTTCGGAACGCTTTTGCGCCCCTACAATCCCTAACGTTTTGCATATGAATGATTACTTATTTCCCTTTGCCCTGTTGTGAGTTTTGCAAAGCATTTGGCAATTTGAAATATCCGTCGAGCCGCCTTTGCTCCATGCGGTAACATGGTCAGCGTCCATTTCTGAAAGTTTCCAGATTTTTGTTTTATTAGGCGTATCTCCAACAGCGCAGAGAGGGCAGTTTGACTCTCCTTTTTGCTCGGCTTCGTTTGTTTGCTGCTGATATTTTGCTTTCTTTGTTCGGTCGTCAAAAATTCGGATATTCAAAAGTGTTTTGTCAGTTTCACCGCCAAGAACATATTCAAAAACACCCTTATTGTTTGTTACAAAATCATCCGCTAAAAGCGCTGTCACACGCTCCCAAAGTTCATCTGGGTTGTAAGGATTTTTGTGATATGTTTCATACAATCTGCCCCATTCAAGATTTTTCATTTCGCTGGTTGTGTCTTTGAAAGTTACATCAATCCAATCAATAACTGTGTCAAAATATGTTTTTAATTCATTGATGTTGTCGTCATTGCGATGAACGCTCATGTATTGCTCAATTGTCTGGTTATTGTGAGCTGATACCCATTCCAAAGCGGTATGCAAGAAATCCTGTCTGTTTGCACTGCCAGAAACATAATCAGACCAAATTGTAATTTTAGGACTGTTTGAATTTGAAAAGATTTCTTTGGCTTTTGTAACAAAAGAGCCAGAATACAAAGCGTTTAAAAACTCCTGCTCATTCAGCGGAATTCCTGTAATGTTTATAGTCTTGAACCAGTCTTTGATTTCTTCTTCTTCACCTTCACAAATATAAACAAGAAGCTTTGTCTCGTTGATTTTCTTTTGAATTTCTTCGTTCATGCCAGAAAAATATTGTTCCATTCCGTTTTTGTCTTTTACAGAGAATTTTCCTGTAACAAAACGACCGATAGAAGTTATTCTCTGCTGACCGTCTAAGATTTCCAACATTCCATCTGGCCGTCGGTTAAAGTAGATAAGACCAAGTGGATATTCTTTTAAAATAGACTCTATTACTGCGACATCACGCTTGCCGTCTGCGTAGATGTAATTTCTCTGATATTCAGGCTGAATGATAAGTTTACCATTCAGGCCGTAAAGACCTTTCCCTTCCAAAGTGTTGTAAACAAAGCCTTTGCATATTTCTTCAATTGTAAACTCTGTATGCAATTCTGTTTTCATTTATTTATCTCCGTTCAGTTTTCTAATGAAGATTCTTTTATAAACTCGTTCACCATTTATTGTCGCTTGCGCAATTCCGCTAGATTCCTGCCATAAACCATGTGAGAATCCCTTTCCTTCGCTCTCTGTTGCGCCGATAATTTCAAATTGCTCAGGACAATATTTATCCAAGAATGAAATTGGAACCCCAACAACTCCCTCGTAATCACTTGGAATCGCATCTGTATACGGCACTTCAAGAGCGTCATAATTGTCGTATTTTTTGTAGCCGATACCTTTCACTTCTTTGTGTTTAGAATGCTTTATATTTTGAGTTTGCGTGTTTAACTCCAAAGGTTTATGGCGGCGACCATGTTCGATATTCGTTAGCCAAAGACAGTTATTTGTCGCCACAATTCGGTTTCCGTTTTTATCAATTCGCGCTTCTGTTCCGTAAAGCTCATAGCCTTCTGGAACAATAAAGCCAGAAATCCATCTTCCCATTCCGTTTCCAAGCCAAACATTGTTGTTCATTATCTGTGGAAAAACTTCTTTATATGTAATTGCGTTAATATTTCCAATAATCAAAAACTGTTTTTTACTTTCTATAAGCCACATAAAAAATTCCGTAAAAAGCGAAAACGGCGGATTTGTGATTATAAAGTCAGACTCGTCACGGAGTTTTTTTACTTCTTCGCTTCTAAAATCGCCGTCTCCTTCCAGATAGTTCCATTTTAAATCGTCAATGTTTATTTTGCCGTCTTTGTTTTCGTCTTTTGTAAGTGTAAAAATTTTACCCTTAATTTTTGTTTTATCCATACTGAAAAGCGGATTTTCCGTTTCAAAAAGCGTAGGCTGCCAGTCCCAGTCAACATTCTTGCTTTCTATTGCATAACTTGTGCTTATGAGTTTTTTAAGTCCGAATGTGTCAAAATTCTGAGCGAAAAATTTTGTGAAATTACTCCATTCCGGGTCGTCACAAGGACATAGAATTGTCTTTCCTCTGAATACATCGGGATTATATTCAAGATAAGCGTTTATTTCCTTTTGAATGTCGCCATATTGTGTGTAAAATTCATCGTTTTTGTTCTTTTTGGCTTTGTGTAAAAATTCTGCGTTTGGCATAACGCGGGCATTCTAGCGCATTTTGAAATGTTTTTAAAGAACCCAGCGAGGACAGCCCCGCCGGCAAGCAGCGGTCGGGCGGCCGCGCTTTTTGGGCTTGCCAATATTTGTGACTGATTGAATTCTTTTCTCTTTTTTACTATAATAATTTGCGCTAGCTTGTTATTCTAAAAACGTTATTTTTGTGAGGAACTTTCATGCTTACACTTAAATTTGGCGGAACCTCGATGGGAAACGCCCGTCGCATTCTTGACTCAACTGACATCATCATAGAGCAACAAAAAAAAGAGCGCGTCAGCGTAATCGTTTCGGCTGTCGCCGGCGTTTCAAATAAATTGCAGGAAAGCATCGACGGCTCTATTCGCGGCGAAAATCCCGAGCGCTTTGTAAAGGACTTGCGCGCGGTTCACTTGGAAATTTGCCGCGAGCTTCAGTCCAAGCTGCCAGGCTTTGACAGCGACGCGGTCATGAAAAGCCTTGAGGACAAGTTTGTCGAATTGCAAAACCTTTTGACAGCCGTCGTCGCTTTTGGCGAATGCACGGACACCGCGCACTGCCGCATTATGGGCATGGGCGAATTGCTTTGCGTTCCGATTGTCGAAGCGGTTCTCCTTGCCAAAAAGCAAAGCGTAATCGTCCTCAACTCCCGCAAATTCATCATGGCCACCGGCAACCAAAAAGAGGCCAGCGCCGACTACGCGAAGACCGCCGAGCTTTTGCGCCCCTACTGCGACGGCGAATACAAGGCGCAGACAAGAATCCTTTTGATGCCGGGCTTTGTCTGCTCTTGGATTCCAAGCGAGGGAGCGGAGCCGATTCCGGGCCTTTTGGGAAGGAACGGCTCGGACTTTAGCGCCGCGATTGTGGGCGCCTGCATGGGCTCAAAGCAAGTCCAATTCTGGACAGACGTTGACGGCATTTACACGGCCGACCCGCGCATCGTAAAGGACGCGATTTTGGTCGACGACATGACATACGAAGAGGCGATGGAGCTTGCCTTCTTTGGCTCTAAAGTCCTGCATCCAAAAACTTTGGCGCCTCTCGCCGCCAAGGGAATCGAGGCGTGGAGCCTTAACTCTTTGAACACAAGCGCGCGCGGAACTAGAATCGGAAAAGGTCCCTTTGAAAGCGAAAAAGGCGCCAATTTTGTGCGCGGCATTTCTTGCCTTAAAAAGACTTCGATTATTTCTGTTAGCGGAAGCGGAATGCGCGACAGGCCTGGAATCGCCGGCCGCATTTTTGACGCGGTCTCCCGCGCGGGCATTTCTGTTTTGCTCATCACCCAGTCGTCTTCAGAATACACAATCAGCTTTTGCGTCCGCGACGAAGCCGCCGGCCGCGCGAAGGAAGCGATCGCCAGCGAGTTTGATTTGGAAATACAAGACGGCGTGATCAATCCTGTAGAAATTTATTCCAACTGCGCGATTGTTTCCATTGTAGGCGACGGAATGAAAAAGCAGCTTGGCGTGGCCAGCCGTTTCTTTGACGCGCTCGCCAACGCAGGAGTCAGCGTTCTTGCAATCGCGCAAGGCTCCAGCGAAAGGTCCATCAGCGCCGTAATCGACGGAGAGATGGGCGACATCGCGGTCCGAATGGCCCACAACTTTTTCTTCCACACCGCGCAGTCGATTCAAGTCTTTGCCTTTGGAGCGGGAAACATCGGCGGCACTTTGCTTGACCAAATCGGCGAGCAGCAGGAAAGCCTCCTCGCGCAAGGCATCGACATCAAGGTCATGGCGATCTCAACGGTTGACGGCCTTATGATTGACGAAAACGGAATCGACCTTAAGACTTGGCGCGAGACCACAAAGAAGATGCCGCTAAAGACAAGCGTTGACGAAATACTAAAGTTCGTCCGCGAAAAAAAGCCGCTCAACCCTGTCTTTGTGGACTGCACGGCCAGCTACGACTTGCCCGAGCGCTACCTTGACATTTTGGAAGCCGGAATGTCGATCGCCACTCCCAACAAGAGGGCCAACTCTATGTCTATGGACTTTTATAAGCAGCTTAGAAAGACGGCCAACAAAAAGCGCCGCCGCTTCTTGTACGAGACCAACGTAGGCGCGGGCCTTCCAATCATCGACACGCTGCAAAACCTTTTCCGCTCAGGCGACAAACTTACCCGCTTTATGGGAATCATGTCAGGCTCGCTTTCTTACATCTTTGGCCGCTTGGACGAGGGCGTTCCCTTTAGCCAGGCCGTTCTTGAAGCCAAGGAAAAGCGCTACACCGAGCCAGACCCCCGCGACGACCTTAACGGAATGGACGTTGCCAGAAAGGGCCTTATCATCGCGCGCGAGGCAGGCTACGACATCGAGCTTTCTGACGTTCAAGTCCTCAAGGTTTTCCCCGAAGACTTTGACACGTCTGGCTCTACCGAAGAATTCTTAAAGCGCCTTCCGCAAGTCGACGGCTACTTTAAGAAAAAAATCGACGCGCTCAAAAAAGACAACAAGGTTTTGCGCATGGGCGCGACAGTCCAGGACGGAAAGTGTACCGTCGGAATGTTTGAAGTCGGCCCCGAAGATCCCCTTTACGCGATAAAGGGCGGCGAGAACGCCTTTGTGTTCTACACGGCGCGCTACCAGCCGATTCCTCTTACGGTCCGCGGTTACGGAGCCGGAGCGGGAGTCACAGCCGCCGGCGTCTTTGGCGACATCTTGCGCACTGTAAGCTTCAACACGGAACGATAGCGGCAGCGGCCGGACAGCGGTATTGATAGGAAATTTTTTATGGTAATTGTATTAAAGAGCGGAATTTCCGCGGAAGAGAAAAAGGCGCTTGCGAAATTTTTGGGAAGCCAAAATTTCAAGACCAACGAAATCGCCGGCGAAGAAAAAACGATCATCGCCGCCGTGGGCCGCCTTAAAATGGATCCGCGCGAGGTCGAGGTTTTGCCCGGCGTTGAGCGCGTGATTCCCATTTCAAAGCCATACAAAATGGCAAGCCGCGAATTCAAGCCCCAAAATTCCGTCGTCGAAATTCCTTCGCCCAGCGGCCAATTGATCCGCGTCGGCGGCCAACGGATTGTCGCTATGGCCGGCCCCTGCGCGGTCGAAAGCCGCGAGCAAATGATGGCGGTGGCCAAGCGCGTCGCCGAAAGCGGAGCGACGATTCTCCGCGGCGGCGCCTACAAGCCGCGCACTTCTCCATATTCCTTCCAAGGCTTGGGAGAGGAGGGCTGCAAGATTCTAAAGGAGGCCGGCGACAAGTATGGCCTTCCTGTAGTGACTGAATGCGTGGCCGCCGAATACATTCCCGCAATGCAAAAGGCCGGAATCGATTGCTACCAAGTTGGCGCGCGCAACATGCAAAACTTTGAGATGCTAAAACGCCTTGGAAAAATAAACAAGCCGGTGATCTTAAAGCGAGGACTAAGCGCCACGATAGAAGAATGGCTTATGAGCGCCGAATACCTTTTGTCAAGCGGCTGCGAGAACGTAATCCTTTGCGAGCGCGGAATCCGAACCTACGAACGCGCCACCCGCAACACTTTGGACCTTAGCGCCGTTCCGATTTTAAGAAGCTTGACCCATCTTCCGATAATCGTTGACCCCAGCCACGCGCTCGGCATCCGCGACAAGGTAAGCCCGATGGCCTTTGCCTCAATCGCGGCCGGCGCTGACGGAATCATCGTCGAAGTGCATTGCAATCCTGACAAGGCTTTGAGCGACGGCCCGCAGTCCCTTTACCCGGAACAGTTTGACAAGCTTATGCGCGACATCGACGCCTTGGCTCCGATTGTAGGAAGGGAAGTGGCCCACTTGCGCCGCGACGAGGCACCGGTAAAAATTTCAAGCGGCAAAAAATCCGCCGCAAGCAAAAAAGCGGCGCGGCAAAAATTGGCAGTCGCCTTTTGCGGAAAGCGGGGCGCCTACGCAGAGCAGGCGATTACCCGCCACTTTGACGACGAGGCCGAGGCGCTTCCCGTCGATTCATTCCGCGAGATTTTCCAAAGCGTTTTGGACGGCCGCGCAGACTACGGCATGGTTCCGATTGAAAATTCTTTGGCCGGAAGCGTTTACGAAAACTACGACAACCTTGCGGGCTTTGAGGACATAAGCATTGTCTCTAGCGTCACGTTAAGGATACAGCACGCGCTTTTGGGCGTGAAGGGCGCGGCCCTTTCAGACATTAAATCGGTTTACTCGCATCCGCAAGGCCTTGCCCAGTGCTCCAAGTTTTTGGCCGCCCACACGGACTGGAACAAAATCGATTCCGTTTCCACCGCCACGGCCGCAAAAATTGTTTCCGAAAAAAACTCAAAGTCCAACGCCGCGATAGCCAGCGCCGTAAACGCAAAATACTACAAGCTTTCTGTAATCGAAGAGTCGATAGAAGACGACCCAAAAAACTACACGCGCTTTTTTGTAATCGCGGCCAACCATTTTGTCGCGCGCAAAAAGGGCGACAAGGCGGCCTCGCTTGCCTTTAGGGCGCAAAAGTCGGCCGGCGTAAAGCCCAACGCGGTTTCGTTCATGTTCAGTACAAAGAACGAGCCGGGAAGCCTTTACAGATGCCTTGGCGTTTTTGACAAGAACAAGTTGAACCTTACGCGCTTGGAGTCGCGCCCGGTTCACGGAGAGACTTGGAAGTACAACTTTTACGCGGACGCGGAGCTTAGCCCCGACGAGCGCAATGTTGACTATGTGAGCGACGTTTTGGCCGCCCTTGCAAAGGAAGCGCAAGACGTCCGCTTGCTTGGCGTATATAATGCCGAGACAAGATAATTATTGGAGGTTTAGGATATGCAAAAATTCGTTCTTTCTGTTTTGGTAGAAAACCACGCGGGCGTTCTTAGCCGCGTTTCTGGCTTGTTCAGCCGCCGCGGGTACAACATCGACAGCCTTACCGTTTGCGAAACAAGCGACAAGGCGATTTCGCGCATGACGATTGTAGTTATGGGCGACGAGCGCATCCTTGACCAAATCGAAAAGCAGCTTTCAAAATTGGTCGAAGTAATCTCTATCGAGCGCTGCGACTCGGACACTTGCCAGCGCGAGACAGCCCTTATCAAAGTCAAGGCCGACGGAAGCAAGCGCGAGACAATCGTAAGCACTTGCGAAATCTTCCGCGCCCACATCGTTGACGTAGGAGCCGAAAGCGTCATCGTCGAAGCCTCCGGAAGCGAGACAAAAATCGACAGCCTTATCCGATTGCTTGAGCCATTCGGCATCTTGGAATACGCCAAGACCGGCCTCATTGCAATGGCCAGAGGCGGGGCCGTGCTGAAATAAAATTTGCAAAAGGCTCTTGACGCTCGCCGCGATTTTTGCTAATATAATTAAACCATGCCGGAGTGATGGAATGGTAGACATGACAGACTCAAAATCTGTTGCGGGCGACTGCGTAAGAGTTCAAGTCTCTTCTCCGGTATAAAAAAATCCTTGGCCAAAAGCCAAGGATTTTTTTTATGCCCCGCGGGGGTAAAGGTGGAACTACATACCTGTGTATATTTCAAGTTTTGTATTGTTGCCAAAAACTATAACACAGCGCTGGTTTGCGTTCATTGTATTGCTTGTGTTCCATGTGTCGTTCAAGGCGATTGATATGGAACCGTTATTTTCCATCCATGCAATTGCTCCGTATGCTCCGAGTTCCAATTGAGTGCTTGTTATGGTTTGGTTAACATTACGAGTTCCTTGGTATGTTAAATTATTTCCCGAGTACACAATAATTTTGATTATTGTTATTGAGCCTGGATTTGACAAAGAAAATTTAGTTCCATCGCCCCACGGATTCCCATTGTACGAACTTTTATCTTCGGTCGTGAATTCATATGGCCTTTCGTTTTTAAACCAACCAGTCGTTCTTGTCCAACTAGCGCTTGTGTCCGTGACGCCGCTCAAATCGGGCCCGCCCGAAGAAGAATTGCCTGACGAGCCGGAAGAACCCGCTGAATTGCTGCAGCCAACGAACGCGGCAAAGGCCGCCAAAGATAATAAAACCAAAAGTGTCTTTTTCATGACAAACTCCTTAGTGATTAAATTATCTTCGATTATATATATATATATATATATTGTCAACTTTGCCGCCCGCCTTTTGGTCTTTCAATTAGTTCCGCTTTATAGACATTTCCCGCTTGCTGTGTTATAATCATTTGATATGAGTAAATACATTCTGGTAACTAGCGGAGTTTGTTCAAGCCTTGGAAAGGGAGTCGCGTCTTCCACAATCGGAAGCCTTTTGGAGTGCCACGGCCTCAAAGTCGCGATGATAAAATGCGACCCTTACGTAAACGTTGACGCGGGAAACATCAGCCCCTACCAGCACGGAGAGGTTTACGTGACCGAAGACGGAGCGGAAACCGACTTGGACCTTGGAAATTTTTCCCGCTTTACCAGCGTGAACCTTACCAGCGACAACTGCATCACAATGGGAAAGGTCTACGAGCAAGTCATAAAGAACGAGCGCGCGGGCCGCTACAACGGACGCACGGTTCAAGTCATTCCCCACATCACGGACGAAATCAAGCGCCGCATTTTAAATGTCGGAGCGCAAAGCGGAGCGGACGTAGTTATAGTAGAGATTGGCGGAACGGTAGGCGACATCGAATCGATTCCTTACCTGGAAACCGCCCGCCAGCTTGTCCACGAGCTTGGAAAGGGAAACTCAATCGCGATTCACTTGGCCCTTGTTCCGGTAATCACAGGCGGCGAGCTTAAGTCAAAGCCCGTGCAGCATTCGGTAAAGCAATTGCAGGAAGCCGGAATCCAGCCCGACGTTCTTTTGTGCCGCTGCGAAGTTCCGATTGACAAGTCGCTAAAGAAAAAGCTTGCCTTGTTCTGCAACGTTTCCGAAAGCGCTGTCTTTACAAGCGCCGACGTAGAAAAATCGATTTACGAGCTTCCGGTCCTCTTCCACAAGCAGGGCTTGGACGCTGAGATTCTTAAAAAGCTAAAGCTCACGGACTTAAAGTGCAACATAAAGCCTTGGACCCAGTTCCTCGCAAAACTCAATTCCCCGGAAAAGAAAGTCACGATCGGCCTTATCGGAAAGCGCGACTACCTTGACGACTGCATCAAGAGCGTAAAGGAATCGCTTTTCCACGCCGCGGTCACTTCGTGCAACGCCGAGCTTGAGATAAAGAAAATCGACGCCGAAGGCTTGGAGCGAAGCCGCGACGCAAAGACTGCCCTTAACGGAGTTGACGGAATCGTGATTCCCGGCAACATGGGAAACCGCGGCTTTTTGGGCCTCTTGGCCGCCGTCCGCTACGCGCGCGAAAACAAAATCCCTTATCTTGGAATAGACTTGGGAATGCAGCTTATGGCCATCGAGGCGGGCAGGAACCTTGCCAAGTGGGAGGACGCGGATTCCACCGAGTTCATCCAAAACACGACGCACCCGATTGTAAGCCTCCCCGAAGAGCAGGCCGGCCTTTCCGCTTCCGGCCTTATGAAGCTTGGCGCCAGCGAAGTAAAAATCGTAAAGGGCTCAAAGCTCAATTCCATCTATAAAAAAACGGCCGTCCTTGAGCGCCACCGCAACAAGCATTCTGTTGACCGCCGCTACAAGGAAACGCTGGAAGGCTTTGGGCTTGCGGTTACGGCCACAAGCGCCGCCGACGGCCAAATCGAAGCCTTTGAGTGGGCCGACCATCCTTGGGGCATCGGCGTTCAGTTCCACCCGGAATTCGTTTCCAGGCCGGTAAAGCCGCATCCGCTTTTTACCGCCTTCATTCAAGCGGCGCTAGAGAAATAGGGCTTTTTTGCCGATAATTTAATAATGAACTTTTTTTGTCCGCGCATGATTCCGACAATTCTCGCTTTAGGCTTTGCCGCAGTCTCTTGCAGCGTCAACTACAACAACGTTTACGAGACGGAGGACACCGTTCCCGAGTTGATGCTTGACGAGGCCGTCTTTAAGCGCGTAAAGGACAGCAAGGCCGTCTCCGAGATTCAAAGCAAACGCTTGGAGGAATTCAAGGACGGCGGAACGGTTTTGGCCCAGGACATTCAGTTTGAAAGCAAGAACGAGGACGGCGGCGTCAACTCCTTTGGCTCGGCCGGCCTTATGAAAGCCGACACCAAAAATGAAGTCTACGAATTTTACAACGGAATCCATATCGAGGCTCCCGACCGGGGCTTTGTAATCTACGGCGACAGCTTGCGTTGGAACGGAAAGACCGAGCAGCTTACCGGCGAAAAGACAAAGCCCGTCACAATCAAGAAAAACGGCGTCACCTTAAGCGGAAGCGGCTTTTCGGCCAGCGCGGTAAGCGAATCCTTTAGCTTTTCGTCCAACGTCGGCGGCGTTTACGTTGACCAAGAAGAGGGCGAGCGATGAGGCCGCGCGCTTTTTGGCTTGCAAGCGTTTCCCGGTTTTTGTTGGCCGTCTTCGCCGCTTTTTTCGCGCTTCCTTTGGCTGCCGAGGAAATCACCTTTAGGGCCGACACGATGAGCGGCCGCGCGGGTTCCAAGGAAGACATGACCCGCCTTGCCGGAAACGCCCAAGTCTTTACGGAATCGATAGAAATTCGCGCCGATTCGATCGAGCTTAGCGGAAAGGAATTCCGCTACGTCTCGGCGGCGGGAAACATCAAGGGCTCCTACAAGGACTCCAACTTGGAATTTGAGTGCCAGGAGCTTAACTACGACCGCGAGTCAAAAGTCGTGACTCTTTCCGGCGACGCCAAGATAATCGACAAGGACAACGAAGTCACCGCCGCCGCCCAAATGATTGAGTACAATTCCAACAGCGACATAGCCGTTTTGCAAATAGAAGTGAAGCTTGAGCAAAAGAAGAACGTTTGCTCGTCGGCCTACGCGGTCTACCGCAAAAAGGAGCAGATGCTTGAGCTTAACGGAAGCGCCAAGGTTGTCCAGGACGACGACTCCTTTGCCGCCCAGTCGATAACGTTCAACATGGACACTGAGGAAATCACGATGGACGGAAACGTCCGCGGCTCCGTCACAGACGACGGAACAAAGGCTCCTAAGAAAGAGGAAAAAGAAGAAGCCAAAGAGGGCGGGGAGGAAAAAAATGAGTGACCATACATTGAGAGTCTCCAGCCTTTACAAGTCCTTTGGAAGGAAGCAGGTCGTAAAAGGAATAGACTTTTCGGTCAAAACAGGCGAGGTTTTGGGGCTTTTGGGGCCCAATGGAGCCGGAAAAACAACTTCTTTCTATATGATAGTCGGCTTTTATCAGCCCACAAGCGGCGAAATCTTCCTTGACGAGGAGCGAATCACGACCCTGCAAATGTACAAGCGGGCGCAAATGGGCATTTCCTACCTTCCGCAAGAGCCTTCGGTCTTTAGAAAGCTGACTGTGGAAGACAACATTTGGGCCATTTTGGAAACCCGGCAGGACTTGGACAAAAAGCAAAAAAAGGCGCTTTTGGAGGAGCTTTTGGAGGAATTTGTCATCACCAGAATCCGCCGCCAGTACGCCTACACCCTTAGCGGAGGCGAGCGCCGCCGCACCGAAATCGCGCGCTCCTTGGCCATCGCGCCCAAATTCCTGCTTTTGGACGAGCCTTTCGCCGGAATCGACCCGATCGCCGTAAGCGACCTTAAAAAAATGATTCAAATCCTAAAAAAACGCGGCATCGGCATCTTGATCACCGACCACAACGTCCGCGACACGCTGGAAATCACCGACCGCGCGATAATCATCAACAACGGCGAAATCATCGCCCAGGGCCAGCGCGACGAAATTCTCCAAAACGAGCAGGCCCGCAAAGTCTACCTTGGTTCCGACTTCTCTATGTAAAATTTTGCTTGACAAAATTTCGCGCCTCTGTTACTATGTATAGAATAGAATTACTATAAGCAAAAATAGGAGAAAAACATGAATAATCTAGTGTTATTTATCGTTCTTCCGGTTGCTGGAGTGGTTCTTGGATGGACAATTCGCTGGCTGTATGCCAGATTTCAATTATCTGCGTCAGAACAAAAAGCTGAACGTTTAAGACAGGATGCAATTAGAGAAGCTGAAGCTCAGAAAAAAGAAATTTTGCTTAACGCAAAAGATGAACTCATTCGGGAACGAAACCAACAAGAACGGGAAAACCGCGAGCGCCGCGCGGAAGTGCAGCGCTATGAGGCGCGCGTAAGCCACAAAGAGGAGTTGCTTGACCAGCGCGCCGCCCAGTACGACAAGCAGGACAAGGAATTCTTGGAAAAGCTTGCCGCCTTGGAAAAGCGCGAGGGCGTTGTCCAGGCGCAAGAAGAAGAGTACAGGCGCGAATTGGAGCGCATTTCCGGCCTTACGGTCCAGGAAGCCAAAGACCTTATCATCAGGAATTTGGAGAACGACGCCCGCCACGACGCGCAGGCCTTGCTCAATAAGGTTGAGCAGGAATCCCAGCTTAACGCCGAAAAAAAGGCGCGCGACATTCTTGTTTCCACCATTCAAAGAATCGCCACGGAAACCACGAGCGACATCACGGTCGCCACTGTTTCCCTTCCTTCGGACGAAATGAAGGGCCGCATCATCGGCCGCGAGGGACGCAACATCCGCGCTTTGGAAACGTTGACCGGCGTTGACATCATCATCGACGACACGCCCGAAGCTGTTGTCATCTCATGCTTTGACCCCGTCCGCAAGGAAATCGCCAAGGAGTCTTTGGAACGCCTTATTTCCGACGGCCGAATCCATCCGGCCCGCATCGAGGAAATCGTTCAAAAGGTTACCCGCGAGGTTCAAAACAGAATTTACGAAGAGGGCGAAAAGGCCTTGTTTGACTTGGGAATCCACAACATGCCCACGGAAGGCGTTCGCGCCTTGGGCCGTTTGTACTTCCGCACAAGCTACGGCCAGAACGTTTTGGTCCACTCAAAGGAAGTCGCCGAAATCGCGGGTCTTTTGGCCGCCGAGTTGGGCGCCGACCGTGAGCTTGCCAAGCGCGCGGCGATTTTGCACGACATCGGAAAGGGCGCCGAAAACGACAGCGACCAAAACCACGCCGAAGTCGGAGCGGAAATCGCCCGAAAAATGGGCGAGGCTCCCGCAGTGGTCAACGCCATCGGCGCGCACCACAACGACATCGAGCCTTCAAGCCTGGAGGCGGTTATCGTTCAAATCGCCGACGCAATCAGCGCCGCCCGTCCGGGAGCGCGCCGCGAGACTGTTGACAATTACGTCAACCGACTTGAAAACCTTGAAAAGATTGCGGAAGGATTTAACGGAGTCGAAAAGGCCTACGCCATTCAGGCCGGCCGCGAGCTTCGCATTCTTGTCAACAACGAAAAGATTCCTGACGGAGACGTCAAGGAGTTGGCCCGCAAGATTGCCAAGCAAATCGAAAACGACTTGCGCTATCCAGGCCGCATAAAGCTAACCATGATTCGCGAAACCCGCATCGTGGAGTACGCGAGATAGGCCTGTCGCGTTTTGCATAGGAAATTATTCACTGGCCCGCTCGCGCGGGCTGGCAATATGCTAGGTAGGACTGGTCAAGGCGCGCTTCGCTTAAAGCCTTGACTCAGTCTTTTTGCGGCGCGAACAAAATTTTCGCGCCGCAATAATTTTCTCGTTTTAAGCAAAAAAAGACCGCCCAATCGGGCGTTTTTTTTCGTTTTAAAGCGGCTTGTTTTAGCATGGCAATTTTCGGTGTGCCAATAAAACAGGCGGCTTTTTGTCGTTAAGGTAAAGAAAAGCGCGTAGCGGGGGTTCCAAGCGACGCAAACTTAGGACACGTTAAGCTAATCTCTTTGCCCTAAAAGTACCTCGTTTGCGGGCGCTTGGGTTCCCGCGAAAGCGCATTTTTTTTGCCTAGCGGAAGGCCAGTCTAAAATAAACCGCCAGCGTGTTGTCGTAATTGTTGTAGCCGGTTGGCAGGAACAAGTAGCTTGCGCCGACGGCTGGAATCACGCCGCCGCCGCTCTTAAAGTCATACTCCGCCGCCAGCCTAAAGCCGTTTCCCCATTTGGAGGCTTTGACTTTGTTGTACTTGTCTTCCAAGCCTTCCCAATCGTGGCGGACGCCAAGCGCGTAGGCTAGGGAGAATGAAAGGTTTCCAAGTCCTGGATAAAATTGCAGGCCGCCGAAAAAAGTCGGCGAGGCGTGGTTTGTGTAATGGCCTCCATTCCAAATAAAGTCAAGCATTGTTTGAAAGCCGCCCAAAAAGTAAAGCTGGTCTGTCAGCTTTAGCGTGATTCCGGCGTCGGTGTAAAGGATGATTCTGCTGTAGCCGGACCTCATGGCTTGTCGCTCGTTGGATTTTAGGGCGCTGTCTCCATAAAATGTGTATCCGCTTCCAAGCGCGAACTGAAAGCCAAAAAACTTTCGCTCGCTTTCCGCAAAAAGCAAGGCGGAACATAGGAAGGCTGCAAAAAATAACGCGATTTTCTTCATATTTAAATTTATCGGAAAAATCGCTGGACTTTTGACCAGAATTTGATTATCTTTAAAGTATCAGCGGTAATGATAGGAGAACTAATATGGCAGAAAACTGCGGACACGATTGCGGACAGTGTTCCGATGGCTCTTGCGCGGAACGAAGCGCTCCCCAAAAATTGGAAGCGAATAAAGACAGCAAAATAAAGAAGGTCATCGCGATTGTAAGCGGAAAAGGCGGCGTAGGAAAGTCGCTTGTGACAAGCCTTTTGGCGTGCAAAATGCAAAAGATGGGCTACAAGTCGGCCATTTTGGACGCGGACATCACAGGCCCGTCAATTCCCGAAAGTTTTGGCGAAAGCGACCAGCGCGCCGACGTTGTTGAAGGAAAGGATTTGCTCAATCCTGTCGTCACTTCAAGCGGAATCAAGCTTATGTCGATGAACTTTTTGCTGCAAAACGAAAACGACCCTGTCGTTTGGAGAGGCCCTGTAATTTCCGGCGCGGTAAAGCAGTTTTGGACCGACGTTGTTTGGAACGACGTTGACTTTATGTTCGTGGACATGCCTCCGGGAACGGGCGACGTTCCGCTTACGGTTTTCCAGTCGCTTCCGATTGACGGAATCATCGTCGTGTCTTCGCCCCAGCAATTGGTGCGCGTCATTGTCGAAAAGGCCGTTAAAATGGCCAATATGATGAACGTTCCGATTTTGGGCTTGATAGAGAACATGTCTTACGTCAAGTGCCCGGACTGCTCCAAGGAAATCTATGTTTTTGGAAAGAGCAACATCGAGGGCATAGCGAAGACTTTCAACTTGCCGGTTTTGGCCAGAATTCCGATGCGGCCCGAAACCAGCGCGCACGTCGATTCAGGCGACATCGAAAACCTTGAAGTTCCAGAGCTTGACGAAGCCGCGCAAAAAATCAAGGCGCTATTGTAGCCGGGCAAACGAAAGCATAAGTAAAACAAAACGCTCTCGCGGAAATTCAAACGGTCGCGAACGAGGTACTTTTGGGGCTTAGCGATTAGCTTAGCGTGTCCTAAGTTCGCCCCGTTTGCCTTTCCGCTACGCGTTTTAATTGCTTCTAAATTGTTTGCCCAGAACAAATGTAACGGTAAATAAAAAAAAACGGCGCAACTGGGTGCTGCCCTGTTTTTATTTTTTCAATGCGTTTGATTATTGTAAAGCCTTAAAGCGGTCGGAGGGCTGCTCGTCAAAGTAGGAGCGGAAGGTTTCTTCCGCCGCTTGGGGGGTAGCCGCGTTGAGCATTTTCATCTTTATGTAATGGCCAAAGGTAAAGTTGTCGCAGTAGTAGGAAAAAAATCGCTGCATGCGGCTTTTAAAAAACTCGGGCGGCTGGAACTCTTGCAATAGCGCGATGTAGTCCAAGCCCGTTTGCATTAAGTCGATACGGCCGCAAAAGTCGCCGCGCAATTGGGCGAAAATCCATGGCTTTTGAACCGCGGCCCGGCTAATCATAAGGCCTGAGCAATCGGGGCAGTCGGCTATGGCGGCGGCGGCGCTGGCCGCGTCCTTTACGTTTCCGTTGTAAACCACTTCCACTCCGCGCGGCTTTAAGAGGGCGGCCAAGCGTTGGGCGTAAAAGCGGCGCGGCGGCCGGCTAAGCTTTTCCCTTTGCGCGCGCGGGTGCAAGACTATGCGCTCCACTCCTGAGTCGCAAAGGCCTTTGCAAAAATCGTAAAATTTTTCTTCGCTAAAATTGTCCGCGCCCAAACGAATCTTTGCGCTCAAACGGTAGGCCGGCGCGGCTTTTTCCATCGCGCGCTTTACGCCCTTTACCATCGAAAGCGTTTCTTCTTGCGGCTTTAGCATCCAGGCTATCCCTGCGCCGGAATGGACGATCTCCGGCGCCGAGCAGCCCATGTTTATGTCGATTCCGATTCCGCCAAGCGGGGCAAGAACTTCCACCGCGGCCGCCATAGAAGCGGCTTCCTTGCTTGTAAGCTGCCAAACGATTTTTTGCGGAACAGGCCCGTTCATCAAATAGTATTTTTCAAAGGGGCCTTTTTGCAAAAGCGTGGGAGCGTTTATCATTTCGGTGTAGTATTCGTCCGGGCCGCCGAATTTTTCGACAAGGCGGCGGAAGGCTTCGTGGCTAAGCGTCGCCATCGGCCCCGCGATTAGTTGCGTCATATTATAATTGTACCACTCTTCGAGTGGTTTTGCTAGTGGAAATATCTACTGTCCGCTCTCGCGGACTACTGACAATACCATAAATGGCGGACATTTACTATAGAAACTAAGGCGGCGCGAAGGCGCGGGGCGGCTGGCGGCAACTCTCTGTTTGCGTCGCCGCAAAAAGCGGCGAAATAAAATAGTTACAAGCGCAAACAGCGAGTAGCGACGATATCGAGCGGTGCCGATCAGTCGCATCCGCAACTGGAAGCCGCCGTTTTTTTTGTAGATAAATAGGTTTATTTATGATATAATGTCTGCATGGAAATTGAACTTAAGGCCCATGCGCGCGACCGCGAGGCTGTCTTGCAAAAATTGCGCGCCTTTGCCGTCTTTGACAAAAGCGTCTCAAAGGACGACCGCTACTTTAAATTGGAAAAAGACGGCGCCCCAAACGGACACATAAGCGCTCGCATCCGGCAAGAAAAAAGCTCCGGCCAAAACGGCCGCGCGCTTGAAGAAAAAATTTTTTTGACTTACAAAAAAAAAGAAAGGCGCCTTTCGTCGGGCGGCGGCGCGCTTGAGGTGAACCAAGAGTTTGAGTGCGCCTTGGACAACGCCGATTGTTTGGAAGCGCTTTTTTCCGACATTGGCTTTGTTCCCTATTTTACAAAGCATAAGGACGCGATTGGCTTTTACGCCGACACCCCTTGCGGAAAGGCGCATTTGGAGTTGTGTTCCGTTCCGCCTTTGGGAGACTTTTTGGAAATAGAGTTTGTGACGGAAGGCGAGGCGGACGAAAGTCAAATCGCCGCGATGAGAAAGGAGCTGGAGGCGCTAGTCTTAAAGTGCGGCCTTGCCCTTGATGATATCGAAGAAAAGTATTATTCTGAATTATTAGCGGCGAAGTAATTGGCTGAAAGCCTAAAATCCAACGGCGCCGCGTTGTTTGGAGGAGAAAAAATGTTTGATCGAGCAGCTTACAAAAAAGCGGCCAAGGCGCAGCTTAAAGGCCGTTGGAAAATTCCTGTTTTGACAAGCCTTTTGATTTTCGCTTTGCTTTCCATCCTTTGCTCCGCCTTGGTTGCGTTTTTTGGCGACGACATTACGGTCAACCTAAACGCCGCGGCCGGAAACTTTAGGGCGGGCGTTCACGGCGGCCCGCGCGCGACGACGGCTTCGATTTTCATCGCCTTGATTGTCGCGGCCTTTTTGTTGGCGCAAAAACGCTTGTTTCATATTATGAAAGCCGAGCCGCGGCCGGTAACGTTCGGCGACTATTTGGAAGGCCTTGGACAATGGTGGCAGGCGGTTCGCGGCTACCTTTGGAGAACCCTGTGGGTGAGCCTTTGGACGCTTCTTTTTTGGATCCCCGGAATCATCAAATGGTATTCTTATTCGATGATGGTTTACATCATGGCCGAATATCCTGAAATCAAGGTTTCCAAGGCCATAAAAATCAGCAAGGAATTGACCCGCGGCTACAAGGGGGATTTGTTCGTAACCGATTTGTCTTTCATTCCGCTTTTTATTTTGTGCGGTCTTACATTGGGAATCGGCTTTTTGTGGCTTATGCCTTATTACCAGGCTACATACACAAACATTTACCAAGCGCTCAAGGAAACCGCGCTTGCCTCAAAAAGAGTCTCGCCGGAAGACTTTGCGTAATCGCTTTTTAGGAGAATAAAATGAACGAAGAGCTTTCAAAGAAAAAAAAGAAGGGCGGCGGCCTCTTGTTTTTGATAATCGTAATCGTCATCGCGGTTTTGGCCATAGCCTTTTGCGTTCTTAAAGGCGTTGGCGTAATAAAAGGCGCTCCTTCCGCCTCGCGCGGCGGAAATCCCGTCAACCTCAACATGGGAAACTTTAGGCTGGGAAAAATCGGCGGCTCAAAGTATGTGGCCCGCCTTTACATTACCGGAGTTATCCAAGAAGCCAACGAAACCTACAACCAAGGCTGGCTTTTGGACACGGTCGAAAGCCTTGAGAACGATTCCAACAACATAGGAATTCTTTTGGTCATCGACTCTCCCGGCGGAACGGTTTACGAAGCCGACGAGCTTTATTTGGCCCTGCGCAAGTACAAGAATTCCGGCAAGGAAGTTTGGGCCTACTTTAAGAGCATGGCGGCTTCGGGCGCATACTACATCTCTTGTGCGGCCGACACGGTTTACGCCAACCGCAACTCGCTCACAGGATCCATAGGCGTAATCTTTGGACCGACAATCGACGCCACGGGCTTGCTCGAAAAAATCGGAGTAAAATCCACAAACTTTGTTTCTGGCAGGAACAAGGCGATGGGCAATTACAACAATCCTTTGACCGACGAGCAAAGAGACATCATGCAGAGCGTTGTTGACGAATGCTACGAACAGTTCGCTTCTATCGTGGCGTCGGCGAGAAAAAAGTCTTTGACCGAGACAAAGGCTTTGGCCGACGGCCGCATCTACACAGCCGGCCAGGCCAAGCAAAACGGCTTGATTGACGGAATCGGCTCACAAGAAAACGCCGAGGACAGAATGCGCGAGCGCCTTATGGCCGCGCGCTCGTTGTCAAGCGAGGAGGCCGACGCGATTGACTTTGTGGACTACGAGTATGTTTACCAAGCGCCTTTTATGCGCCGCATCTTTGAGTCTATGACCGGAGTTTCTGTAAAGCGCGTCGTCGAGGACAATTTGGGGCCCAGTATAAAATATCCGGCCTACTTGTTCCAATACTAAAAAGCGTCTTTTGAGACTATGGTTTTCATCATGGCGCTCAAAAGCTCCAAGGGCAGGTTTTCGGCCTCGTAGCCGACCTCGTCCTTGATTCTTTTCCAATCGTCTTGGTCTAGCGCGTCGGTGTCTTCCTCTTCGTTAAGGAAGGAGTTTACGGCGGCCAGCTTTTCCAAGGCGGAATCTTCCAATTCCGGGCCGCGCGCCCATTCGTTCCTCCACCAGTCAAAAAGGGAAGATGCCAGGCCCTTGCATTGGGCGTTTTGGCCGGTAAAAAGGCGCTCTATGTCCAAGAGGGCCGCGTTCATGTTGAAGGCCGCTGCGGAACGGTTGTTTTTTTTGATTCGCTTAAGGTCGGCTGAGAATTTTTCGCTTTTGTTCATGCCGATAATCTATCAGTTTTTTTGAAAAAAATCAATTTTTGGCCGACTTTTCTCTTGACTTTTAGGGCAAGTGAATCTACAATAAAGGTTATGGACTTAAGAACTGTACTAACACCCGAGACGGTGAACCTTCACTTGAAGGGAAAAACAAAAGAAGACATTATCGACGAAATGCTCGACATCCTTGTTAAGGCGGGAAAAGTGACCGACAAAGCGGCCGCCCGTGACTGCGTCCTTGAGCGCGAGCGCAAGATGTCTACAGGAATGAAGCATGGAATCGCCATTCCCCACGGAAAGACTGACACAGTGAGCGATTTGGTCGCTTGCATCGGAATTTCGGACAACCCGGTGGACTTTGACTCTCTTGACCAAGATCCCTGCCGCATCTTTATTATGACTCTTTCTCCGGTTAACAAAACTGGCCCGCACCTTCAGTTCTTGGCTGAAGTAAGCCTTTTGTTCAAGAGCGCCGGAAAGCGCCAGCAGATTCTTGAGACGCAAGACAAAGCCGAAGTTATCAAGATTTTGACAGAATAGAAGGAAAGCTTTCGCTGTCCTTTATGCTCTCGATTCCGCCTCTGTGAAAGTTCTTTTTGCAGAGGTTGAATTTATTTTAAATGGAGTTGACTAAAATGGATAAAATTCAAGTGGCCTACAAGGACATCGTTTTGGCGGACGGTTCGGCCAACGAAGAGTATTTGGCCGGCCTTAGAACGCGCCTAAAGGAGATCGAGGCGGGCGGCGGCCAGGTTATGCTGGAGCCGGAGCTTTTGCCGGAAGACTGCAAGGACGTTGACGCCGCTCTGGAAGTCACCGCCGCCTACAAGCATTGCGCCCGCCGCGTAAAGGACTGCCAAAGCGTAAAGGGCTTTTTCGTTCCGGCGCTTTTTTCTTCGATGGAGCGGGGCGCGGAATTGGCCGACAACTTCAAGTCCGAGCTTTTGGAAAAGCATCCGCATTACATCTTTGGATAAAATGGAGATTTTGCGAAATATTCTAGTTAATGCATAAAAATCAACAAACTGGTAAATAATATAAAATTTTGCAAAAATTCATTAAAATTTTCCAAAATTCTCTTGCATAAAACTAAAAAATGCGCTTTTATGTTGCGACATGACAAAGAACTATAAAGAACATTCGGAATTTTACCAGACGGCCTTGCTTGCCGTGATTCTCTCCATCATGTTCGCGGCCGCGGGCGTCGCAGCTCTTTTGTTCGCGCCAAAGTCTTCAGAGCCCGCTTTTTCCAATGCAGTTTCTGTAATAGAGGAGCCTCTTTTGCCGGAGGAACGGATTTACGCCGAGGAAATCGGCGCCAAGGCCCAAAACATTTCCTGGATAGAAAACAAGGCTTTTTTTAGCTCATTTTCTTTTGATTCGGACGAAAAGTCAGAGATGGTTGACAAGGGCTTGCAGCTTTACAGGAACCCGTCAACGCGCGCGGCCGTTGAATGGTTTTACTTGCGCGTTACCGGCAACCGCGACGTTACTATGGCCGTTTTGGACGCCGCCAACCGCGAGGACATTCCTCTTAGCTTGGCATTCGCCCTCTGCCATACGGAAAGCCGCTACAACCGCTATGCCTACAATCTTAACGCGAACGGTTCGATCGACCGAGGGCTTTTTCAGCTTAACGACCGAAGCTTTCCCCAGTTGGGGGAGAACGACTTTTACGTCGTCGAGACAAGCGCCCGCCTTGGCATGAAGCACTTGCGCTTTTGCATGAACGTGGCCGGCAACGACTTGACCGCCGTAGCGATGTACAACGCCGGCGTAAGCCGCGTCCGCAACGACCAAACTCCGGCCAGCACTTTGCGCTACGTTAGCCGCATCGCCAGCTACCGCGCCAACTTGCAAACGGCTTTTACCGAAGAAGTCTTGAACCATTACAAGCAATCAAACGAGACAATAATCCCGGCTATCGCCAGATAATAAAAATTCCTCCTTTTTTTATTTTTAAGGACGCTCCGTTGGGGCGTCCTTTTTTTGTTATGAAATTCACAGAAAGTCCACTTTTGACAAAATTTCCCCTTCTTTTTTTGGAAATTTCGCCCCAAGCCAAGGACCTTTTCTTGACAATTTTTCACATTGCCTTTAAAATTAAAAGCGTAATTTTGTGAATTATTTCACGGGGGCGTCAATGGAGAAGATTCCTGGAGCGTCAAGAAGGCGGTTGACTTTGCTGGCCGCTCTTTTGGCTTCCTGCAAAGAGGAAAAAATCACTTCGATCCAAATTCAAAGAATGACCGGAATCGACCGCGCCCTTATACGAAAGGACATTTCGTTTACGGGCTTTAAGGGCGGCGTTTCTAACGGCTACAAGGTTCAGGACTTGCTTGGCGCGATTAGGGCCTTTTTAAGGCTTCCCCTTCCTGGCCAAAAGCGCTTTTGCTGCATAGCCGGCTTGGGAAAACTGGGCGCGGCCTTGATGCAATGCGGAATCTTTGACGAGTCGCCCTTTAAGATTGTGGCCGGCTTTGACAGCCGCGTCAACCGCACCGAAGTTTTGAGCGCCGACTTTCCGCTATATCCTGCGGCCAAGATGGAGACGGTGATTCCAGAGTCAAAGATTGACTTTGCGATTTTGGCGGTGGAGGACGACCAAGCCCAGTTGATGGCCGACCGTTTGGCAAAAAGCGGCGTGAAGGGAATCGTGAACTTTACGGGCCAAGTTTTGGAAGTTCCGGCGAGCGTTGTCGTTGAGAACGTTTCGCCGCTGTTGGCGTTGAACAACATTTGCGCGAGAGTTAATTCATAATAAGGAGCGATTATGAGCAGAGTATGGAATTTTAGCGCGGGCCCTTCTTGCCTGCCTGAAGAAGTTTTAAAGGAATGCGCGGCCGAGATGATGGACTGCAACGGAACAGGCCAGAGCGTCATGGAAATGAGCCACCGCTCGGCGGCCTTTGAGCCCATCATTCAAGACGCTGAGGCGCGCGTCCGCAAGTTGATGAAGGTGCCTGACAACTACAAGATTTTGTTCTTGCAGGGAGGCGGCTCAACGCAGTTCGCGATGGTGGCGCAAAACTTGGGAATCCATACAGGAAAGGCCGCCTACATCCAGACCGGCGTTTGGGCCAAGAAAGCCGCCGCCGAAGCGCGCCATCTTGGAGTCCAGGTTGACGTAATCGCTTCCAGCGAAGACAAAAATTATTCCTACATTCCCAAAGTTGAAAAAATCGAAGGCGACTACGATTACGCCTACATTTGCTTTAACAACACAATCATGGGAACGCATTATGAATACATTCCCGACACCGGAAAGATTCCGCTTGTGGCCGACATTTCTTCCTGCGTTTTGAGCGAGCCGCTTGACGTTTCAAAGTTCGGCCTTTTGTTCGCGGGCGCGCAAAAAAACTTGGCTCCAGCCGGAGTCACTCTTGTCATTATCCGCGAGGACTTGGTTTGCGACTTGGAAAACTGCCGCCCGGGAACTCCGACAATGCTTTGCTACAAGACCCACGTTGAGGGCGAAAGCATGTACAACACGCCGCCTTGCTACACGATTTACGTTTTGGGAAAAGTCCTTAAATGGATTGAAGCCAACGGCGGAGCGGAAGGAATGGCCAAGCGCAACAAGGAAAAGGCCGATTTCCTTTACGATTACTTGGACAAGAACGAAGGGAATTTTTATCATGCAACTGCATTGATTGGCAGCCGTTCACTTATGAACATACCTTTTCTTACAAAATACGCCGGAGCGGAAAACGAAAAGGAAATCAACGCCAAGTTCGTAAAAGAAGCCGAGGCTGCCGGCCTTGTAAACCTTAAGGGCCACCGCTTGGTTGGCGGAATGAGAGCCAGCATTTACAACGCGATGAGCCTTGACGGCGTCAAAGCGCTTGTTGACTTTATGAAGGTATTCGCCGCGAAAAACTAGCGGCGAAAAAAACGGCGGCAAGCCAAAAACTTTTTGACGCCGCATAAGCCGCAACATTCGCGCGCGCAACCAAGCTTGCGCGAACAGCGGTACTTTTTGGAGGAAAACAATGTTTAAGATTCAGACTTTGAATAAAATCAGCGCGGTGGGCTTGGAAGAGTTCCCCCGCGACAACTACGAGACGGCCAGCGGCCTCAACGACCCGGACGCGATTTTGGTCCGCTCGGCCGATATGCACACGATGGAAATTCCCGGAAGCCTCAAGGCGGTTGCCCGCGCAGGAGCCGGCGTCAACAACATTCCGATTGACTCTATGACAGACAAGGGAATCGTGGTCTTTAACACGCCCGGAGCCAACGCCAACGCCGTAAAGGAATTGGTTTTGCTTTCGCTCTTGATTTCAAGCCGTCCGGTTTTTGACGCGGCCGATTGGGTAAAGACTCTTGCCGGAAAAGGAGAGGAAATCCCGGACTTGGCCGAAAAGGGAAAGAGCCAGTTTGTGGGCCACGAGCTTAAGGGAAAGAAGCTTGGCGTCATCGGCTTGGGCGCGATCGGAGCCTTGGTCGCCAACGCCGCCGTAAAGCTTGGAATGGAAGTAATCGGATACGATCCCTTTATGTCTATCGCCGCCGCTTGGAGGCTTGATTCTTCAATCAAGCACGCCGAAACTTTGGACGTCCTTTTGAGCAAGGCCGACTACGTGACGATTCACATTCCGCAAACGCCCGACACAAAGGGCTTGATCAACGAAAAGACAATCAAGAACATGAAGGACGGCGTTGTAATCATCAACATCGCGCGCGGCGGCTTGGTCAACAACGACGACATTTTGGCGGCGCTCGACAGCGGAAAGGTCCGCTGCTTTGTGACCGATTTTGCAAGCGAAGAATTGTTGAACAAGAAAAACGTCATTTGCTTTCCCCACCTTGGAGCGTCAACGCCCGAAGCGGAAGACAATTGCGCGGTCATGGCCGTCAACGAGCTTCGCGAATTTTTGGAGAAGGGCAACATCACCAATTCTGTCAACTTCCCCAAGTGCGTGACTGAAAACCCGATTCCCAAAAACGGAACGCGCCTTTGCATAAGCCACAAGAACGCGCCCGGAATCGTTTCAAAGTTCACGACAGTTTTGGGCGACGCCAAGCTTAACATCGCCGGCATGATCAACCAAAACCGCGGCGACACGGCCTACAACATCATCGACATCGACGGCGTTGTTCCCGAAGAAACCCTCCGCGCCCTTGCCGGCATCGAGACGGTCACAAAAGTCCGCCCGATTTTTAATTAAGGTAAAGAGACAAGCGCAAAATTTAAGGTAAACAAAAGAAAACGCGCAGCGGGAGGCTGAGCGGCAAAGCGCTTTGCGTGTTGGGCTTACTGTTAAGCCCTAAAAGCGCAACCGCGCATTTGGCGCTCAGGTTCCCGCGAGAGCGTTTTTATTTTTGTTTTTCTATTTTTCGCGCTTATATGTTTATCGAGCCGATGACAGTAGTTTCGTCGTCGGCTGTTTTTTTACCCCAAAAGCTCTTTTTGCGCGGCGACTCCTCGTCGATTTCGCGAAGGCGCTCGCTGGCTGTCTGGCTTGATCCGCTTGACGAGCCGGAAGCGCTTCTTTTTGTTTTGGGAGCGGTCAAAAAGCCCGCCATGCTTCCGGCCAAAGCGCCCGCCAGCTGGACAAAAACTCCAACGACGGCAAAGCGGTCAAGGCCTTTTTGTCCAGATGCAAGGTAAAGGTTTCCGCCCAGACAAAGAACAAGCGTCAAAAGGCTTGAAAGGTGGATTTCGTTTTTCGCGATTGAAGTGATAGAAGAAAGCAGAATCAGCATTGTCGCCGCGGAAGCCGCTCCGCAAAGGCTTTGCGGGACCAAGCAGGCGTTCAACACGCCCGAAACAAAGGCGCTGATCGCAATCATAAAGGCGACGGCCGGAGAGCCGTAACGTTCCTCCATGAGCGCTCCAAAAGGAAGTATGAATGCGCAAGAAAAAAGGACTTGCAAAAAGCTTTCGTTTCCAAGAACAAAAAGAATGAGGCGCAGGTAGTCGGAAGGAGAGGAAAAATTAAAGGCCCGCTCGGCTCCCTTGGCTCCAGGCGCGGAAAAAATGTTTTGAACCAAGTCGTAGTTTTTGATTGCGAATTTGTCCAGAAAAAAAATAAGAAGCGCGGCGGCGCAAAAGCAAATTGACACGCATGCGTCAAAATTAATCTTAAACTTTTTTTTAGAGGCCATTTGTTTTTCCTAAAATAATTTTTTCCGCGCTTTTTTGTTTTGCGCGCGTTCCTGTTTTATATCGGAAAATTCAATCATATTATTTAATTTTTTGCCGAAAATAGAAGCATGAAAAAGTTTTTGTTGAACGGTATTCTCATGTTGGCGCTTTTGCTTCCGCTTGCGGCGCAGAATAATTTGTTGATTTTGCCTGAAGATCTGCGCGTCGAAAAAGTGGACGGCGGAACAAACATTTTCATAAGAAAAAAGCCGGGCCTTGAATCGGTCATGCTTACCGAGACCACAAAGGATCCTCTTGGAAAGGAGGACAACTACGCTTACCGCGCGCTCGAATGGAATCCGATTAACGGCGACGAAAAGCGCGTGCTTGACGGAGAGGTTCTTGACTCAAAGGAAAGGGGCCTTTACTTTTTGGTTGACTCGAACGCCGGCAACGACGCGCAGTTTGGAAAGGCGTTTTTGATTTTTGTTCCCGACGAATTGGTATACGGATACGATTGGAGCCGCCACGGAACGGTTCAAGTCGGAAAGGGAACTTTTATCAACATTCGCGGCTTTGAAAAAAAATATTGCGACTACACCGGCGCTTTTTTTGACAACCCATACATGTTCAATTTGGAAAAAAGAAGAAGGCCTCGACCCGCTCCTCTTGTTGAAGAGGAAGCCGCGCCTGAGCCGGAGCCAGAGCCTGTGGAGGTTGTCCTTACCGACGAATACAATCCCGCCGCCGCCGACAAATTCAAGGAATTTTCGGACATGCTGGTTTACTCAAAAGGGCCGGACTCCTTGATCGACGACATTTGCGCGGTTTTGCAGTCAGTGAACCCCAAGGACAAGGTTGACGTTGTCTTTGCGATCGACGCGACCGGCAGCATGAAGGACGACATAGAAAAATTGAGGCAGGAATTGGTTCCCCGCCTTGCCCATGAACTGGCCGATTTTGGAGACGTTCGCTTTGGCCTCTTGCTTTATCGCGACTACGGCGACAACTTTTGGACAAAGGGGCTTCCCGTGAGGTTCTTTGACTGGTCAAAAGACTTGGACGAATTTTTGGCCAACTTGAGCGGATTTAAAATCATCGGAACGGAAGGCGGCGACATTCCCGAGCCTGTTTACGAGGCGCTTTTCGCTTCGATGGAATTCTACAAATGGCGCGACGACGCCCAAAAGAAAATCATCTTGATAGGCGACGCTGAGCCGCATCCGACGCCGCGGCGCACTGGAAAGTACTCAAAGGAATTGGTCGAAAAAAAAGCGGCCCAGCTCGGAGTGAGCGTGACCGCGATCATAACTCCCGACGACAAAAGCCGCCGCGGACGCTAAGACTAAGTAAAGGCACGCTTCGCTTAAAGCCTTGACTTAGTCTTTTTGCGGCGCGAATAAAATTATCGCGCCGCAATAACCCTACTCGTTGGAGCCTTCCGCGCTGGAAGGCTTGTTTTCATTTGGCGCGGCGGCTTCTTCCGGCTCTTGGAACGTAAGGTTTTCCTGAGCCGTCGGAGCCTCAGCTACAGGAGCGGCCTCTTGAGCCTGAACGGGCTCTTGCGCTGGAGTGGGCTCTTGCGCAGGAGCGGCCTCTTCTTTGGGCGCGTTCCTTCTGGCTTCAAACTCTTTTATTTTTTCCGCAGGAATTTTCGCAAGCTCTATTCCGCACAAAATTTTGTACGAGCCTGGAAGTCCGACCGGAACGCTTTTGTAGATTTCCTCGATTTCCATAAAGGTGTCGTAGGCCGCGGAGTATTTTTTTTGCTTTAGGTAAAGGTGGCCCAACTCGTATTTTGCTTCAAGGTAGTGCTTGGGGTCGTCGCCGTAGCGTTCCAGGACGGTGTTGAAGTATTTTTCGGCGGCCTTGTAGCGGTGTTCGTCAAAATTGTCCTGGCCGCGCTGGATTAGTTGGCGGGCGTCAAGGTCTTCTGGAATTTCTTTTGGAACGGTTTGGCAGCCGCAAAAAAGGGCCAATCCCGCAAAAATAACGCTTGCAATGATAATCTTTTTTTTCATAAAAATGTTCCTTTAATTATAGTATAAACAGCGCAATGCTAAAAAGGTTATTGGTATTGTAATATTTTTTTAAACAATTTACAATATAATCTTATGGAAAGAATCAATTTAAATGACCAATGGATTTGGACTCCTAAATTTCAAGAAGAGCTTTGCGCTCCAAAAATCAAAAGCGCGGAACTGAAGAAATCCTTGCAAGAGGTCCGTTTGCCGCACAGCGTGGCGGTTACGCCATACAATTATTTTAGCGCTGCTTCCTACCAAACGCTTTCCGGCTATAGGCGCGAGTTTAAAACCCAAAAGTCTTGGAAAGGCAAGCGCGTTTTTGCCGCCTTCCTGGCGGCCGCCCACGAGGCGGAAGTTTGGATTAACGGAAAAAGCCTCGGCGTCCACTCTTCGGGCTACACGGCATTTAAATTTGAGCTTACCGAAAATCTTTTGCCTGCGGGAAAGACAAACGTATTGGCGGTGAAGCTTGACTCGCGCGAGAACTTGGACGTTCCGCCCTTTGGCTTTGTGATTGACTACATGACTTACGGCGGCCTTTATCGCGGCGTTTGTTTGGAAGTTTCCAACGAAAATTTCATCAGCGACGTTTTTGTAACGACAAAGGGAAAGGCTTTTAGCGCCAAGGTCAGCCTTGACAAAAAGACCGACGCGCTTGTCCGCTTTGCGCTGCGCAAGGCCGGCGACAAAAAAATCATTTTCCAAAAGGAGAGCGAGCTTAAGGACGAAAACTCTTTGACGGCCGCCTCAGAGCCGCTTGACGTGGAATTGTGGTCGCCCGAAAGTCCCGCTCTTTACGAATTGGAAGCGAGCCTTTATTACGGAAAGAATTTGATTGACACAAAAACTGTCCGCTTTGGATTCCGCGACATAGAGATGAAGGCGGACGGCCTTTTTGTGAACGGAAAGAAAACGCTTTTGCGCGGAATCGACAGGCACCAAAGCTTTCCTTACGTTGGCTATGCGATGCCTGCGTCCATGCAAAAACTTGACGCGGACATTCTCAAAAACGAGCTTGGCCTCAACGCCGTCCGCACAAGCCACTATCCGCAGTCGCAGGACTTCATCGACCGCTGCGACGAGCTTGGCCTTTTGGTCTTTACCGAGATTCCTGGCTGGCAGCATATCGGCTCTTCCGACAAATGGAGAAGCCAAGCCGTTCAAAATGTCCGCGAGATGGTGGAGCAGTACAGGAACCACCCTTCGATCTTCTTGTGGGGTGTCCGCATAAACGAGTCGCCCGACGACGACGATCTTTACCAAAAGACCAACGCGCTTTGCCGCGCGCTTGACCCAAGCCGTCCGACCGGCGGAGTGCGCTGCATAAAAAAATCCCATTTGCTAGAAGACGTTTACACTTTCAACGACTTTGTCCACGAAGGAAACAACGCCGGCTGCTCAAAAAAATCCGCCGTCGTCCGCGCGCGCGACAAAAACAATCCTTACTTGATTTCAGAGTACGCGGGCCACATGTTCCCCACAAAAAATTTTGATGACGAAATCCACAGAACCGAGCACGCCTTGCGCCACGCCAACGTGATTGACGCAGTCGCCGCAGCTAAAGGCGTCGCGGGAAGCTTTGCCTGGTGCGCCTTTGACTACAACACCCACAAGGATTTTGGAAGCGGAGACGGAGTTTGCTATCACGGCGTGATGGACATGTTCAGAAACCCCAAGCTCGCGGCGGCGGTCTACCAAAGCCAGCAGGAAAAAATTCCGGTTTTGGAAATTTCTTCTTCGATGGACGTGGGCGAGCATCCGGCCAGCGCGCGCGGAAAAAACTGGATTTTCACAAACGCAGATTCGGTCAAGATGTACCTTAACGGAAAATTCATCAAGGAATACAAGCGCGCGGATTCTCCTTACAAGAACATTCCGCACGGGCCGATTTTGATTGACGACTATGTCGGAAACCGCTTGGTCGACGAGGCCGGCCTATCCGCCTCCGCCGCCCGGGACGCGAAAAACATTCTAAACCACATCGCGCTTTACGGCCAAAACGCAGTGGGCTTTAGCCAGGCGCTTTCTTATGTCCGACTTTTGGCGCGAGGAATCAACCGCGCCAAGATTACCGATCTTTACACAAAGTTCGTGGGCCTTTGGGGCGGCGAGGCTTCGGTCTTTAGGTTTGAGGCTTACAAGGGCGGAAAGCTGGCCAAGACCGTCTTTAAGGGGCCGGTCCAGTCGATTGAGCTTTGCGCCGACGCTTCATCTTTTGTTTTGCATGAGGAAGAAAGTTGGGACGCCGCGCTTGTCAGGATCAGCGCGCGCGACAATTACGGAAACGTCTTGCCGTACTTTATCGAGCCGGTCCAGTTAAAGGCAAGCGGCGCGGTCGAGCTTGTCGGCCCCGGCCTTGTTTCCTTTAAGGCTGGCTTTTGCGCGGCCTACGTTCGTTCCATAGGGAAGAAGGGAAGGGGAACGCTCCATGTGTCTTGCGGAGATATGGAAAAAGAAATCGAATTTACGGTAAAATAGGGCGAGGGCGATATGGAAGACTTGATGGAAAAAAACGGACTAAAAAGAAGGGTTCTTGTAGTCGACGACGAGGACGTTAACCGCGAGCTTTTGGGGAACATTCTTTCCGAGCGCTACGAGATTGCCTACGCGGCCAACGGAGAGGAAGCGCTCGAAAAGCTTTTTGACAGGAACGCGCATTATTCGCTTGTCCTTCTTGACCTTCTTATGCCGATAATGTCAGGCCTTGAGCTTTTGGAAAAAATCCAGGCGGACGAAAGGCTTAAGGCCGTTCCCGTAATCGTGATGACTTCCGAAAAGCCCGCCGAAGTCAAGAGCATAAAGCTGGGAGCGGCTGACTTCATCACAAAGCCCTTTGACATGCCCGAAGTGATTTTGGCGCGCTGCGAGCGAATCATCAACCTTTACGAAGCCCATAGCATAATCAAGGTCGCCGAAAAAGATTCCCTTACCGGCCTTTTTAACCGCGAATTCTTTTTTGAATACATTCACCAGATGGAAGACTGCAACAAGGGCAAGAGCATCGACGCGCTCGCGCTCAACATCGACCACTTCCACATTCTTAACGAAAGTTACGGACGAAAAATCGGCGACAGCGTTTTAAAAACTACGGCCTCGCTTTTGATGAAGGCTTTTGAATACTCTTACATCGAGTGCCGCACCGACTCGGACAACTTCTTTATGTGCGGCTTCCACAGGGACGATTACGTTTCCATTTTCAACGATCTTCAAGAGGAACTTTCGCGCGTGACGCAAATTCCAAAAATTCACTTTAGAGTCGGCATCTACCAAAACGTGGACAAAGACGCTCCGATGGAAACATGGTTTGACCACGCGAAGCTTGCCTGCGACAGAATCAAGGGCGACTACACAAAGCAAATTTTCTTTTACACAAAGGAACTCAACGACGCGGACCTTTACCATGAGCGCCTTATAAACGATATCGAAGACGCGATAAAAAACCGCGACTTGCAAGTTTACTTTCAGCCCAAGTACGGAATCCTTGGCGAGAAGCCTGTCCTAAAAAGCGCCGAAGCCTTGGTAAGGTGGAAGCACCCAAAGCTTGGAATGATAAGCCCTGGCGACTTCATTCCCTTGTTTGAGGAAAACGGACTCATTCAAAAGGTTGACCATTTTGTATGGCGGGAAGCGGCCGACAGAATCAGGGAATGGAAGGACACAATCGGCGCCTCTGTTCCCGTGTCGGTGAACGTTTCGCGCATCGACATTTACGACGAAGGCTTTGAAGAGCGCGTCAATTCGCTTTTAAAGGAAAAGAATCTTACGCCCGCCGACATATACCTTGAAATAACCGAGTCGGCTTACTCTGAGGACGCGGCGCGCTTGATAGAGGCCGTGAACCATTTGCGCGACATGGGCTTTAAGATTGAGATGGACGATTTTGGAAGCGGCTACTCTTCGTTGAACATGATCTCGACGATTCCGATTGACGTTTTAAAGATGGACATGAGCTTTGTGCGCAACATGAACAAGGACGAAAAGTGCCTTAAGCTTGTGGAGCTTGTGATCAGCATCGCGAAATTCCTGAATGTCCCCGTCGTGGCCGAAGGAGTCGAGGACGCGGGACAAGTTGAGGCGCTGAAGAAAATGGACTGTGACATAATCCAGGGCTATTATTTTTCAAAGCCGCTTCCGGCGGACGGCTTTGCCGAGCTTTTAAAAAAGGAATTGGGAGAAAAGAACTGATGACTGTCGAGGCGTTGAAATCATTTGGGGCCAACGTTGACGAAGGCCTTCGCCGTTGCATGAACAACGAGGAATTTTATCTTAAGATGGTGGCAAAAGCCGCGCAAAACGATTCCTTTGAAAAGCTTGAAGGCGCGGTAAAAGAAGGCGACCTTGGCGCGGCTTTTGACGCGGCCCACGCGCTTAAGGGCGTTTTGGCAAACCTCGCGCTTAGCCCAATCCACGATCCGATTTGCGAAATCGTCGAGTTTTTGAGAGGCAAGACGCAAATGGACTACAGCCCGCTCGTCCAAAAAATCCTTGAAAAACGAAACGAACTGAAGGCGCTATGAGAAACAAAAAAACAAATTTGCTTTTTCCTGTAATCGCGGGCGGAGTCGCCGCGCTTTTTATAATCGTCGTCGGAACTTTTTGGGTCGGAAAAAAAGCCTCGTCCGACACCGAAAAGGCCGTGCGAGCCGTAAGCTTTTTGTACCTTGACGAGCTGGCCGGCCGCCGCGAGCAAGTAGTCGCCACCGCGCTAAAGAACAACATCGACAAAATCTATGTGGCCACAAGCCTTATGGACAGTTCCGACCTTAGCGGCGAGGAGCGGCTTAGGGCCTACCAGGCGCGAATGAAAAAGCTCTACGGCCTTGAAAAGTTCGCCTTTGTCGACGAGGACGGCTTGATTTACACTTCGCTTGGAACGCAAAGAAACATCGGCGAATACAATTTTGACCACAGCGCTTTGTCAAAGCCTGAGATTTCCGTCAAGGACGTTAAAAGCGGCGACAAAAAAGTCATCATCGCGATTCCCGTTCAGAACATGAGCCTTAACGGAAAAAAGCTTATGGTTTGCTTTATGGAAATCGGAATGGCCAACATGCTGCAAGGCGTTTCACTTCAGTCCGACAACAACGGCACAACCTTTTGCAACATTTACACGCGCAGGGGCGAGGCCTTGACCAACATGGTTTTGGGCGGCATGGCCAGCGAGGACAACCTTTTGGAGACGATGAAAAACGCCGACTTTAAGGAAGGCTATTCCATCGAAAAATTCTTGGGCGAATTTTCTTCGGGCAAAAAAGGCGCGGTCGCCTTTGGCTACGGCGGAATCGAAGAGACGCTTTCTTACGTTCCGATACAAGGAACGGATTGGATGCTGACTTACTTGATTCGCGACAGCGTCATAAGCGAAGGGATAAGTTCGGTCTCAAAGAAAATGCATACGCGAAGCTTTGTCTTGACCGTAATCGTTTTCTTTGTCTTCCTCGCGATGTTCGCGGTGATTGTCGTTCAAATAAAAAGGAACGCCGCGCTTGAAGTTGAAAAAGAAAAGGACAACATGATTAACGCGCTTTCGTCTGACTACAGAAGCGTTTACTACGTTGACCTTGACAAGGACGAAGGCGTTTGCTACAGAAAGGACAAGTTTCTAAAGGGCAACGTCGACGAAGGGCAAACCTTTCCCTTTACAAAAAATTTCACAAAATACGCGAACGCTTACATAAGCGAAGACAAGCGCGACGAGTTCCTGAAATTCGTGAGCAAGGAAAACATCAAAGCCGCGCTAAAAAAAGAGGCGGTCATTTCATATCGCTTTGTGACAAGGCGCGGCGGCGTTGACCGTTACGGCATGGTAAAGATGGCCGGCGTAAAGCGAAACGAGGACGACCACGACAGAGACATTCACAAAGTCGGAATCGGCTTTGTGGACATTGACGCGGAGATGCGCGACTCGCTCCAAAAGAACCAAGCCCTAAGCGACGCGCTTGCCGCCGCCGAAGACGCCAACAAGGCCAAGACAGTCTTCCTTTCAAACATGAGCCACGAAATACGAACCCCGATGAACGCCATCATAGGACTGGACAACATCGCGCTCAACGACCCGGATATTTCAGAAAAGACGCGCGACTACTTGGAAAAAATCGGAGTGTCGGCCAAGCACCTTCTTAACTTGATAAACGACATCCTTGACATGTCGCGCATCGAATCGGGAAGCATGGCGCTAAACAAAGAGGAGTTCTCCTTTCCAAAATTCATCGAAAGCATCAACACGCTTTTTATCGGCCAGTGCAGCGAAAAGCAGTTGAACTACAACTGCCACATAAACGGAACTTTGGACGACTACTACATCGGCGACAACACAAAACTGCGCCAAATTCTCATAAACACTTTGAGCAACGCCGTCAAGTTCACGCCGACGGGCGGAGAAGTGAATTTGGGCGTCGAGCGCGTGGCCCGCTTTGCCGGAAAGTCTACGATCCGCTTTACAGTCCGCGACAACGGAATCGGAATGAGCGAGGAATTCCTTCCCAAAATTTTTGACACATTCGCGCAGGAAAAGCAGGCGGGCGTAAACAAGTACGGAAGCTCTGGCCTTGGAATGGCGATCGTGAAAAATTTGGTCGACATGATGAACGGCGACATTTCCGTAAAGAGCAAGAAGGGCGAGGGAACGGAAATCACAGTAACGATAACGCTTTTGGATTCCGAAAAGAACGACTCGGTAAAAAAGATGGGCGAGGTTGACTTTAAGGGAATGACCGCGCTTGTCGTTGACGACGACGCGATTGCCTGCGAAAACGCGAAGATTTCTTTGGGAAACCTTGGCCTTTTGTGCGAGACCGCGCTTTCGGGAGAGCAGGCGATTGAGATGGTCAAGATCCGCCACGCGCGCCGCGCGCCTTACA
>DGRX01000024.1:0-61817 GCA_002391235.1 Treponema sp. UBA4377
TTGTGTCGGGAAAATCTTTTACAAACATGTTCCATTGCCGTTCCGCCCATTTTTTGGCGCGCTTGCTTTTGTTCAGCATTGAGTGGGTTTTGCAAGCCGCAAGGACCAAGACCAACGCTCCATTAAAAATAAGCCTGTCGCTTTTTATAAGGAACGAGACGACGGCGCAAAGCGCGACGCTAAGATAAAGCAGCGTGACGACGGCCATGTCAACGACCGCAAAATAGCCCCTGCAATTTTTTACGTCGGCGTAAAGCTTTTCAAAGTCTTGGCGCTTGTATTTTCGTTCAATTGTAAACTGCATTCATTCTCCTGTCGGCGTAGTTGGCCTTAATAAAATCAACGGCGGCTTGCCATTCTTCTTCTGTGTCAAACCAACGCTTAAGGACAAAGACCGCCTTGTCCAAATAGTAAATGTAAACCGCGTCTTTTTTGAACATGATTTTTTTAAAGAATTTTTTGTTCACGTGGATAAAGTCGTTGGGGTCTTGGGCGAGCACTCGGTCCTCATGCAACTCAAACTTTGAGGAGGGAATCAAGAAGGGCTTTGTGGAGTCGTACATGCATTTGCACGTGATTAAATAGTGAGCGGAAAGAAAAGCAAAAATCAGCGCCGCGCTAAAATAAATGTTGGAAAAAAGGTTCAGCTGGCTGTAAGCGTAGGTGTCCACAAAAAAGCTTTTAAAGACAAAAAGCGCCGTCGCGGAAACAAAAAGAAAAACCGTCGTGGCCTTTGCCTTTTTGGTGAATCCAAGCGTGTCCAGGCAAAAGGTCCAGTATTCCCAAAAGGTGTACGACGTTTTGGAAGTGTTTTTAATCGATATCATGCCAATACTATAGCGCGTTTTGCCGTGTTTGTGAATTGACAAGGGAACGTGAAAACAATATTATTGAACAAGTTTTTTACGGCCCCAAAATTTGGGCAGCCCATGTTTTTGGGCGAGGAGAATTATATGAAGAAAAGTTTTGTTGTCGCGTTTGCCGCGATTGCGATTGGTTCGGTCGCTTTTGCCGCCGAAACTTACGGAACAAAAAAGAGTGATGGCTCCTCTTTCGCCAATTCTGGCGTGACCAGGACTAGCAAGAGCCTTGTCGGAAAGTATGACGAAAGCATGACTCCCGAAAATTCAGTGGTTGTTTTCTTTATTACCGGTGGAAACGAAGTTTTGGAATTCAAGCAGATTAATCCGGACTTTGACGTTGACACCCAAAGATGGGAGTATTACCACGAGACCACTCCTTGGGTGTTTTTCAAGCCCGTTCACCCCGGCTCGCGCTACATGCTCACAAAGATGACTGGAGCCGAGTCTGTCGGCAACTATCGCTATGTTTGGGATATGGACTTTAAGCCAAACCAGCAGGTTTTGGTTCTTGACATTCCCAAGGAGCCGGGCGTGTATTGCTTTGGACAGTTTTGGGGCTCGGATGTGGCAAAGAGCGCTCAAAGGGGCGAACCTTACAAGCTTCCAAAAGTAGATCAGTTTAGATGGGGAAAAAAGTGGTACGGACAAAAGTTTTACAAAAAGGCCCTTTCCCAGTTTAAGAAGCGATACGAGGGAACGCCTTGGGTTGACGCTTATATCGAAAAAATGAACACGGTTAAGGAGGAGCCCTTGGAAGAGACTCCCGCAGAGGCCGCTCCTGCCGAAGCCGAGAAAAAATAATTTTTAAGGAACGAATATGAAAAAGATTGTTGCGCTTGCCCTTGCGGCCCTTGCGATTTGTTCCGCCACATACGCCGCGGAAACTTACGGAGCCAAAAAAAGCGACAAGAAAAAACAGGAGTCGCTTGGCTTTAACGAAATCATCATGGTCGGCTCCGCCACCGTAAAAGTGGACGACGAAAACTTTGACTTTTACGCAAAGACTTGGGGCGTGACTGATTTTTCCAAAAGCGACACTTATGTCGTTTACGGCGACGCTTATGAAGAATACGCCCGTCTTTTTTGGGGAAGCGTTAAAAAGAGCAATAACGGAAAGTTTGGCGTTTACGAGCCCGGCCAGTATTTTTTGTCAAAGCAAAAAGTAAAGAAAGGCCTTCTTTCTTCGGCCTGGCCAATCAAGTGGCGCTTTTACAGCGACCCCAACTTTGAGATTTACCTTCCGTTCCGCTTTGAGGCCTCGGTTCCCAAGGGGGAAAAATTTGTCTATGTCGGAGACTTTGAGTACCACTTGGAAGGCTCGGACTTTCATGTGACAAAGGTTTACGTTCGCGACAACTACGACCAAGCCCAAGAGGCCTTGCGCCGCGAGTTTGGAGACGATGTTCAGCTTTGCCGCGTGGAAATCAGGGCCGGCGAGCAAAAGTGATTCGCCTTTGACGCCTTGTTGCAAACCATAAAAAAAAGGAGCCTTGCGGCTCCTTTTTTTGTGCGCGATACTGGAATCGAACTAGTGACCCCAAGCGTGTCATGCTTGTACTCTAACCAACTGAGCTAATCGCGCAAAATGTTTTTTTATATTACAAAAAATCCGCTCTTGTGTCAAGGGCTTTTTCGCGCTAAAATAAACTAGCGGCGACATTCGCCCTTGCTAACCAGCGCGGGCGAACAGCCTTATTGTTTGGAGGAATTATGACTATTTGCGATTCTGTAAAATACATTGGCGTGGACGACCACGAGATTGACTTGTTTGAGGGGCAGTTTGAGGTTCCCGGCGGAATGGCCTACAATTCCTACGCCGTCGTCGGCCAAAAGGTTTGCGTCATGGACAGCGTGGACGCGAATTTTGTCCAGGCTTGGCTGGGGAACATCGAGGCGGCGCTTGGCGGCAAGGCTCCGGACTTTCTTGTCGTTCAGCACATGGAAATGGACCACTCGGCGGGCGTCTTGGCCTTTGCCAAAAAATATCCTGAGGCAAAAATCGTTTCTTCAAAAATCGCCTTTTCCATGATGAGGAACATGTTTGAGGAAGATTTTTCCGACAGGCAAATTGTCGTTTCTGACTCAAGCGAGCTTGACCTTGGAGACCGCAAGCTAAAGTTCATCTCCGCGCCGAACGTCCACTGGCCGGAAGTCGTGATGACTTACGACGAGGCGGACAAGATTCTTTTTAGCGCGGACGCCTTTGGCAAATTCGGCGCGCTCGACTACGACGACCCCGAAGGTTGGGATTGCGAGGCCCGCCGCTACTATTTTGGAATCGTCGGAAAATTCGGACAGGCGGTCCAGGCCTTGCTAAAAAAAGCCGCGGCCTTTGACATTCAAAAAATTTGCCCCTTGCACGGACCTGTCCTTGACAAGGACTTGGGCCACTACATAGAACAGTACAACACTTGGTCAAGCTACGGCGTGGAAAGTCCAGGCGTTGCCGTGGCCTACGCTTCGGTTTACGGGCACACGCGCGAGGCCGCGCAAAAGCTCGCGCAAATCCTTAAGGACAAGGGCTGCCCAAAAGTGGCGCTCTTTGACTTGGCGCGCGAGGACATATACGAATGCGTCGAGGACGCCTTTAGGTACGGAACGCTTGTCATCGCCTCGCCGACCTACAACGGCGGAGCCTTTCCGGCCGCGCGCGAGTTCATCCAGCATTTGACAAGCCGCAACTACCAAAAGCGAAAGGTTGCCTTCATCGAAAACGGCTCTTGGGCGCCGGCCGCGGCAAAGGCAATGGCCGCGATGTTTGAGCAAAGCCAAGATATAACTTTTGCCCAAACAAAAGTCTCAATAAAAATCGCGATGAAGGACGCCGACATCGCGGCGCTTGAGTCGCTGGCCGAGGAATTATTGGCGCAGTAGCAGTCCGCCCAAAAGGCGAGGCAAGCCCAAAAATGCGGCCGGCGCCTTTTTGGGCTTGCATATGATTTAAGGAAGTTGTTTTGAGCAATAAGAGTTTTTTCAACCGCTTTGGCCCCGCGTCCTTTTACGCGCGCGCTCTAAAAATCGCCGTGCCTGTGATGGCTCAGCTTTTGGTGCAAAACCTCGTTTCGCTTATCGACAATTTTATGGTGGCTGGCTTGGGCGACGTAAAGATGTCGGGCGTCAACATCAGCGGGCAAATCATTTTTCTTTTCATCGTCCTTGTTTCAACTATTTGCGCGGCGGCCGGAATTTTCATGACGCAGTTTTCGGGAGCGGAAGACAAGGACGGAATGCGCCAGTCCTTTTGCTTTAAGCTTTGGTTCGGCCTTTTTGCGGCGGCGGTTTTTATGGCCGTTTGCCTAGGCCTTCCAAGGTTCGCGCTTTCTTTTATGGTCAAGGGGAACAGTCAGGCCGGCGCGATTTTGGACCAAGGACAGCAGTACATTTGGATAATCGCCTTTACAGGAATCCCGATTGTCGTGGCCAGCGTCATCGCTTCTTCCTTGCGCGAAATCGGCGAGGTGAAAGTTCCGCTTGTAATCTCAATCGCGGCGACAATAGTCAACACTTTCTTTAACTGGGTTTTCATTTACGGGCATTTGGGCGCGCCTCGCCTTGAGGTTAGGGGAGCGGCCATCGCGACGGTCATCGCGCGCGGTTTTGAAACGCTTTGCTTTGTCGTTTACATGATAGTAAAAAAGCCGCCCTTTGCGATTGGCCTTATGGACATGCTGCGCGTGAACTTTAAGCTTTACCGCGAGATTTGCGCGAGGGCCGCGATGTCCGCCTGCAGCGAAATGCTTTGGGCGATTGTGGAAACTGTTTCGACCGCCTTGTACAACGGCCGCGGCGGCTCGGAAGTCGTTTCCGGCATGAGCGCGAGCTTTGCCATAGCGAACCTTTTCTTTGTGGCCTTTAGCGGAATCATAACGGCCACCGGAGTGATTCTTGGAAAGCGCCTTGGCCGCGGCGAGCTTGAAAAAGCGCGTGAGGAAAAGACTTGGCTTTTAAACGGCGCAAACGTTTTTGGCGTGATGATGACCAGCGTGGGCTTGGCGACGATTTTGCTTGTCCCGCACGTCTTTAAAAATTTAAGCGGACAGGCGCAAGGCATTTGCAAGCAAATGGTTTTAGTGACGGCGCTTTACATGCCCGCTTGGGTTTACATAAACGCGCAGTTTAGCGTGAGCCGTTCCGGCGGCGACACGATGATGGGAATGTTGGTTGACGGCGTGGGCCACCTTTTTATAGCGCTTCCCGGAGTCATTTTAATGGCAAAGCTTACGGCAATCGGGCCTGTGGCGATGTACGCGATCGTCAAAGCCGTCGAGTTCCCAAAAATCATGATCGCCAGCTGGTGGCTAAAAAAAGAGCGCTGGCTTGTGAATTTGGCGGAGCGAAAATAGGCGCTCTTTAGGCGAATCGCTCTGTTGCAAAGCCCGCGGCGGCGCGCTCTTATAGCTGGGTCGGAAAGTCCAAGAACACTCCTTGGATTCCCTTTTCTTCCTTTAGCTTTTTCATCACAAGCTGAACGCCGACGGTTTCTGTGTTGTAGTGGCCGCCCGCGATTACGTTTAGGCCTTCTTCCTTGATTGGGTTGTAGTCGGTGTGTCCGATTTCGCCGGTGATGTAACAGTCAAGGCCTTCCTTCCACGCGGCCCAGTGGTCGCTTCCGCCGCCGCCTGAGACGATTCCGACTGTGGAAATTTTCTTTGGCCCAAAAGAAAGAATTTGGTTGGGTTTGGCTCCCAATAGCGCGGCGTCCGCCAGTTGCTCGATGGTCATCGCCTTTGGAAGGCGGCCCTTTACGCCGATCGTCATTCCGCGCCAGGCGCAAAAATCCTTGCATGATTTTAGGCCCAAGCGCCTTGCCATTCCGTAATTGTTTCCGGCTTCTTTGTTTGCGTCAAGCGGAATGTGGTAGCCGATCAAGGCCATGTCGTTTTTGATGAACGTCGCAACGCGCTGGTAGTGAAGGTCGGTCATAGTCTCGCAGTTGTCCCAGTAAAGGCCGTGGTGAACGAACAAAACGTCGCAGCCTTGGCGGGCGGCTTCTTGCGCGGTGTCAAGGCTTGCGTCAACGGCAAAGGCCACTTTCTTTATTTTCTTTTTGCCGGGAGCGGAGTTTTGGATTTGGATTCCGTTCCTGCTGGGATCCGCGGCAAAGTTTTCTTTTTTTAGGAATGAGTTGAAATACGCGTCAAGTTCGTAAAGGGTCATGTCGGTTCTCCTATTGTTTTAATTGCCGCTTCCGCGCCGGTTAAAGCAAAAGCGCTCAAGCTCTTTTATCGTTTGAGTGGCGCACCAGCTTGGCTCAAAGCAAGTCTTGTCGCGCTTTTTTCCAAGAAAGAGCCAAGAAAAAATCGGGTTTGTTTGCGCGGCAAAACCGTAGCCCGGCGTTGTGTATTCGGGAATAGACTGCAAGTTCAAAAAGCGGGATTCCGGAAAAATAGTCTCCAGCTTGGCTTCGGGCAAAAACGCGCTTGAGTCCGACGCGACGAATATTTTTTTGCCGGGATAGCGGTCCGCCGCGATTTTCGCCAAGGCCTTGTAAGAGCTTTCGTAAATGTCGTGAAAGCTTTTGCCCCTTGATTTAAGGCCCATTTGCTTTTTGATTCCATCGCTTCCGCCCAACGCGAACGCGTCCCAAATCAAGGAAAAGCGGCGGAAGAATTTTGAGTTTTCCATTTCGCGCTTGTACATGTCGCCGGTCAAAACTGTCCAGCCGCGCCGCGCCAAAAGGATAAAGTAAGGCTCGTAAGAAAGCGATTCCGCCAAGACATCGGGAACAAAAAGCAAAACCGCGTCTTGCTGGACGCTTGGATCGCTGTTGTAAAAAGTGTAAAGCGTCAAATTTCTTTGGTCGCTGACAGTCACGGCCTTTTTTAGCTTAAAGCTTTCGTTGTTTAAGGGAGCGGAGAAAAATTCCCTTTGCACATCGACGTTGTAGCGCCGGGTTTGAAGGCGGACCGGCCTGCCGCTCACTTCAATAAAGAGAAGGGAAATTGTCGCTATTAAAAGAATGACCGACGTTATGAAAAATTTTAGACTGTACGAGTCTACGAAAAGCTGCTGCGAAAACCGAACCAAGCTGCGGTAGTTTATGACCGCGCAAACTAGGCTTAAGGCCAAAATCGCGATGTTGGCCGACCTTAGCCCCCAAGCGAAGGCCGACAAAATTATCGTCAAAACGCTAAATGGACCCAAAAGGCTAAGCGCGTCAATCCTTGTTCGCCGAGTCCAAAAGACGCGGGCGTTCAACACAAAGAGCATTCCGAGCGCGAGAATTTCTCCAGTCCAAGGAGTAAGAATTTCCATGCGGCAATTATACCAAACTGCGTGTGGTTTTGCTAGTGGAAGTATTTACGTGGCCGCTAACGCGGCCGACTAGCAATGACGCGCTAACTGCAAAACAGCCAAGTGAAAATTTGCCAAATCCTCAAACTCGCGCTACAATTAGTATGAAAAACATTAGGAGGAATAATTATGCCGATGATTGAAGCCAAGGTGACCATGGAGCTGCCTGCGGAAAAAAGAGACGTTCTCAAAGCCGAGTTTGGAAAGGCCGTCAGCGTGATAGGAAAGCCTGAGTCTTATCTGATGGTCAATCTTGTGGACAAGCAGGATTTGTACTTTGCCGGAAGCAAGCTTGACAAGGGCGCTTATGTCGAAGTGAAAATCTTTGGAAGCGTGGATTCCGCCTCAAGCGACAAGATGACCGCGCGGCTCTGCGATATCCTTCAAAAGGAACTTGGCATTCCCGGAAACGCCGTTTATGTCTCATATTGGGGTACAAGCAACTGGGGCTGGAACGGCGGAAATTTCTAAAAAAGCTTTTTTGTCTCTATATGACAGTCTGCTATAGTCCGCTCCTGTAAAATTGGCGCTAGAAAAAGCGCCCGATATGCGCTAAAATAGGAGACAAGTATGGCAGACTACCACAAATTTGACCCCGCGCCAGAAGGAACGCCCGTAGCGGGCTTTGTTCACTTGCACGTTCACTCAGACTATTCGCTTTTGGACTCTTGCGCCACTTTGGACAAGCTGGTCGCAAAGGCCAAGCGCCTAAATATGCCCGCGCTCGCGCTGACCGACCACGGAAACATGTTCGGCGCGCTTAACTTTGAAAAGCTCTGCCATGTAAACGGAATCAACCCGATTGTCGGCGAGGAATTTTACGTCGCCTTTGGAAGCCATACGGAAAAGAATGACGTTCCTTTTGCCAAGGCTGGCGGCCATAAGGCTCACTATTTTCACTTGATTCTCTTGTGCGAAAACCAAACCGGCTATGAAAACATGTCCTGGCTTTCAAGCCGCGCCTTTTGCGACGAAAACGCCTTGTATCACGGAAAGCCCCGCATCGACTTTGAGATGCTCAAGGAACGGCACGAGGGCCTCATTTGCCTTTCTGCCTGCATTCAGGGCGAGATTCCCCAGTACCTTCTTGCGGGGCGGACGGAAGAGGCCTACAAAATCGCGCGCGAGTACAAGGAGCTTTTTGGCCCCGACCATTTTTACATCGAATTGCAAGACCACGGAATCCCCGAGCAAAAAATCGTCGCCGAGCGCTTGATAAAACTTGCGCGCGACTTGGACATACCGATGGTCGTCACCAACGACATTCACTATGTGGAAAGGGAAGACGCGGAGGCGCAAGACGCGCTTCGCTGCATCGGCTTTAAGAATTTGCTCAATGAGCCGCACCAAAAGATGGGCGGCGACATGGACTTGGACAACTGGTACTTCAAGACCGAGCAAGAGATGCGCCTTCTCTTTCCCGAAATCCCAGAAGCCTACGACAACACAATCAAGATTGCCAACATGTGCAACCTTACGATAAAGCAATACTCAACGCCGGAACTAAAGGAATGCCTTCCGCGCTTTGAGCTTCCGGCGGAATTCCGCACGCACGGCGAAGACTACCAGAGCGACCAAAACGACTACGTTAAATACTTGGTGGAAGAGGGCCTTAAAAAGCGCTACAAGGAAATCACGCCCGAAATCCGCGAGCGCGCCGACTACGAGATGAACACGATTTTCACGATGGGCTTTTCGGGCTACTTTTTGATTGTATGGGAATTCATTCACTGGGCCAAGTCCACTACGGACACCGTTCACAATTGCCCCAAGCATTACATACCAATCGGTCCCGGCCGCGGTTCGGGCGCGGGAAGCCTTGTCGCCTACTGCATGGAAATCACCGACTTGGATCCCTTCCGCTACGGCTTGATTTTCGAACGCTTCCTAAACCCTGAGCGCGTTTCAATGCCTGACTTTGACGTTGACATGGACTTCGACTTTAGGCAAGAAATAATCCAGCACACGCGCGACCTTTACGGCGACGAATGCGTGGGCCACATCGTTACCTTTGGAACGTTAAAGCCAAAGAACTGCATCGCCGACGTAGGCCGCATTTTGAACATTCCGCTCAGCGAAGTGAACATGCTAAAAAAATGCATCCCCGACGACGACCTAAAAATAAAGCTAAAGGACGCGCTTTCCGAGCCGACAGAAAAGCATCCAAAAGGCGGCGGCCTTATCCCTTACAAGGACGACCCGCGCTACACAAAGCTTTTTGAGCTTGCGCTAAAGCTGGAAGGCGTAAAGCGCAACACCGGCCTTCACGCTTCGGGAATGGTAATCGGCCTTACGCCGCTTCCAGATTGGGCGCCTGTCTTCAAGGACCCCAAGACTGGCGAAGTCGGCGTTCAATACACGATGGACATCATCGAGCCGTGCGGCCTTGTAAAGTTTGACTACCTTGGACTAAAAACGCTGTCGCTGATTCGCTACGCGGAAGAAATTGTCAACAAGCACAGAAAGCCGGGCGAGCCGGAATTTAAAACCGAAGACGTTTCCGAATCCGACGAGGAAACTTTTAAAATGCTTTCCAAAGGCGACAGCGTCGCGATTTTCCAGTTTGAGTCTCCGGGCATGCAAAAAATCCTAAAGCAATTCCAGCCTGAAAAGCTTGAAGACCTTGTCGCTTTAAACGCGCTTTACCGCCCGGGCCCTATGGACTACATTCCAAAATATATGGAAGGAAAGTGGCACCCGGAGACAATCGAATACCCGGACCCCTCGCTTGAAGGCTTGCTAAAAGAGACTTACGGCGTAATGGTTTACCAAGAGCAGGTTATGAAAGTCGCGCAAATCATCGCGGGCTTTAGCCTTGGCGGAGCGGATATGCTGCGCCGCGCCATGGGTAAGAAAAAAATCGACGTCCTTATGGCCAAGAAAAAGGAGTTTGAGGACGGCGCGGTTAAGAACGGATACACAAAGGAGCACGCCGACGAAATCTTTGAAATAATGATTCCGTTCGCCGGCTACGGCTTTAACAAATCGCACGCGGCGGCCTATTCCGTCTTGGCCTACCGAACCGCTTGGCTAAAATGCCACAAGCCCGCCGAGTTCATGGCGGCCAACCTTACCAACGAAATCACTTCCACCGACACGCTGCCGGTTTACATTCAGGAAGCGCGGCGCATGGGAATCCCGGTCGATCCGCCGGACGTGAACCGTTCCGACATTGTCTTTGACGTTGTCGACGGCCACATCGTTTTTGGCCTTAAGGGAATCAAGGGCGTTGGCGAAAGCGCCGCGCAAAACGTTGTGGACGAAAGAAACGCCAACGGCCAGTACAAGGACTTTTTGGATTTTTTGGAGCGCGTCGATTTAAAGACCGTCAACAAGCGCGCGCTTGAAGTTTTGATAAAGACCGGCGCCTTTGACAACCTTGGCCAAAACAGGCCGACGCTGATGCAAAACATGGAGCGCGCCGTCTCTTATGTCGAGCAAATGAAAAAGAGCAAGGAGGAAGGCGCGTCGCTTTTTGAGATTGCCGGCGAAAAGGAATTCAGCGACTTTGTCTTTGAGGAAGTTGAAGACCTTCCCAAGATGGAAAAGCTCAACCAAGAAAAGGAATTCATAGGCATTTACGTTTCGGGCCACCCGCTGGATGATTGGCGAAAGGCGATTGAGTCATGCGCGACTCTTACAAGCGCAAACCTAGAGCGCGAGGCTACGGCCGCGAAGGCGTATTTAGAAAGCGTTCCCGAAGGCGATCGATGGAAGCGCCGCAATTCAGGAAAGGCTTATGTCGCCATTGGAATGGTCAGCGAGCTAAAGCCTTACAGGACAAAAAAAGGCGACGACATGTGTTTTGGAAAATTGCAGGACTTGACCGGCTTTTTGGAAGTCACTTTCTTCGCCAAAACTTGGGGCGCCGTTCGCGGCCAGATTTCGGAAGGGAAAGTCGTCGCGCTTAAGGGAACTCTTGACGCAAGCCGCGAAACCCCATCGTTCTTGGTTGACGAGCTTTTGGACATCGCGAGCTTGCAGGAGCGTTCGATACAGCAAGTGCACATTCAGCTGGAAGACCAGTTTTGCGACGAAAAAAGAATTCAAGAACTGCGCGACTTTGTTTTTTCAAAGCAAGGAAACTGCTTGCTTTACTTCCATCTAAACACCGCGCATGGGCCTTACATCGTAAAGTGCAACAGCCAGGCGAGGGTTCCCTGCGACAAGGAATTCCTAAAAGAACTTGAGATGACGAGCGGAGTAAAGGAAGTTTGGACTTATTGAGGTGGTAGGTATGACATACGCGTTTTTAATTTTGGCCGCGGCGATTTCGATTTACGCTTTGCTGTGTACTGTGAGAATCATTTTGACTTGGATACCTGGCGCAAGCTATACAGGCTTTGGACGCTTTTTGTCCAAGTTCTGCGATCCCTATTTAAAGTTTTTTGACAGGGGCTGGCTGCGCCTTGGGTCGATAGATTTTTCGCCGCTATTCGCGCTTGCGGTTTTGACATTGGCCTCGATTTTATTTCAAACCTTGGCTGGCGGAATGAGGGTGACTTTGGCCGCGATTTTGATTTTGGTTATTGAAATCGTTTGGAAAGTTTTCGCTTCGATATTGCTCTTTTTGATTGTCGTCCTTGCAATTCGTCTTGTCGTTTTTTTGAGCGGAGCGGACCGCAACTCGTCCTTGTGGGCGCAAATCGACGCAAGCCTTAATCCATTGGTTTATTCGATCACAAGATTTTTTACAGGGAACAGGTTGGTCGCGTATAAAAACGCGATGGTCTTTGCGATAATCCTTCTTTTGGTTTTGCGAATTGGCGGAGTCTTTGTTGTGAACGCCTTGTTAAGAATTTGCGCGATGATTCCGTTCTGATAAAAGATGAAGCTTTCTGAAATTCAAACTTCAGTTTCCTCTTTGCCCGGAGTGGGGCCGGCGATGCAAAAGCAATTGGCCAACTTGAACATTTGGACGATTGGCGACTTGCTTTTGTATTATCCGCGTTCCTACAAGGACAGGACAAAGAAAGTTTCGCTAAGCCAGTTTGAAACGGCGAGGGAAGTCCACACGATCGCCAGCGTCGTCGGCCATGAATGGTTTGGCTACGGCCGCATGAAAACGCTAAAAATTTTAATCAAGGATTCCACTGCGCGCGCGGAGCTCATTTGCTTTAACCGGCCCTTTATGGAAAAGTCTTTTCCTGTCGGAGCGGTAATCGCCGTCACTGGAAGCTTTTTCGTAAAGTACAACGCCTTGCAGTCTTCGGCTTTTGAAGCGGAACTTATTTCAGAAAGCGGCGCTCTTGAGGACTTTGAAAACGCGGCCATTCCCGGAAGCGGAATTCTTCCGGTTTACAAATTGACAAGCGGGCTTACGCAAAAAAAATTGGCCAAGCTTGTCGCCGCGGCCCTTTCCCAATGCGGCGCGGCGATCGACAACGATTTGCCAGGCGGCATAATAGAGCGCCGCGGCCTTTTGCAAATGCGCGACGCGATAAAAACAATCCATCAGCCAAAAGATTTTTCCCAGCTGGAGAGCGCGCGGCGGACTTTGATTTACCAAGAATTGTTCGACATGCAAAAAGCCGTCTTGCAGAGAGCCTTGGAGCGAAAGGGCTCTCTTCCCGCCGCTGATTGCGGCACCACAGAAGACGGCGGCAAGGAAAAAAACGGAGCGCCGCAAAAAGATTTTTCGCCCCGCCAAGCCGCGCTTTTGGAACGCCTTCCGTTCGCGCTTACAAAAGACCAAATGGCCGTGATTAATCAAATCAACGCCGACATAGACCGCGGCTACGACGAGCGCGCAAAACTTTTGAAAGGCCAAAATTGCGGCGCTACAATTTCTGGAGCGCCGCAAAAGGAACGAGTCAAGGCCTTGAGCGAAGCGTGCCTTGACCGTTCCTATCCGGGCGCGGCCCGAGCGCCTTGGACGATGCAGCGGCTTTTGCAGGGCGACGTAGGCTCTGGAAAAACTTTGGTCGCGCTCTTCGCATGCCTTCGCGCCGTTGATTGGGGCGGCCAGTGCGCGATAATGGCTCCGACAGAAATTTTGGCCAAGCAGCACGCCGAAACTATCGCAAGCCTTTTGGAAGCGGTTGGCGTAAAAGCCGCCTTTTTAAGCGGAACGATTTCCGCCGCCGCGCGCTCTCCTCTTTTAAAGGCGCTCAAGGCTGGCGAGATAAACATCTTGGTCGGAACGCACGCCTTGTTCAGCAAAACGACGGTTTACAAGGACTTGCAGCTTGTCGTCGTTGACGAGCAGCACCGCTTTGGCGTGATGCAAAGGCAGGCGATTGTAGAAAAGGGAAGGACATCCGAGGGCCTTAACGCCGCGCCTCACCTTTTAATGATGAGCGCGACTCCGATTCCGCAAAGCCTTGCGCTGACCGTTTACGGAGACCTTGACGTTAGCGTCATAAAAAGCCTTCCCGCAGGCCGAAAGCCGATTACGACATACCTTGTCGCGCAAGGCCACGAGGCCAATGCCTACGCCGCCGTCGCCAAGGAATTGCAAAAAGGCCGGCAGGCGTATTTTGTCTACCCAGCGATTGGCTCAGGCAGTTCTGTCCTTGAAGACATTTCTGACTTTGAGACGGGCAGTCTTGGCCTTGACAACGCTTCCGAAGCGGCCGGCTTAAAGTCCGCCACCGCCGCCTTTGAAAACCTTTCGCGCTCCGTTTTTCCAAACTATAAATGCGCTCTCCTTCATTCCCAAATTCCGGAGGAAGAGCAGTCAAAAATATTGAACGACTTCCGCCAAAACAAAATCCAAATTCTTGCGTCGACGACTGTCGTCGAAGTCGGCGTCGACGTTCCCAACGCCACCTGCATGGTAATCGAGCAAGCCGACCGCTTTGGACTTGCCCAGCTGCACCAATTGCGCGGACGCGTGGGCCGCGGCTCGGAACAAAGCTATTGTTTTTTGATTTATTCCAAGAACATTAGCCAAAACGGAATCGAGCGGATGAAGATTTTACGCCAAAGTACAGACGGCTTTTACATTGCGGAGGAGGATTTGAAGCTCCGCGGCCCTGGCCAAATAAACGGAACCGCCCAGTCCGGCGCCCTGGAATTGGGAATCGCCGACCTTGCGCGCGACCGCGACTTGTTGATGCTGGCCCGCCTCGACGCCCGCGACGAACTGGCCGCGGCATTCGGCGTTTAGAATCACTTAATATACCCGGAATCTTCCAAGTACTTGCGGCGCGTCATCACAAGATTGATGAGCTCTTGGTACATATTGTAGTCGACTTCGAGCGCGATGGGGAAAATGAAGAATTCAGTTTCGTCGCAATAGCGTTCGATGAACTTGGGGTCGGTCACGTAGCCCAAGCTTATCATGTTCGATATGCGGTCGGCGGTTTTTAGGATCTTGGCCTTTTGGCTTCCTTCGTTTATGATGCGGCGCAAAAAGGCGGGCTTGTCCTCTTCCTTGCGGCGGGTTACTTCAAGCACAAGGCGGTAAACGTCCTCGCCTTCTTCGTCAACGTTGATGATGCTGTTGGTGTCAAAGCCTGGAATGTCTTCCACAACGTCGTGAATGCAGGAGGCCTTTAGAAGCACGCTGTCGATGTAGCCGTAGTCGATGAGTATTGTCATCGTGTCAAGCTGGTGGCGGAACATGTTTCCGCCCGCGCGGCGCTCTTTTCCAATCAAGGCGGTTGCAAGCTGCATGTAAGGCGCAAGGTAAATGTCGCGAAGCATAAGCATGGCCTTGTGTTCCATCGCGCCGCTTCTGTTCACTTGCATTTCATACTTAGCCATTCGCCGCCTCCTTGACTCTTTGCCTTAAAGGCTCTGCAAATACGACTTTAGCTTTTCTATGCGGTTTTGGCATTCGGCAAGCTTTTTCTTTTCTTCCTCAACCAATTCCGCGGGAGCGTGCTGGGCGAAGTTTCCGCCAAGCTTTCGCTCCGAGTTTTGCGCGTATTTTGTTTGCGTCTCTATTTCTTTGTTGAACTTTGCCTTAAGCGCCTCAAGGTTTACGCTTTCGTCAACGATAAGGAAAGCCTCAAAGCCGCTTCCAACCGTTCCAATCGCGCGCGCGGGCTTTGATTCGACAAAGTCAACGCTCTTCATGCCGGCGAGAAGCTCTATCATGTCGGTCTTTTCCTTGCAGACTTCGGCCGCGCTTCCCTTTTGGACGATCACGGCCATGTTCAGCTTTGCCGCCGGGTCAAGGCCGCACTCGGCTCGGAGCGCGCGGGTCTTTCCGATCAAGTCTTTTAGCGCGTCAAAGCGCTCTTCTATCGCCGCGTTCTTTCTATTGTCGTTGGGCTCGGGGTAGGGAGCGTCTATGAGAAGTCCCTTGTATTCGCTGTTTGATGCGATTTTTTGCGCGTCCGCTTTTGCGCGGTTGGCCGCGATTTCGGCCATCGGAAGCTTTGAGTAAATTTCCTCCGTAACAAAAGGAAGGAAGGGATGGAGCAGGCGCAAGTTCTCTTCCAGAATGTTCATCAAAACGCTGGCCTGCCTGTCCTTTTCACGCTCGTCGCCGTTCTTAAAGTTAAGCTTTGTCGCCTCGACGTACCAGTCGCAGAACTCGTTCCAAAAGTATTCCATAAGAGCGCTGGCCGCGTCGTTGTAGCGGTAGCCTTCAAGCGCCGCGCGCGAAAGTCGGGCCGCGTTGTCCAAGCGAGCGTAAATCCACTTGTCAAGCTCTGTCAAATCCGCGTCGGTCACGGGAATCAAATTGCGGCCTTCCAAGTTTCCCAAAAGGTAGCGGCTTGCGTTCCAAACCTTGTTGCAAAAGCGGCTTCCCAGCTTAAAGGAGTCTTTGTCAATCAAAATGTCTTGGCCTTGCGCGCACATAAAGCCCAAGGTGAACTTGAGCGCGTCGGCGCCGTACATGTCGATGATTTCGAGCGGATCCATTCCGTTCCCCAAAGACTTTGACATTTTGCGGCCCTGCTTGTCGCGCACCAAGCCGTGAATGTAAATGTCGCGGAAGGGAACTTTTCCAGTGAACTCAAGGCCGGCCATGATCATTCGACTGACCCAGAAGAAGATGATGTCGTAGGCGGTTACAAGCGCCGTTGTCGGATAGAAAGTTTCAAGGTCGGCCGTCTTTTCCGGCCAGCCCAGCGTGCTGAATGGCCAAAGCCAAGAGGAAAACCATGTGTCCAAAACGTCTTCGTCCTGCTTAAGCTCGCTGGCTCCCGCGCCGCACTTGGGGCAGGCCTTTGGCTCTTCGCGGCTAACGATGACTTCGCCGCACTTTTGGCAGTACCAGGCCGGAATGCGGTGGCCCCACCAAATCTGGCGGCTCACGCACCAGTCGCGGATGTTTTCCATCCAGCGCGCGTATGTGTTTTCCCACTTTTGCGGGAAGAACTGAATGTCTCCGTTTTTCCAAGCGGCGAGCGCCTTGTCGGCCATCGGCTTCATTTTTACAAACCACTGGTCGCTCAAATACGGCTCGACGATTGTCTTGCAGCGGTAGCAGTGGCCCACCGAGTGGACCATCTTTTCTTCGCCCTTAAAAAGGCCCGCTTCGGTCAAGTCTTCGATTACCAATTTGCGCGCCGCTTCGGGCTTAAGGCCCTGGTATTTTTGCGGAACGTTTTCGTTGAGCCGTCCGTCGGGCGTGAGCAAGTTGACCACTTCCAAATTGTGGCGCTTTCCCACTTCCCAGTCGTTGGGGTCGTGGGCCGGAGTGATTTTTACCATTCCGGTTCCAAACTCTTTGTCAACGTATTCGTCGGCGATAATCGGAATTTCTTTTCCTGTAATCGGAAGCTTAAGCTTTTTTCCTACAAGCGCTGTGTAGCGCTCGTCGGTGGGGTTCACGGCCACTGCGGTGTCGCCAAAGAAAGTTTCGGGGCGGGTTGTGGCCACCTCGATTTTTCCGCTTCCGTCGGCGTACTCGTAGTAGATGTGGTACATCGCGCCCTGCGTGTCCTCGTGGTCAACTTCGTCGTCGGCCAAGGCGGTTCCGCAGCGGGGGCACCAGTTGACCAAGCGCTTTCCGCGGTACATAAGGCCGCGCTCGTAAAGGGTGACAAAAACGTCGCGCACGGCCTTGCTCAACCCTTCGTCGTAGGTAAAGCGCTCGCGCTCCCAGTCGGTTGAGTTGCCCAGCTTTCTTTGCTGCTTTACGATTATGTCGTGGTGCTCTTCCTTTACTTTCCAAGTGCGCTCCAAAAAGGCCTCGCGTCCAAGGTCGTTGCGGGTTTTTCCTTCTTTTTTAAGCTGGCGCTCAACGACGTTTTGCGTCGCGATTCCGGCGTGGTCCGTTCCGGTAAGCCAAAGGGTGTTGTCGCCCTTCATGCGGTGGTAGCGCACGACGATATCCTGCAAGGTGTTGTTAAGGCCGTGGCCCATGTGCAAGACGCCGGTGACGTTGGGCGGCGGAATCACCACGGAATAAAGGGCCGGCTTTTTTTTGCCGTCCTTGCAGTCCGCGCATTTGCATTCCCATTCGGCATGGACGGGGCTGTCTGGGTCGGAGGCCGGCTTAAAGCAGCCCTTGCTTTCCCAGTCCTTGTAAATTCTATCTTCAAAATCTTTTGGATTGTAGGCTTTTTCTAGTTCTATAGCTTTCATAATGGCAAATATTATATAGAAAAATGAGGAATTGTTCAATTAGATTTGAGGCCAGAGCCAGGCAGCGTCCGCAGGATTGCCCGCGCTCGCGAGAGCGCAGTTGAATCGCTTCCTATAGCAAAATGGAGCGCAGCGACATACGCGGTGAAACCGCTCGAAATGACGATTAAGGTCTTGCAAGCAAAAATACGAGCGGAGCCAGGCAGCGTCCGCAGCATTTTTCTCCATTTTCTCAAAAAAAAAATCTTGCAAAATAGAAAAAATGGGTTTACAATAGAAGAATATAAAAAGGAGAAAAGAGTTGGCTAAAAAACGTTTTTTCCAATATGTCGGCGACACGCCGATTATCCCTATTTCAGTCAAAATTTTGGCGATTTTCATTTCGCTTATTTTGATGTCAAATTTCATGACTAACTTGATTTCCGTTCAGCTTTCGCAAAGGCAAGTCACGGAATTGACCAACAGGCTGACTGTCACGCAGCTAAAGGAACTATACAAAAACGCGTCCAGCCAATATCAAATTTACTCTTACAAAAAGAACAAGGAAGAATGCCTTGAGACGCTAAAAAACTCGGCAAAGGAAGAATTCTCCAACCGCCACAGTTTGGCCCTGGGCTTTGACCGCACCGGCGTCGCCCTTTTTTGCGCCTCGGCCGACGGCTCCGACTTGCTCAGCTTTCCCGACAAAGAGGCTCTTGCCAAGTTGAACGACGACTACGACAATGGAATCATAGAGGGCCAAATCAACTTTGAGCTTCGCGGAGCGGAATACCACGGCATTTACAAGTATTCCGAAGACTGGAACGTCTACCTTGTCCGCGCCGAATCAAAGAACGACACCGCGCGCTATAAAATCACGATTATGGCGATTATCACGGCGGTAATCCTTATCCTTACCGTAATTTTTGTCGCGCTGGGCGTCTACATGTTCCGCGCGCTTTTTGTGAGCATTTCAAAAATCACAAACAGCCTTTACGACATGCAGCAAAAGTCTCAGTTGTCCACAATCGACATCGACGACGCTCCCAACGACGACATCACTTATATGGCCGCCTCGTTCAACTCGCTTTCGGTTTCGGTCAACAACTTGCTGACGACTTTCCAAAAGTTTGTCTCAAAGGATGTCGTCTCAAAGGCTTACACCGACCACACGATCAAGCTGGAAGGAATGCAGCGCGAGCTTACGATTTTGTTCAGCGACATCAAGAGCTTCACCTACAGAACCGAGACTTTGGGAAACGAAATCATCGACCTTTTGAACGTTCACTACAACAACGTAATCCACGACGTCCACGAAGAGAACGGCGTCGTCGGCTCCATCATCGGAGACGCGATTTTGGCGATTTTCGGCTCGCTCAAAAATCCAGAGCTTAAGTCGCTTGAGGCGATTGACGCGGGCTGGCGCATCACTTACGTAACCGCTGAGCTTCGCGAAAAAATGAAGGCGCAGCGCAAAAAGATTGAGGAGACCCGAAAGCTTACCGCGGCCGAAGACAGAATCTACAAGGCGGTCTTGCTTGACATCGGCGTCGGCATTGACGGAGGAACGGTATTCTACGGAAACATCGGTTCCGACGAGCACATGACCAACACCGTAATCGGCGACAACGTGAACTCGGCCAGCCGCTTGGAAGGCGTCACCCGCATCTACCACTTGCCGATTGTCGTTTCCGAATACATCGTTGACGACGTAAAGGACAAGACCGACCGCTACAAGTTCTACGAAATCGACACAATCCAAGTAAAAGGAAAAACAAAAGGAAAGAAGATTTTCTTCCCGCTTGACACCGAGAACGAAAGCCAAAAGGGCCTTGAAAAGCAGTTTGACATTTACGAAGAGGCCTTGCAGGCTTACTACGAGGGCGATTGGAAAAACGCCAGAAAGCTTTTCAAGAGCGTCAAGATGGATGTGGCCGAAGTATTCTTGGAGCGCATGGGCGCCCGCGGAAACGCGCCCGATAAATGGAGAGGCATATGGGCAATGACGACAAAATAAAAGAGCTTACTTTATTCTTGGGCGACGAGCTGGAAAGCGTCCGCCGCTCAAAGAAGGTCAGGGTTTACGACCTTGAAACCGAATACGCAAAGACCCGCAACAACAGGCTTTGGTCTGTTTGGCTTACGCTGGGCTTGACTTTTGCCGCGGTGATTCTTGTCACTATTTTCACCGTTCGCGGAATCGGCAAGAGCGCCGAAAAAATCGACGTGAACCTTTCTTCTTTTGAAGACTTGAATTTGCAAAACCTCTTTAACCAGCTGGAGCGGACGCAGGAAAAATTTGACGAGGCCACAAAGAAAAAGGCCTCTCTGCAGGGAGCGCTAGACTCGCGCATAGCCCGCGCCAAGCAGAGAATGCAGGCCGACTTGGCGCTGCTTTCAAACATGAGGCTTTCAAGGCAGGCCTTGGCCGAGCGCAAGGAAAAAATTCAAAAGGCATACAGCGCCGAAGTTTCGGCCGCCCACGCCGAGATCGACGAAGAGCTTTCTACCGCCGAGGCCGAGGCCAAGCAGTACGAAGAGCAGCTTAAGTCTTACGATAGCGAGAACGTGGCCCGCGCCCAGGAATGGGAAAAAAAGATGGACAGCGAGCGCCAGGCCCGCCAATTGGAAAGGCAAAAATTGGTCGATTCCTACGAAAAGCAGCTTGCCGACGCGCAGACTCTTTTGGAGGAAACCCGCAAAAAGGACTTTGAGGAGCGCAAGAACGCCACAAACGAAATCGCCAGACGCTACGAGCAGGAAATCGCGGGCTACGACCCGGTAATCAAGGATTCAAAGGTTACAAGCGTTATCACAAGCGCCAACCAAAATCCCTTGGGAGCCTTTAACCGCGAAAGCCTTTTGGGCGAGGAAGCTCCTGAGCTTAGCGAAGAATTTTCGGCGGCCTTGGACAAAGCCTTCGCCGATTACGGCGACTTGGAAGTTTTATTGTCAAAGTCGGCCGAGATTCCCCAGCGCAACACGATGAAAAGCGTCGTCGCGGGCGAAAAAAAACTTTCTTACACAATCGCCAATAATTTGGCCCGCGCCGCGATTAGCGAAATCAAGGCCAAGGACGGCGAGGCGGCCGCCGCCAGCCAAGAGCTTGACGGCATGAAAGTCCAGGTTGAGGAAGCCCAGCGCCTTGCGGCCGAGGCCAGCGAGGCCCGCGACTTTGAAAGGAAGGCCAGCCAGTCTTACGTAAACATTTTGAATTCCTCTTTGGTTGACGAAAAGACGGCCGGTTTTGTCCTTGACCCTGCCAACGAGCATGGTCCGGCGGTCTTTATCCGCGACGTATGGACTCAAAGCGTCACCCGCGACGGAACGACAAAAGTTGAGGTTTATAATGGCAGGACAAAGGCCGCCACGGGAGCGCTGCTCTTCTACGCCGACAACTACTACATTTCGCTCGACAAGCCCGAGCTCGCCGCCAGCTTGACAGTTGGCAGCACGTTCAGAATTAAAAAGTGAGGGTAGAAAAAAAGAAGCGTAGCGGGGGTCCGGGCGGGCCGAACTTAGGACACGTTAAGCTAATCATTAGGCCCCAAAAGTACCTCGTTCGGAACCGCTTGGGTTCCCGCGAGGGCTTTTTTGTTTTTACGCTACAGTTGATTTTTTTCTATATATGCGCTATAATGATAGGATATGGAATTTGCAGAAAGCTCTACATTTAAGAAAATCATAGATCCCATTCGTTTTGGCATTGACGTGGGAAGCACCACCGTAAAGGTGGCCGCCCTGGGCCAAAACGACGAACTTTTATACAGCGCGTACGAGCGCCACCGCGCCGACATACGCTCGACAATCATATCTGTAGTTAACAACGCCCTTGACTCTTTGGAAAAGCAATGCCCGGAAGGCGCGGCGCAAACCCTTAGCGTCAAGGTCACCGGAAGCGGAGGATTGGCCGTAAGCCAGTGGCTCAACGTTCCCTTTATCCAAGAGGTTATCGCGGCCACAACCGCCGTCCGAAAGATAATCCCGCAAACCGATGTCGTCATCGAGCTTGGCGGCGAGGACGCGAAAATCACTTACTTTAAAGGCGGCGTCGAGCAGCGCATGAACGGAACTTGCGCTGGCGGAACCGGAGCCTTCATCGACCAAATGGCCGCGCTCTTGGAAACCGACGCGGGCGGCCTTAACAAGCTTGCGGCCGGAGCGACGACGATTTACCCGATCGCCGCGCGCTGCGGAGTTTTCGCAAAGACAGACGTTCAGCCGCTTATCAACGAAGGCGCCCGCCGCGAAGACATCGCGGCCTCGATTTACCAAGCCGTTGTAACGCAGACAATTTCCGGCCTGGCCTGCGGAAAGCCGATTCGCGGCAAGGTCGCCTTTTTGGGCGGACCCTTGCACTTTATGGAGCAGCTTCGCCAGCGCTTTATCGAAACCTTAAAGTTAAAGGACGACGAAATAATCGTTCCTGAAAATTCGCAATTGTTCGTCGCACAGGGCGCGGCTTATTCTGCCGAGCGGAAATTCGCTTGCGGCCCCGACGGAAAGGAATTCAACTTTCCGACAATCGCGGCTTTCCGCGAGTCGTTAAAAAATCTTGTCGGCGCCGAGCTTCACGAAGTCCAGCGCTTGGAGCCGCTCTTTAAGAGCGAGGAAGAGCTTAAGGAATTCCGCGAAAGGCACGCAAGCGAAAAGGCCTTGCGGGGCGACTTGGACGCGGCCAAGGGACCGGTCTTCCTTGGCTTGGATTCCGGCTCCACGACGACAAAGGCTGTCCTTACCGACATTGACGGCCGCATTTTGTGGAACTTTTACACGGCCAACGCCGGAAACCCGGTTGACATCGCCGTAAAGACATTAAAGGACTTGTACAAACGCCTGCCCAAAGACGTTTACATAGCGCGCGCCGTCTCCACCGGTTACGGCGAGGCTTTGTTCCAAGCGGCGCTTGGCGTCGACGCCGGCGAGGTTGAGACAATCACTCACTTTAGGGCGGCCGACTTTTTCGTTCCCGGCGTTGAATTCCTTTTGGACATTGGCGGCCAGGACATGAAGTGCCTTCGCATGAAGGACGGCGCGATTTCTTCCATCCAGCTTAACGAAGCCTGCTCGTCGGGCTGCGGAAGCTTCTTGGACAACTTTGCCCGCACGATGGGAATGGACGTCCGCGAGTTTAGCCAAAAGGCTTTGACCGCCCAGCAGCCCGTTGACCTGGGAAGCCGCTGCACGGTCTTTATGAACAGCCGCGTTAAGCAGGCGCAAAAGGAAGGCGCGACGGTCGCAGACATTTCGGCCGGCCTGTCATATTCTGTAATCAAGAACGCCTTGTTCAAGGTAATAAAGCTGCGTCGCGCGAGCGACATCGGAACTAAGGTTGTCGTCCAAGGCGGCACCTTCAACAACGACGCGGTTTTGCGCGCCTTTGAAAAAATTTCAGGCGTCAACGTGTTCCGCCCGGACGTGGCAGGCCTTATGGGAGCCTACGGTTCCGCCTTGATCGCTTGCGACCAGTGGCGCGACTTGATGGCGCCAAAGCCGGGCGAGCCGGAGGGAACCGTTCACGACGTTAGAACCGGTTTGGCCAGCTTGGAGGAATTGGAAAACTTCCACGTTGACCTTGACCTCCGCCGCTGCGGAAAGTGCCAGAACAACTGCTTGCTTACGATAAACACCTTCACCACAAAAGACAAGGACGGAAAGGAAGTCTCGCGCGCCTTTGTCACCGGAAACCGCTGCGAGCGCGGCGCCGAGCTTGGAGAAAAAGTTTCGGTCATCGACGCGAGCAACAAGGAAGCGTCAAGGCTTGACGGCTCCGACGCAGGCGACATTCCAAACCTCTTCGCTTGGAAATACAAGCGCGTCTTTGACTACACGCCGCTTCCTTTGCAGGACGCTCCGATGGGAGAAGTCGGAATTCCGCGCGTCCTCAACATGTACGAAAACTATCCGCTCTGGTTCACCTTCTTCACAAAGCTGGGCTTTAGGGTCCGCCTTAGCCCGCGCTCTACAAGAAGCGTTTACGAAAAGGGCTTGGAAAGCATTCCGTCGGAATCGGTTTGCTATCCCGGAAAAATATCGCACGGACACGTCGAAAGCCTTTTAAAGGCCGGCGTTAAATTCATTTTCTACCCCTGCGCTCCCTACGAAAAACAGGAGGACGCGGGCGCGGGCAACCACTACAATTGCCCGATTGTCACAAGCTATCCCGAAGTCTTGCGCAACAACATCGACGCGCTGCGCCAAGATTCTTCAATCTTATACATGGACCCCTTCCTGCCGATTTACGACAAGAACCGCTTGGCCTACCGCCTCTTTGAGGAATTGCATCCGCACTTTGCTCAAATCACTTTTGACAAGGTCATGCGAGCGGTTGACGAGGCCTGGAAGGAGCAGGAAAAATTCCGCAAGGAAATCCAGCAAAAGGGCGAGGAAGCCTTGGAGCGCATCATCACGCTCGGCGTTCACGGAATTGTTTTGTCGGGCCGCCCCTACCACTTGGATCCCGAAATCAACCACGGAATTCCCGAAATGATTAACGGCTTGGGCTTGGCGGTATTTACCGAAGACTCCGTCGCGCACCTTGGCTCGATCGAGCGCCCCTTGCGCATAACCGACCAGTGGGTTTACCACAACCGCCTTTACCGCGCGGCCGCCTTTGTAAGCGGAATGCCCAACTTGGAGCTGGTTCAAATCACCAGCTTTGGCTGCGGCCTTGACGCCGTTACCGCCGACCAGGTTGACGAAATCCTTAAGAGCAAGGGCCGCATGTACACGCTGATTAAGATTGACGAAGGCTCAAACCTTGGAGCGGTCCGCATCCGCATCCGCTCTTTGATTGCCGCCGTAAAGGCCCACGAGCGAAACCACACGCGTCCTGAATACAAGTCGGCCGCCTACAAGAGGCAAGTCTTTACAAAGGAGATGCGCTACAAGCACACAATCATCGCGCCGCAAATGTCTCCGATTCACTTTAGGCTTGTCCAAAAAGCCTTTAACTGTTCGGGCTACAAGTTTGAGGTTCTTGACGCGGTCGACCCCAAGGCCGTTGAGACAGGATTGAAGTTTGTCAACAACGACGCCTGCTATCCTTCGATTTTGGTCGCGGGCCAAATGATCGCCGCGCTCGAGTCCGGAAAGTACGACCTTAACAACACTTCGCTTATCATCACGCAGACTGGAGGCGGCTGCCGCGCGACAAACTACATCGGCTTTATCCGCCGCGCGCTTAACGACGCGGGCTGGTCCAACATTCCGGTATTGTCTTTGAGCGCGCAGGGCTTTGAAAAAAATCCTGGCTTTAAGATTACGCTTCCGCTTTTGCACCGCGCCTTGATGGCGATAATGATAGGCGACGTTTTGATGCGCGTCCTTTACCGCACGCGGCCCTACGAAAAAGTCCCGGGCAGCGCCAACGCTCTTTACGAAAAGTGGAACGCCCGCGCAGAAAAGCAGTTGGAGTCCCTTTCGCTCCACGGCTACCACAAATTGCTTAAGAACATCATAAAGGATTTTGACGCGCTTCCGCTTTTGCCGGTAAAAAAGCCGCGCGTCGGCGTTGTCGGAGAAATCTTGGTCAAGTTCCATCCGACGGCCAACAACAACATTGTCGAGACGATAGAAAAGGAAGGCGCCGAGTGCGTAATGCCGGACTTGGCGGACTTTTTCTTCTACTCGTTCAGCACCGGCATTTTCCGCCACGAGCAGCTGGCCTTCCCAAAAAAGACGGAGCGAAACGCAAAGCTCTTTGTTTGGTTCATGGAACTTTACCGCCGCGACATGAAGCGCTTCTTGAAGAAGTCGCGCCGCTTTGACGCTCCGTCGTCGATTTACGACTTGATGAAGGGCGTTGACGACATCGTTCAGCTTGGAAACATCACCGGCGAAGGCTGGTTCTTGACGGCCGAGATGGTCGAGCTTATCCACACGGGCGTTCCCAGCATCGCCTGTGTCCAGCCTTTCGCGTGTTTGCCAAACCACGTAACCGGAAAGGGAATGATAAAGGAGCTTCGCCGCCGCTACCCAGGAACGAACATCAGCGCGATAGACTACGACCCCGGCTCCAGCGAAGTCAACCAGTTGAACCGCTTGAAGCTTTTGCTTTCAAACGCGCCGGCCGGAAAGCATCCCGACGAAACGCCCAAGGGAAAAATTTGGACGCCCAACGGCGAGGTTGAGCCGCAAGTGCATTTGGCTGAAGGCGCGGTCTTTGTTGATCCGGAGCCTGTCGCGGCGAGCGACGTTCCGCCGGTATTGGACGCCAATTAAAGGAACAAAAAGGAGCGCTAGGGTGGAGCGAAAAGTTTTTGTAAAAAATGTTTTTCTTTTTTTTGCCGCTTTGCTTTTGCCGGCGGCCGGGGCTTTTGCCGAATGGAATTCCTTTTCCATCCCTGATTCGGCGGAAGTCAGAAGCCAAGCCTCGCGCGATTGGTTTGAGTCTCCGCTCGACGTTGTCCGCGGCCTTAATTCCGAAATCCGAAGCAACCAAATCGGAACGCAATTTCAAATCCGCTTGGAAGAGCAGCAGGATGTTTTTTTGGTCATCGTCGCTCCAAAAAGCCAGATGAAAGTCGACGTTTACGAAAGCAAGGGCGTTAGAAGCGCGGTCGAGGATTCCTACAATTTGGACAGCCCCGGCTCTTGGCTTTTGGTCCGCTCAAAAAAAGACGGCGCGCCGGTTTCTGTCCGCTATTACTTTGCCAAGGACGCGGGCGTTTACGTTCAGTTTAGGCCCAACCAAGAGGGCAGGTCGTCGCTTGCCGACATGGTCATTTTTGACAATTACGCCGCGCGCGGAGTTCCGCTTGGAACGCCTTTCTCGACTTTTTACACCGCTTCCTTCGTGCAAATCCAGGCTCTTACAAAAAACAATTTGCCTTGGGCCTCAGTAGAGCCAAAGACTGGCCTTTACGACGACACGCTTGTGATGGTTCAAACGATACGGCCTTTGCTTGACAAGATTTCATACGAGGACGACGCGGCCTACAACGAAGAGGGAAAGCCTGTTTCAATTAGGAACGGACAGGCCCGCTACGTTCCCGAAGGCTTGCGAAAAAAACTTACGCTTTCCTCTCCGGGCTTTGTGAAATGGATTTGCGACGGAATCGTGGAGCCCTTGGCAGGAAGCTATCTTAAGATGAAGCCTTTGGTTCAGCCGACATTTGAAGTCAATCCTACAGGCGCCAAGGGCGTTTTGGGCGCGAATTACAGTTCAGGCTTTAGCCTTGACTGGACGCGCAATTTGGCGGCGGCGGTTTTGAGCGTAAGGAACAACAAAACGATTTTGTACAAGGATTCGGGCGTTGACATTTCCATCGAGCCATTTGCCGTCCGATGGACCGACAAGGGCTTTCAAAACGCCGCCGGCTACATCGCCAACACCGGCTACCGCGTTCAATACCTAAAGCCGCTTCTTTACGTTTTGGCCACGCGATATCCCCAGTACTTTTATCTTGCCGCGATCAGACAAACCGCCAAGGGAAAGACTGGAAGCGAATGCGGCGTCTTTAACGACGCGGCGGCGATTTTTCCGTACTTTGATTCGGACGGAAAATTCAAGGCTGTAGTATTCTATGACGGCATCGAATATTCCTTGCAGCAATTCTGCGCTTCGTTTGAAAAGTCGCAGGGCGCTTTTGTTCATCTTGTAAGAGTCAAGGCTTCGTCCAAGTTTTATCCGCAAGAGCCGGTTAAGGAAAAAGAGAATGATTGAGGGGATAAAAGTTATCGCTTTTGACATTGACGGCACTCTCTATCCGGCCTACAGGCTGAACGTTCGCATTGTCGGACATTTTTTTTCTTATGCCAAGGAATTTTTTCACTTTGGCTTGGTCCGCCGCCAGTTAAGGAAAACCGCCCCGCTCCCAAATTTGTTTGAGTACCAGGCTAGGCTTTTGGCAAAGCGCCTTAAGGTGGACTCTGAAACCGCGCAAAAAATTCTTGACGACATGGCTTACACCGGGCTTGCAAAATATTTTAAGAACATCAAGACCTACGAAGACGTTTACGAAACTTTTGAAAAGCTAAAGGAGGCCGGATACAGGCTTGCCTTGCTTTCGGACTTTCCGCCAGAACAAAAAGGCGAGCTGTGGGGCTTGAAACCCTTTTGCGACAAAATCCTTTCCACCGAAAAGATCGGCGCCTTAAAGCCGTCTAAATATCCGTTTGGAATCTTGGCAATGGAGTTGGGGGTAAAGCCCCAGGAAATTCTTTACGTGGGAAACAGCGCCAAGTATGATGTGTTGGGAGCGAAAAACGCTGGAATGAAAACGGCTTACCTTGAACCTTTGTGGCGAAGGCTATTCCATAAGCCGTTGAAGGAAGCGGACATTTCGTTCAGGAATTATCGACAGTTTCAAGAAATTGCGCTAAAATAAAAGTCACTCAGTGGGTGGGGAAAATGGAAATAGTTTTAATTCTTATCGCAGTTATCATTTCTACGGGAATCGCTTTTGCGCTCCGAATGGTGGATCGCGACAACAATTCAATGGACAAGGTCAAGCGCTACGCTGACAAGCGCCAAGAGGATTTGGGAAAGTATCTTGACGCGCGCTTTCAAAACCTGCGTTCGGCGGCGGCGGAGCTGGAGACAAAAAAAGACCAGGCTGTGGCCATCGTCAAGCGACTTGCCCAGGAAATGGAGGGCTACCAAAAAATCATCGCCAGCGTTCAAAAGGACAAGAGCGCCGCTGAGCAAATCGAGCAAAAAGTGAACAACTACGGCAGGGCCATAACAGAGCTTAGCGAAATGACCGCCGCCGTTGAGGAAAACCTTAAGCGCGTAAAGCAAGAGGGCTTGGTTGTTGACAGCGTTCGCGCCCGCATCAAGGAAAACGCGGATAATATAGATAAAATTTCAAAAAGCATTCCCCACGTTGTAAGCGATTTTGAAAAGGTGAACGCCCAGCAATTGCGCTTGGTCGGAGCCGACATCCTTAAAAAGGTTGACGAGCGCGTCGCCGACGTAAAAGGCCGGGCCGAGCAATTGGAAGCCACGACAAAAGACGCGGTAAAGCAAAACCAGGACGTGTTAAAGTCAATCACAGCTTCTGTAAACGGAATCTACGCCGCGGCGACGGACAAGGTGAAGAAGCTTGAAGACGAGGCTTTTGCCAAGCTTTATGAGCAAGCCAAAAAGCGCGTCGAAGACTACAAGGCCGAGATTCGTACAAGCGGACAGCAGGTAATAAACGAATTCAACGCCGACATGAACGACAAGATTAAGGGCGCCCGCCAAGAGACAGAAAAAACGCTTGGCGAAATCAGGGCCGCCAACGACGCCTCCATCTCGGAACTGCAGGCAAAAACCATAAGCCGCGTCAACGAGGTAAAGAAGCTGACCGACGAATCCCTTGGAGGCATCAAGGCTTCTGTCAGTAAGTACGCCGCGGAAATCAAGGCCAGCGTCAACGCGACCTTGTCCGAAACAAAGAAAACGACTGACGAGCTTGCCCGCGAAAGCGCCGGAAACGGAAAGGCCCTTGAAGGAGTCCGCTTGAGCTTGCAAAATCAAATGGAAGACATTCAGGAAAAATATGACGGCATGTATTCTGAATTGACCAAAAAGATAGAAGAAAAAGAAAAGCTTGCCTTTGAAAAGTACGCCGACGCGGCAAAGACTCACATAGAAACATACAAAAACTCTATCAACGAAAAGGTTGAAACCTACAAGACCGGCATCACCGAAAAAATTTCTGGAATGCAGGAGACTATCAAAAAGACGGTCGCCGACCTTAAGGAGCACACGGTCACCGCCTCACAAGAAGCCAAAGAGCAGATTGCCGAACTTAAATCGGTCAGCGCCCAAGCGATTGAAGAGGCCAAAGTTTGCCGCGCCACCGTTGAGGAATGGAACAAGCAGGCCGGGGAGCAGATTGTCGATTACGAAAAGCGCGCCAACGAAAAGCTGCTTGAAGTTTCTACAAGGTTGAACGATGCGGTCAAGAAAGCGATTGCCAGCTACGACGAGCGTCAGGTTAACGCGATGACCGAGCTTGACAGCGATTTGGAAAAATACAAAAAGGACATGCTCTACAGATTCTCCAAGCTTGAGTCAAGCGGCGGCGATGTGGACGGTTTGGAAAAAACTTTGCGCAAGTCCATGGCCGAAACTGAAAGGCGCGTCTTTGACGACTTTAAGGCTTTTGTTGACGCTCAGAAAAAGCAGCAGGCTGAATTTGAAGTCAAGATTCAGGAAGACTCTGACAAGATTTCAACCCAGATTCAGGACATCGAAAACGCGATGGACGACTTGCGCAAGGACGCAATCAGCCGCACTTCCGAAAAACTTACGAGCTTTGAAAATTCCTTTGACATTGACATCAAAAACCGCGGCGACGCGATTGACGAAAAGCTCAACGCTTGGAAGCAGGGTTTTGACGACAAGATTTTGGGCTTCCAAAACGGTTACGAGAACGAGCGCATTGAGACGGAAGAAAAATACAACGAGGCTCTTAAAGAGCGTTTGGCCGCTTTTGAAAAGAAGTTTGAGGAGCAGGTCAAGAAGACCGCGATGGCCGTTCAGACAAACCAAAGCGACCTAAAGGAGCAGTTGGCGGAAGTTCGCGAAAGCATCAAGGAATTTTCAAAGGCTTACAAGGCCGAGATTCAGGAGACGCTTTCGGAAAGCGGAGTGGCGATCGACGAGCAGACAAAGCGCTTTTCTGGCGAAATCGAAGAGCGAATGTCTGCGTTGCAAGACACTGTTTTGGCCGACTTGGAAAAATTCAAGAAGGACAGCGAGACCCAGCAGCAGCTTAGCGTCGCCACTATCGAAACCGCTTTGGCCGACTTTAGCTCTTGGAAGGAAAAGTTCGCCCGTCAGCTTGCGGAGTCAAACAAAATCTTTGAGGACAGTTTGGAGGAATTTAAGGAAAGCTCGGAAGCGAAGCAAAAAGACGCCAGCTTGTTCTTGAACGATTCGTTTGAAGAATTCCGCAACGACGCTCTTGGAAAGCAGCAGGAAATTTTGAACACAGTCGAAGAGTTTAAGGAAAGCGTCGAAAGCCGCCATCAAGACATTGAGGAAAGAATTGAAAGCCTTGACAGCAAGACAAGCAGTTCGCTTGACGAATACCAAGAAAAGTCTGAGTCGATTTTGAGCGAGTTGCAGAGCATGTACGAAGAGATGCTTGAAAAGACTGAAGAGCGCGTCCAGAACCAAAATGATTCAAGCGAAAAGAAGCTTAAGGCTCTTGCCGCAGAACTTGAAAAGACAAGCAACGAAAACCGCAAGCGCCAGACGGAATTGGTTTTGCAAATGCAGAACGATTCCAACGACTTGCAGACGCGAATTGAAGACTTGCAAAAAGAGTTGAACGGCGTGATGGGGCAAATGAAGAACTATGACACCGCCAACGAAATGAAGCGGCAGCTTGACGTGAAAATTTCTGAAATCGCCGGAAGCTTTGAGCGGCTTAAGGAATTCCAAAAGACCGCGGATGTTTTCAACAAGCAATACGACAAGCTTGAGCAGATGAACGACCAGGCCAACGAACGGCTTGAAGTCTTTAAGGCCGGCAAAAGCCAAATTGACGAGCTTGAAAGAAACTACAACCGCCTGATCGCTTTGGCGGGAACGATGGAAGAAAAGACAAAGAGCTTGCAGGAAACCAACGACGACTTGCAGTCTCTTGAGGTCAAAGTCCGCCAGTTCCAAGACAACCTTGCCGGCCTTAGCGTCAAGTATGACCGCATCGACAAAAAGAGCGAGACGATTGACCAAGTCGCCGGCGACGTTGACGAAGCGTTTGAAAACCTTAAGGATTTGGAAAAGCGGCTGGAAAACGCCGCGCGCCAAGTTATGTCGCTTCCCGAAGAAATCAAGGACGCCCAAAACAATGTCGACAAGCTTTTGGAAAACACCAAGCGCATCGACAACGCTATGGACAAGCTGGATTCTTTGCAGGAAATTCTTGACGAAACCGAAAAGAGAATCGACAAAGTTACGCGCGACCGCGAAGGCATTGTCAACAGCGAAAACCGTTTGTCAAAACTTTCAAAGGACATCGACACCAAGTTCAATGTTTTGGAGGACATTACCAAAGCCGAGACTTCAAAGAAGACGACAAAGTCCTCTTCGATTACACCTAGAAAGCGCGAGAGCGTAAAGACGCTTAAGCGGCAAGGCTGGCGCGTTGAGGAAATCGCCGACAAGTTAAAGTTGACGGAGTCCGAAGTTCAATTGATTTTGGACACAGATTTTTAAGGAACGGAAAGCCGCGCTTAGCCTTTGCATAAAAGGCAAATGGCTTCAGTTTCAACCGCTTGACAAAGGCCGACGGGACCCACGCGCTCGCCGGTCTTTGCTTTTACAAAGACTTGTTCAGCGCTTACGCCCAAAATGCGGGCGATTGATTGGCGGACTTTTTGGCGGTGGGGCAAAAATTTCGGCTCTTGCAGTTTTACGACGCAATCAAGGTTTTGCAATTTCCAGCCGGCGGCGCGGACGTCTTTCCATGCCGCCTGCAAAAGCTTCGCCGAGTCGGCGCCTTTCCATTTATTGTCTTCGGGCGGGAAGTAGCTTCCGATGTCGCCAAGGGCGGCCGCTCCCAAGAGCGCGTCGGTAATCGCGTGCAAAAGCGCGTCTCCGTCGGAATGTCCGTCTTCGCCCTTATCGTAAGGAATGACGACGCCGCCTAAAATTAATTTTCGGCCTGTCGTCAGGCGGTGCAAGTCCGTTCCTAAGCCGACGCGGAAAACTGTTGGCGCGGCGGCTTTTTGGGCTTGGATAAAATTATCTTTATGGCCAGAACTGGCGGCGGCCCCCTCTTTGGCTTGCGACATATCCTTAGGGTAGGTGATTTTTATGTTGCCAGGCTCGCCGGGAATGACGCGCGTTTTTTTGTCGGAGTAATTGTCCCAAATTTCTGTGTCGTCGGTAAATGTTTGCGTCTGGGCTGAATGTCCAGCGGCGGCCGCTTTTTGGTCTTTGAAAGCCTTTTTGTGGCAGTCAAGAATTTCGGGAAACAAAAATCCTTGCGGAGTTTGGACGGCTGCCAGCGACGAGCGCTTTAGGTGCCGCGCTATTCTTGAACTGGAATCCATTTCCTTTTGCGTTTCGACAGGCTGCAATGCTGGAACCGCCGCGCCGTATTTTAGGGTGGCGGCGACGGTCTTCTTTACTAGGCTTTGGCTTATAAAGGGACGCGCTCCGTCGTGGATAAGAACAAGGCGCGGCGGCTTTTGGGCTTGCGGCTTTTTGCAGGCTTTGTCCAAGGCCTTTAAGGCGTTAAGGACCGATTCCTGTCTTGTTTTCCCGCCCGGCGTGAAAATGACGTTTGAGCCTTGCGTAAGTTCCGCGACAAGAGGGTTTTTGTAAAAGGCCTTTTTTGCCGCGGCCAAGCCGTTTTTTGGATGGACAACAACCGCGGTTGAAAACAATTTTGTTTTTAGAAAAACTAAGGCGGCCTCAGACAAAACTGAGCCGCCATTTAAAGGCAAGTATTCTTTTTTGCCAAGCTCTCCCATTCGCTGGGAAGAGCCGGCCGCAACTAAAACAAAGGCCGCGGCTTGCGGCCCTTGTTTTTTAATTGAAGTCGTCGTCCTCGTCGTCAAAATCTTCTTCTTCCTCGGCGCGGCTTTCTAGCGATTCCTCTTCGTCCTCGTCGTCGTCATCATCATCGTCATCATCGTCGTCGCGGCCTTTTGAGTCGTTGTCGTCCATATTGAACTCGTCGTCGTCATCGTCGTCTTGAATCAAGGCGCGCTTGATTTTTGGAGCGGCTCCCGGCGGCTCAAGCTTGACGTGAATCATTCCCTCGACATCTTTGGTATCTTTTCCCAAAGCGATCGCGATTTCGTCAATCAAAAGGGTTCTGGCGTTGTCGTAGAGCTTGCGTTCCTGAATAGGAAGCTCCTTTATCTTGCTGCGATAGTAAAGGCAGCGAACGATTTTCGCGATGTCGGCGATAGTGCCCTTTTTGAGCAAGTCCAAATTCATTTGGTAGCGCAATTTCCAATCGCTGGTGATGGGCTCAAAGTCTTCGCCTAAAAGGTTAAGGGCCTTTTTCGCTTCTTTTGCTTCCACAATCGCGCGGATTCCCAAGTTTTTGGCATTGTTTACGGGAACCATTACAACCATGTCAGAGACTTCAACGTAAATTTTATAGTAGAGTGTTTTTTCGCCGTTAAATTCTTTTTCGAAAATTTCAGTGATTACGCCAACGCCCTGGCTTGGGTAAACGATTTGTTGTTTGACCTTAAATTCGGTCTTTTTTCTTGTAGCCATATAAAACTATTATAGCGCATTTTAGGCGAATTTGCAAGCAAAAAAAAGAAAGAAGCTATTTGCATGAGCTGGGGCGCGATTGCCAGCGCTCGCAAGAGCGCAGTTGGATAAACTTCCTTAAGCAAAACGGCGGGCTTGCCCGACGTAGCGGATTAGTCCCCGTGAACTTCGTCGATTAGCGCTTCGTACAAAAGCATTAAGTCCTTGTCCACAAGCGCGACTTCGCAAAAAAAAGTAAAATTTGCGACATTTGTTGACTTTTTGCTAAAATTTCGCTATCTTCTAAAGCGGCCATTTAAGAATTTTGTCTTATCTATGATTCGTTTTGTATTTAGCATTTTTTGTAGGAGAGTTTGCATTGAAATCAGCTAAGCCGGTTCATTTATTTGAACTATTTTCTATTATTATTGTCGCGTTGTTGGCGCTAGTTTCTTGTTCCAACGCGGCCTCTTCGTCAGGCTCTGGGCCCAGCGCAAGCGACGAGTTTGAAAATGATTCTGTTGTGGTGGAATGGGAGCCTTTTGTCGCAAAATACGAGGCCACCGCAAGTGGAAAGCCTGCTTACGCTGAAGACAGGGCGAGCGACAGTTCCGGAGATTATTCAATTGACTATCAGTGGCAGCTGGCTTTAAGCGCTGACGCGGACTCTGGCTCTTGGGAAGACAAGCAGTCGGCCAGCTCCGGCGAAGATTTCTTTTACGAGCCGAGCGCAAGCGACATCGGAAAATTCCTTAGGGTGAAAATTGGCTGGAAATTTGAAGGCAAGGATCAAAGCCCGATTTTTTCAAAGGCCGTTAAAATCGAAAACCGCTTGGACTTGTCCGGCCTTTCGTATAACGACTATGTCAAAGAAGGCTCTTGCGTTGACCAAAGCAAAGTCACAGGAACGATAAAAGACCTTAGCGGACAGACTGTAAGCGGTTGCTCCATAAAGGCGCTTGAGCCGGACGAGGCGATGTTTTTTTCGGATTACGCTTTGTTTGAAGTTTCTTGCGAAAGCCAAAGCCACCCGACGGAACTGGCCGCGATTTTTGTTCCGGTTCAGGGCGTTTTGAGCTTGGATGACGTTCCGCCGCTTTCTGCCAATTTTGAAAGCATTTCCAAGGGAAAGGTGAAATTCAGCGCCGCCGCAAGCAGGCTTGAATATTCGCTGGACGGCTCGGATTACGCCGCCCTTGATACGGTGGAAATCAATAAAGGAACCGGCGACTTTGAGGACGGCGACATTATTTTTGTCAGAAAAAAAGCTGCGGGTGTAAAATACGACGCTCAAGGCGCGGAATACATCGACACTGCCGACATCGGCTACAGAATGGAAAGCGAGCCTGTCAAGGTTGTCGTCCAAACGAACAACGTTGGCGTCGCCACAAGCGTGGGCGTTGACATCATCAAAGCCATTTCAAATATTGAAATAGACTTGTTTAAATCTGAGATTTCCGCCAGCGGCTCTAGCGGCATGGTAGCGGTAACGGCCATGCTGTCAAACGACGAAGCGATCCAGGAATTGTTTGACGCGGTAAAGGTTTACAGATGGTTTGTCGACGATTCGGAAATAATTACAAACGACCCGACGGCGGACATGTACTGGGCCGGCGACGGACAAACCCTTATCTTGAACAAGGACAAGCTTGAGGCCGACACTTATCAAGTTGAATGCCGGGTAAGCTTTAAGGCGGATCCTGAAGACTCTGAAGAAGAAGAGTTCTCGTTGGTTGGAAAGCAAATTTCCGTAACGGTGACAAAATAGGAGGCTGGCATGAAAGCTATTGAAAACTATTCCAGATTGAACGTTAAGAAAATTTTGCGCGCCATGCTTCTTTGCGCGGCTTTGCCTTTTGCTTTTGCCTCTTGCACGGCCATCCTTGACACGCCTAACGCCGACGAAGGCAACGCTTCAAGCCAGGGAGGAGTGTCAGCTTCCGGCGAGGCTGTCATAACTTTTAGCGTTGACAATGGAAGCGGCGCCAAGACCGCCTTTCCGACATTCTTGCCGGCTGACTTGACGGGCATTTCGATTGACTATAGCCAGGAAGACTCTGACGAGTCCGAGTCGGCGGGCTACTGGGAAAGCTACGCTGACATGAAAAACGCTTCCTTGGCCTTTAAGACCGGAACTTTTTATTTTGAAATTTTCGCAAACATTAACGACAACTTCTTTTACGAAAAAAAGAAAATAGAAGTCACAAGCGGAAACAATTCAATAACCTTCTCGCCGGTCTTGCTCAACATGGCGGAGTTCGCCTCGCTAAAGCACGGAAGCGGAAGCGTAAAAATAACTTTAAGCTACAACACGGACAATGTTAAAGTCGTCACCGGCGGCCTTTACAGCATGGACGGAGAGAAAATCCCCGGCTTTAACGACGAGGCGCTTGAGCAATTGACGGGCGGAAAAGTTGTCTACGCAAAGAGCGACGTTCCAAGCGGAACTTATTTGGCCGCCTTTAAGTTTTACGCCGACGACGAAAAGACAATGCTTTTGGGCATCTTTAGGGAATACGCTTACATAGCCTCCGGCCTTGAAAGCGTTTCTTCGCCGACAATCGATGCCTTGGGAAGCCTTTTTAAGATTGAATATGAATTGAATGACGGCGAGTTCAAGGCCGGCGAAACCGCGCCCGGCAGCTACACAAGGCGGACCGACGGCTTTGCGCTTCCGGAGCCAGTAAAGGCCGGCGCTGTTTTTGCCGGCTGGTACGAGTCGGCTGTTTTTTCCGGCGAGCCGGTCGCGGGCATTCCCTACGGAACGGCTGGAAACAAAAAGTTCTACGCAAAATGGACTCCTGCCGACAAAATTAAGATAACATATAACGCGAACGGCGGAACGATAACGACAAGCGAGCAGGAAATTTCCATCGACACTTTGACTGAGCTGAAGACCGCGTCCGCGCTTGGCCTTCTTCCTCCGGCAGGAAAAAGGTTTTTAGGCTGGGCTTCGACTTCCTCCGCGACCGAGGCTGAGTACACTGACGGCCAGTCGGTGAAATTTTCCGCCGCCACAACTTTGTACGCGCTTTGGTCGGATGTCGCCACTGACGAGGACAAAACCAAGGACACCGACAAGGACGGCTTGACCGACTACGACGAGCTTACAAAATACTTTACCGACCCGACAAGCCCCGACACCGACGGCGACGGCTGGAAAGACGGCGAAGAAATCCGCATGTACAGCGCCAACACGCTTTCGTTCAGCCCCCTTATCGCCGACACGCCAAACTTGGAAGTCACCTTTGACGGAAAGCCGACGATTTACTACAAGTACACGACTTCGGAAGGAAAGTCTTCAAGCGAAACCGTTTCCACCAACAATGGAACGACAGGCAGCTCTTCCACCACAAGGACAAACACGATAACGCACAGCCTTGTGAACGGATGGAGCGGACAGGTTGCTTTTGGCCATAAGTGGGGAGTCGTTGGCAACGGCGCCACTGCGGAAACCAACTGGCAGGTCACGTTAGGCTATAACGGAAACGTTTCGATAGGCGACACTTACACCTTTAGCCAAGCGGCAAGCCAAGGCTGGTCAAAGTCATGGTCAAACGGAAAAAGCGAATCTGAAACTTCCGGAAAGACTATGACAGGCGGCGTTATCTTGATCAACGCAAAATTCAAGAACCCCAGCAACACCGCCTACAACGTAAAGAACGTAAATGTTTCGATTAAAAGAATTCCCAACAACGTTCTTAGCTCAGCCATTCCGATGGCCAGCATTCCGGTAAAGGAACTTGGCGTTATCGCTCCGGGAGCGGAAAGCGCGTATGTAATAGAAAAGGACTTGACTTTGGCCCAGACGGAAGAGCTTTTAAAGTGGTCTTCGGGCTTGAGCATTGAAGTTGCCGGCTACACAATCTCCACCTTCCAAAACGGCGTTTTGCAGCCCAACGACTTTACCGAAGCGTTGACCCGCGTAAAGGCGCAGACGGCGGAAGTCAACATCGATTTTGGCGCTGGAAGCGGTCTTTCTCCGCAAAAGTTCAATGTCGCTGTAAAGAATAAATACAACAAGAACTCCACAGGCTTAGACGACATGTATGTAAAGCCCACGCTAAAAGAAGTCTTTGAAAAAATATTGAACTATAAGGCGGGAAAAGACATTGTCGTTCATAACCGCGGCTATTTGGACTCGCTAAAGAATATTTCAAACGCCGCGTCCGGAAAAGACGGCGTGTGGTTCATAAGCCATCTAAAGACTGAAAACGGAACAAAGAAAAAGACTCTTTACGTTCCGTTCATTGACTCCGTTCCTGCGGACAAAAAATGGAATTTAGGCAATATTGTCCTGAATCCCGGCGATGTCATTAACATATTCTACAGCGTTGACCAGGACGAGGACGGCCTGCCGTTAAACGAAGAGCTTATTTACGGGACTAAGGACGACAATCCTGACACTGACGGCGACGGCCTTAACGACTTTGAGGAGGTCTTTGGATGGTACAAGGAGGGCTACCTTGTCCCGACATATTCGCCGACAAGCAAAGTCAAGACAAGCCCCGTCAACAAGGACACCGACGGCGACGACCTTTTGGACTACTCCAGCAATTCCGACTTGAGGGACACGGATCCGTTAACTCCAAAATCAAGCGACGACACTCGCCTTGGAACGGTAAAATACGCCACTACCTTGGGCGGAACCTTTAAGGATTTTTCTTTTGACTCAAGCGGAAAAGCCTCTCTTGACGGTTTGTACGAATACATTTATTTGGACATAACTCCAAAAATCTCCTTTGCAAAGATAAAGGCTAGGCAAGAGAACGGCGACTATTCCGATCTTAGCAAAAACAAAGTCATTAAGCTTGGCTTGGGATTGAATAAAATCGTGGTCATGTGCGTGGCTCCCAGCGGAAAGACCCAGGAATACACGCTTACCGTCAATTCAAAGCTGCGCTCGATGGAAAGTTTTAAGGCAAGCAGCGAGGCGACTGGCGGCGGAGTCACATACTTTACTTGGAAGTCCTACGCCGACGACAGAATGAAGCTTAGCGCGGGCGGATACGTTTTGTATGGAGTCAAGGGAAGAAGCCAGCCTGTTTTTGGCGACGACACGCTTGACGAGACCAAGGCCGCGACGGAAGACACGCCTGACTCAAACTTTAAGGACAAGTCTGAGTTCTGGGTAAAGCTGACCCCGGACATTTTGGGCAAAGGCCTCCTTTCGCTCAAACAGCTTGCAACCGGAACTCAGTACGGCTTTTACATTTTTGGATACACGACGGATCCAAAAGGCGACTATGTTTCGGTTTGTCTTGGAAAGCAGTTTTTAGTAACGGGAAACGCCGAAAAAGGAACCCTTCGCATTCGCGCCCGCTATATCCGCGACTTGGAAGACCATGACGGCGGCCACCAGGAATCCGAGTATTACTGGAATTTTGAAGACACAAGCGTGATGAATTTTGGAAAGCTTTCCGTTGACAGAGAACGTTGGTTCAACGCCGACGACAGCTCTGCCCCCTATTATTCTTGGGGCGACAGCAAGGAGCATAAGGAAGAGCCAACCGACACCACTAAGATGATTACGCTCAACGCGGAGTTCAGCCGCAAAAAAGACCAAAGCTTTACGGTTTACTGGCACGGAAAGGAAGCCGACAAGTACACTTACCTTGACGACTACCTTGGAACGGTTACCGCGGTCTTTAAGTACAGCTCCGCCGCGGACAAGTGGACTTGCAGTTGGAACTGCGCCGGTGCGGAGTCAAAAAAAATTGGCGGAACGTACACGATAACTTCAAACGAAAAGCAGCTCAAAAACAAGTGGCAGATAATCAACGAGTCTTCGGGCGAGATTGAGTTTGTCTGGGACTGGAGTTGGGACAAAGATTTGGACGCCGCAGAGTAAGACTGAGTCAAGGCGCGCTTCGCGTAAAGCCTTGCCCGTTTGGGCAAGGCTTTTTTTTGGCTTGATTTTTTGGAGAATTTAGTTTAAAATCGCCTCTATGAAGAAAGTTTTGTCAGCGGTTCTGTCCTTGTCTCTTTTTGCGTTTGTTTCATGCGCGAAATCCGGAGGCTCGCTTATGAAAGGAAGTCGGAAATTTGAGCCGCGAAGCGGCGTTTATTACAGCCTTTTCGTTCGTTCTTTCGCTGACAGCGACGGAGACGGCGTCGGCGATTTTAACGGAATCCTTTCAAAATTGGACTATCTTGAAGAATTGGGAATCACAGGAATTTGGCTTTTGCCGATTTACGCCTCCCACTCTTACCACGGATACGACGTTGACGACTATTATCAGACCAATCCCCAGTACGGAACGCTCAAGGAATTTGAACGCCTTTGCGACGAATGCAAAAGGCGTTCTATAGCGGTCATCTTGGACATTCCATTAAACCATTCTTCAATCCACAACCAATGGTTCCAGGACTCCATCGATCCCAAGAATCCAAAGCATTCCTGGTACCGATGGGCCGCTCCCGACGCAAAGGACATTAATCTAAAGGGCAGCGCTTGGGGCCACAAGGTTTGGAATCTGCTTGGAGGAAACTATTACAGCGGCCTGTATTCTTCCGGCATGCCGGACTTTAACCATGACAATCCAGAGGTTAGGGCGGAGTTTAGAAAAATCTTGGCCTTTTGGCTTTCAAAGGGAGTCAGCGGCTTCCGCTTTGACGCGGCCAACCATTTGTACGACGCGGTCAAAATGCCGGTAAGCGTTAAAAATTGCAAAGAAAGGGCAATAGCCTTTTGGTCGGAAATGGTCGATTACGTTTTGAGCGTAAAGCCAAGCTCTTACATGGTTGGAGAGGTTTGGGACTCCGACGGAATCAGGGCCGACTATATGCGCGCTCTTCCTTCAACCTTTCACTTTGACATAGGCTCAAAAATCATCGACGTGGTCAAAAAATCCGAAGCGTCAAACAATTCCATTGCGGTTGCGGCCTTTAACGCCTACACCCTTGCGGCGGAAGAAAACCCTGATTTTATCGACGCTCCTTTTTTGACCAACCACGACCAAAATCGTTCCGCGCTTCATTTTAAGAACGATCCTGAATCCATAAAGCTTGCCGCGTCCCTTTACTTGTTCTTGCCGGGAATCCCCTTTGTTTACTACGGCGAGGAATTGGGAATGAACGGAGCCAAGCCCGACGAGCAAATCCGTTCCCCATTTCTTTGGTCAAAACTTTCGCCAAACTTTCAGACTAGCTGGATGGAGTCAAAGTACAACGCAAAAACAAGCCCTATGGACGAGCAAAATGCCGACCGCAATTCCATTCTTAATTATTACAGAAAGGCCATTCAATTTAGGGTAAAAAACGAGGAATGGTTTAAAGGCGTCTTTTATCCGGAAAAAACAAGCAATTCGTCTATCGTTTCTTGGATGTACTTGTTAAAGAACGGCAAGCGCTTGTGGTGCTTTTTTAACGTTTCGGAAAACGAACAGGTTTTCAAGCGGCCTAGCGGCAGCGAGGACGCGATGATAATTTTCAGTCAAAAGAACGGTTCCGCGTTGACCAACGAGTCATTAAGGCTTCCGCCCAAAAGCGCGATGCTTTTTGGCAACGTTTATAAGTGAATTTTTAGAAAAAAAATTTGACTTTTGTCAAAAAATTTCTTATCTTTAAATATAAGGAGCATCAAAATGAAAGTTAAACCTTTAGCTGACCGTGTATTGTTAAAGGCCGAAAAGGCCGAAAGCAAAACCGCTTCTGGAATCATCATTCCTGACGCGGCTCAGGAAAAAACTCAGACTGCAGTGGTTGAAGCAGTTGGTCCTGGAACAGAAAAAGATCCGATCACCGTTAAGAAGGGCGATCGAGTTATGTACGACAAATATTCCGGAACTCAAGTTAAGATTGACGGCGAAGAATACCTTATCTGCAAGATGAGCGACATCATCGCCGTTTTGGAAAAATAAGGCAAAAGCGGCGGCTCAAGGCTTGACCGATTCGAGCCTTGGGTTCATTGCTTAAATTTTCCCAACAAAAGCCGCGCGTTGCCGTTTGAAGGGTTTAGATACAGACTGTATTCTAGCGCTTTTACGGCGGCCGCGGCGTCATTTTTTGCGTCATAAATGCAAGCCAAGCGGTACATTATCTGCGAGCGCATGTAATTGTCGGTCGCGCGGCTTTGGGCTCGTCCGTACAATTCCAAGGCTTTGTCCTTGCTTCCTGTGCTTGAGTAAATCATCGCCAAGTTGACCGCGCTCTCAGTCGCGGCCGCCGGACTTATGTCGTTTCCCCCGTAAGCGGCCGAATATCCGCTTTCGTAGACTGCGTATTCGTAAAGGCGCTTTGTAAGATCCGTGTTCTTTTCTGCGGCGGCAAAGTAGGCCGCGTATTCAACTTCCCACAAAGACATTCGCTGCAAGCTCAACGCCAAGTCTTCTTCAAAAGGCCGCTCGCTTCCAAGCTTGTAGCGGGCGGTCAAGAATTTAATGAACAATTCCTTTGCTTCCGAGTAGCGTTCAAGCCTTAGCAAGGTGTGAACGGCGTATTGCGCGATCGCTTCGGGATATAAGTCCGCGCCGGTGGAGTTTCGTTCCAAAACCCTGTACATTCTTCCAAGCCGCGTCCTTTCGTCGCTGGAGTCGTCAATCTTGTCTTCCAATTCAAGGGCGGCCACATACAAGGTGTCGTTGCGCGTTCTTGCCAATGATTCCTTCATTCTAATAAGGGCGTCGCTTACCGCGACCCTTGGCCTTTCGTCAAAGCGCTTCATGTCGGTGGAAACGACTCCAGCGTCCCTCAGAGATTGAGTCAGCGGGTCGTCCATTATCCGTCGGGAACTGTTGTAGGCAAAGTTTCCGTAGGCGATTAAAGCGCTGACATTGTCGGGCCACTTTTGCGTTATGAATGTAAGCGTGTTGTAAGCGGCGCGGTCGTCGTTTCTTTGCAGGGCGTAAAGCGCGCTGTTCAAGTACATCGTTCCCAATAAGGATTCTGTCGAGCCGATTTCGGCGGAGACTCCTTTTTCGGCGCCCAAAGTGATTTGCGCTATCAAGTCGCCTCTGATTTTTTCGGCCGCCTTGTCTTCGCCCATGTTTACGTAGCAGTCCGACAAGAGCGAGGCGATTTCTATTTGGCTAACCTTTCTGTTTTCCAAAAGGCCGTCCGCAAAACGGTCTTCGTTTTTTTCAAGGATGTCTTTCGCGGTTTGGAGGGATTCGGCGGCCTCTCCGTATTTTTTATTGTCAAAATACACAAGGCTCCAAAAGTATGCGTCGCTAGAGCTTTTCTTCCGGTCTGGAACCATTTGCGCGGCGTCGCCGTACTCGCCCTTTTTCATCGAGCAAAGCGCCGCGTTTCTAAGCCAGGCGTTGTCGCCGCTTCCGTTGTACGCGTCAATGTAAAGCGACTGCATTTGGTCAGACAAGAAAAAACTTTGTTCCCTGCTGTTTGCTTGGTCCGCCTCTTGCCTTAAATAGTATTCAGAATAAAGCGAGCCGTAGTTTGTTCCGCGCAAAAGGGCGGCGCGCTTAAAGGCTTCTTCGCTCTTTCCCTGCTTGTCCAAAAAATTACAGTAAACGGCGTTTAGTTCCAAGTTGTCGGGGTTTTTCTTTAGGCTGTTTTTAAGGGTTTTTTCGGCGGCTTTTTTTTGTTCAAGCTGAAGGTATCGTTTGTAAACGCCAATCGCTTCCATCGGACTAAGAATTTTCTTTTCGCAGGAAGCTAAAATTTTCAACGCGTCTTTAGGATAGCCCTGGGCGATGTAACGGTCGGCCTCGTCAAGCGCCGCGGTGATTGACACGGCCTTTGCCCTTGACGAGCAGGAAATCAACGTTCCGCAAAGCGCGACTGCCGCGCATACAAGCCAGGCCTTTTTCATTAGCGCAGCTCTTTTGATATGCGGTCAAGAATGCCGTTTATAAAAGCGGCTTGGTCGTCTATGCCGAATGACTTGGCGATTTCCACCGCTTCGTTGATGATGATCGCGCTTTCCAAGTCTTTTTGGTAAATCAACGAGTAGGCGCTGACGCGCAGAATCGAAAGCGTCACTTTATTAATGCGAGAAAAGTCCCAGCTTGGAGAAAGTCGGGACTTAATTTCAGAATCTATTGAATCGATGTTTTCCAACGTTCCGCACAACATAAGGCGGGCAAAGGTCAAGTCGTCGCCGTCCTTTTTGTTTTCAATCCAATTGAAGCTTGTGACGTCGGCGGCTTCCTTGTCCTCGTTCATGTCCCAGGAATAAAGGCCCTGGATTGCGGCAACGCGCGAATCGTGTCTGTTCATTCAAGTTACCACGAAAGAAGCTTGATCAAATCATCGCCGGTCTTTTTGCGATTTACGTTCTCCGGAGTGTTGAGTGATTTGATTGTTTCTTGGCGCTTTTGCTCCAAGAAAGACAACTGCTTTGTCTGCGTTACAAGAGCGCGAATTGTTTCGTAAATGGTTTGCGTTGATTCGGGGCGAACGACGTCGCTGATTTCCAAAGCTTTGAAAGGATATTTCTCAAGGACAATGTAGAACTGCCACACTTGGCCGGCGTCCATGATTTCAGAAGGCTTGTTCAAGTCTCCGTCAAAAATCTTAAGCAACTCGTCGTATGTAACGCCAAGCTGGGCCGCGTGCTGCTGGACTTTCATCAAGTACAAGTCGCCGGCGCCATAGCCCGCTTCTTTGGGATTCTGTCCGTCGCGGCGCATTTGCTCGATTGTTTTTTTGCCGCTCTTAACGTCTTTAAGCAAGCCCTCCAGCTTTACGCGGGCAGCCAAGGGATCGGAATCTTTTGGCACGGCAACCAAGAACATCTTGAGGCTGTCGGGGCGGATAAACTGGGTCTTGTTCAATTCATAGTAGTCGCGGATTTCTTTGTCTGTGGCGGAAATCTTCTGCAATTCCTGCTGGTTTTGGGACAAAAGGTAGCGTCTCCAAATAAGGTCCGGGCGGATGATTTGGCTTTTAACCTCGTCAACGCTCATGCCTGTTTGGTCCTTTACAAAGTCGGAAAAGTTCATTTTCTTGTTCGCCATGACAAGGTCGTTCAATTCCTTTTCGGAATAAACGCGGGGCAAGTTCAACTGCTGGGAAATATTAGCCAAAAACGCTTCGTCAAGTTCAGAGGCTGAAACTGTAACGCCGGCTTTTTTCGCGGCCTGGAGAATCAACTTTTGGTTGATGATTGTTTCAAAGGTCTGCGCGCGTTCCTGGGGAGTCAGCTTTCTTCCCGCTTCCTTTTCTTGCGTGTCAACGATGTCCTTGACTTCCTTCACGGTGACAACTTCAGTGTCCGTGATTTTTACAACTGCAAGTTGTTGGTAGAGCGAAGCCTGCGCTGTGGCGGCAAAAAGGCCGGCCAAAACAATGAATGTTCCAATAGCAAGTTTTTTCATACAATATTCCTTTTATGTGTTTTAAACCACTTAAGTTTCCGTTTGGTTACAAAAAAATGTCGCCTTTTGGCCGTTACTGCTTGTCCAGCGGCAAGCCTCCGCTGATTACAGCGCGGATTCTGCGCACTCCGGCGCTTGACGACTGCTCCTTTGTAATCTTAAAGTCTCCGATTTGGGCCGTATGCTGAACGTGGGGGCCGCCGCAAACTTCCTTGCTGAACCAGTCAGTCTTGGGGTCGCGGCCGATTGTGTAAACCTTTACGTCCTCACCGTATTTATTTGTAAAGAGGGCCCTGGCTCCTTCTTCCTTGGCTTTTTCGAGCGGAAGAATTTCCATCGTGACCGGAAGGTCTTCCTTAATCTTTTGGTTCACGATGTCCTCAACCTTCTTGATTTCCTCGGGAGTCATCGGCCGCTCAAAGGTAAAGTCAAAGCGCATGCGCTCGTTGTTTATGTTGCTGCCTTTTTGCGCGACCTGGTCGCCGAGCACGTCCACAAGCGCCTGTTGCAAAAGGTGGGTGGCCGTATGGTACTTTGTCGTGATTTCAGACTGTTCGGCCAAGCCTCCCTTGGCCTTTCCGGCGTCAAGGCTCTTTGAGGCCTCCTGGTGCTTTCGCTCCGCTTCCTTAAAGCCTTCGACGTCAACCGTAAAGCCGTGCTCGGCTCCCAATTCCTGGGTAAGCTCAAGCGGGTAGCCAAAGGTGTCGTACAAGCGGAAGGCGACCTTGCCTGAAATTTCCTTTTTGGGGTTTTTCATAAGGTTTGGAAGCATTTTTTGGAACTCGGCCTCGCCGTTTTTAAGCGTAAGGCGGAAGCGTTCCTCTTCCGCGCCAAGTTCCTTGAAAATCTTTTCTTTGTTTTGCTCTAGCTCGGGGTAGGCGTTCTTGAAGTTGGCCACGACAGCGTCCGCGATTTGCGGCAAGAAAGACTTGTCGATTCCCAGCTTCATTCCGTGGCGGACGGCGCGGCGGATAAGGCGGCGCAAAACGTAGCCGGCTCCAAGGTTTGAGGGAGTCACGCCCCGCTGGTCGCCCAAAATGAAGGTTGCCGCGCGGCTGTGGTCGGCTATGATGCGGACGCTCTTGTCCTTTTCTTCGTCGCTTCCGTATTTGTAGGAGGAAAGTTCCTCTATTTTATTGATGATGGGCTGGAAGACTTCCGTAAGGTAAACCGAAGTCTTTCCCTGCAAAATGCAGTTTGTTCGCTCCAAGCCCATGCCTGTGTCGACGTTCTGCTTGGGAAGGGGCTCCAAGGTCTTTTCGTCCTTGCGGTTGAACTGCATGAAAACGTTGTTCCAGATTTCCATCCAGTTGGCGGAATCCGTTCCCTTGTTGCTGCCCTGGGGCGGAAGGCCTTCGCCGACCCAGTAGAAAATCTCTGTGTCGGGGCCGCAAGGTCCTGTCGGGCCGGCCGCCCACCAGTTGTCGCTTGCCGGAAGGTAGGCGATTTTGTCTTCGGGCATGCCGTTTTCTTTCCAGTAGTTGGCCGCGTCCTCGTCGCGGGGAGCGTTTTCGTCTCCGGCAAAGACTGTGACCGAAATCTTTTTGGGGTCAAGGCCAAGCCATTTGGGGCTTGTCAAAAATTCGTAGGAGAAGGCGATTGATTCCTTTTTGAAATAGTCTCCCAAAGACCAGTTTCCGAGCATTTCAAAGCAAGTAAGGTGGCTGGGGTCGCCGACTTCGTCAATGTCGCCGGTGCGGATGCACTTTTGGTAGTCGGTCAGGCGCGTTCCGGCCGGGTGCTTTTCGCCCAAAAGGTAGGGGACAAGCGGGTGCATTCCGGCTGTGGTAAAAAGAACCGACGGGTCATTTTCAGGAATCAGGGACTGGCCTGAAATCTCAACATGGTTTTTGCTCTTGAAAAATTCAATGTACTTAGAGCGTAATTCGTTAGCGGTCATAGTCTTTCAATTATATTGAATTGAAATGCGCTAGTCAATAAGCCCGTTTGTCCGGGGCGGCGGCGTTATCTAGAAAAAACAAAAAAGCGCGGGCTTTATAGGCGGGTCCCAGCGACGAAAAAAAATGACTTAGGTTCCCCCCGCCATCCGCTTGCGGCTTACTGCCTACGGCCAAGCCGCTTCGCTGGCAGGGCCCCACCAAGTCTTTTTTTTCTGCGTCCCGCCCCTCTTTGCCCGCGCTTTTTTATCGTTTGTATGGCAGCCGCCCCGGACAAACGGAATGGAAGAATATCAAAAACACGCGAAGGAGTCGTGCGGTCGGCGGAAACTCTCAACTTGCCCCTGCCGCGCTAGCGGCAGACGTAAATAGTTACAAGGGGCAAATTGCGAGTAGCGACGATATCTAGCGGTTCCGACGAACGCGCGGCGACTGGGAGTGTTTTGGTTTTTATGCTATGCCCGCCTGTCCGGGGCGGGCGGGCTTGCAAGCATTTTGTTTCTGTTATAAAATAGCGGCATGCTAAAGAGAAGAACTTGGATTTTAATCGCGGCGGGAGCGGCTGTCTTGCTGGCTCTTGTTTTGGCCGTTGCCGCGAGAGTCAATTCAAAAACAATAAAGGTGGCCTTTTACGGCGTGGACCAAAGGGCTCAAAGCGCCATACAGCTTGAGATTGACGAAATGTCTTTGCCAAGGGTCCGCTATTACGTTTTGGACGCAAAGGCCCCGCTCCCAAAAAACGTCCACAAAAAATACACAATGCTCTTTGCGAACAATTCCTTTGACTTGAACAGCCGCGCCCAAAAACTGGTTCCGGCGAACGAAAGCCTTTTTGAACTTTTGCCGACTTCGATACGCAAAGCCACAGCTTACGGAAACGGCCATTACGCGCTTCCGCTGCTTTTGGACCATTTTGAAATCGCCTACTACCAAATTTCAGAAAGCAAGCTTGGCTTGTCCCGTCCCAAAAGTTACGGCGAGCTTTTGCGCTATTTGGAGGCGCTCAAGGGGAACGTTGAGATGCCGCTTGTTTGCGCGGGAGCGGAGGACAAGGACCTTTTTGGCTTTGTAAGCGCCATGGCCCAGCTTCTTTACGGGGCCGAGGGCTATAAAAAAGCGGTCGCGGTCTTGCGCGAGTCTTCCAATTTGAACAAGGCCAACTTGCCCGAGGAAATAACCCGCGTTCTTGACGAAATCAAGGCGCTGCAGCAAAAAGAGCTTCTTTTTCCAAAGTGGACCAGGACTTCCAAAAAGGACATTGATTATTTTATGCAGGAGCGAAAGATCGGCGCCGTCGCGATGCTTTTGAGCCAAAGGCGCGACATCGAATACAATTTGGTAAAGTATTACGATTCTGATTGCTTTCCCCGCTACGACGCCAGCATTGAGCGCGGAATCGTCGCGCCGCAGCTTGTGGCCGTCTTGCTGAAGAACAAAAAAGATTCGTCTTTGATTTTGGGCCACTTGGTCAGCTCCGACGTCCAGGCGGCGCTTTCAAACCAAAGCTTCCTCGCGCCCGTCGCATCCAGGGCCGAAGCCTACGACCGCCAAGCGGACGACGTCCGTTTTTGGGCGGCCTCTTGCGCCGCTGGCCCCTTGAATTCGATCGAGCAAGAATGTGAAAGCGCCGAAGAGCGCCGACATTTGTTGGCCCAGAAAATCCGCGCCTACTTGGAGTACTAAATGAGAAAATTTTTAGCCGCATTTTTTGTATTGATAGCCGCGGCGCTTCTTGTGATTTTGCTGACAAAAAAAACTTCCGAAGTGTCCGAAAAAGTTTTGTCCGACAGCGGTTCCCAAAATTCCGAGCAGGGGGCGGGCGGCCATTCCGACTCGGAAAATCCGCTTGGCGTTGAAGACCAAAACGTTGTCTCCTTTATGCCCTTAAAGCCCGACGAAACTTTGCTTAGCTCGATGGGAATCGATTTGGACGGCGACAATTTGGACGACGAAATCTTGGTCGTTAAAAAAGCCGGCAACCCTTACTTGTATTTAATAATCGGCCTTTACAATTCGGCCACAACCTTGTACGACAGAGTCAGCGAGTTAAAGACCGAAGTGACGCAATTCAAGTCCTTTTCTTACAACGGAATGGACGTTACCGGCGACCACAGGACCGCTTTGGTTTACCAGGGCTTTACCGACGATGGAAGCGCTGTCCTGCAAATGTACTTTTGCTCCCGCCGCGGCTTGACAAAAATCGGCGACTTTAAAAGCGACGGAACGATTTTCATCCAGCAATACAACAGAACCGAAACCTACGAACTTTCGCAGTCGTCGGGCAGAAGCTTTCCCGTTTGGACTTATTCGAGCGACACTCGCGAAGGCGCGGGAAGCCTAAGCCAAGTTCAAACCGAGTACGACTGGAACCCCGACTTGCAGCGCTACGTGCAGGCGCGCCAGGTTTTTGTCGCCGGAAAAAACATCGCGGCGGAAGCCTTGGCAAAGATTCAGGACGGAACGGTTGAGACGTTCGCCAACTATTTGAACGGCCTTTGGTACAAGACCGACAACGAGGACGACGAAATCCGCTACATTTTCTTGGACTACAAAAACGCCGAGGTCATTTTCTTGGCCGGAGACTCGCAGGAAGTTTACAATTGGCAAAACTCAAACCTTTACAGAAACGGCATTTATTTAAGCACTGTAAACGCCTCGATCGAAAACCTGCGCCGCCGCTTTGACATAAGCCTTACGGGCCTTGACGAAATGCGCGTCCACGTTTACGACGACGTCCGAATGAGAATCGGCGCCGACGCCTTGTGGAACGGCAACTACAAAAAGATGAAGGGCGCGCATGAGTTTCCGTCAAACGAAATCGACACGGCGGACTTGGAGGAATTGCGCTCGCGCCTGGAAGAGATAAAGGAGTGGTCCGCTCCCGACGGCGCCTTGATAGCCTTTAAAAACGGAGCGTATACGATTCAAAACGAAAGCGTTCGCGAAAGCGGCGTTTACTTTGTTTCGCAAATACAATCGGCCTTTGTCATTCAATTCAACTCGCAGTCCGCCGACCGCTATATTGGAAACGTTTACTTGATTCGATACGGAACAAAAACAGTTGAGCCGACCGCAAAGGAAAAGCAGCGGGGCAAGAAAGCCTCTGTGGTTGTTGACAAAAACACTTTGGTCTTGCAGCCGGCGGAGATAATGTCCAACACCGCCTACGAAATCTCCGGCCGAGCCATAAGCCTTAGCGCGGAGATTGAAGGCGACAGCCGCCCGTGATATTGAAGGAAAGGCGCCAATAGTTGCGAACGCTACGCGGTCGTCTTTTTTGAGCGGCTTGGCTTTTTGGCTTTTTTGGCGCTTACGATGTCTTGGAATTCCTTTCCGTCCATCGTTTCGATTTCCAAAAGGCGCTTGGCGATAAAGTCAAGCAAATCCTTCTGGCTCTTCAACGTTTTTATCGCGTGAGAGTACCGTTCGTCAATTACGCGCGCGATCTCCTCGTCGATGAAGTTTTGCGTTTGTTCGCTAAACTCGCGCACGATCGAAGGCTCGCCGCCGCGGTTTCCAAGAACGCCCTTTCCAAGCGTCATGTTTTTGAACTTGGAGCTCATTCCAAAGTCAACGATCATTCTCTTTACGATGTCAGTCGCGCGGGCGATGTCGTTTGACGCGCCTGTCGAAATTTCTCCAAGCATGATCTCTTCCGCGGCGCGGCCGCCAAGAAGCGTGTCCACTTCGTTGATCATGTCGCGGTAAGTCTGGAAGTTGACTTCCTCCTGCTCGCGGTACTGGGTGTAGCCGCCGACTCCGTGCGAGCGCGGAACGATTGTGATTTTGTTTACCGGAGGATAGTCCGGCGTGAAGGCGCCCATAAGCGCGTGGCCGGTTTCGTGGTAGGCCACAAGGCGGCGCTCTTTTTCGTTCTTTTGATAATTCTTTTTCTTAAGGCCGATGCTCACCTTGTCGATTGCGTCGTTAAAGTCCGCCATCGAGACTTTCTTGCGGCCGTTTCGGACGGCCAAAAGCGCCGCCTCGTTCACGACGTTGGCAAGGTCCGCGCCGGCAAAGCCGATCGTTCCGTGCGCGATTGAGCTAAAGTCAACGTCGTCGTCAATCTTTACGTTCTTTGCGTGAATCTTAAGGATTTCTTCGCGGCCCTTTACGTCGGGGCATTCAACCGGCACTTGGCGGTCAAAGCGGCCGGGGCGAAGGAGCGCCGGGTCAAGAATGTCGGCGCGGTTTGTGGCGGCCAAAACGATCAAGCCTTTTTCGTTGTCAAAGCCGTCCATCTCTACAAGCAATTGGTTCAATGTTTGCTCGCGCTCGTCGTTGCCGCCAAGGTTGTTGACGCGGCTTTTTCCGATCGCGTCAAGCTCGTCGATGAATATGATGCAAGGCGCTTTTTCGCGAGCGGTCCTGAACAAGTCGCGGACGCGGCTGGCTCCAACGCCGACGAACATTTCGACAAAGTCAGAGCCTGAGATTCTAAAGAAGGGAACGCCGGCCTCTCCCGCGACCGCGCGGGCCAGCAATGTTTTTCCGGTGCCGGGCGGGCCGACAAGCAAAACGCCCTTTGGAATTTTTCCGCCGATGTCGGTGTACTTTTTGGGAGACTTTAGGAAGTCCACGACTTCAACCAATTCCTCTTTGGCCTCGTCAACTCCGGCAACGTCCGAAAACCTTGTCTTAACCTTGCCTTCGTCAACCGCTTTGGCCCTTCCTCCGCCGGAACCAAAAAGGCTTCCCATTCCGCCTCCGCCCATGCGCCGGAAGATGAAGAAGTACATCAGCATCAAAAGGCCGATTGGCAAAAGGACGTTCAGCAAAATCTGCAAGAGGTAGTTGTTTTGCGTTCTGATGAATTTATAGTGGACGCCTGTTTCGTCAAGCAGCTTGATGAAGTCGTCGAACAAAACGCCGACGGTTTTGTAGTCGGGATTCTTTTCGTTTTGCATAAAGAAGGGGAGCGGCGGCTTGTCCGATTCTTTTTTGTCGGTCTGAATCGAAGTGTAGCCGTAAAAGTAGCTGTCGCTCAATTCCACGTCCTTAATCGTTCCTTCTTGGATCAATTTGCGGAATTCCGAAAAGTCGATCATTTTTTCGTTGGCGCTTGATGAGAAAATATGTATGAAGCCCAGAACCATGATGGCGGTGACTATTATCAGCCAAAAAGGAAAAGTCGGCTTTTGGCCCGATCCGTTGTTCTTTCCGTCATCGTCGCCGGAAAGCTTGAAAAAGTCGAATTGGTCGTTTTCGTCTTTTTTGTTCTTTTTTTTGTCGTCGTTTTGTTCGCTCATATCCTTTAAATATAGCGCAAAAAAACGCCCTTGCCAAGTGAGCGATTTTTTATTATAATAGAATATAGTATGATTTATAACGAAGAAGACGAGAAAAAGAAATCAGCCCCAAAGCCCGACGCTTTGGCTGAAAAATTCCTCAAAACGCGCCAAATTTTGCTTTCAGGCGAAATCAACAAGGAATTGGCCCAAACTGTCAACAAGCAGCTTTTGCTTTTGGAATCGGATGGAACAAAGCCGATATACATTTACATCGACTCGCCCGGCGGCGACGTAAGCGCGGGCTTTGCCATTTTTGACATGATCCGCTTTGTCAACGCTCCGGTCGTCTTGATTGGAAACGGCCTTATCGCCAGCGCCGCCGCGCTGATTTTGCTTGCCGTTCCCAAGGAGCGCCGCTTGGGCATGCCCCACAGCTCTTACTTGATCCACCAGCCCTTGTCGGAGATGAGGGGAGTGGCCACCGACTTGCAGATTCAGGCCGAAGAAATGGCCAAAACCAGGGCCTTGCTCAACAAAATCATCGCCGAACAGACTGGAAAAGACGAAAAGCAGGTTAAAAAGGACACCGAGCGCGACTATTGGCTTACCGCCGGCGAGGCTTTGGAATACGGCCTTATCAGCAAAGTCATTTCTTCGCGCAAAGAACTTGCAGGAATGAAGATTAAATAGTATAATCTTTGTATGGTTTTTGAATTGACAGACGCCCTGGGCGAAGCCATCGCAAAAGCTCTAGAGAACCAGGACAAGAATTTTTTGGTTGACGCCAAGAATTCCGCGCTTGTCGAAGAAAGCCAAAGCGTTGCCCCTGACAGCGACAGGTATTACGAATTGCCGCCTTGGGACAGCGCGGACGGTTTTTCATTAATGGAAGACTTTGTCAATGATTTGCATTCGCCTTTGGCTTACACGGATTTGCAAGAGGCCTTGCATTCCGGAAAGGGGGTTTTTAGAGGATTTAAAGACGTTTTAAAAAGGTACCCGTTGATAGAACGCAGGTGGCATTATTTTAAAAGCCGCGCTCTTTTAAGTTATGTCAACAGTTGGTACAATTCGCTTCGTGAATCATGGGGCTTGGAAAAATTGGATTCCGAACCCGAAGAAACAGAAGATTTGCTCTGCGATGATTTTACTTTTAGCGAATATGATTTTGAAAGGGACAGGCAAAACGCGCTAGGGCTCTTAAACCAAGCCGTCCAAGAAATTGGCGCTGAGTATGCCGCCGACGTGCCCCAGGCTTTTGGGGAATTGTGGCGCGGCCAGTTTAATTACAACGCTCAAGCCCAAAAAGGTTTTGTGTGCAAAACTTTTGGCGGAGATTTTGCCGGCTGCGTAGTTTGGTCGCCGTGTCCCAAAGATTCAAGCAAGACCGTTTTGATTGCAGGCTTGTTTGTGGAAAAAAAATGCCGGGGCTTAGGCATAGCGAGGGAGCTTTTTGAACGCGCCCTTGACTCTTTACGGGCCTCTGGCGCGCAATGGGTTATAATTGCGAACACTTTTGTTCCGGACTTGATGCAGGGAATGTTGAACCGTTCAGGATTCAAAAAAATAGGTTCCACCTGGATCGCGGACTTTTTAGGAGATTTAAATGCGTTACAATAACAGAAGAGAAACAGAGATTAATTACGATCGAATCGCGGAGTTTTTGAAGGCCTCCGTCCAGCAGGTTAAAACACAAGAAGACGTTGACGTTTTGATCCAGCTTAAAAAGGTTTTTAAGAAAAACGTTCCCTTCACTTTGCGCGGATACCTTGCCGCTTATTTGCTTAAGGTGGCCACAGGCAACGCCCGCCGTCCCTTTGTTCCTAGAGGAGACCACGAGAATTTTTCAAAAGACAATTTCCGCTCGCGCCGCGACGAAAGCCGCCATGACGCGAAGGCCGAAGGTTCCGACGCGGAGAGCCGCCACGAGCCCCATCCCCGCGTGGAAATAGATCCGGCCTTGGCCACAACGATTTTTGTCGGAATCGGACGCAACCGCCGCGTGTTCCCGCGCGACTTGGTTGGCCTTTTGATCGGCGTCGCCGGCTTGGACCGCGAGCGCATCGGCGACATCCGCGTTTTGGCCAACTACTCTTTTGTCCAGCTCTTCACCGAAGACGCCGACAAGGCCATCAACGCCCTTAACGGATACGACTACCGCGGCCGAAAACTTTCTGTAAGCTACTCGCGCCAAAAGGACGACGATGAAAGCGCTTCAGCGCCTGTAGAAGGCGAGAGCGCTTCCAGCGAGCAGGCCCAGCCTTCGCAGGAATTGTCCGAGCAAGAGCGCGAGGACGCGGCCGCTTACGCCGCAGCCGAAAAAGCCTCTGAAAACCAGGGCTTTGGCGCTCCGCTTGTTTGAGGAGCGTTTGCAGCTAATGGACATACATTCGGCCCAAACGGGCCCCTTGGAAGTTAACACGTTCATCTTGCCGCTTGCGGGGCGGGCCGTATTGTTGGTTGACCCCGCGGGCTGCGAGTATTCGGGCGACGAAAAAGCCGTCGCCCAAATTCTTGACGAGCACGACTGCGTTCCTGTGGGCATTCTTCTTACCCACGGACATTTTGACCATGTTTGCGGCATAAAGGCCCTTAGGGCTTCTTTTCCAAACCTCCCCATAGCGATTCATGTCGCGGACCAAAAATATTTGGGCCCCGGTTCCCAAGACGTTCACAGGCAAAGCCTGGAGCTTATGTCCTTGGACGACGAAGGCTTTTTAAAAGACCTTAGCGGCTTGCCTGCCGCGGCCTGCCTGCTTAAGGACGGCGACTGTCTGGACACGATTTTTAAGACCGAGGACATAATCAGCGCCTTTACCGGCGACGAAGTTCCTGACGTTGAAGGCGTGGCCAACGCTTTGAGCCACTGGCGCGTAATCCACACGCCCGGACACACGGAAGGCTCCGCTTGTTACTACAACGAGTCCGAAAAAGTCTTGATTTCCGGCGACACGATTTTCTACCAATCATACGGCCGCACAGACTTGCCCGGCGGAAGCGAAGAAAAAATGCAAAAAAGTTTGTCCGAGATTTTTGAAACGATTCCCGGCGACGTTTTGGTTTATCCTGGCCACGGCGCTTACGGCTTTGAGCTAAGCGTCAACTCGTAATCTAGTCTTTTTCCCGCATGTTAAAGTCTTTGTCCTCGTCAATCATTTCAAGCATGATTTTGGCAAAGTCGGGATCAAACTGGCTTCCTATTCCAGTGCCTATTTCGGCGCGGGCGGTTTCTTGCGGCAAAAGCTTTCTGTAGCTGCGGTTTGACGTCATGGCGTCGTAAGCGTCGGCCACGGCGATGATTCTTCCTATCTCAGGAATTTGTTTGCCGGCCACGCCTGACGGGTATCCGTTTCCGTCGTAGCGCTCGTGGTGGCAGTAGGCGCCGTCTGCGATGTGCGGAATTTGGGTGATGTTGGCCAAGATTTGCGCGCCGATAACCGGGTGCGTTTTAACCACGTCGTATTCTTCTTTTGTGAGAGGGCCTTTTTTGTTTATGATGCTGTTGGGCACTCCGATTTTTCCCACGTCATGCAAAAGGGCCGAAATGTAGATGTTCCTGCATGCGGCTTCGGACTTTCCGAAGCGGCGCGCGATTTCCCTTGAGTATTCGGCGACGCGGGTGGAGTGGCCGTGAGTGTATGCGTCCTTCGCGTCGATGGCGCTGGCCAAAGCCTCGGCCGTTTCCGTGGTCATTCTGGTCAGTTCCATTATGTTGTTGTGGACCACTCTTTCCATTTTGTAAACGGAGCGGGCCAGCGTTCCGATTTCGTCTTTGTTGGGAACTTTTAAAAGGCCGTTGTCCGGCTCGCCGTTTTCAGAAGCGAAGCGGTTTGTTTCGCTCGTGATTTCCAAAATCGGCTTTATGAACTTGTAATTAAAATAGATGGAAAAGAAAATGACGGAACAAGCGCCAAAAAGCAAAATCATGGCGACCACAAACCTTACATAGGAGCGGCGGGCGTCGACAAATTCCTGGACGTTTTTTTGGGCGCCGATTAAAGCGACGATTTTCCCCCTTGAATCGTAGACAGGAAGCTGGGCCGTTATGTGCGAGCCGCTGCGCGATTTTATAGTGTGGCGCACAAGCTCGGCGCCTTCTTCGTAAACGCGCCTTGTGGTGCGGTTGTAGCTTTCTTCGTAGTAGTCTTCCTCGTAGCCAAGCGGGTAGGGCGACCAGTCAGTGGCTTTGCCGACCGGATCGTAAAAATAGAAGATGTGCCTGTACTCCGGCGGATCGACCTCGGAAACGTAAATTACGTTAAGGTCAAATTGGTCAACAAGGACTTGAAGCTGTTTTAAGACTTCCTTATGCTTTTGGTCGCTGACCGGATTTTTTCTGTATCTTTTAAAGTCGTCGGGGTTGAGGAAGTCGCGGGCCGCCGCGGCGATTTCCCGTATGCTTGAATCGTACTGTTCCCTAAACTGCCGGTTAAAAGCCCAGTAGCTTGTGGCGAATATGAGCGAGCAAATCGCGATGTTGGCGATGGCGATGTATAGAATGACCCTTTTTGTTATTACAGGGAATTTTTTTCTTGCCATATAAGGAAATTATAGCGCAGCGCGGCGAATTTTGCAAATTTTAATGAAGCGTCTGAAATACGAGCGGCCCCGGCAGCGTCTGAAAGACGCGGTGAAACCGCTCGAACATACGATTATGGTCTTGCATTCAAAAATACGAGCGGCAAAAATCTAAAAAAAATCCCACAAGTTAAAGCGAAATTTGTATAAAATACACAAAAAATATGATAAAAGTATGAAAAATGCCCAATTTTAAAAAAATTCTTTTTGACAATTTAAAAATCCTGTTGTATCATTTGAGACATGCGGTTCGGTCAACGTGACTTTCCGGACCGCAAATTTCTAAAAGGGATTTTTTCATAGGAGGATTTTATGAAAAAAACTGTGATCGCGGCTCTCTCAGCCGCTTTGTTGGCCTTCTCTTTTGCGGGCTGCTCCAAGGGCGGCGCTTCCGGCAAAAAAGAGATCCGCGTTTTCAACATCAAGGTTGAAATCGACTCGCAGCTCAAGGACTTTGCCAAAGCCTACGAAGCCAAGACCGGCGTTCACGTAGAGATTGAGTCTTCCGGCGGCGGCGCGGACAACCAGGGAATTTTGAAGGGCTACAAAGCCTCTGACAATATGCCTGACATTTTTGTATTTGAAGGTCCGGGACACTTTGCCGTTTGGCAGAACGACATGGAAATCCTTGACGGCGAGGATTGGTCAAAGGACACAGCCGCCGCTTACACGGACGGCGGACACGTTTACGGCTTCCCCTACGCGGTTGAAGGATACGGCTTGGCTTACAACGCCGACCTTTTGGCCAAGGCCGGAGTCGATCCCGCGAGCCTCACTTCATACGAAGGATACAAGGCCGCTTTTGAAAAGATTGACTCGCAGAAAGACGCTCTTGGAATCGACTCCGTTGTTTCTTTGACAGCTGGCGTCGCGGCCGGAATGACTTGGGTTACAGGAACTCACAACTTTGGCGTTTACCTTTCAGCCGGACTTAACAAGGGCGACCAGCATGTAATCAACGACGTTCTTAACGGAAAGGTTGACCAAGCCCGCTTGGCCGACTTTGCCGACTACGTAAAGCTCTTGATGGACTATTCGGACCAGAACATCCTTCTTACAGGAAACTACGACCAGCAGCTCCAGGCCTTCACGGACCAAAAGGCCGTTTTCTTGCACCAGGGCAACTGGGTTGACCCGTCAATCTCGGCCGCCGGAGCCAGCTTTAAAATGGCCTTCGCTCCGCACGCCTTCCTTAAAGGAAAGACAATCGACGGAATCCAGGTCGGCGCTCCTTCTTGGTGGGCCGTTTACAAGCACGGAAATGTGGACGAGGCCAAAAAATTCTTGAGCGCCTTTGCCTTGAGCGACGAGGGACGCGACGCCCGCATCAACAAGATGAGCTGCATCTCTCCCTATTCTTCAGACACTCTTAAGCCCTCAACTCCGCTTTCAGCTTCTGTCGCCGACTATGTAAGCCGCGGAAAGACATATCCTTGGGAGCAGTTCAAGATGCCCGACGGATTCTGTCAGGACACTCTTGGCCCGATTTACGAATTGTTGGCCCAAAAGAAAATTACTACAAAGCAATTTGCCCAGATGGTGACAGACGCTGTCGCGACTGTTCCTTCAAAGCGCTAAAAAAATCGCCGCGCGCCAAAAGGCCGCGGCTAAAGCGGGGTTGGCCGACCAAAAAGCCGCGCCAGCCTCCGTTTTTCTAAAACAGTTGTTCGGGCCTTTCGCCCGCTAGGAGACATTATGGACAAAAATAAAAAATTAGTCTCTGTCATCAGTTGGGCGGCAGGCGCGGCGACAACGATTTTCGCGCTGGTCTTGTGCGTGACCGCGCTTCCCTACAGGCCAAGAGACATTAGCGGCATTCTGTATTACCGCGGACTTTTTCTTTCCATCGGCCTTTTATTGATAGCATTCGGCTTTTACTTTTATCCGACTTTGAAGCATAGAAGCGTAATCAACGTTTTGTTTTTGCTTCCGATTTTGATTCCATTTGTGATGACAATCATCGTTCCTTTTGTGATGGGCGTTTTTTATTCCTTCACAGATTGGGACGGAAGCTATGTCAAGAAATTTGTGGGCTTTAAAAACTACATGGACTTTTTTAAGGCGCCTGACTATATAAACTCAATTTTGATGACATTCGCCTTTGCCATAATAAACGTGGCCGTGGTGAACGTCGTGGCCTTTGGCCTTAGCCTTTTGGTCACGCAAAAGCTTCGCGGCAGGAACCTTTACCGCGCGGGCTACTTTATTCCCAACTTGATTGGCGGAATCGTATTGGGCTACGTGTGGCAGTTCATCTTCAATTACTTGTTCACTTCGATCGCGGCCACGGCGGGCTTTACGGACAGCCAGTCGCTTTTGACAAGCAACGCCGGAGCTTTGGCCGCCTTGATAATCGTGAGCGGCTGGCAGTACGCCGGCTACATAATGATGATTTACGTTACGGCCTTGCAGGGAATTCCCACAAGCGTTATCGAGGCCTCCGTCATTGACGGCGCGACAGGCTGGAAGCGAATGATGAGCATAATCATTCCGATGATAGCGCACGCCTTTACGATTTGCATTTTCTTGACGCTCGTAAATTCATTCAAGCAGTTTGACCTTAACCTTAGCCTTACCAACGGAGGCCCCTCAAAAATCATGATGGGCCAGGCGATTAACGGAACCGAATTGCAGGCCTTGAACATTTACAAGACCGCGATTACAAGAAACCATTGGGCGCTTGGACAGGCCAAGGCGGTCGTGTTCTTCATTATCCTTGCCGTAGTTTCAATCGTTCAGGTTAAGCTTAGCAAGAGCCGAGAGGAGGAAATGTAATATGATGGCAGGAGACAACGTAAAGAACAAAGTTCTTGAGGCGCTGGGAATCGTTTTGCTGATTTTGTTTTTGTTCCCCTTCTTTATTGTGGTAATCAACGCGGCAAAGCCCGCCGACCAAATCATACGCGCCCCGCTCGCGCTTCCGCAAAAGTGGGGAACGCTTTTCGCCAACATGAACCGGGTAATCCACAGCCCCAACATGAATTACTGGAAGTCCTTCTTTGACTCGGTGATAATAACGGTGGCTTCGCTCTTTACAATCGTTTTGTTCAGTTCGATGGCCGCCTGGGTTTTGGAAAGGAACTCCATCAAGCGCAACAACAAAAAATGGGCCAACGTGATTTTTTACCTTTTGGTCGCGTCGATGGTAATTCCCTTCCAGGTCGTCATGCTTCCGGTTTTGTCTTGGTACAGGACTGTCGGAAAGTTCAGCGGAATCGGCTTGCTTCAAAGCTACAAGGGAAGCGTCTTTGCCTACATCGGCTTTGGTTGCGCGATGAGCGTCTTTATTTTGCACGGCTTCATCAAGAGCATTCCGCTGGAACTGGAGGAAGCGGCAACGATTGACGGCTGCACGGCCGAGGGCGTTTTTGGCCGCGTTGTCCTGCCGCTCTTGCAGCCGATTCAAATCACTGTCTTGATTTTGAACGGCATTTGGATTTGGAACGACTATCTTTTGCCTTCGCTGCTTTTGGGCCAGGCCGGAAAAATCCGCACGCTGCCTATCGCGGTCATGGGCTTTGTCGGAAGCTACGTAAAGCAGTGGGACTTGATTTTGACCTCAACCTTGCTGGCGATGCTTCCGGTAATCGTGCTGTTCATTTTCGCGCAAAAGTACATCATCAAGGGCATGGTGGAAGGAAGCATTAAATAGGAACGGTATGTCGCTACGCTAATTTTGCTATAGGAAGCGATTTAACTGCGCTCTCGCGAGCGCGGGCAATCAAGGCACGCTGCGCTTAAAGCCTTGACTCGTTCCTTTTGCAGCGCGAGCAAGATTGTCGCGCTGCAATAAAAAAAAGAGCGCAAAAAAAACGCTCCCGGCCGCGTCCGGCCGTCTTCCGCGTGACTGAGGCTGTTATGTAAGATGTACATTTACTTCAATTTTGCTTGCGCAAAATTGGCAGCCTCAGAACGCTCAGCCGGCGCGGCCCGCGGCCTCCGCGTTTTTTTTGCGCTCTTATTGTTTCCTAAAACTGCTTCCTTCCCCCAGCAACCGCCCAGCCGCCGCTCGGTCGGCGGGGCCCGCGGCCTCCGCGTTTTTTTTGCGCTCTTATTGTTTCCTAAAACTGCTTCCTTCCCCCAGCAACCGCTCAGCCGGCGCTCGGTTGGCGCGGGCTGCGGCCTTTGCGTTTTTCTTGCCCAAAAGTTCCATTTGCGCTACAATATAAACGCAACTTGCGTGGAGAACGCAAATCATTTTTAAGGGGTTTTTATGAAATCTTATTTTGACTTAAAAGGACAAGTGGCGGTCGTTACAGGCTGTTCAACAGGTTTGGGCGTTCAAATGGCCAAGGCTTTGGCCAACCAGGGCGCGGCTATCGTGGCGATCGCCCGCCGTCAGGAATTGATTGACGCGGTTGCCAAGGACATTCACAACGAATACGGCGTGGAGACGCTGGCCGTCCGCTGCGACATAACGGACACAAACGCGGTGAACGAAGCGGTTGACAAAATCGTCGCCAAGTTTGGCCGCATAGACATTCTTATCAACAACGCCGGAACCGGCGCCGTCGCTCCCGCCGAGGACATCACCGACGAGCAGTTTAACGGAGAGCTTAACGTGGATTTGGGCGGCACCTTCAAGATGTCGCGCGCCGTCGCCAAAAAGGCCATGATCGGCGCCAAGTACGGGCGCATCATAAACATCGCTTCAATGTACGGAATGGTCGGAAACAAGGTGGCGCCTTGCTCGCCCTACCATGCGGCCAAGGGCGGCGTGGTAAACCTTACGCGCGGACTCGCCGCTGAATGGGGAAAGTACGGCATCAACGTAAACGCGATTTGCCCCGGCTACTTCTACTCGCCGCTTACAAAGGAAACGCTTGACTCGGAATTTTTCCAGAACAACGCCAAGACGATGATTCCGCTTAGCCGCTACGGAAACGAAGGCGAGTTGGACTCCGCCGCGATTTTCTTGGCAAGCCCGTCGTCTTCTTATGTCACCGGCGTAATCCTTCCGGTTGACGGCGGCTATACTTCAATGTGAGGCTTGGTTCAGCTGTTATTGCGGCGCGAAAATCTTATTCGCGCCGCAAAAGGAA
>DGRX01000024.1:61880-70884 GCA_002391235.1 Treponema sp. UBA4377
GTCAAGGCTTTAAGCGAAGCGTGCCTTGATTGCCCGCGCTCGCGAGAGCGCAGTTGAATCGCTTCCTATTGCAAAATTAGCGTAGCGACATACCGTTCCTATAGGTATTTTTCTTCAAAGTCCTCGATTGTCAGCGGCTTTGAGAAGAAAAAGCCTTGGAAGAAAGAAAAGCCGAGGCTCTTTAGCAAGATTAACTGTTCGGCGCTTTCGACTCCCTCGGAAACAAGTTTCATGTTCATCGCCTTGGAGATGTCCACGATAAATTTGATGATTGTCTTTACTCGCTCTGAGTTTTGGCTTTCTTGGGCGAGAGCCATGTCCATTTTAAGGATGTCCGCGTTAACGTCTTTGAGAAGGTTAAGGGAAGAGTAGCCATGGCCAAAGTTGTCAATTCCGACTTCAAATCCCAATTGCTTTAACTTTTCAAAAAGCTTTATGGTTGAATTGATGTCCTTTGTCAAAGAGCTTTCGGTGAACTCGATTTTCATGTTGCTTGGATTGAATGTGTGTCTTAAAAGCAACTGCTTAAAGGCCTCTCCAATGTCAATGTAGTAGATGTCTTTTTCTGAAACATTCACCGAGATGCGCATGTCGTCTTTGCCGAGCTTGTTCCATTTTTCAAGGAGGCAGGCCGCCTTTTCCCAGATAAAAGTGTCCAATTTGTGAATCAGGCCGGATCTTTCAAGCGCCGGAAGAAAAACTTCTGGTTGCAAAAGTCCGCGTTGTGAATGCTCCCATCTTGCCAAGGCTTCGCTGCCGATCGCCCTTCCTTCCAAATCGACGATTGGCTGCAAGCGCATGCAAATTTGTCCGGCGGCCAAGGCGTCCTCAAATTCCATTGTGATTTGCCGTTCGCGCAAAAGCTCGTCCATCAAGTCTGTGTTGTAGTAGGCTATGTGTTTTTGGTAATCGTTGCAAATCTTGTTGATGGCCAATTGAGTCTTGTCGTAAAGAAGCTGGGCGTTTTCTTCTTCGTGGACGTCGCAGACGCCGACGCAAAGATTCAATTTGTACATAGAGTCTTTTAAGACTTCCTGCGCGCTTTCCAAAAAGGCCTTTATGTGGTCTTCTGTAAGGTATTGCTTTTGCGCCAACAAGCCAAAACGGTCGTCTCCTACGCGGCCCATTACGCAGTCGTGCAGGGCCAGCGTTTTTGCTGTGGTGGCCATTTTAATCAATATTTGGTTTCCGACTTCTTCGCCAAAAAGTTCGTTCACCAATTTAAATTGCCGGATGTTTGTTGAGACCATTACGTATTCAGTGTTGGGGTTTTCCCGAATTTTTTCGTCGCAAACCTTAAAAAAGTGTTCGCGGTTGTACGCGCCGGTAAGCTCGTCGTGGTTGGCCAAGAATTTTTGGGTTAAGTAGCGGTTTATCTCGTCGGTTTTGTCGCTAAGCTTTAAGTATGAGCCGATAAGGTTTGAGCCAAAATAAATGTCTTCGGCCTCTATTTCAAACTGCCGCTCGATGCCGTTGATTGTGAAAAACTCCACTGGCTTTGCGGATTTGTTGGATTGAATTTTTCCTCTCGCGTAAATTAAGAATTCGCTTGCCTTTAGCGCTGAGAATTTTCCTTCGCCGTCCAGAAACAAGGCTTTTGCCCGCGAGTTTGTGTAAAAGCAGTCGTCGTTGATGTCAAAGTATAGGATTGCGTCGTCAACGTTTTCGTTGACGTTTGTCAAAGAGTTTGTCAGCAGTTTTCGCGTGGCGGAAAACATTGAGTAGTAGTAAATGAACATCGCCAAAATCGGATAGAGGAATACGGAAAAGTCGATCACCAAGTCAAGCGAGTAGCAAATGGCGTTGGCGCATATTACTACGATAAAGGCGATGAATACCGAAGCGTATTTTGACTTGTAGCTGTAAGGCGCGTCAAAAATTGTGTGGACCAAGATTATTATGCCGGTCAAGGCCATCGAATAGCAAAAAGCCAGGTGTATGTAATGCAGGGGAGTGAATTCGCAGGACCAATATTCAATGTCGGTTTCATTGATGATTTTGATCAAGTTGAACGAATGGCGCTTCCAAGCGTTCAGAATCAATGAAACTGAGTCCAGCAAAAGCAGGGGAGAGAAGATGATTATCGACGGCTTTAACGCCCGGTATTTCCAAGTGTAAGACACAATAAAAAGAAGCATGAAGAAACAAAGAAAATCCGTGCAAATAAAGTAAATGCCGTCAAAGAGCATCGCGGAAAAATAAGTTTTTGACGATATGAACAAGGTGTAAATTGGAACGGTGATCAGCGCCATTCCAATCGGAAACGTATAGAAGATTTTTCCTGGAGCCCTCGAACGAAAAACGGAAATGAATGTGAATAATAGGGTTAGCCAAACAACGACGGAAATTATGTGGTACGCGTTGACAATGCTTAGCATGCTTGGCCTCCGTTGCAATACTTGCTTTCAAAATCCTTGACTGACAGCGGCTTTGAAAAATAGAAGCCTTGGAAAATGTCGCATCCTGATTGTTTGAGGAATTCCACCTGGTCTTCGTTTTCTACGCCTTCTGTGATTACCGTCATTCCCAAGGTTTTCGCCATTGAAATTATAGACGTTATGATGTCCTTTACTTTTTGCGAAAAGTTTGAGGCGCGCAAAAAGCCCATGTCGATTTTTAGCGTGTCCATCTCCACGTCTTTTAACGTGTTTAGAGAAGAGAATCCCGAGCCAAAGTCGTCCATTTCAATTATAAAGCCGTAGTCGCTCAATTTTTTTAGAATTTGGCGGTGGGCGTTTATGTCTTGCATCAAGACGGTTTCGGTGATTTCAATGTTGAGCTTCTTTGGCTTGACCCTGAACTGCTCGACAAGCCCTGTAAGGTATTTGTAAACGTCGCAATAGAAAAAGTCCTTGGCGCATATGTTGATTGATATGCTCATCTCGTTTCCAAGGTTGCGCCATTCGGCCAATTTCATTACCGCCGTCTTCCACATGAATTGGTCCAGCTTGTGGATCATTCCGGATTTTTCCAAGACCGGGATGAATTTGCCCGGAGTCATGATTCCCTTTTCCGGGGAATTCCAGCGGACCAGGGCTTCGGCGCCCAAGACTTTTTCGTCGGAGGAACTGATTTGAGGCTGCAAATACATGACAAGCTCGCCGTTTTTCAACGCCTCGTCAAATTCCGAAATGATTTTCTTGTCGTGGATTTGCTTGTCCATGATTGACGAGTTGTAAAAGGCGATTGCTTTTTCCAAGTTTCCGCTAATCGTTTCGATTGTCATCGCGGCTTTGTCATACATGAACTTGGGGTTTTCGTATTTGTCCGAGATTTCATATACGCCGGCGTAGCTTTGCAATTTGTAATTGTATTTTGAAACCGCTTGCTGCAGCGTCATGTTGTTTTGCGAGATTGTGGCGGCGTTAAAGCAGGCTTTTGGAATGAGAACCGCAAACCTGTCGCCGGAAATTCTTCCAAAAAGGGAGTTTGGATAATTAACGGAAGAGATCAAGGCCGCTTGGAGCTTTAAGACTTCGTTTCCCGCCTGTTCGCCAAAAAGGTTGTTTACAAGCTTAAAGTCCATGATGTTTGTGGCGATCATGTAAAAGTCTTCGTTTTTGCTTACCCTAAGGACTTCCGCCGCTTTTTTAAAGAAGGTGGAACGGTTGTAAAGTCCCGTTAGGGAATCGTGCTCGGAACGGAACCTCTCTTCCTCCAAGCGCGCCAGTTCGTCGGTTGTGTCCACAAGCTTCAAGTAGCTTACGATGTTGCGGTCCTTTTTGTCTTTGAGAATCTTGTATTCGCATTCAAAGGTTCTGGTTTGGGAATTGACCAGCATGGTTTTTGTCAGCGTCAAAAAGCTGAACATTTTTTCAGGGTACTGCTCGTTCAACTTGTCGCGAAAGCCTTCGGCGGCCGCGTAGCCGTTGGGGCCGTAGCCAAAAATGTTTCTGGCCTCGCGGTTCAAGTAAAAACAGCGGCCCAAACTCGCAAAGCATACAACCGCGTAACTGATGTTCTCCGACACAAGCGAAAGCATTGTGTTCAAGAGGGAAGCGTTGATTCCCCAAAAAGAAATTTGAAAGGCGTATATGGCCAAAAAGAGGTAGAACAAAATCGAAAGCTCAAGCCTAAACGCTCCAAAGTAATAGACGGAGTTCATTATGATTACGAGCAAAAAGAGCGATGAAATTGTGATGAAGTTCCTGCGGTAAAAGCTGGGCAGTTTGAATGTTCTTTTTAAAAGAGCGTAAATTATGATCACGCTCATCACGACCTGAAGCGTCAGGTTAAAGTAAATCGGCCACTGGAAGTCTCTGGCCCAATAGTTAAAGGAGCCGTTTTTGAAAAAGACGGGGCTAAGTTTTATGGAGTGTTCTGTCCAAATGTTGACGATGAAGCTGATGAAGTTTATGCCGGCGAATACAAAGAATATTCCGGCCGAAAGCGAGAACTTCCTGAAAGACTTGGATATCTCCGCGATTGAAATTACAAAAACGTAAATCGCGAACAAAACGCAAAGGTCGCAAATGTAGTAAATCGCGCAAAGGGTAAGTGCCAGCCTTTTGTTGCAAGTGAAAAATTGGGCGGTGTAGGACAAGAGGCACAAGGCCGCCAAAGAGCAAAGGGCCGTTACAAGGGGGGACAGCCTTGTTTTCTTTTTTACGGCGATAAGCGCGAAGATTATTAATGCAAGTATGGAAATAGCGTTCCAGCCGATATACAAGGCTCTCATAACTTTACTATTATAACGCGCTTTTAGTGTTTTTGCTAGTTTTTTTTGAACTGCTATTGACATTTTTATTATAAAGATGTATAAAGTCAGTGTAAGCATCAAAGGCGATGTGAACAATTTTTTTTTGCCTTTCCGCAAAGAAAGTTGTTCACATCGCCTTTTTTGTTTTTGCCGCGTTTTCAATTAAGGAGGAAAATATGGCCCAAACTAACGTTCCCGAACTTTTTGGCTCGATGGTGTTCAACCAAAAAACGATGAAGGAAAGGCTTCCAAAGGAAACCTTCAAGGCGCTTAAAAAGACGATTGACGGCGGAGAGCCGCTCAACATCGACCTTGCCAACCAAGTCGCCCACGCGATGAAGGAATGGGCCATAGAAAAAGGAGCCACGCACTTTACCCACTGGTTCCAGCCCCTTACCGGCATCACCGCCGAAAAGCACGACTCCTTTATCACGCCCCAGGACGACGGAACGGTGATTATGACCTTTAGCGGAAAGGAGCTTGTAAAGGGCGAGCCTGACGCCTCCTCATTCCCCAACGGCGGAAGCCGCGACACATACGAAGCGCGCGGCTACACGGTTTGGGATCCGACTTCCTATCCGTTTGTAAAGGAGCACACTCTTTGCATTCCGACGGCCTTCTGCTCGTACACAGGCGAGGCCTTGGACAAAAAGACTCCGCTCTTGCGCTCGATGGAAGCGTTGAACGAGCAGGCCTTGCGCGTCCTTCGCCTTTTTGGAAACAAGACGGCCAGCCATGTGGCCACGACTGTCGGCCCCGAGCAGGAATACTTTATCGTAAGCGAAGACCTTTACAAGCAGAGAAAGGACCTTCGCATGACCGGCCGCACGCTTTTTGGAGCCAAGCCTTCAAAGGGCCAGGAAATGGACGACCAATACTTTGCCGCGCTCAATCCAAAAATCGTTAAGTATATGGAAGACCTTAACGAGACTCTTTGGAAGTACGGAATTTATTCAAAGACCGAGCACAACGAAGTCGCTCCCGCCCAGCACGAGATGGCTCCGATTTTTACCACCACAAATCTTTCCACCGACCAAAACCAGCTTACGATGGAAGTCATGAAAAAGGTTGCCCGCCGCCACGGCCTTGTCTGCCTTTTGCACGAAAAGCCCTTTGCCGGCCTTAACGGAAGCGGAAAGCACAACAACTGGTCTATGTCGACCGACGAAGGCGAAAACCTTTTGGAGCCTGGCGACACTCCAGAAAAGAACTCGCAGTTCCTCTTGTTCTTGACCGCGGTGATCAAGGCCGTTGACGAAAACCAGGACTTGCTGCGCATCTCTGTCGCCAGCGCCGGAAACGACCACCGCCTTGGAGCTAACGAGGCGCCGCCGGCCATCATCTCTATGTATGTAGGCGACGAGCTTTTGGACGTGCTTCAGTCAATCAAGGACGGCACCCCGATGCAGGGCCGCTCAAAGAGCAAGATGACAATCGGCGTTGACATTCTTCCTCCGATTCCAAAGGATTCAACCGACCGCAACAGAACGTCGCCCTTCGCCTTTACCGGAAACAAATTTGAATTCCGCTCTTGCGGCTCAAGCCTTTCAATCGCCGGCCCCAACACCGCGCTTGACGCGATCGTCGCCTACACGCTTAAGGGCTTTGCCGACGAGCTTGAAAAGGCCAGCGACTTTGAGAGCGCTTTGAGCGCCTTAATCAAGCGCGAGATTACCGCCCACTGGAGAATCATCTTTAACGGAAACGGCTACGACGCGAGTTGGCTTAAGGAAGCGGAAAAGCGCGGCCTTTTGAACTTGCGCTCCACTCCCGACGCGATGGCCCACTACCTTGACAAAAAGAACGTCGAGCTTTACACAGAGATGGGCGTTTACACCGAGCAGGAAATGAAAGACCACTACGAAATCAAGTTGGAAAAGTACTGCAAGGTTTTGAACATCGAAGTCGAGACTATGCTTGAGATGATCAACAAGGACATTTTGCCCGCCGCCTACAAGTACGTCAACGCGGTCGCGCAGACTGCCGTAAACCTTAAGGCAATCGTTCCCGGAGCCAAGGCCGCAAGCCAGGCCGCGCTCTTGGAAAAATTGGATTGCCTTACAACAAGCCTCGCTTCAAAGGCCGACGAGCTTTGCAAAAAGCACCTTGCCGCCAAGAGCGCGTCCGACGCTATGGAATGCGCCCGCGCCTACGCCGACAGCGTCCTTCCGGCGATGGCCGAAGCGCGCGCGGTGGCCGACGAAATCGAGCCCTTGATTGGCGAGGACTACAAGCCCTTCCCATGCTATGAGGACTTGCTCTTTAGGCTCTAGGCCGTTGGACGCTGCCTGATTGCGAATAGCTTGCAAACAAAAAGTCCCGCCGCTTGGCGGGATTTTTTGTTGCCGCTGTTAGTCAGAAACCGCGGCGCCCGGAAGGCCGATGTCCTTTCGATAGAAGATTCCGTCAAAGGCAACGCCTTGCATCGCGGCGTAGGCTTTTTTCCAAGCCTCGTCAAAAGTTGGAGCGAGAGCGCAAACGGCAAGGACGCGGCCGCCGCTTGTGAACAAGCTTGCCTGGCCAAAGTCTTCATGCTCGTGGCGCCGCTCTCCAATCGCTCCCGCGACAAAGACTTTGGCGCCGTTTTTTTCCATCAAGTCCTTGTCGATTGAAATTTCAAAGCCTTTTTTGTAGCTTCCCGGATATCCGCCGGAAACCGCGACGGGCGCCACGGCGAATTGATTTTTCCATTTCATCTCAAAGTCTTTTAGAGAGCCGTCCACGATTGCTTGGCACATGGCGGCAAAGTCAAAGTCCATAAGCGGAAGGACGGCCTGCGTTTCGGGGTCGCCCAGGCGGACGTTGTATTCCAAAAGTTTTGGCCCGTCTTTTGTAATCATCACGCCAAAGAAAATAAAGCCGCGGTAGTCAAAGCCCTCGGCGACAAGACCCTTTAATGTCGGCTGCAAAATGTTTTTGTCAAACTGTTCCATGATGGCGGGCGTAACGTCTGAAAGCGGGCATACCGCTCCCATGCCGCCTGTGTTTGGGCCTTTTGCTCCGTCTTCCAGCCTCTTGTGGTCGCGGGCGGGGAGGAAGGGAAGAATCGCGGCCTTTCCTTCTTTCGCGCCGTCGGGAGTGACGCTTACGGCGGCCAAGACTGACATTTCGATTCCGGCAAGGTAGTCTTCAACGACAAGCTTTTTTCCTGCGTCGCCGACGCGGCCGCTTTCCATAATGTCGTGGACGGCGGCGACCGCTTCGTCCAAGGTCTTCGCTACGACAACGCCTTTGCCGGCGGCCAAACCGTCAGCCTTAAGGACGATCGGAGCTCCATGCTTTTTTACGTATTCAAGCGCCGCGTCTTTTTCGGTGAATGTTTCGCTTGCGGGGGCGGCGACATTGTATTTTTTCATAAAGGCTTTGGCCAAGTCCTTGCTGGCTTCCAACTGCGCGGCCGCCTTTTTTGGGCCAACGCAAGGAATTCCGGCCTTCCAAAATTCGTCGGCCAAGCCTTCGGCAAGCGGGTCTTCTGGACCGATGACCGCAAAGTCGCAAGCGTATTTTTTGGCTATTTCCACGTAAGGATTTCCGGGCAAGCCTTTCGCTTCGTCAAGCGGAACGTTAGAGCACTTTTTTTCGTTGCATGTTCCGCCGTTTCCGGGAACGCAAACAATTTCTTCGACTGACGGGCTCTGGGCCAATCTCCAAGCGATGGCGTGCTCGCGGCCGCCCGATCCTACTACGATTATCTTTTTCATGCCGCCACTATAATGGAAAAGTTGAAAAAAATCAATGCGGCGGCCGCCCGCGTTTTAGTTTGCCGGATTGTTTTTTACAAGCCAAAAAGGCCGCGGACAAACGGCTCGCAAAGGACAAAGAGCGCGCTGAAGATGACGGCGGGAAGGTAGTTGGCCGTCTTGATTTTTTTTAGGCCCATCAAGTTGATTCCAATCAAGACGATGAGCGCGCCGCCGCTTCCGGTTATTTCGGCAAGGAGGGAGTCGCTTACGTATTGGTGGATGAAAATCGCGAGCAGGGTAAGCGCGCCCTGGTAGACAAAAATCGCGAGCGCGCTAAAGGCCGTTCCCACGCCCATCGCGGCCGCGAAGCCAATGGCGATAAAGCCGTCCAAAACGCTCTTTAGGAATATGATTGAATAGTCGCCTTCGATTCCGGCCTTAAAGCTTCCGACAATCGCCATCGCGCCGACGCAAAACAATACCGACGCGTTTAGGAAAGCGTAGGCGAAATTCTTTTGCGGCTTTCCGGCGGAAAATTCTGCGGCGCTTTCTGTCTTGGAAGAAGTCGTGGCGGCGGAATCGCTTGAGGCGTTTGGCTTGGTTGGCGAGCTGGAATTGGTTG
>DGRX01000024.1:70939-74915 GCA_002391235.1 Treponema sp. UBA4377
AATTGGTTGGCGAGCTGGAATTGGTCGGGGCGCTGGAATCGGTCGGGGCGCACGAAACGGCAGGGGCGGCGGCTTCCGGCTTTTTCAAAAAGACGCGCTCCAAAAAGCGGCCCGCTTTTAAAATCTTTCCGTCAATGTCCAGCGCCGTTCCGACGATTCCGCCAAAAATCAAGGCCAGCGCAAGGTAAACGACGTTTTGGTATTTAAAGGCCATTTGCACGCCCATGACAAAGGAGACAAGGCCGCAAGCGAGTTGAATCGCGTCGGTGATTTTTTGCGGGATTTTTTTTGCGAACAAAAGTCCGATTACAGAGCCGGCCACGATTGCGGCGCAATTAACGAATACAGCGAGCATTTTTTTCCCTCGCGGGAATTGTAGCGCAAAAGGCGGGCCTTCCGCAAGCGACGCGCCAGGCCCCGGGCAAGCGCTTTATTTTATCTCAAAAATTTTCATACTTTTAATTTTTCCGTCGGGATAATATGTGTATTCGTATTTTAATTCTTCGGCCGGCCCGCCGCTGACGTAATTTTTTTCCCGCTCAAGATAATTGTTCGCGTTGTAGAAATACTCGCTTTTTAGAATGCCGTTGAGAAGCCTTTTTGTCCTTTTGTTGGCGGAATTGTATTCAAATTTTTCTTCTGTCGCCACTTTTCCGATTTTTTGCTTTTGCAAAACAAGGTTGTCGTTGGAGTCGTAGAAAAAAGTCGCGGTCGCCTCGTCGCCTAAAAGCGACCGCCTTTCTTTGACTTTTCTTCCTGCGGAATCGTAGTCGTACCAGCGTTCCATTCCGTTGGAATCTTTTTCGTGAATCAAAAGATTTTTTTCGTTGTATTCAAAGGTCACTGTGTTGCCGCTTGAAAATTCCTTTAAAATCAAATTGCCGTTTGAGTCGTATTTAAAATTGCAGGAAAACAAGTCGCCCAGTTGCGTCTTGTAGGAAAGCGCGTTTCCCTTTGAATCGTATTCATACCACACTTCGTCGCCGGCCGTGTTTTTGTAATGCTGGAGTTTTCCAAAGGAGTTGAACTCACGCCATTCCTTAAAGCCTGAGGCTTTTTCCGTGTAAGTGACGTTTCCTTTTTTGTCATACTCGGAATATTTGACGAAGATTTCTTTTGGCTCTTCATCTTCCCACCAGTGTTGGGCAAGGCAAGGGAAAATGCCTAAAAGCATGGCTGTCAAAAGCGCGATTGTTTTTTTCATAAAGATTTCCATGCAATTTGAGCCGCTAGTCGCGCTTTGCATAACGCTCCACCGCGTTTGAAAGTTTCACCCCTTCTTCCATAACCAATCCTCCTGTCAGAAAATTATATAAAAAAAATTAAACAATGAAAAGCGCAAATCCGCTATTCTACAGCGGCAGTTCCGCCACGAGCCAGTCGCCGTTTTCGTCCTGTGTCATCGCAACTTGGTCTTCACCCTCGTCTGATTCCCCCTGATAAGAAGCGGCAATATTCACCGTGTATAACGCCCTCCCGTCGCCGTTGGACTTGAAAGATGAGGGATTGATTGTAACGCGGACTGAATCAACTTTCCCATAGAAGCCTTCCCATGCTTCATTCATCGCGGCTATTCCTTCGTCAAACGAAGAGCCTGGGAAACTATAATGCACGATTAAATCATGCCATTCTTCGCCCTTGGAAAAATAACTGACGAAGAACGAAACGAGGACAGAAGTCGGATCTTTTCTGTCGGTCTGCGACAGGATTTTTGCATTGTCAAAAACTTCCTCTTCAGAAACCGCGGCAACTTCGCTTCCTCTTCTTGAGACAATGAAAGACTTATTGTCATTCGCCGTTTTCAGATTTCTGTCCTCAGCAAACGCAAGCGACGACAGCGCGACCGCCGCCGCCAGAATCAAAAATAGCTTTTTCATATTCCTTCCTTTCTGTTACCGTAATCCCATAATATCCATGAACGCGGCGTATGAGCGTATCCGCTCCAGTGAGGCGGTGTCATCGATGACGATTTTTTTTGAGAGATTTCTTTTTTCTTCCTCTGGCAGATTCCATCGGTCGGGGGCGTCTGGTGTTTTTACAAGATAGTCGATTTCAAGCGATTTTGTCGTTGTGAACACCGCTTCAAGATAGTTAGGCATTTGTATGGTTTCCGAGTAAACATCTCCGTCCTTTGCAATGTCATCGTCACAGAAAAACGCTCCCTCTATGCTGTCCAGAGTCGCGCCGTCAAAATCTTCATACTCATCGGTCTTGAAACAAAAATAGGCGTAGTCGAAGAGCGTTTCCGCCTCAAACCTCATGAAATATCTGCCCTGCGCCGGCTTATATTGCCACCAGACCGCCACATTCTCATCTTTGCAAAGGCAAAAGCGGAGGGAATCTTCCATGGAGGAAAGTATGTCATCATCTGAAAGCGCGGCTTCGCTTCCGTCCGCAAATATAATCCTGATAGTTTTATTCCGTATTGTCTCCGTCCACCCCGAAACTTTTACAGGATTTCCGATAGAAAATGTACAGGCGGCATAAGGGCTGATTTCATGCGAAAGGCTTTCTGATATGGAAAAAAGTTCCCTGTCATTTTCATCAAAGACCGCATAGGAAAAATCCATTTCCTTTATGGTTTTTTCTGTAATATTACAGAGCGCTATGCTGACATCCTCACTATACAGTTCAAAGGTATTTACGGCGGCAGGCGTTGCCATGCCTTTATGGACGGCTCTGAAAACCGCTTTTTCGTCTTCCGTGTCATAGAGGTGAAGGTATTTAATTCCCGTTTCCGTGTGTTCCTCCGCCTCAGCCGTCTGAGCAAACGCGGAAATTTGCTCCGCCTGTACGGTCTGTTCGCTCTCAGTAATTTGCTCCGCCTGTGCGGTCTGCTCCGCCGTTTCGCCCTGCGCGCTTTGTGGCGTGCTCTTCTTATTGCACGAGCCGAGCAAGAGCGCGAATAATGCCGTAATCAGTAAAAGTGTCTTTTTCATTGTGTGTTCCTCCGTGTGTTTCCCCTATCGTAGCACATTTCGCGCGGTCGCTACAGGGCGGGCGGGGAGTGGCTCATTCAAGGAAGCCCCCGAAGCGCCAGCCGATATTACTTTTTGTTGCTTCGCTCCAGATATTCTTTTGGCAAATCAAGTCCAGTCGGTACATTATTAGTTCGGATAAAAGTTTCATACAATTTTACCCATTCTGCTGATTCCTGAATTAAATCAAAACAAATTTTCTTTGTTTTTCCATTATAAACTTTCATTTCTTTTCCATTAATTTCTATTATAAATTTTACAGGTTTTCCATTTTCAATATGTGGAAAATTTTCTTTGTAGATATCCCAGGTAATATCTTTATCAGATGCTTCTACATCAGGATATGCAACTACTTCATATTTTGTATCTGATAGTTTTTTTACAGATTGAAAAAGAAATGGAATTCTTTCATATAAAGGTGTAAAAAATAGCATTGCTGTATTAGTAACAACGAAAGTAGATGGTTGAGAAATATCTTTATACCATATCTCTGGAGTTATATCGCCATCCCAACTTGCCCGTTTAGATTCTCCTTTAAGAATAAAATCTCTATCTTGTTTTTTTAATGCATCAAAATACCAAATAGGAATCCATCTGTTGTTATTATCTCTGTTCACTGCAGAATATATTGCTTCACTTGGAAATTGGTCTTGGTTTGGAAGTTTTATTTTGCTTGTATCTATATTTTTGCCTTGTACAATTCGAAGACAATTAAATCCATTGGTCTTTCCATATTGTTCAGTCGTTATAATAAATCCTTTATTTACATATTCATCTAAAATCTTATATAAACCTGTTGATCTGTCTAATGAGACTAACTGTGCATTTTCAAGACTTTCATATTCCAATGAAATATTAAAACTTGGTGTACGATAAAAACCGATTGTCTGAGCATTTACAATTGATATACAACAAATTGTAAGGAATATAAAAAAATATTTTTTCATTTTATTGTCTCCCTTTCCACCAGAACGCCGTAGACCGCGAACGGCAGAAGC
>DGRX01000024.1:75032-80389 GCA_002391235.1 Treponema sp. UBA4377
TTGATAAATCTCAGCAAAAAATCAAGCGCGCCGATGACTGTGAAGCCGTTCTCGTCAAGCGTTTCTTTTATGTTCTGGTTTGTCACGATGATTTTCCGAACCTGGTCGTTCAGCAGCAGAAAGGGACGGACTTCCCGCGCCCGTGTCTCCGCGTCTGACATGCTGGCGCAAACCTGAATGTAGAACAAATTCGTTCCACGCTTGGCAAAAAAATCGATCTCGTTTGTCTTGCGCGCTGACTTTCCGTTTTTGTCCTTGCCTACGGTGTCGAAAGTTCCCACATTCACCGTGTAGCCGTTGTAAACAAGCTCGTTGTACACGATGTTTTCAAGCATCTGTCCTTCGTCGGGGAAGGCAAAGTTAAGCCGCGCGTTGCGGAGTCCAGTGTCAATAAAATAATATTTTCTGAGCGCGCCGATTTCGCTCCTGCCCTTCAGGTCGTAGCGCTTCGCCTCCCTAATCAGAAAGGAATCGACAAAAAAGCCAAGGTATTTTTCCACCGTCAGCTTGTTGATGTTTTCTTTTTTTACCGTTTTGAAGGTGTTCGCGATTTTTTCAGCGTTCATAAGTTGGCCTGTCAATGAGCTTATGAGGTTGCACAGTTCATCAAGGGAAGAAGTTTTTTTCAGCTTGTTGCGCTCGATTATGTCCTTGAAATAGGTCATCTCAAAAAGATTCCGGAGGTAGTCTTTTTTTTCGTCATCACTTTTCAAGACAGCAAGGGGAAGCCCGCCGAACTGCATGTATTCAAGCAGGGCGTCTGCCTCTGAGCCGCCTTTGTATTCGGAAAACTCCTCAAAGGAAAGGGGCAGAAGCTGGATGTTCACGGCCTTGTCGCGGAATTCGGTGATGATGTCCGTTGAAAGCATCTTTGAATTTGAGCCGGTCACATACAGGTCGATGTTTTTTTCTCTGGAAAGCCCCAGGATGACATCGACAAAGGTTATAACCTGCTCATCGTCTTTTTTTGCGAGGACATGACTTCCGCCAGTCAGCGCAGGATTGACAATCGGAAAGATTTTCTGAACCTCGTCCAAAAAAACATAGCATTTTTCTTTTCCTGCGCAGAATTTTCGGACATGCTCGCCGAGAGCAATCGGATCGCGGAACAAGATGTTCCTGTCATCGTCAAGCTCAAGAATCAAAATATTGTTTTCGTCCACAGAACTTTCAAGCAGGTATGCCTTGTATATTTCTTTGAGGAGGTAGGATTTTCCGCACCGCCTGATTCCCGTAATCACCTTGGGAAAGCCGTTGTCGCGGTTATTGATTAAGAGATTCAGGTATTTATTGCGCCGTATCATAAAATCACCTTTTTTGTAGAATTCTACAGTTTTTGTCATTTAAGTATAGCAGGAGATGCGGTAAAATGCAATATTCAGCAACTTTTTTTGTAGAATTCTACAAAAAAAGTTAGTTTATGTTTCCCTATTGTACCACATTCCGCGCGGTCGCTACAGGGCGGGCGGGAGCGTTCTGCCGTTTCCGCTTTGATTTCGATATCCTCGCCGATGGTGGGATACAGGCGGAAGAAGGGAAGCCGACTACACGAACTCCACGGGAATTGAGAGCGCCGTAACGTCGCCTTTCTGAACCGAAACGACTTTGTCGGTGTTGCATAAAATTACGCTCTGACCAATCTTCACATTTTTGATTCTGGAAGCTATATACAAATTTTTGGCATCTTCAGAATTCGGAGCGGCCGTCTTTTTGATTTCGACGGGGTGCAAAGTGTTGTTTTCTTCTATCAGCAGGTCAATTTCAACTTTGTCTTTGTCACGGTAAAAATATATCGGAGCGTCCTCGCCGTTGTTCGTAAAAGATTTTATGATTTCGGAGACAACATAAGTCTCAAAGAACATGCCGGACATCGCGCCGCTCTGCATGACTTCAGGGCTTGTCCAGCGGGTAAGATAGGCGGCAAGACCGGTGTCCATAAAATAAAGCTTCGGAGTTTTTACGACCCGCTTCTCAACATTCGCCGAATAAGGTCTTAAAAGAAACACAATTCCGCTCGTCACCAAAAGCGAGAGCCATTTTTTTGCAGTGACTTCGCTGATTCCACATTCCTTAGCCATATCGCCGTAATTCACAAGCTGGCCCGTTCGGGCGGCCGCAACGCTTATAAACTGAATGAACTGAGTTTCATCGGCAACCTGAGTGAGCCTGCGAATATCTCGTTCAATGTAAGTTTTAAGGTAGCCCGCATAAAAATCCTTTGGAGACACAACGCCTTTTATTACCTCTGGATAACCGCCAAGAAAAATGCGCTTCCAAGTTTCCTGAACCGAAAAAGATTTTTTTTGCAGAGACTTGTTTCTCTCAAGAATATATTCTTTTGAAGGAATAAAATTCTTTCTGAAACTGTCATTTCTGATTTCACGGGCAGAAAGAGGATAAAGCTGTACAATTCCGACACGTCCCGAAAGGCTCTCAGTCGCTTTTTCCATAAGCGCAAACTGCTGGCTTCCCGTAAGAAAATACATTCCGCTGTGACGGTTCTTGTCGATTTCGATTTTCAGGTGGCGGAACAAATCAGGGACATACTGGACTTCGTCAAACACATAAGGCTCGGGATGAAACTCGATAAAAGTTTTCGGGTCGTTCTTCGCGGACGCCTCTTCCATCGGGTCGTCAAAAGTAATGTAAGGAACAGAAAACGAATCAGTCATTTTTTTGAGGAGAGTTGTCTTTCCCGTCTGCCTTGCTCCCGTAACTAAAACGGCAGGGTAAGAATCGGCAAGTCTTTTTATTGCGCTCTCTGCATGACGGCTGATAAAATCCATAAAGGCTCCTTATTATGGGATAATCCAAACTTGTGTTATATTTTATCCCATAATAAGAATTTGTCAAGAACGCCTGGCGTCAGTCAGATAGATTTTTATATTTCACGGTCGCTACAGGGCGGGCGGGGGCGTTCTGCCGTTTCCGCCCCGCGCCGCGTACTCCCATTCGGCTTCGGTGGGGAGGCGGTAGCCGTTGGCGTTCCAGTCGCAGTGGATTTCCGCGTTCTTTCCGCCCTCGCCGAAGATGACATCGTGCCATGAGTAGATGTCCAACCGCCTGCGCAAGTCCGAGTCGTCAATCACATAGTAGCACGGCGTAAGCCCTTCGTGCAGGCTCCGCGCGTTGCAGTAAAAAACCGCGCCGTGCCAGCTCACTGTTTCCACGGGGAGATTTTTGCCCTTGAACTCGCTGGTGTTCTCGTAGCGCTGCTCGTATTCTTCCTGCGTAACCTCGTGAACGCACATATAGAAGCTGTCCACGCTCACCGTGTGCGCGGGGTTGCTATCATCGAACTCCCAAGCGTGTTCGTCATCGCCGTTCATGGCTATAGTTATAAGTTTCAGAGTGAGTTCGCTTCCCATGCGGAACGAGCCGCCCTGCGCCAACACGAAGCCGTCGGGGGCGGGCGTTCCTTCCGTCGCGTTCCTTACCACGCGGAAGCCTAGGGAACTGTATGCATTTGTTGGTGTTGTGAGTATGCTGCGCGCGTCAACGTTGCAATGTGATGCATCGTCCTGCCATGAACCGCCACGGCAAACGCGATATTTGCCGGAGTCTGCGCCGTGAGGGTTTTCCTGCGGGTCATCGCTGTAATAATTGCCGTACCAATCCCAGCACCATTCGCTCACATTGCCGCTCATGTCGTACAGTCCGAGCGCGTTAGGGGCTTTGGTCATCACCTCGTGCGTTCTTCCGCCGCTGTTTTCGTCGTACCACGCCACGCTGTCGATGTCGTCGCTCCCGCTGTAGGCGTAGTTACCGCTCACGGTGTCGGCGGTCGTGTCGGGTACGGTGTTCTCCGCCGTCTGTTCGCTCTCAGTAATTTGCTCCGCCTGTGCGGTCTGCTCCGCCGCTTCGACCTGCGCGCTTTGTGGCGCGGACTTTTTCTCGCACGACGACAGCACGACCGCCGCCGCCAAAATCAGAAATAGCTTTTTCATAGTTCGCTCCTGTCCCCCCCCATCATACCGCAAAAAAAAGGCGGGCAAAGCATGGGCAAACGCCAAAAAGCATGGCTGTCAAAAGCGCGATTGTTTTTTTCATTTTGAATCCTCCGTTTTATAAATTGTTTTTAAATATTCTTCGTATTCCAGGTCGTCGCGAAAAACTCGGTGCGAGAGAATTTCTCCGCTGTCGGAAAAGCGCCAGGCCTCGTATTGGTTTTTAAATTGCTCGTCGCCGTAAAGGCATAGGACGCTTTTTGGCGCGGAGTAAAAACGTACGCGAAGGGAAGAGTAGCCAGGCCACGCGTTTATCGTGAACAAATGGGAAAGGCGGCCGCCGTCCAAAAGATAAGCGTTTTTGTTCGCCACGATAAAGCGGTCAAAGTTTTTGAAGACGCAAAGCTCCCGGTTTACGATTGCTATCGGCTTGTCGCTTTCCGAAATTTCTAGTTCAAGGCTGATCTCGCTGTTAACGCTTTCTTTGTCGCCTCCGCGATTGTCAAGATTGATGTTTGCAAGTTCAATCATGTCGTCAAAGCAAACTGGCTGGACGGCAAGGTCTGTTGACAGTCCTTCTCCCGTAAAATTTTCTTCCACAAGATAAAGGTTTCCAATGTATGATTTTCCCTTGCCTGCGGTGAACAAAGTGGCAAGAAGCGTTTTGTAGCCGGTGACAATCATTCCGCCCTGGTATACGTCCGTGTAAATCGCGTGTGGATATTTTTTTTGAATTTCTTTAAGCGCTTCCTCATGATCTTCATGCCAGCCAAATTCTTTTACGTGCCAATCCGTTCGTCCGGAACTGATGTGCGCCAAAGAAAGGGAGTCAATCATGCCAATGCGGCCGTCCTCTTTTTGGACAAGAAGAAAGTTGGAGCGAATTGTTTTTTCGCCGATTTTCACAAGATGCTCAAACGGAAGGCCTTTAAAGACTTTCAATCGTTCCATCGCCGCGACAGGAATCTTTTCTTTTTGGCTTGTGACGATGTGTTGGCCGCAAACGGAATGGTAGCGCTGGCCGATTGCGCCAAAGCGGATTGAATAGCCAAAAGGCGCGACGCTAAGGCTTTGTTCGTCAATGTCGAACTTTGTTTTTTCTTTAGCGAAATCCAGCGCCTCTTCAATTTGCTTGTCGCGGAATTGCAAATCCAGCTTTTGCGAGTTGTGAAAGCGCCGCTCTTTTGGCTCGTTCAATTTTTCCATTAAAATTTTCGGTGCGTATTCAATCCAGTTGTTGGCTATTTCTTCGTAGTCGGCCTTTTTGTTGGAGGAATTTTTCGCGCTTTCGATTTCGGAAAAGCCTTGCTCGCGCGCGTAGTCAAAAACGTTTTTTCCAAACTTGTCTTGGACAGTCAAATCCCATTCTGTTCGCAGCGCGGCGTCAAAATAATTTTTGCAGCCGTTTTT
>DGRX01000006.1:0-64871 GCA_002391235.1 Treponema sp. UBA4377
TCATTCTGGAAAGAGCACAGAGCAAATACGGAAACAAAGTTCAAAGAGAAGACATTTTCTATTATGTTTACGGCATACTTCATTCCAAGAGCTACCGAGAAACTTTCTCTGCCGACTTAAAGAAAATGCTTCCACGAATTCCACTCGTATCCGACTACGAGAAATTCTGGGCTTTCAGCAAAGCAGGCAGGGAACTTGCAAATCTTCATTTGAATTATGAAAGTATTGCGCCTTGCGCGGAAGTCAAAGTTGAGTCTTTGGAGAATACCGTATATCATATGCCGCAAAATGCAGCCGCTCGCAAAGAGACGCTAAAAGTTGCGGACAGCAAAAAAACTGGAGCCTTAAACGACGCTGATTATAATTATTACGCCGTTGAACAGATGAAATTCCCAAAGAAAGGACAGAAGGACACAATTCTTTACAACCATTATCATACAATAAAGAATATCCCGGAAAAAGCCTACGAGTACGTTGTAAACGGAAAGTCCGCAATCGAATGGATTATGGAACGCTATGCCGTAACAACAGACAAAAAGAGCGGGATCATCAACAACCCAAACGACTGGTCGCGAGAGCATGAAAAGCCGCGCTATATTTTGGATTTGCTTTTAAGCGTGATAAATGTTTCTGTTCAGACTGTAGACATTGTAAACGCCTTGCCAGAAGTTGATTGGGACAAAGAATAGGTTGCCGCTTTCCCTGCGTTAGGGATTGTAGCCGCGCCCTGACTGCCGTCAGGCAGGCGGAGGCGGCCACTGGACTGAGGGAGTTTGCGGAGCAAACGGACGAAGGAAGCGGCTGGAGCGATTAGCGGAACGGCGAAAAGCCCGGCCCCGCGCTTGCGCGGGGAAACGCCCAGAAAATTCCCTACTTGTTTCTGCTTTGCAGCTTGCGGTATTCGCGGGGGCTTGTTCCTGTAAGTTCGTGGAAGAGTTTGTTGAAGGTTGTCGTTGACTGGAAGCCCGCTTCGTAGGCGCAGTCGGTGATGGAACGGGCGGGGTCGGCCAAAAGCGTTATCGCCCTTTGAACGCGGATGTTGGCCAAATAGGCGGGAAAGGCCGTCTTTGTGTATTCGTTAAAAAGCTTTGAAAAATAATAGGGGCTAAGGCCGATTTTTTGCGCCACCTCTGACTGGCTTATGTCTTCAGACGAATGTTCGGCGATGTAGGCGCAGGCGGCGCGGATGTAGGCCCACGAGCGGTCGGAAAAGATTTTGCCCGCGATTTGCTGGCTGTATTCTTTCATCACATGGTCGCCCACAAGAACTAGAATTTCCGAAGCCAAAATTTTCGATCGGCTTTCCACAAAGTATTTTTGCTCGCGGGCGGCGCGGATTTTTGAAACAAGCGCGGCAATTTTTTTGGCGAGCGCTGGATTTTTTTTGGCTTGAATCAAATGGCAGGCGTTTAAAAATCTTGAGGCCGCGAACAAGTCCGTGTTGCTTTCGATAAGGCTTGAGGAAAATTGAATGAAGGCCGCGCCGCCTTTTGGCATGTGAAGCAATTCGTGCAGCTCGCGCGGCCAAACAAGCAGTATGTCGCCTGCGGCCGGTTTGTAGACCGTATCGCCGATCTTATAGCGCGAGCCTTCCTTGAGAATTACGGTAAATTCCGCGTCGTTGTGCCAGTGGGGCGGAAAAGTTTCGGGAATCGTCCGTTCCGCGTAAGCCACGCCTCTGACTGTCGGATATGCGATGAATTCTTGTTCCATAGGGCCAAATTCATTATAGCAAAAAATGGGCAATTTGCAATAAAAATTCTCTATCTTTTTTTAAATTTATGCCTTACAATGTTAAGCGAAGGAGAATTTATTCATGGAAAATTTTACATTTTATTCGCCCACTTATTTTGTTTTTGGAAAGGACACTGAGCGCGAGGCCGGCGCTTTGGCCAAGCGTTTTGGAGCCAGCAAGGTTTTGGTTCATTTTGGAGGAAAGAGCGCCAAGGCTTCGGGCCTTTTGGACAGAGTTGAGGAATCGTTAAAGGCCGCAGGACTTTCGTTCGTCGAATTGGGAGGCGTTCAGCCAAATCCAAGAAGCGGCCTTGTCTACAAGGGAATCGACCTTTGCAAAAAAGAAGGCGTTGACTTTATCCTCGCCGTCGGCGGCGGCAGTACAATCGACTCGGCGAAAGCGATCGCGGCCGGCGTTTTGTACGACGGAGACTTTTGGGATTTTTACAGCGGAAAGTTGGTTGAAAAGGCTTTGCCGGTCGGAACGGTTTTGACAATCGCCGCCGCCGGAAGCGAAGGAAGCCCCAATTCCGTAATCACTAAAGAGGAAGGCATGTTCAAGCGCGGCGCCGACGGTGACGCTATCCGCCCCAAGTTCAGCATCTTGAACCCTGCGCTCACGCAAACGCTTCCGGCCTTCCAAACGGCGGCGGGCGTTACAGACATCATGGCGCACCTTTACGAGCGCTATTTGACAAACACAAAGGACGTTGAGGTTACCGACCGCCTTATCGAGGCGCTGCTCCTTACGATGAAGCACGAGGCGCCGCGCGTAATCGCCGACCCCAACAATTACGAGGCCAGGGCAAACATCATGTGGGCCGGAATGATGGCGCACAACAATTCCTGCGGCGTTGGCCGAAGCCAGGACTGGAACAGCCACGGAATCGAGCACGAGCTTTCGGCGCTTTACGACTGCGCTCACGGCGCGGGCCTTGCGGTTACGATGCCGGCGGTCTTTAAGTATGTTATGAAGCATGACGTCAACCGCTTTGCAAAAGTCGCCGTCCGCGTTTGGGGCTGCCAGATGGATTTTGACCATCCTGAAGTCACGGCGCTTGAAGGAATCAACGCCTTCCAAAATTTCCTTTGCTCTATCGGAATGCCAAAAAATTTCGCCGAGCTTGGCGCCAAGGAAGAGGACATTCCCGCGCTTGTGAAAACCCTTTGCTACGGCGACGGCCGCGCTGGAACGATCAGCGGCTTTGTGACGCTTAACGAAGACGACTGCGCGAAGATTTATAAAATGATGATTTAGGGGAACGGAATGGCAAAACAAAAGGCTTTGTTTATAGGCGGAACGGGAACGATAAGCATGGCGATTGTCCGCGAGCTGGCTAAAGATCCCGTCTGGGAAGTTTGGCTTTTAAATCGCGGAAGCCGTTCGGAAGAAGTTCCGGCGGGCGTTAAGCAAATCGTTTGCGACATTTCAAACGAGGCTGAGGCAAAGAAAAAACTTGAGGGCATGGACTTTGACGTTGTGAGCGAGTTCATCGGCTTTGTTCCTGAACAAGTCGAGCGCGACTACAGGCTTTTTAAGGGAAAGACCAAGCAGTACATTTTCATCAGCTCGGCTTCCGCCTACAACAAGCCCGCCGCAAGCTATGTGATTACAGAGGGAACGACGCTCTCCAATCCTCATTGGGAATATTCGCGGAACAAAATCGCCTGCGAGGAATTTTTGTTCAAAAAATACCGCGAGGAAAATTTTCCGGTGACAATCGTTCGGCCCAGCCATACTTACGACGAGCGGCATGTTCCGCTTGGCGCGCACGGAAAAAAAGGCTTTTGGCAAGTCATAAAGCGAATGATTGACAAAAAGCCTGTCATCATCCAAGGCGACGGAACTTCGCTCTGGCATCTTACCTTTAACAAGGATTTCGCCACCGGCTTTATTGGCTTGATGGGAAACCGCCACGCGATTGGCGAGGCCTTCCAAATAACAGGCGACGAAGTTTTGACTTGGAACCAAATCTACCAAACGATTGCAGACATTCTTGGCGTGGAGCTAAAGGCGTATCACGTGGCCTCGGAATATTTGAGCGCTGTCGGCGACAAATACGGCTTTGACTTTGAGGGAAGCCTTACCGGCGACAAATCTGTTTCGGTCGTCTTTGACAATTCCAAGTTAAAGAGAATCGTTCCGCAAATGACGACGACAGTTCCTTTTAACCAGGGAGCGAGAATCGCGCTTGACTACGTTCTGTCCCACCCTGAATGTCAAATAGAGGACCCGGACTTTGACGCGTGGTGCGACAAGGTCATCGCCGCGCTGGAAAAAAGCAAAGCGGAAATATAGCGGTAGTTTGAGGAGGATTTATGTTGGATTTGAACAAAATGCCCAAGCTGGGCTTTGGACTTATGCGCTTGCCCGAAAAAGACGGCGAGGTTGACATTGAGCGCGTAAAGACGATGGTTGACAAATACATGAACGCCGGCATGAACTATTTTGACACTGCCTACGTTTACCACAGCGGTAAGTCGGAAGTCGCCGCGCGCGAGGCTTTGGTAAAGCGCTATCCGCGCGAATCCTTTACGCTTGCCACAAAGCTTCCCGCCTGGGAAATGAAAACTGAAGCCGATCGCGACAGGATTTTCAACGAGCAATGCGAGCGCGCGGGTGTGGACTACTTTGACTATTATCTCCTTCATTCCATCGAGGACGGAAACAACTACGACACTTACGAAAAGCTTGACTGCTTTAACTGGGGCTGGAAGATGAAAGAGGCCGGCCGCATAAAGCATTTTGGCTTTTCATACCACGGAAGCCCCGAGCTTTTGGACGAGATTACCGACAAGCATCCCGACATGGAATTTGTTCAAATCCAGTTGAACTACCTTGACCGCACCAATCCTATTGTCCGCTCGCAAAAACTTTACGACATCCTCCACAAAAAAAACATTCCGATGATTATCATGGAGCCTGTCCGCGGAGGAATGTTGGCCAACATGGCGCCTGAAATCGAAGCCAAGTTCAAGGCGGTCCGCCCCAACGATTCGGTGGCCTCTTGGGCCTTGCGCTATTGCGGAACGCTTGAAGGCGTGGCCACAATACTTTCGGGCATGTCGACCGAAGAGCAAATGGACGACAACATAAAGACCTTTAAAAACTTTGAGCCGATTAGCGCCGACGAAATGAAAATCATCGACGAAGTGACAAAGGAAATTTTAAGCGTTCCGCAAATCGGCTGCACCGCCTGCAAGTATTGCGTTGACGGCTGCCCGCAAAAAATCAGCATCCCGGACGTCTTCCGCGCGGTGAACACTTTGCGCCGCTATCCCGACGACTGGCGGGCAAAGAATTTTTATTCTGGCCTTGTAGGTCGGAGCGGCAAGGCAAGCGATTGCGTCGAGTGCGGCCAGTGCGAAAGCGTTTGCCCGCAGCATCTAAAGATTATCGGCTTGCTTAAAGAAGCCGCCGCACTGTTAGGAGAATAAAATGGACACAGTTAAATGGGGAATTTTAGGAACGGCCAACATCGCGCGCTGGGCGACGATTCCCGGCATAAAGCTTGCCAAGAACGCAAGCCTTTACGCGGTGGCCGGCCGCTCTTTGGAAAAAGCCAAAAGCTTTGCCGACGAGTACGGCTTTGAAAAATATTACGGAAGCTACGACGAGCTTTTGTCCGACAAGGACGTTCAGGCCGTATACGTTCCGCTTCCAAACGGCTTGCACAAGGAATGGGTAATCAAAGCGCTCAAAGCAAAAAAACATGTTCTTTGCGAAAAGCCCTTGGCGCTCAACGCCTCGGACGCGCAGGAGATGTTCGCGGCGGCGAAGGAAAACGGCGTTAACTTGATGGAAGCTTACGCCTACCTTCACAGCCCCTACGTTCAAAGCTTAAAGGCAGACGTTCAAAGCGGAATCATCGGCGACGTTGACTTTATCGACACGGCCTTTGTGACGCAGGGCTACAAAGAGGACATCCGCTTGTACAAGGAATTGGGAGGCGGCGCCTTTTACGACTTGGGCTGCTACTGTTCCACGATGATACTTTCGCTGATTGACTCGCAAGTGGTTGGCGTCAAGGCCGCGGCTGAGTTTACAGACAAGGGCGTTGACGCGATGACGACGGGCTTTGTCCGCTTTGAAAACGGAGCGCGCGCCTCCTTTAATGTAGGAATGATTTTTGGCCAGGAATCAAATTCCCGCTTTGACCGCTTGTATGTCCACGGAAGCAAGGGTTGCATTAAGAGCGACGTTGAGTACAACCAAGCCGGAAAACTGTCTTACACAATCCATGTCGGCGGTAAGACAATAAAGCGCAAGGTTAAGGCGCCGCAAAACTATTCGCTTGAAATACAAAATCTTAGCGACTGCGTTTTGAACGGAGCCTCTCCGTTTGTAAGCCAAGAATTTTCGATTAAGAACGCTAAGTTTTTGGACGCGGTGTTTAAGGAAATCGGCTGGTAGCGCCGGAGGAATTTTTTTATGGAAAAGAAGAATTTAGCAAAGAGAATTTTCATGTCGCTTTTTGGCGTGATTATTTGCGCGATAAGCGTGGGCGTTTTTAAAATCGCCGCGCTTGGAGTCGATCCCTTTCAGTCTTTTATGGCCGGCTTGGACAAATTGATTCCGCTTGACTTTGGCCTTTTGTACATCATCGTCAACGCGCTGCTTTTGATTTTCGCGCTTGTCTTTGACAGGCATTACATCGGAATCGCGACTTTCATCAATTTGTTTTTGCTGGGTTACATCACGCAGTTTTCCTACCAGTTTTTGCAAACGGTGATTGTTGAGCCAAGCATTTTTGTCCGCGCCGCTTGCCTTGTGGTCGGCGTTGTGGTCATCTGTTTTGGCTCTGCCTTTTACATGACGGCGGATTTGGGAGTTTCAACCTATGACGCTGTCGCGCTGATTATCGTGAACACTTGGAAAAAAGGAAAGTTCCAATACGTCAGAATTTTCACCGACATCGTTTGCGTCATTCTAGGCGCGGCTCTTTTTGTTTTGGGAGGAGGAAAAATCAGCGCGATACCGACTATCGCCGGAATAGGAACAATCATCACGGCCTTTTTTATGGGCCCGCTAATCGAGTTCTTCAACGTCCACGTCGCGCGTCCGCTTTTGGCAAAGTAAAATACTGTTTGACAAAAAACCTCGATTGGCGCAAAATGTAATTGATGAAGAAAAAAATTCCTTGCGCCGTGATTGCCCTTGCATCTGTCGTTGTCGCGGCGGCCGCGCTTTTTGCCGCAATAAAATCTTTGTATTCCCGCAGGCCGCTCGACTTGAGTTTTGACGCGGCCTATTATTTTTCGGAAGAATCAAGCGCTTCAGGCGTATGGAAATACGAAAAGTCTTACAGCGGCCACCAATATTATCTTTACCTTCCGCCGAAATACCGCGAGGCCAGCGACGACCAAAGCGCCAAGCTTCCGCTGATTGTCGCCTTCCACGGTTCCGACGAAAAGGGGCAGGCCTTTAAATACGGAAGAATTTTTACAGGCGAAGATTTCCAGAGAAAAATTCATCCAAAGGGCGCCGCGGTTCTTTTAATCTTTTCGCGCATAAATTATTTTACCGATCCGCATGGAACGGCGCTTTTAATCAAAAACGTTTGCATAAAAAACAAGTGCCTTGACCCGACAAACATCGTGGGCTACGGCTTTTCGCAAGGCGCCAAATTCGCGGCCGAGATGGCCTGCGCCGAGCCAAGCCTTTTCCGCGCGCTTGTAAGCGGGAGCGGCTTTTACCAAATGTCGGCGAAGGAAATCTTGCGCGTCCTTCCGATTCAATTTTACTGGGCCAATTCCGAAGACGACAAGGGAATCTTTGAGCAGGGAATGCCCACAGGCCGCCGCGTCGCGCGCTTTTGCAAAAATTCCCGCTACGTCCAATACCAAAGCCGCCACCACTTTTACGTGGAATTAAAAGACAAGACCGGCCGCCTCAACAAAGACGGAAGCGACGAGACCTTTATGGACTGGCTCTGTTCCGTCGTGAACGAATAAGGCAAAAGCCAAAATTTTCATCCCCAAAATAACGCATCTTATCCCCAGCCTTTTGCATCTTGCCAAAAAGCGCCTTGCGGCCTCGCGCGTTTCGCTTTATGATTGAATCATCAGGAGGGGTAGCGGCGACGCGCTTGTTTGTAAGCCTAAAAATGCAAGTCGCCGCATAAGCCACAACATTCGCGCTTGTTAACTAACGCGCGCGAACAGCGGACTTATTGGAGGTAAAGAAAATGGCATTAGAGGCGATTTTGCTGGGGCTTTCGACCGGAACTTACTGCGCGATGTATTGCGTTCCTGTTCTGGCGCCCTTTTTGGCGGGCGGCGAAAATCCAAGCTACAAAAGGAACGGAGGCTTGATTGGCGCTTTTTTGGGCGCGCGGCTTTTGACGTATTTTATTCTTGGCGCGGCCTTTGCGGCGCTGGGACTTTTGGCCAACGAATGGATGGATCCTGTGCTGGCCAGAAAACTTTCTGTCGCGGCCTACATTGTTTGCGGCCTTGCGCTTTTGGCAAACTCGTTGGGCGCGAAGTTTCCGTGGGGCTGCCAGTGCCGCGCTTCAAAGCTTAAACGGCTTGGAAGCGATTGGATTACCGCGATTGTTTCTGGCCTTGCGGTTGGCCTGCACGTTTGCCCGCCCTTGTGGACGGCGATTGTCCGTTCGGTTTTTGGCGGGAACGGGCTTCCAGGTTTTTTTTACTTTGTCTTTTTTTATGTCGGAACGCTTCCGTTTTTCGCGCCGCTTTTTGGAATTCCTTTTGTGACAAAAAGGCTTCCTGTGATAAGGAACGTCGCCCGCGTCGCGCAATTTTTTGTAAGCCTTTACTTTATCTTTTTCCTTGGAGTCTTAGCGGCGACGGGCATGTTCGCAAGCCAATAAATGCGGAGGTTTCATTATGACAGCAAGTTTTATTTTGACAATAATGATGTCGTTCATCGTGATGTTTTTTGTCGCGGGAACTGGCGGCTTTTCTTTGGCAAGCTTGGTTTACTCAGTTTTTTTAATCGCGCTCTTTGCAGGAATGACTTTTAGCGAACATAGGAAAAAGGGTAGCGGAGTCATTTTCCGCCGAATTTTTCAAGCGGTCTTTGCCGTCGGCTTTTGCGCGGCCTTTATTTCCGACCTTTACGCCGAGCGCGGAAGCATGGCCATCACCTCGCAGGCGATGAGCAACGCCGAGCTTCCTTTTTGCCACATCGCGATTCCTCAAGCGCTGCTTCCGCTCCTTGTCACAAAGAACATAATTTTCCCGGCCAGAATCTCCGGCCACTACGCCGCCGTCGCAAGCATGATTTTGATTTGGCTTGTATGTACCTTGATTCTTGGCCGCGGCTGGTGCTCTTGGGTTTGCTTTTACGGCGGCTGGGAAGAAGGCTTTTCGCATTTGGCAAAAAAGCCGCGCATAAAGCTTCTTCCAAAAAACAAGGAAATTCGGGAATTGCATTTTGGCTTTTTCTTTTTCATCGTTCTTGCATCGCTTTGCCAAATGGCTTGCGCGTATTGCGAATGGTTCTGCCCCTTCAAGCTGGTGACCGAATACAGCCCGGTCAATTCAATTCCAAGTTTGATTGCGACAATAATCTTTGTCGGCTTGTTCGTCGGCCTTGTAATCGTTCTTCCGATTCTTACAAAAAAGCGGACGCAATGCAGCGCGCTTTGCCCCTTTGGCGCTTTCGCTTCGCTGACCGACCGCTTTAGCGCCTTTAGGATGAAGATTGACACGGAAAAGTGCGTGGGCTGCATGAAGTGCGCGGCGGCCTGTCCATTTAGCGCGATTGACATAAAGACGATTCAAGAAAAAAAGGGAAGGCCCGAAATCACTTGCGCTAAGTGCGGAGAGTGCGTCGCGGTTTGCCCGCAAGGCGCGATAAGCTACGGCTTTAAGTTTAACGCAGGCCGCTCTTGCGCCGCTTCTTGCTCGAACAACGCCGCGCCAAAAAGCGCCTTTGGCCGCGCCGTCCAAGAGCTTTTGAATCCGGCCCAGCTTTTTAGGTTCGCAGCCTTTAGCTTTGCAACAATCATGTCGTCGGATTTTATGGTAAAGAGCCTTAACCTTGCGTTTAATTTAATTGGAGGAATAAAATGAAATTTGAAAAAGCTAAAAAATTTTTCTATGGCCTGAAGGTCGCAAGAACCGCGCTTGTTTGCGTTTTGGGAGTTCCGATGTTCTTTGTTTTTTCGGAAGTTCCGGCGAATTTTATCGGAGGCTTTTTGCGCGTTGATCCGTCTTACACAGGCGGCCTTGTGGCCGAAGAGATTGTGGACCCAATCGGAAACGCGGGCGAGCGGGGCGGCTTGGTCCGTTACACGGTTCACCAGCCGGTGACCGGCGCGCGCTGGCAAAAGTCCGCCGAATACTGGCAAGTCGTTTTTGACTTTAACGGAGCGCCTGCAAAAAAACAGGAGACGGTTTACATCGCCGCCGACAACATGGCGGAAAGCGCTCGGCCTTGGAACTTCGCGCTAAAAATTGACGGCGGCCAAGGAAAGGTTTACGACAGCAAGGGCGCTTTGATTTGCGCCGCGGAAGTCTACCCGCTGAACGGCGGCGAGCAAGTTAAGGCAAGAATTCCTTTGCAGGACAAACGGCTGCAGGCGCTTTTGGGATCCAAAAAAACTTGGCACTGCATTGAGCTTGGCGGCGAAAGCGGCGGGACTTGCAAGACTGGCGGACGCGCCGCTCCTATCGAAGCGAGAATGGCCGCGCAAAAAAAGAAGAATGGCCAAGCCGACGATGATGAAGCCTTTGTGGAGCGCGTAAAGAAAATCTACGAGGGCGCCGCGAACAATTCCGGCGCTTCCGACAGTTCCGCCACCGACGACGGCGACCCAATGGCTGCCATAAACGCGGCCCTCCAAAAGTACGAGCAAAAAATTAAGGAAAACCCAAACGATTACATTAGCCTTGCCAACTACGGCTCTTGGCTTGCAAAAAAAGGCGGCGAGTCTTCCGCGCTAAAAGCGATGAAACTTGTGAAGGACGCTTATGTTTACTTGGACAAGGCCGCGGAACTTTGCGCCGGAAAGGAAGGCGAGATTGAAGTTTTGATGAACCGCGCTTCGGTGAGCGCTTCCGTTCCCGAGATGGTATTTAAAAAGTCGGAAGTTGGCGCAAACGATTTTACAAAAGCCGCCTCGCTTTCCGACAATAAAGTTCTAAAGGCCTATTGCCATGTGATGGCCTATGAATGTTACAAAAAATGCAACAAGGAATCGAAGGCTTTTCTTGCTTTGCAAGAAGCCAAAAAGGCGCTAGAATAGTATTTGATGAAAATTACGATTTTGGAAAAAGAGCCTGGCGAAGAAGACGAGATAATCGTAAAGTGCGGCCAGCTTGACGAAAAGTTAATGCGCCTTATAAACCAGTTTAAGTCTGGCGGCAAAGGCAAAATGAATTTTTACAAGGATTCAAAAATCGTCTTGGTGGAGCCGGCGGAAGTCTTGTACTTTGAGTCGGTTGACGACAAAGTTTTTGCCTACACAAAGGACTGCGTTTACGAAACAAAGGCCAAGCTCTACCAGTTGGAGGAAGAGTTGCCGGCCAGCGATTTCTTTAGGGCCAACAAAGCGGTGATTGTGAACCTTGACAAAATCGACAGCCTTGCGCCGGCCTTTGGCGGCCGCTTTGAAGCGACGTTGGAAAACGGCTACAAGGTTGTCGTTTCAAGAAATTATTTAAATGAGTTGAAGGAGAGGTTGGGCCTATGAAACGTTCAGACAGCAAAAAAGAAATGTTTTCGGTGATGACAAACATTTGCGCCCGCGTCGTCACTTTGATTTTTGTTTTCATCACGCTCTTCAGAAAATTTTTCAATCCAAGCGGAAACCTTATGATGGGAATCGACGACATTTTGGGCGTGATTTTTATCGGAGCGGTTTCGGGCCTTGCATTTGGAATTTTTTACGTTAAAAACAATTTGAGCGCCAGAGGAACCGCGCTCTTGCAGCTTTTGTATTTTGCGATAATCAACGCGACGGTTTGCGCGACAGGCTTTTGCCTTAATTGGTTCAAAATAGAGCTTAAGCCGATTCTTGTGGTGGAAGCGATGTTTGTCTTGATTTATTTTTTAGTCACTTTTTGTGTTTACATGTTTGACTTTAACGAAGCGAAAAAAATCAACGAAAAGCTTAAGGCAAGAAAGAACAAGTAAAAATGCAAATCGACCAGCTGTTTGAATTTGTTTACGTTCTGATTGACAAAAAGCGAGCGACCGCAAAGGAAATGGCCGCGCGTTTTGGCGTTTCTACGCGAACAATTTACCGCTGGCTTGACGCGCTAAGCCTTTCGGGCGTGCCGGTCTACGCGTTAAAAGGCCGCGGCGGCGGAATCGCGATCGAGGAAAGCTACACGCTGGACAAGCGGCTTTTTTCGGAAGAGGAACGACTTGCGATTGTGTCCAGCGTAAAGGCCTTGGGAAGCCTTGGCGGAAACTTTGCAGGAACAGCCGCGGCCAAGGCTGCGGAAAAAATTTCAGGCCTTTCCAAAAACGACGCGGACTGGCTGGAAGTGGACTTTGCCCCTTGGAGCCCGGAAGGCTCGGAAGTGCGGACGCTTTTTGCGACCTTGCGCGATTCAATCTTAAAAAAACGGCAAGTGGTTTTTGACTACTGTTCCAGCCAAGGAAAAGTCGAGCGGCGGACGGCGCAGCCTTGGAAGCTGGTTTTTAGAGGGCAGGCTTGGTACTTGTTCGCTTGGTGCGAGCAAAAAAAGGACGAACGCTTTTTTAAGCTTAGCCGAATGCGGAACGTTAGGCAAACGGGCCGCGCCGTAACGGCCGTTCCCAAAACAAAAAAAGATTCTTACCCGGCGGAACAAAAGGCTCCGATGATAAAAATCAGGGCGAGCGTCGCGGCCCCAAAAATTTCTTTTTTGCTCGACGCCTTTGTTTGCCAGCAAATGAAAGTCCGAAAGGACAAAAGCGCGAGCGTCGTTTTTACGGCGCCGGACGTTCCCTGGCTTTGCGAATTCCTTTTGTCTTTTGGCCCAGACATGAAAATTTTGTCGCCCGCGCGCGTAAAGGAAGAGATTGCCCAGCTTGCAAAAAAAGTTTCCTTGCAATATAAAATGTGACATTCTGTTGTCATATTTAGCGCGCTATAATAAGGGCATGAACGCTAGGCCGCAATTCAAGGATATTTCCTCATTTGAAGAATTTTCAAAATACTATTGGTATCGCGAGGAGCTTAAAAAAATTTGCAAGGCTCTTGGCCTTGACTCTGGCGGAATGAAGGCGGAACTGAACCGCGTCATCGAGGAATACTTTAAGGGGAATAGAATCCTTTCCAAGCCAAAAAGCGCTTCCGGCGCGGCGGGCAAGCCTAGCGCGGTTGGCGGGCCAGCAGCCGTTTCCAAGCCCCAAAATCGGGCGGCTGCTTTCAAAGATAAAAACTGCCAGCTTACCTTAAACACCGGCCTTGTCGCTTGCGGCTTTAAGTTCAACCAGCGCGCCCGCGACTTTTTCAGTTCCCAAACCGGAATCAAAAACTTTAAGTTCAACGCGGACATGGTGGCCACCGTCAAAAAAGTTAAGGAAACAGGTGATGAGTCTTTCACTCTCGGAGACCTTTTGGACGTTTACTACGGCAAAAAAACTTACGCGCGCTACGACAAGGCTTCCCTGCAATGGAACAAATTTGTCCAAGATTTTTGCGCCGACCCCGCGACCGCGGCCTTTCCAAACAAGCTAAAAAGCGCCGCCGCCCTCTGGAAAATCGTCCGCGATTCCGCCCGCCCAAAAGTTTACACGCATGAACTTTTAGCGGCGCTAAAATAGGAGTAACTACAATGCCATTCGACTACAAAAACGAACTCTTGCAAAACCTGGACAAGCTTCATACTACTCCTATGGGCGTGGACCGCATACGCCGCAACCTTGGGCTTGGCGACGATGTGAAGGACGTTGTCGCCTGCTGCCGCGCTAAAATCGAATCTTCCGCCGCGGCCATAGAACGAAAAGGAAAAAACTGGTATTGTAGGATTGACGGCTGCGTCATAACGGTAAACGCCTACAGCTACACAATAATCACCGCGCATAAAGCATAAAGGAGAATGAATATGCCAAGACCAAAAACAAAAGACCAGCTTTTAGAGGCCGCCGACAAAAACTACAAGGCGCTTATGCAAATGATTGACGGCCTTAGCGAAAAGGAATTAAAAACGCCCTTTGACTTTTCGGGCCAGCCAAGCAAAAAGGAGGCGCACTGGAGCCGCGACAAAAATGTCCGCGACGTTTTGATTCACCTTTACGAATGGCACCAGCTTATGCTGGCCTTTCCCAAAAACAACGCCAAGGCCGCCGACAAAAAATCCGCCGTCGCCTTTTTGCCGCCGGACTATTCTTGGAAAACATACGGCCAAATGAACGTGATGTTTTGGAAGCGGCATCAAAAGACCAGCCTTGAAGCGGCGAAAGAATTGTTGGCGCAAAGCCACGCGGCGGTGGTCAAGCTGATAAAAAAATACAGCGACCAAGAATTGTTCACAAAAGGATATTTTTTGTGGACAGGAAACGCCGCGCTTGGAAGCTTTTTTGTAAGCAACACTTCAAGCCACTACGACTGGGCAATCAAAAAGCTGAAGGCCCACAAAAAAAACTGCGCGGACTAACCGCGCGACAATCGGAGCGGCCAATGCATTTTGTCAGCGCGAAATCGATTCTAACAACTCGTCCCTGCGGAATGAACATTTACCGCGGCTGTTCCCACGGCTGCGTTTACTGCGACTCGCGAAGCAAATGCTATCACTTTACGCATGACTTTGAGGACATAGAAGTAAAGCAAAACGCGCCGGAACTTTTGGAAGAGGCCCTGCGCAAAAAACGAAAACGCTGCGTGATTGGAACAGGAAGTATGTGCGATCCATACATTCCGATTGAAAAAGAACTTTGCCTAACTCGCCGCTGTTTGGAAATCATCGACCGCTACAATTTTGGAGCGGCGGTGTTGACAAAATCCGACTTGGTCTTGCGAGACCTGGACTTGCTTTCTTCGATAAACAAAAAGGCAAAGGCGGTCGTGCAAATGACGATTACCACAGCCGACGACGAGCTTTGCAAAATATTGGAGCCTGGCGTTTGCCCCACAAGCCGCCGCGTCAAAGTTTTGCGCGAGTGCAAGGAGCGCGGCATTCCGACCGTCGTGTGGCTTAGTCCGCTCCTTCCCTTCATCAACGACACGCGGGAAAACATTGACGCGATTTTTGGCTTTTGCGCCGAAGAGGGCGTGAAGGCGATTTTATGCTTTGGAATAGGACTTACCCTGCGCGAAGGAAACCGAGAGTATTTTTACGCCGCCCTAGAGCGCGCGGCCTTGCGCGATTCCCGTTTTGCGGGAATGAAAGAGCGCTACCAAAAAACTTTCGGCTATTCATACATGGCCACAAGCCCGCGCGACAAGGAGCTTATGGCGCGCTTGGCTCGGCTCTGCGCGGAAAAAAAGATTATGTTTGGAACGGATTCGGTCTTTAAGTGGATGGAAGACTTTCCGGCCGCCGCGCAAGGCGACCCAATGCAGCCGGAGTTGTTTTAGCGCTTGGCGGATTAATTTCGCGCGTTGATGGCGGCTTCCACCAAATCAGGATTGGTGAAATGCCAACTTTGGGCGGAACGGTTGTAGTAGCCGAAAAGCTCGTTGAAGCTTCCGCTTGCGGGCACTTTCCAGTTTCCGTTGTCCCAAAGGAAGGCCGCCATCTTGTAGGTTTTCACTTTTCCAAGGTAGTATTCAAACCAGGCTTTTCGCTCGTCGTCGTTGTTTTTGTTTGTCGCTCCCATTTCTCCGATGACGACGGGGATTCCTTTTTTTACAAACTTTGCGTTAAGCTGGCCAAACCAATAGTCAAGGTCGGCTTTGTGCGCGTCAGTGAAGGTTGAGCTTCCTGGATCTTCCATCGCAAAATTGTAGGGCGTGTACATGTGGACCGAAAGCGCTAGCCTTCCAGAACCGGCGGAATCCTTTGGCATTTTAAACGCGGAAGCGAGCGCCGCTCCGGGACTGGCCACATACGCGGGAACCATTACAAGGCGCTTGGCGTTGTTTCCGCCTGACTCGCGGATCGCTTCCAAACAAAGTTGGTTCAACTCGTTTACGCATTTTGCCGCGTCCTTGCAAGCCGAGCAAGAGGCTTCCCAATTCCATTCGTGCTTGTCGCCAGGCAAACGCGGCTCGTTAATCGTTTCAAAAACCAAACGCTCGTCGTAGCCATTGTTAAAGGCGGACGCGATTTGACACCAAACGTTGTAAAGATAGCGCTTGGATTCATTCAGGCAGGAAGAAGCGGGGCTGTAGCCTTTGTGGCCGTTTGCAGTGCAGGTTGAAGGAGTGATGTTGTCATGGTGAACGTTGATGATTACGTACAAGCCTTCGGCGATGGCCCAATCGACGATTTCTTTTGCACGGGCCATCCAATTGGGCGAAACGGTGTATTTTGAATCGATGTGGTCGTGCCAAGAAATCGGAATGCGTATGGCAGAAAAGCCTTTTGCCTTTATTCCGGCAATCATCGCCTGCGTTGTTTTTGGTTGGCCCCAGCATGTTTCGGTGTTGTTTCCGAGGCTTGCGTTTCGTCCGGCCCAGCCGTTTGCAGGATCTCCGCCAGAAAAAGCGTCAAGGGTGTTTCCCAAGTTCCAGCCAAATTTCATCGCGTCGACAATTTGATTGGCGCTGGACGAGCCAAAGTCTTTTGAGCCAGTGTCCACGACAAGGCTTGTTGTGGAGTAGAGTTTTTCCTTTGCAAATGGAGCGGAAGAGGAACCTGCGGCGTTGGCGTAAGCGGTGAAAAGCAAAAGCGCCGTGGAAAGCGCGAAAAATTTTGTGGCTTTGTTTTTCATAAGAAATAGTATAGCAAAGAACAATCCTTTTGGCTATAATTTTATCGTGATTTTAAACACCGGCCAGCGAACGGACATTCCAGCCTTTTACTCTGAATGGTTCATGAACCGCGTCCGCGAAGGCTTTGTCATGGTTCGGAACCCTTACAACCAAAGCGCGGTGACCCGCTATGAAATAAATCCCGGCCTTGTGGACATGATCGGCTTTTGCTCAAAGAACCCTATTCCTATGCTGCCGTACATTGCGGAACTGGACGAGCGCGGCTTCGCGCAATATTGGCAAGTCACGATTACGCCGTATGGCCGCGACATAGAGCCAGGCGTTCCCGACAAGCGCGAGATTGTCGCCGCTTTCCAAAAACTTTCGGCGCTGGCGGGCAAGGACAGAATCGTCTGGCGCTACGACCCGATTTTTCTTGACCAAAAATACACGGCGGACGCCCACCTTAAGGCCTTTGAAAGCCTCGCGCGAGTCCTAAGCGGCTGGACAGACTATTGCGTGATAAGCTTCATCGATTTGTATCCAAAAGTCCGGCGCAATTTTCCTGAGGCGCGCGAACTAACGCAAGACCAAAAAATCGCGCTCGGCTGCGGCTTGATTCAAATAGCCTCTCGCTATGGCCTTACTGTAAGGACTTGCGGCGAAGGGGATTTTTTGGCCAAATACGGAGCGGAATGCGGCGGCTGCATGATGCCGGCCATTTACGAAAAAGCCTTGGGCCAACCGCTCTCTTTTCCGCGCTTCACGCCTTCGCGCTCTGAGTGCGCCTGCTATCTTTCTTGCGACATAGGCGCCTATTCTTCATGCCAACACTTTTGCCGCTACTGTTACGCAAACAGCGACTGGCGAGCGGTAAAGAAAAACGCGGGCCGCCATGACCCGCGTTCGCCGTTTTTGATTGGAGGCCCGCTTCCAGGCGATGTCGTTCGCCAGGCGGAGCAAAAAAGCTGGAAAATTCCGCCAAACAAGGAAGTCCAGCGGGAGCTTTTTTAGCCTTCAAATTGGTCGATTTGCCGGCCGATCTCGTTGATGGATTCCTCAACGATTCCCGAAATGTCCGAAAGCGCCTTTCCGGTGGAATTGATTTTTTCGGCGCTGGAGCTCATTTGGTCCATGCCTTGCTTCATCGATTTTGTTTTGTCCTGCAAGTTTGAGACTTCGTCCATAATCGCGCGGCTGTCCAAAGACATTTTTTGCGAGGCTTGCTGGACTTGCTGCGCGCTTTCGTTCATAACGCGCAGGGAGTCGGTGATCTGGGCGGAACCGGTTTGCTGCTCGCTCATCGCGGCCTTTATTTGTTGGACCAAAGTGTCGGTTTCGCGAATTTCCTCGGCAAGGTGGTCGTAGCCCTGCGCGCCGCGCTGCGTGGCTTCAACAACCGTTTCGATGTTTGATCGAATCAGGCCAAGCTGGTTTCCGATTGTCTTTGACTGTGCGGTAGAAGTTTCGGAAAGCTTTCTGATTTCGTCGGCTACGACCGCAAAGCCTTTTCCGGCTTCGCCGGCGTGCGCCGCTTCTATGGCCGCGTTCATGGCAAGCAAGTTTGTTTGCTCGGCGATGTTCGCGATTACGGTGTTGGCTTCGCTCAAAAGCAGTGACTGGGTTTCGATTTCGCCGATTTTTGTTTTCAATTCGTTTTGCGTTTTGGCTCCGCTTTCCGCGTCGTTCGCGATTTCGGCAAAGGAGCCTGCCATCTTGTCAACGGATTCGTTCACTTCCGAAATGCTGTTGATCATTTGTCCAACCGCGTTTGACGCGCTATGAGCCGAAAGCGTTTGCGACTCAACAAGGCGTTCAAGCGAGCGTATGCTTTCTATTACGGAGTTCATGCTGCTGGCGGTTTGGTCAACGCCTTGCGCCTGGTCCGTAAGGTTGGAATTCATTCCTCCGATGCTTTCAAGAACTTGCGAAATCGCGTCCTGTGTGTCGCTCGTTCCGTCTTTAAGAGACTGGCCGGCTTGCTCCAAAGAAACTTTTGACTGCTTCATGCTTTCGATTATTCCGCTAAGGCGTTCCGAGAAAGTGTTGAAGCCGTTGGCCAAAAGCGACGCTTCCTTTGTGAAGAAGTCGGGGTATTTTTTTGAAAAGTCTCCTCGCGCGATCGCGTCGCATCCGGTTGCCATAAGCTTAAAGCTTTTTGAAACGCGGTTGGAAAGAATCGCGTCGATCAAAACCATGATGACAAAGATAATCGCGACGCCAGCCATGACCATCAAAATCAGCTTTATGTATCCGCCCGAAAAATCGGTGATCGGTCCCTGCGTGATGATGAACCAATCCGTGTTTTGGATTTGGCGGACGCCGAAGAACTTGTCTTTTTCGACAAAGGCTTTAGCCGTTCCGTCAAGATATGAAGCTTTTGTGTATGACGCAAATGGAATGTTGTCAAAGTAGTTTTCGTTCATTATCGCGGCGGGATTGTTGTTTGTAAGGTAAAGGCCTTCGCGTGTGATCAAGTTTATGCTGCTGTTTTTTGAAAGGTGAATGTTCTCTACGGCGTCGGAAAGCGCGTCCAAAACAATGTCAAAGGCCGAAACGCCTATAAGCTTTCCGCTGTTGTCAAGAACGTTGTAGCTTATCGTGACGATGATTTTTCCGGTGTTGACGTCGTTGAAAGGCTCGGTGTAGCAAAGCTTGTTGCGGTTGTTGACGGCGTTCTTGTGCCAAAGGCGCGACTGCATGTCAAAGTCGCCCGGCGCTTCCCAGCCGGAGTGGGAAATCAATGTTCCGCCCTCCCATATTTGCTCCGCCGTGGCGTAATACAAAAGCGTGTCGCCCGGAAGGTCTTTTCCCATGCTTTGAATGACGGCCTTCATCGCGCCGCGGTCGCCGTCCAGCGCCGGTATCACGTTGGACAAGTTAAGGACCATGTCGTTGTATTCGCCCAAGATTCCGGAAATCTCCTTGTCCAAAGTTTCCATCGTTTGGTTTACGGATGCGGCCGTGGTTTTTTCCACGATGCGCTTCATCAAGAATATGTATGAAACGCTCAAAAACAGCGTTACAATCAACATTGAGCCTATTGTTCCAATCATAAGCTCGAGCCTAAGCGACATGTATCGTTTGCTTTTCATCGCTCCTCCGAGTTGCTGAAAAATAAATAAAAGACATATTATTATAGCGCAAATTGTTATAAAAAGATAGTCCGCGGCTACGTCTTGAAAACAATAATACGATTGCCAGTCCGCGTGAGCGGGCCTGTGGATAATTTCCTATGCAAAACGGCGCGAAGCGACGTAGCGGCCACTTGCTTTATCACAAATTCTGCCTTATAATAAAGGCAACAACTTACACTCTAGGAGAACAATTATGAGCAAATACGCGGGAACGCAGACAGAGAAAAACTTGCTGGCGGCCTTTGCCGGAGAGTCGCAGGCGCGCAACAAGTACGTTTATTTTTCGCAGGTAGCCCAAAAAGAGGGCCAGGACAAAATCGCAAAGATTTTTGAAAAAACCGCCAACAACGAAGAGCAGCACGCCAAAATGTGGCTTACCGAGTTGGAAGGCATAAAGGACTCGACCACAAACCTAAAGGCGGCCGCCGACGGCGAAAACCACGAATGGACCGACATGTACGAAGGCTTTGCCAAAACCGCCGAGGCGGAAGGCTTTGCCGCCTTGGCCGCCAAATTCCGAGCCGTCGCCCAAATCGAAAAGCGCCACGAGGAGCGCTACCGTTCATTGTTGAACGACGAGGACACTTCCAAAAAACTCAAGGAGTCAACCGTAAAGGTTTGGGAATGCCTAAAGTGCGGCCACATCGTAGTTGGCCCAACCGCTCCCGAATACTGCGCCACTTGCGGCGAATACAACCAGTATTTTGAGGTCCGCGAGGACAACTACGACCTCATTATGACCTGGGGAAGGTAAGGACGGTCGCAAGCCAAAAAGCCGCCCTTGCGGGCGGTTTTTTTTATGCCATAAGCGCCCGCAATAAGGCTTTCGCGAAGTCAGCTCGAAAAAGCAGTTAAAATCTTAAAAAAATGACGCGGGCGGACTTGACATAACGCGAAATCAAGCGTATTATTGTCGTATACCGTGCACGAGCACGATATGGAGGCTGAATATGAAATGCGTTGCTGGCGTTGATTTGGGAACACAGAGCATGAAGGTTGTTCTCTACGACTATGAAAGCAAGAAAATAACGGAAAGCGGCTCTTGTCCGATGGACTTGATTTCCAAGGACGACGGAACCCGCGAGCAGACAACGGAAATGTACGAGAAGGGCCTTGACGTTTGCTTCTCAAAATTGAGCGCGGAAGGAAAGGCTTCCATCCAGGCAATCGGAGTTTCCGGCCAGCAGCACGGCTTTGTTCCGCTTGACGCGGACGGAAAGCCCCTTTACAACATCAAATTGTGGAACGACACTTCCACCGCGGAAGAGTGCAAGCTTCTTACCGACGCTCTTGGCGGAAAGGAAAAGGTTGTCGAGGCCGTCCAAAACTTTATGCTTCCCGGCTTTACCGCGCCAAAAATTTTCTGGCTCAAGCGCCACAAGCCCGACGCCTTTGCAAAGCTAAAGTACGTCATGCTTCCGCACGACTATTTGAACTATGTCTTCACCAAAAATTACGTGATGGAATCGGGCGACGCTTCGGGAACGGCGCTTTTTGACAGCGTGAACCGCAAGTGGTCAAAGACCGTTTGCGACGCCGTCGATCCTTCGTTGTTGGAAAAGCTTCCTAAAATCATAACTGACGACGAAGCTTGCGGGGCTGTGACGGAAGAGGCCGCCAAGCGCTTTGGAATCCCGGCCGGCATTCCGGTTTCGGCCGGCGGCGGAGACAACATGATGAGCGCCATTGGAACGGGCTGCGTCAAAGGCGGAACCTTGACAATGTCGATGGGAACAAGCGGAACCCTTTACGGTTTTTCCGACAAGTCGGTCGCCGATCCGGAAAACGGAATCTCTGGATTCGCTTCTTCCACCAACGGCTACCTTCCGCTTTTGTGCACGATGAACTGCACCGTGGCCTCGGAGGAAATCCGCGCGCTCTTTAATCTTGACGTAAAGGAATTTGACGGCGAGGCGCAAAAGGCCAAGCCCGGCTCGGACGGCGTTTTCGTGCTTCCGTTCTTTAACGGCGAGCGCACTCCAAACCTTCCGCACGGCCGTGCCTCAATCACAGGATTGACCGTTGCCAACAGCAACCGCGCCAACATCGCGCGCGCCGCTTTGGAAAGCGCGGTTTTCTCGATGCGCGGCGGCTTGGAAGCCTTTAGAAAGCGCGGCTTTACCCCCAAAGAGCTGCGCCTTACCGGCGGCGGAGCCAAGAGCCCCGTATGGCGCCAGATTGTGGCCGACATCCTTAACTTGCCGGTAAAAGTTCCGACATCAAGCGAAGCCGCCGCTTTTGGCGCGGCCTTGCAGGCGCTTTGGTGCTTGGAAAAATCCGCCGGCAAAAACGTTTCGATGGAAGCGCTCGCCGACAGCCACGTTGAGTTGGACGAGTCAAAGACGACCAACCCAATCGCGGATAACGTCAAGGCTTACGACGCGGCCTTTGTCGACTACAACAAGATTTTGAACCAAGTTTCGCCGCTGTATGTGTAATTTTTAGCTAGAAAAAGCGCGAAAAACGAATGGCAAGCCGTCCCATTGCGAGGCGGCTTTTTTTGTTGACTTTTTGCCGAAAGAATTCTGTTCGCGCTGACCGTTCCTATTGTAGTTGCAAGACTAGTCTTTTTCCAAGAACATTGGCGGCTTTTGTCAATGTTGAAAGCGTCACGGAATCATTGTAAGGATTTAGGAGTCGATTCAACGCGGCTCTTGACGTGCTCATTTTTTTTGCCATCTCAGTTTTGTTTATGTTTTGCTTTTTCATTTCATCGAGAAGATTGTAAGAAATCAAGCGTTTGACCGCTTCGTTTTCAACCTCGGCGGCAATTCCTTCTTCTTCGAGAAAACTATCAAAAGAACTTCCTATGTGTTTTTTGTTCATTTTTTGCTCCCCAAAACTAACTTCTTCCTCTTTGTTCCTAAGTCTAAATCATCCTTTGGCGTTTTCTGTGACTTTTTTATAAATCCATGAAGCAAGAGCATTTTTTTTCCGCATATTGTGAATAAGACTCTGCAAATTCTTTTATCGGAAATGTCAGTTCTTTCTTCCCATAGATCGGCATCCAATTTTCTAACCTTTGGATAACCTATTGGCCATGACATTTCTACTGCCATGATGTCTGCCCCGACAGACTTTTTGTCATCGGGAGACAGGCCTTTTAGAAAATCTCTTACAGGCTCATTTCCGCTTTATGTTTTGAAGAAATCGGCCTGTAATTTCTTTTGAATTTCCATAAAATGAGTGTATCATAATTGATACGCTTTGTCAAGGAAAAAACTGTTTGTAATATGTGATTTTAGCTATAAAATGCTTATGCTTGCCGAATACAATTTTTTCAAAGACAACAAGAATAAGATTGAAAAAACCGCCAAGAATTTATATGGGAAGAAATTGTCTTTGTAGGAAAGAATATTGCGTTATAGTTCCTAAATTTTTCTCCCAAAATCCCCTAAATTCCCCTTGACAGAAAGAAAATTCGGGATTATATTATATGTGAACCGTGCACGAGCACGATAAAGGCGGAGCGCGGTTTAGGAGAACTAAGTATGAAAATCAAATCGGTGTTCGGACACTCATTCGAGCGTTACGGAAAAGTTCTGACAGGCTACGACGTGAAGGAATTGCTTTCCAAGCTTGATTCCACGACGGAAAAGCCCAAGGACAAGGTAATCTACACTCCGGGCGACGCGGGCCTTGAGTCGCTTCCTGTGGCCAAGCAGTTCAGTACGAACGCTTACGGCGGAATGCCGATCCAAATCGGCTACTGCAACGGCTTTAACACAAAGCTCAACTGCCTTGAATGGCACCGCGGAAGCGAAATCAACATTCCTTCTTCCGACATCGTTTTGCTTTTGGCTCCGCTTCAGTCCGTCAAGAACGGAAAGCTCAACACAAATTGCGTCGAGGCCTTTTACGTTCCCGCAGGAACTGTCGTTCAAGTTTACGAGACGACGCTCCACTACGCGCCTTGCAACGGCGTTAAGGGAAAGGAAATGAACCCCGACGGCTTTCGCGTCGTGATCATTCTTCCCAAGGGAACCAACTTGGACAAGCCCAAAATCAGCGACATCGACAAGGAAGACAAGCTTTTGTGGGCGGCCAACAAGTGGCTCATCGCGCACCCCGAAACGTCTGAGGCCAAGCAGGGCGCCTTTGTCGGCTTGCAGGGTCCCAACATCAACCTAGCTAACTAAGAGTGTATCAAGGCGCGCTTCGCTTAAAGCCTTGACACACTCTTTTTGCGGCGCGACAAAAATTATCGCGCCGCAATAATCCATAGAAAAGTAAGGAGAATTTTATGGACAAGTGGACAAACATTCCAAACGTAAAATTGGGAATCATCGCGGTAAGCCGCGACTGCTTCATCATCTCGCTTTCTGAATCAAGAAGAGCGGCCATCGCCAAAGCCTACGGCTCGGACCTTTACGAGTGCAAGGTTACGGTGGAAAACGAGCTTGACATGCTCAAGGCTGTCGAGGACGTAAAGAAGGCCGGCTGCAACGCGCTCTGCGTCTTCCTTGGAAACTTTGGACCTGAAACGCCCGAAACCTTGATCGCCAAGAACTTTGACGGCCCGGTAATGTACGCCGCCGCCGCCGAAAGCTCATACAAGAACGGCGGATTGATTGACGGACGCGGCGACGCTTACTGCGGCGTCCTCAACTGCTCTTACAACCTTGGCCTCCGAAAGCTCAAGGCCGTTCTTCCTGAGTATCCTGTTGGAACAGCCGAAGAAGTCGCCGCCATGATGAAGGACTTTGTTCCCGTGGCCCGCGCGCTTATCGGACTTTCTCACCTTAAGATCATCACATTCGGACCGCGCCCGCAAGACTTCTTTGCCTGCAACGCCCCGATCAAAGGCCTTTACGACATCGGCGTAGAGATCGAAGAGAACTCTGAGCTTGACTTGTTGGTATCTTACAAGGCCCACAAGGACGACAAGAGAATCGCCGATGTCGTCAAAGACATGGCCGCCGAGCTTGGCGCCGACGGAAACAACTATCCCGACTTCTTGCCCCGCATGGCGCAGTTTGAGCTTACCTTGCTTGACTGGGCCGAAAAGCACAAGGGCGCTCGCGACTACGTTGTCTTTGCCGACAAGTGTTGGCCGGCCTTCCCCGAGGCATTTGGATTTGAGCCTTGCTACGTCAACAGCCGCCTTGCCAACAAGGGAATCCCTGTTGCCTGCGAAGTCGACATCTTTGGCGCTCTTTCTGAGTACATCGGAACTTGCGTCACAGGCGCTCCCGTCACCTTGCTTGACATCAACAACACCGTTCCGCAAGACTTGTACGACGACGAAATCAAGGGAAAGACAAAGTATCCCTACAAGCTCACAGACACGTTCATGGGCTTCCACTGCGGAAACACTCCCTTCTGCCGCTTGAACAAGGCTTGCAAGCCTGGAATAAAATACCAGTTGATCCAGCACCGCTTGCTTGAGCCAAAAGGAAGCGATCCGGACTTTACACGCGGAACGTTGGAAGGCGATATCGCCGCCGGCGAAATCACCTTCTTCAGATTGCAGACCCGCCCGGACACAAAGCTTCAGGCCTACGTTGCCGAAGGCGAAGTCTTGGACGCCAAGACCCACTCGTTCGGCGGCATCGGCGTGTTCGGCATCCCGGAAATGGGCCGCTTCTACCGCCATGTCTTGGTCGCCAAGCAGTATCCGCACCACGGAGCCGTCGCCTTTGGCCATGTTGGAAAAGCCTTGTGGACAGTATTCCAGTATTTGGGAATCGAAGACATCGCCTACAACAAGCCGGCCGGCACATTGTACGCGACAGAAAACCCGTTCGCGTAATATAGGTTCCTGACCAAAACTTGCGGCGAGACAGCCAACCTCCGGCTGCCTCGCCGTTTTTTTTTCGCGCCGGCCTGCAATTGCCCCCTTCAGCTTTTTGCGCTAATATGCTTTTATGCAAAAGATTTTCAACCAAAAACAGACCGCCGCGCAAGTGACGGTTAACCAAGTTCTTAAAATAAAGAAGGGCGAAAAAGTCCTTATCATCGCAAATCCAAAGACGGCGCAAATAGCGCAAGACCTTTACACGGCTTCCTCCGACGCTGAGGCCGACGCGGTGTTGATTTACCAGCGCGAAAAAACTTCGCTGGACAACGCCGAGCCCAGCGTCATCGCCGCGATAAAAACCGCTCCCGACGTAATTATGTCAATCTCAAGCGTAAAGCTGGGCCACGACGCTGAGGCGGAGGCAAATCCTTATGTCGGAGAGAACGGCGTAAAATACGACAGCGCCTTTGACTACCTGCTTGAAGGAAAGAAATGCATTCGCGCGATTTGGACGCCCGGCCTTACGCCCGAAATGTTTGAGCGGACGGCTTGCATCGACTACGACGAGTTGGGCGAGCGCTGCAAAAAGCTTATGGCAAAATTCAAGGGCGCGGTCTCCGTCCGCGTAACCGCTCCCGGCGGAACGGACATAACGATTCCAGTCGAAGGCCGCGAGCCTTTAAGCGACGACGGAGACTTTTCAAAGCCTGGCGCTGGCGGAAACATTCCCGCCGGAGAAGTCTTTATAAGCCCGGTTGTCGGAAACGGCGTTGACAAAGGCTGTGACGGAACAATCGTTTACGACGGCTCGATGACTTTTGCGGACGGCGACTCAATCATAAACACGCCGATTGTTGTAAAAGTCCAGCACGGTTTTGTAACCGACATCTCCGGCGGCGACGAAGCCAAACGCTTGCAAAAAACGATAAGCGACGCGGAGGCCCGTTCGATTCAAATGGAAAAGAAGGGCGCTCTTCCCCAAGGCCAAGGCGAAGTTTACAAGCGCAACGCCCGCAACATTGGCGAGCTTGGAATCGGCCTTAACCCCGCCGCGACGATTGGCGGCAATATGCTTGAAGACGAAAAGGCCTTCCAGACTTGCCACTTTGCCATCGGCTGCAATTACGACGACGACGCGCCCAGCCTGATCCACCTTGACGGTGTTGTCCGTCAGCCGACGATTGTGATTAAGTATAAGGACGGAACGGAATTCACCGCGTTGGAAAACGGCGCGCTAAAAGTGTAGGGTGGGCCGCCCCGCCTTTTGGTCTTGCAAAAAGTTTTGGGCCGCTACTTTAATACAAGACTCTTGTTTTTTAGCAGTTTCAAAATCAAAGATTTATAAACGCTTGTGTCTTTCGTCAATGTAATTGTCGTGACTTTTCTGCCGCCGTCTTTGGAACTTGCTCCACAGTGATAGATTTTTTCATCCGATGTATTATAGTCAAGAATAATATAGCGGTCGTGAAAGATGCCGCCGGTCATTTTTAAGTCAATTTGCAACTTGGAATATTCTTTGCAAAAATCATCAAATTCCACCTTATGAAGGCCGTTATGAATATTGTCAGAGAAAATCGTCACAGTGACATTTCGCTTTGCCTTTTTAAAGAGAACCAATGTCTTGAGCGAAATATAATTATCTACAATGAAAATTGACTTGTTAGCCAAAGCGTAAATTTGCTGGTAGGCCAAATCGCTTTCAACAGGCTGTCCGTTCAAGACAAGCCAGCCAGAAGGAATCTCTGGCTTTCCAAGATTCAACATAATTGGCGAAAGTTCAGACTTTCTTACCATGTCTCCAAGATTGCTGACTACGTTTTCAACCTTATCGTCAATTTCTGAAAGTTTCTTTCTAAATTCAACAACATTCTGAGCGTTCTCAGCGGTCTGCAAGGAAAGCCGCAAAAAATCCCTTTGGCTTACGACTTGCTGATTTTCCACGACATAATCTTTCATCTGTTTAAAAAGACGGACAAGCATTTTACTTTGAGAAACTGCAAGTTCACCTTTTAGAACAGTCATTAACATATAAATTCCCTGTTCGGTAAAAGCATAAGGGGCGTATTTTATGTTGCTTCCACGCCCAGTCTTCAAGGTCGAAAATTTCGACCTTGAAAGCTGTTCAATTTCTTTTTCATTTAATCTAAACATAAAATCATCGTCAAAACGTTCGATATTGTTTTTTACTTGTTCATTAAACCGCTTTGTTTCATAACCGTAAATCTCAGCCAAGTCGCTGTCTATCATAACTTGAACGCCGCGGATAGTGTAAATTTTTGATTTTAAATCTTCTTCATTATGAATAATAATATGGCTTTTCATAGAATACCTCCTTATAATTTAGTTTCTTTATTTTATTATACTATACATTATACTGTTAATATAATAAATTTGTACCGAGGATGTCAAGGAATAAAAGTTGAGAATTTACAGAATTGAGAGAGGTTATTTTTTTTCTTTCAAAACTTGCTCAAAAATTTCGGAAAAGAAATTTTTTACATACAATCCTAATTCTTTTTCTCTTGTTTTTAAATACTTAATCATTTTTTTCCTTTCTTTGATTGTGTCTGAATTTAGCGCTTCTTCTTCTTCGGGAATGAAAAGCAAATATTCCTCTATGTGGAGAGCCTGCGCTATTTTTTCGGCCGTTTTATCGCTTATCCAAGACTGGCCACACTCAATGTTCGCGATATAAGTGTTAGAAACTTCTGCAGCTTCTGCCAGAGCCTCTTGCGTAAGATTGTTCAATTTTCGATATTTTTTTACATTTTGGGCAATTACACTTCTTATGCGCGGTTTTTCTTCCATATAATCGAATTATATGATAATAGTTTAGAAATCTTAATAACTTGACATCATAGTTGATATATGATATAATCATAACAGTTTATAAACTGAGAGTTTGTATGGCAGAAGTTATAGAAATAAAATGTCCTGGATGCGGCGCTCGATTACAAATCGACCAAAAAGAGTGTGAGTATTGTCATGCGCCTGTCATCATTTCAACGATGTCAGATATTTTTTCAATGCCTGTCCAAAATATAAACAAGTATCAAAAATCTTACGAATCTGACCTAAAAGATAATCCGAATAACGCAGAACTCAACAATTCACTTGCATTCTGCTATTTAAAACTTGGATTTTATGACAAAGCGTTGGAAAAATTTGACAAAGCAATAGAACAGGACTTAAACAACTCTGAGACATATTTATATGCCGCGGTTTGTGTTCTTGCCGGCAGAAAGCCTTTTTTAACTCCTCGTCCCGACATTGATAGAATAGAGAAATACATAAATGCCGCTCTTATGATAGAGGAGAAAGGGGTGTATAGGTATTTCCAGGCCTATGTCAAATATGACTATTTTAAGCGAAAGTTTTTTAAGACTTCGCCAACATGGGAAGAATGTTTTATAAAAGCAAAATCTATCGGTTTTTCGCCAGCCGATGTCAATCAACTGTTTTCTATTATGAAACAGGAGATTCCAAGTTGTATGTAGGAGCGTATGCTCTAAAAAATAATTAGGAGGATTTCTAAAATGGATGCGAAAGAAATCAAAAAATTGTGCAAAGGTCGCAATTCGGATCAACAACAAATTATTCATTATTTTTGTGATGAACGCGGTTGTTTGTCTAAAGGCGTTCCTGATTCAGAATTTGATGCGAATAAAACTCGTCAAATTGAATCCTTGAATCTCAAAAAAAAGGCATTGGGCAAACTTGGGGTTGACGAAGATCAGGTGAATGAAGTAGAGCCCATTATGCTTGAAGGTCCTGTTTATAAAAATACTTATAGGAGAGAGGGTGCTGATAATATCAGAAGGTATTCAGGTTATCAAATTACATATATTTTCTGCTCTTCCGATCAAGTTTATGTCTATCAATATACAATGAATCTTGATTCTGATGAGAAAAAAGAACGCTCCGAAGAATACTTTTTCAAAGACATTACAAATTTTACAACTGTAGATGATACAGAAGAATATAAGTTTGAAGTTTCGAAAGGAAGCGGTTGTTTGGCAAAGACTGAGGAACAGAATCTTAAAATTGAAACCTCTAAATTCAAGATTGTTGTACCGGGTGACTCATTCGAATGTTCTATGATTCCAAGCGACGATACAGAAGGTAAAATACAAGCGCTTAAAGCTAAACTTAGAGAGAAGAAGAGTTCTAAGTGATGAAACTTGGTTTTCCAAGTGAAAAAGAGCAGGAATTTGTCAGAAAGTATGTTATGGAACGCCCTTTATATAGGCCGTCTATAACATATCTAAAGGCTTTCCTGCTCGTTTTTATTGTTATGCTGTGTGTATTTCTGCTTTCACTTATTGGAATGGTTTTGCTACATAGTCTTGGTTTTTCTTTGAATAAAAAGTTTTATTTTTTAAATTTTTTTTGTGTAATACTTATAGTTTTGGCTAGGTGGTTTGCAATACTTTGCATTCGATTGTATCAACATTATGCGCCAGAAGAAGTTCGTCGCAGATGTCTTTTAAAACCTACTTGTTCTGAATATGCAATTATTGTAATAAAAAAATATGGCTTTTTAATTGGTGGAATCAAAACGTGGTTGCGTTTAAATTATAAATGTCGCGGAAATGTTTATTATATAGATGAACCCTAAAAGGAGGCAAACGAATGGCATTGTTCGGAAAAAATCCAAATGAAGCGGCTTATTCTGACGGCAAAAAACATTGGACAGATGTTATTAAAAATAGTGGCGATGGAAATTTGCTTATTTGGCGACAGCCAGAAGAAGATTTTAACACAAACTCTACGCTTGTCGTTATGCCTGGCGAAGAAGCCATTTTTGTAAATCAAGGTGTAATCGAACAGGTTTTTGAAAACGGAACTTATAAGCTCTCTACGAGCAATTATCCATTTATCAGCAGGTTGCGCAACGTTTTTTCTGGCGGAATAAGCGTCTTTAACTGTGTGGTGTATTTTGTGCGAAAGGCAAGCAGCGTTGAAATCAAATGGGGCACAGACTCCCCCATCCAAGTTCGCGATAAGGTTTTGGGTATAGCAACAAAGCTTCGCGCGCGCGGTTCATACAAAATCCAGGTCGAAAATTCCGCAAAGTTTTTAGAAACAATTATAGGCAATAATATTCAATGCGCGACACAAGACGACATAAATAAATTCTTTATTTCACAATTTCAAAGCAAGATAAAATCTTCAGTTGCAAAAGAACTTGGAGCGTCAGAAACAGAAGTGCTTGGAATTGACGCGCGGCTTGAAGAGTTTTCAGAAATGATTCAACCGAAAGTTGATGAATTACTGCAAGTTAACGGATTAAAATGCTTGGCGTTTTCAATCGCTGCTATAGATATCGATGACGAAAATGGCTTGCGAGAAAAATATGATCAAATTGGCATGAAGCAAATAGAAACAGTTCGAGGAGCGCAGGCCCAAAAAGCCGCGCTTGATACTCTTGGCATTAACTGGGCTCAGCAACAATCTGCCGAAGTTTTAAAGGCTATGGCTTCTAATCCTGGAAATGTAGCGGGCCAAGTTGGAGCTGGACTTGGAATGGGTGTTGCAGCTGCCAACGCATTTGGTACAATGGCAAACCAAATGTTCAATCCTAACATCGCGCCTACTATGACTAGTGGACAAACAGATCAAAACAAAAACGCAGATGATCCTATGGAAAAACTTGCAAAACTCAAAAAAATGCTTGACGCAGGTTTAATTGAACAAAGCGAATATGACGCAAAAAAATCTGAAATATTGAGTTCTATGTGAGGATAATATGGCAAAGAAAAATGTATTGACGGCAATCATAGACAGTGTTTTTGTTATAGCCTTTAATGTGCTGTTTTTTGTTAATGGCGGAATTCACCATGTTCCATCAACTTGGATTTGCTATGGATTTTTGCATTTTGCATATCTAATGGTTTTATTGACACCGATATTTGAAACAAAAGGAAAGGCTGCATATCTTTCAAAATTGACCACTTATTCAATTTCTTTTCTCTATTTCTTTATAGAATTAGCTTTAGCAATTGCTGTATTTGAAAAAGAAATGGATAAAACAAAAGTTATTATTTCTGTTCAAACTATTTTTACATCGCTATATTTCATATTGTTACTTTCAAATTTGCTTGCAAATGACTCAATTGCAAAAAAACAAGAGCGACATGATATAGAGAATGATTTTATAAAAACAATATCCTCAAGAGTAAAATATATCGAAAACATTGCAACAGATTCTAACCTAAAAAACAAAATCAACAATTTATATTATTCAATGCATTCCAGCCCGATAAGGACAAGTACCAAAGTTGCGGCATATGAAACAAAAATTTATGAATTGCTAGACAATTTGGAAAGCCTTGTTGATAACGATAAATTTGCCGCTCTAGAAAAAGTTAGAGAAATCGAACAAATGTTGACAAAAAGAAATTTTATGTTACGAGCGAGGGAATAAAATTTCTTTTTTGATTAAATTGCATAGAAATAGGCTTAAAGTCCTTAAAAATTTAATCGTCGCGCGATCTGCTCGCGGCTTAGCTCTTCGCTTTGCTTTAGCATCGACGCGGGAACGCCGTAGGATTTTTCGAGCGCTTGGTCGGTCAAGACTTCGGCGGCGCTTCCCAAGTCGATGTCGTGGTTGGGGTAAAAAAGCATTACGGTGTCGGCGTACTTTTTTGTCAAATCCAACTCGTGCATGGAAATGTAAACCGTCACGGCTTTGGCGGCGCAGAATTCCTTTAGGTATTTTATCGCGTTTTCTTTTTGGCGCTCTTCCAAGGCAAAAAAAGGCTCGTCCATAAAGACCGACTTTGAGCCGTACAAAAGCGAGAAGGCCGCGAGCGCGCGCTGCAATTGGCCTTTTGAAAGCGCGTTGAATTTTTTGTCCAGCAAATCTTGCAGCTCAAAAACTTCTTTGACTTCCTCCAAAAAATCTTTTCTTTCGTCCAGCGCTCCAAAAGCCGCGCCGCCAAGAGAGCCGTTTTTGTAAACGTAATCCAAGAGCTCAGCTGTTTTTTGGTCGGTGTCCAGTTCCATGTTTTGGTAGATGTAGCTTGCAAGCTTGTCGCGTTCCGCTTCGTCTATGGAACGGGTGTCGCGGCCCAGCAATTGAACCGTTCCCTCTTGCGGCAAAACGCGGCCGGCGGCCAAGAGCATAAAGGTTGACTTTCCGCTTGCGTTGGGGCCAACAAGGCTTACAAAGCCCGCAGGAAGCTCCGCGCTAAAATGGTCAAAAATCACCGGCGGCTGTATTTGCTTTCCGTCCTCGTCCACGTCGCCTTCCACCGCGGGATAGGAAAAATGTAAGTCGTTAAATTTTAGAAAATTCATAGTGTCTCCAAAAATAATTGGGCAACGGGTTTAAACTAGTAAAAAACGCGCGAGGGCGCGGGGCGGCTGGCGGCAACTCTCTGTTTGCGTCGCCGCAAATGCGGCGAAGTTAAATAGTTACAAACGCAAACAGCGAGTAGCGACGCTAGCTAGCGGTGCCGATCGGACGCAACCGCAACCGGGAGCGTTTTTGTATTTTTATAATTTTGTTGCCTTTATTATATTATATTGAATTCTTGCAACTTTTTCTATATAATATCCGCACCATGAAAACTTCAAAATTTCTTATTTCAACTCTCCGCGACTCTCCTAACGACGCGGTGATTGCAAGCCACCAGTTGATGATGCGAAGCGGAATGATCCGCAAATTGGGCAACGGCCTTTATTCATACATGCCGATTGGCTTTAAGTCTTTTACAAAAGTGATGAACATAATCCGCGAGGAATTGGACAAGGCCGGCTGCCTTGAAATGAAGCCGACTGTGATTCAGCCCGCAGAAATCTGGAAGGAAAGCGGACGCTGGGACAAGATGAGCGGCGAAATGCTGACTCCCCAAAACCGCGGCGGCCAGGACATGGTCGTAAGCCCCACTGCCGAAGAAGCCTTTACCGCGTTGGTCCGCGACGGCTTGGAAAGCTACAAGCAGCTTCCGATGACGCTTTACCAAATCAACACAAAATACCGCGACGAAATCCGTCCCCGCTACGGCGTCATGCGCGGCCGCGAGTTCACTATGATGGACGCCTATTCCTTTGACGCTGACCAAGCCTCGTTGGACGCCTCTTACGACAACGTGGCCGCCGCTTACAGAAAAATCTACAAGCGCTTGGGCCTTTCCATCATTTCCGTCAAGGCCGACACTGGCAGCATGGGCGGTTCCGGCTCGGAAGAATTTATGGTTGAGTCTCCGGTTGGCGACGACACTTTGATTTTGTGCCCAAAGTGCGGCTACGCGGCCAACGTAGAAAAGGCGGCCTGCAAGCCCGATTCCAACGGCTCCGTTCCGACAAACGAAAAACTGGAGGAAGTTGCCACGCCCAATGTCTTTAGCATTGAGGACATGGAAAAATTCTTTGGCGCCAAGAGCAATCAGTTCATCAAGGCGATTGTCTGCCGCGTCACAAACTGCGCTTTGGATTTGAGCGGAGTCAAGGGAGCGGAATCATTTAAGCGCGTTGAGGACAACGCCGGAAAGTATTATCCGCTCAGCTACTTTGTGGTTTTGATTCGCGGCGACTTGGAGTTGAACGACACAAAGCTGGCCGCCTTCTTAAAGGCGAGCGAAGCGGGTTTGGCCAATGACGACGAAATCGTAAAGTACGCCAACGCGCCGCACGGATTTGTAGGCCCGCTCAACTGCAACTGCCCTGTCATCGCCGACAAGAGCGTGATCGACATGGACGCAAGCGGCGCCTTTGTTTCGCTTATGCACGACGCTTACATCGGAGCCAGCAAGGAAGGCTACCACGCAAAGCATGTTGAACCCTTGCGCGACTTTAGCGTTTGGACTTGCGGCGACTTTAGGACAGTCGTTCCCGGCGACAAGTGCCCCGAATGCGGCGAAGAGCTTTACAGCAAAAAGGGCAACGAGCTGGGCCACATCTTTAAGCTTGGCGACAAGTACACAAAGAGCATGAACGTGACCTACCTTGACCAAAACGGAAAGGCCGCCACTCCGATTATGGGCTGCTACGGAATCGGCGTTGACAGAACGCTTGCCAGCATAATCGAAGAGCGCCACGACGAAAACGGAATCATTTGGCCGATGACTGTGGCTCCCTTCCAAGTTGTCATTGTTCCGATAAAGTATGAAGGCGCGATGAAAGAGGCGGCCGACAAGATTTACGATGAGCTTTTGGCGCAAGGCGTTGACGTTTTGCTTGACGACCGCGCGGAGCGTCCCGGAGTCAAATTCAAGGACTTTGACTTGATTGGCATTCCGCTCCGCATCGTGGTGGGCGACAAAAACCTTCCCAACGTTGAAATGAAGCTGCGCTCGGAGAGCGACGCGCAGTTGGTTCCCGCCGACCAAGCCGCCGCCAAAGCCGCCGAGATTGTCAAAGCGGAATTGGCAAAGTTGAACGGCTAAAAAAAAGACGCGGACAAAAATCCGCGTCTTTTTTTTATTTTAGTTTTTTTGTTGCAATCACTTAATGTGGAAGGTCGCCTGGCCCAAGAAAGATGAAACGCGCTTGTAGGCGTCCTTGTTCTTTTGGACCTCTTCGATAAAGCTGTCGGCGGCGCCACCTTCCGGCGCGAAAACGCCGAACAAGAGGCTGTTGTCGGCTGCGAACTTGTGCTCAAAGGTGATCGTTATTTTTTCAAATTCCAAGTGCTTCTTTAAAGTGGTGAAAGCCTTTTCCACAACTTCTGAAAATTTATCTCCGCCAAGGTCTTCCTGCCAAGCGTTTTGGTAAGGGTACTTTTGCGGGTTCAACTGCCTTGTGATTTTTTTCCAATCGTCGTCGTTTTGGATAACCCATCCGCACACGCACAAGGCGCCTTGATTTTCTTTCATTTTAGTCTCCTGCTTTATTGTTGGGCGGAACGTTTCAGCCCACAAGAATATTATACCACCATTTTTGATTTTTTTCCATAACAAATGCGGCTTATTTTTTGTGGACAAATCGCGCTTAATAAAATATAATCTATAATAATATGAGCGATACGACTAGAATTATAAGCATTGTTATGCTTTTTGGCTTGGCCTTTTTTTGTTTGCAGGTCGGAGTCTTTTTGTTGACTGGCCACAAGTTCAAGGAAAACAGCCGCCGGACGCTGATTTTGCTGCAGTTTGTGACAGGCCTTTTGCTTGCGTTTGACGCTTGCGCGTATGTCTTTAGGGGAGGCGAAGGTCAAATCGGATTTTATATTGTTCGAGCAAGCAACTTTATGGTTTTCGCGCTAAATTATGTAAACACTTTTTTGTTTTGCTTTTATTCCGCCGAATTCATCAAGTCAGACCTTTTGGACTTTAAAATATTCCGTTCCCCCCGAACGGCCATAAAAAGCGGGGTTCCGGTTCATCTTTTTGTCGTATTTTACATTTGCCTTTTAGGAGTCGTTCTTACAATTATCAGCCAACCGACAAATCTTTTTTACTATTTTGACGAAGAAGGTTTTTACCACAGAAGCTCCTTGTATTCATTGAGCGTTGTCCTTGGACTTTTGCCGGGCCTTATCACGCTGGCGATGATTTTTCAATCCAAAAGGCGCTTGCCGCAAAATGTTTTTGTTTCGCTTGTCATTTACCCATTCTTTCCTATTCTAGGAGTTTTCTTGGCTTTGGCTTTTTATGGAATTTCTTGGATAGACCTTGGCTACGGAATCGGAGCGCTGCACCTTTTTTATTCTTCAATAAAGCTTATGGAGCTTGAGTTTTACTCGGATAAAAAAGACGGCTTTAGGCTGAGCCCAAGCTACAAGCAGTCGATGACAATTCCGGAAATGAAAAAAAGAATAGCCAAAAGCCATTTTTGGCAAGTCATCTGCGCGATTTCAGGCGGCCTTTTGGCGGTTTTTGTGATTATTTCAATTACAGGCATCAACATTCCCAAGCGAACGGAAGTCATTCACACGCCCTATGTTCAAAACGTAAAGACAAAGCCTGTATGCGTGACTTTTTTGCGCGACCCCGAAAAAGTTTGGTTTGTCGACGAAGATCCCACCATATTCGGCGCGCAGTTTAACGGCGTTCTTTACAACAATATGAAAGCCACGATTATCACCGACTGGAAATTTACCATAGAAGTTCCAGACCGCTGCTCGATTGATCCAGGCCCGTGGAATGGAAATTTTTCTCTTGGCGGAAACGAGTTGAGGGTTAGAAAACCGCAGCTTAGCGATAAGGAAAACATTCACGGCGTTGATTTTTACAGAGTCAATCCGCAAAAAAATCTTGGCTTTGGCTGCATAATGTACACGACAAAAGGCTATTCACCATTGACATCAAAAATTGTTTTGACCTATGAGGGCGTTCTTAAGCCATTGTCCTACCTTGGCTTTGACATAGTCTTTGTCTTGCTTGCGATTCTTTTTATTGTTTCAGTCACAGTCTCGCTGACGGAAGGAAAGCTTATCCGCGTTGAGGAAGAGAACAGAAAGCTTGAGGACACCGTCAAGGAGCGGACAAGGGAACTTCAGGAGGAGAAAAACCGTTCCGAAGAATTGCTCTTGAACATTCTTCCGGAAGAAATCGCCAAGCGCCTTGCGATGGACAAAAACGCCAAGATCGCCGACAAGATCGAAAACGCCTCCGTTCTTTTTGCCGACATCGTTGGCTTTACAAAAATCACAAGCGGCCTGGACGCCAATACGGTTGTAGGCGCCCTAAACGCGCTTTACTCGCGCATCGACGAGCGGGCCAAGCGCGAAGGCATTGAAAAAATCAAGACAATCGGCGACTCTTACATGGCGGCGTCCGGCCTTTTTGGAAACGAGCCGGCTGAAAAGAACGCGCTTGCAATCGTAAACTTTGCCCGCGGAATGCTAAAGGACATCGAAGACTTTAACGCTTCAAGCGAAGTGAAGCTTTTTATGCGAATAGGAATCAACAGCGGAAGCCTTATTGCCGGCGTAATCGGAAAGACAAAATTCGTTTACGACATTTGGGGCGACACAGTCAACGTCGCCAGCCGAATGGAAAGCTCCGGTCAAACGTCCAAGATCCATGTTTCGGAACAAACAATGGCGCTTACAAAAGCCGCCATCGCTTATTCCGAACCGGTTGAAATGGAAATCAAGGGCAAGGGCGCGATGAAGACTTATTTTATCAGCGAGTGATGTTTTTGCTTGCGCGGTGATAAAATATGCCAAGTATAAAAAAGCTTTATTTTGATATTTATTGCTTTAAATTTAAAATGCCTTTATAATAAAGATGTAAAGTTCGCCGCGCAAAGAACATGATCCAACAATTAATCGTTTTTGCCTGCGCGGATGACACATTTTTTTATATCTTTTTTTTCTTTACCACAATTCAGGCCGAGGGTTGGATGGGCGCTGAAAATATTTTTTCTTATGGGGCATGTGGTATGGAAAATCAAATTTCAATTTTAGAAGAAAATTCTATCCGTTCAAGGATTCATGTTATTCGCGGTCAGCAGGTGATGCTGGATCGCGATTTGGCTGAATTATATTTAGTTGAAACAAAAGCATTGAATCAGGCAGTTAAAAGAAATATCGAACGTTTCCCTGAAACCTTTATGTTTCAATTAAATAATACTGAGTTTGAAAATTGGAGGTCACATTTTGTGACTTCCAATTCTGATAAAATGGGTTTGCGGCGACCGCCTTATGCTTTTACAGAACAGGGTGTTGCTATGTTAAGCGCTGTATTAAAGAGTGATACTGCTGTAAAAGTAAGTATTCAAATAATGAATGCATTTGTTTCAATGCGTCACTTCCTTCAGAATAATGCCGAGATTTTTGTAGAACTAAAAACTATGCGACAACATCAAATAGATACAGATATACATCTGAATGAAACAGATAAAAAAGTCGATGAATTATTTTCCCTCATGGATAAATACAACATAAAAGAAACTCAGGGAATCTTCTTCCAGGGCCAGATATTCGACGCTTACGCCAAGTTCGAGCGCTTCCTTGCAGCCGCTAAGAAAGAAATAGTCCTCATAGATAACTATGTAGATTTATCTATCCTGCAGCGGCTTGCAAAAAAGAAAAAAGGCGTTAATGTGACAATCTACACCGACCCTAAAACAAAACTGACGGCGCAGGATGTTCAGACTTTTAATGCTCAATATCCGACTCTCACCTTGAATCATACAACAAAAACTCACGACCGGTTTTTGATTATTGATAATTCAACGATTTTCCACATCGGAGCGTCGCTAAAAGATTTGGGAAAGAAATGCTTTGGATTTAGCATACTAGATTCAAGCTTCATTCCGTTGGTGTTGAAGAATTTGTAAAAAGAAAAAAATTGACGTGCCACCCAGAGTTATTGGCGCTTTTAAATAGCGCGCTGATGCAACGCCCTATCTAAGATTGGCCGAGGATTTCTTTGTTCGCTTCTTTGCCACGGCATGAATCATTGTCTCTATAATCGGAATATAATCAGGCGGAACTAATTCCAGGTCATCTAAAATTTTTTTGTATTTTTCGTAGTTTTGCTTGGTCTTTTTTGGAACATCTATTTTAGTTTTGCCTTCAACTCCTTTTACCAAGAATTCAACGCTAGTGTCCAAAGCCTCTGCAAGTTTTACAGCAATCTCCGCATTTGGAATTACAGCGCGGTTATCTACATAAGTGTCAATCGTTCGCTTGCTTATTCCAGTCTTTGCGGCAAGTTCCTTTATAATCATTCCTTTGTATTCAATTTGCTCTTTAAGATTGTCTCTGAACATGCTTTTATGATACCGAAATCTCGGCATCACTCCCTTGACAATTCCCGATATATAGGTATATCATAGTATTACCGATATTTCGGTATTTTAGAAATGTGGAAGGAATGATTTTTTATGAAAAAAATTTTATCTATATTATTTATAGCGCTTTATGTTTTACCCGGATTTTCTAACGAATATGACGACTTGCTGGCAAAAGGAAAAGATTTTGAATCAAAACAGCAATATGTTTATGCTCTTGGATATTATTACGATGCCATGCAAAAGGATGATTCTACAACCGAAGCAAACAAACTATTTAATTCCTTAGAGAATAAATTACGCCAAGGGGCAAGTGGACTGAAATTATCAAAATGGGATGATCCCAAAGAAGCATGGAAAAATATAATAAAAGAATTTTATAAATATTTTACAGAGTTTTCACCGTATGAATTTCATTATTTTGACGAATTGGAACAAGGAGAATTAAATTATAAAAATAGAACAGCTTCTTATTCTATGAAATATAACATTTCACTTACAAATAAGTTTATGATATTGTCAAAATGCTTAACACAAACAGAAGTTTGGGACAATGACGATAAAGTGCACTTCTACTATTTGAGCGAATGCCCCATCATATGTAATTCTTATACAACATATGGAGGAGATAGATATTATATTAAAGAACCTGAAACAATTCCGGAACAGGAAGAAAGAAAAAACGCTCAATTAATTCCTTACACAAATTTTTATTTTAGCCCATTCAAGGAAGTCGATATAAAAAAAATACAAGATATAGGCATCGCTTTCCAAAATGAAGTTAAACGAGCTGGTATTAACACATACACACCCACGGTAGAAGATTTTGAAGCGGCATTTAAAATTGAACAAAAGTATGATGTTCAAAAAAACAAGATTATACAAGAATGTGAAAACAAATTACATTCAGAATTATTAAACTTCTATAAGCAGACAGGAATTGCATTATCAGTTCCAGCTACTAGATATAGTTGGTCAATAGATTGTTTAACAAAGCCTAATGTATTAGCAAGTTTTGCTTCTTTTGAAGATAGTTATAATTTTGTAATGTTTGGAAAATATCTTCCATATGATTTACAATTTGGAATATATGATAAGGATAACAAATTACTCTTAGCAGGAGCTAGACAGTGCGCTTACAGTCCTAAGGATTTAAATGATAAATGCATTTATTCTTTTTCCAATGTACCAGAATCAATAATAGAACTGATTGAAAAAAAAGAGTATTCTATAAAACCAATAACGGCCTATTTAAATTTTGGGGCATTTAGAACCTATGGATATAAGGAAAATGCTTCTTATCAAGAAATAAGAAATTCTTACTTAAAAAATGCATCAGAAATTAAACTTGACCTTAGGAAAATCGGTATTATAAATAATTCAGAAATTGAAGAAAAAGCAAAAAAAGAAATTAATTATTCAAGTAATTATAACTCATTGAAAAAATTAATTTCATACTATATCGATAATTCAAATAAACTAGGATTAAAAGCAGACCATAATCTAAATGTTGTATATGTTGAAAAAAAATCACCTGCTCAAAAGGCTGGCATTAAATATAATGACAAAATAGAGTTCCCATATTCTGAATTCGATTTTGATAATTTTTCTCCAGAATATATTATAAATAACACAGATTTGAAACAAAAACTAAAAATTGAAGAAATACCAGAAGAAGAATTAAAATCTTATATTAAGCAAACTCTAAACAATGAAAAGCATATTATAAAAAATGGATACACATATTGCATTGTTCCATTAGAGACTGGAGAAGAAATTTCAATCACAATATGCAAAGATAAAAGCAAAAAAAATGTTAAACTTATTGTTCCAAATTATTAAATAAAATTCATAATGCAAAAGGAGGCAAATTATGGGTTACATTTGCAGAAGTTGCGGACATAAATCAAGTTCCGCGTCAAAAGGCAGTTGTTCAAAAACAGAATCTGGACAACATGAGTACATCGAAGAATCAGATGATGGCTACATCTGTTGCGGTTGTGGACACAAATCAAATTCCGCTACGTCAGGAAGTTGCAATAAAACCGAGACAGGCTATCACATTTATATAGCTCAGCATGATGGCGGTTATGAGTGTCAGTACTGTGGACATTCTTCATCAAGCGCCACGGGGGGCTCGTGCCACAAAAGTCCAACGGGCTACCATATTTATGGATAAAGAAATTACATTCCAGAAAAAAATTCGTAAGATTGTAGATGGAGAGGCGGACACGCCGTTTGAATACTTTATGCTGCTTGTTGTCGTGGTGAACACAATAACGCTCGGCATGGAAACCTCTCCGTCAATGCAAACGCGATACGGAACGCTTTTGCTATGGATTGACCAAATTTGCCTTTGGATTTTCATTCTTGAGTTGGCAATAAAAGCTATCGCTTACAACCGTGAATTCTTTGGCGAGTTTAGGCTAGACAAAAATAAGCAAAGATTTTTTCACATAAATAAGTGGAATATTTTTGATTTGCTGATTGTCGTCCTTTCAACAATCGGCTCGCTCCCATTTTTTTCTGTTTTTCGTGTTTTCCGCCTTTTTAAATCCGTAAAAATAATCAAGGGCTTAAAATCTCTTCGAGTTGTAAAAACGCTAAAACTAGTAAACGGAATCACAAGCCTGCGTGTAATGGTAAAGGCAATCATCAAAGCCTTTCCCAGCGTCTTGTGGACGTTCTTTCTTTTGCTGATATTTGCCTATGTTTACGCAATAATTGGAACAAGTATTTTTGGAACGGAATTCCCAGAATCCTTTGGCAGCCTAAAGCATGCCTTCTTTTCCTTGTTCGGATTGAACGGAACGGATTCATCAGAAATCATTTCAAAATATTCTTGGGCGTGGATCTACTTTGTCTCATACAATTTCTTTGAAGCGTCTATAATTATGAACGTAATTGTCGGCGTGATTGTGGACGCTGTAAACGCCAGCCGCGAAGAAATCAACCAAGAAAAAGACGAAGAAGATTCCGATGATGACAACAAAGAAAAAATTACGCTGGAAACTCTTTCAGCCCAAATCGCGGAACTAAAAGAATGTTTGGGAAAATAAAAGACGAGTCCCGCTACTTCTTGTAAAATTCCGGGAAGAAGAAAATGATCATCGTGTACAATTCCAAACGTCCTGCAAGCATGGCGAACATGTACCAGCCCTTGAGCGCCACTGGCAAAAAGCCGTAGTTGCAAGAGGGGCCAAGCAAGCCGTAGGCCGGGCCGACGTTTCCCACCATGCTTAAAGCGCCGGTAAAGGCTGTTCCCAAATCCAAGTTGGCGGCCGCTCCAAAAAGGGTCGTGACGACAAGCAAAAGCAAATACAAGGTCATAAAGGCGGCCACGTTAAAGACGATGTCCTTGCGGCCGGCTCGGTTGTTCAATCGGATGCTAAAGACTCCGTGCGGATGCAGGGTCTTTAAAAACTCGTTGTTGGCTTGCTTGGCAAAAACAACCCAGCGGATTATTTTTACGCCGCCGCTTGTCGAGCCTGAGCAGCCGCCTGTAAAGAACAAGAAGAAAATAAAGGCTTGCGCCAAAGGCGGCCAAAAAGTGTAGTCCGCCGTGGCAAAGCCTGTGGTGGAAATTATCGTAGCCGTTTGGAACGAAGAAAAGCGGAGCGACTTTAAGAAGCCGCCGTAATGCTGCAAGTTTGCGAACGTGATTCCCAAAACAAAGACAAAAATCATTCCGATGTAAACTTTGAACTCTGTGTTGTCGCGAATCTCCTGGATTTTTCCCGAAAGCAAATAAAAGTAAAGCGTAAAGTTGATTCCGGCCAAAAACATAAAGACCGTGCAAATCGCGTCGATGGCGACCGAATTGTAAGCGCCGATGCTTGCGTTCCTGTTGCTAAAGCCGCCGGTTCCTACAGTGGAAAAGGAGTGCAAGAGCGCGTCGTAAAAACTCATGCCTGCGATTTTTAGAAGGACAAGCTCCAAGCAAGTGAACAAAATGTAAATCGTCCAAAGCGCTTTGGCGGTGTTGGTGATTTTTGGAGTGAACTTTCCTTTTTCGGGACCGGTTGTTTCGGCCTTGATAAGCTGGAAGCCGCCCACGCCCAAAAGCGGGAATAGCGCCACGGTAAGCGCGACGATTCCCATGCCGCCAAGCCAGTGCGTTTCCGTTCGCCAAAGATTTATTGAATTTGGAAGCGACTCGACATCGCCCAAAATCGTGGCGCCGGTCGTCGTAAAGCCAGAAACGCTTTCCCACAGAGCGTCGATGAAGCGCGGAATGGCTCGGCTAAAATAAAATGGAATCGAGCCAAAGACGCTCGCGAAAATCCAAGCGAAGGCGACAACCACAAAGGCGCCGCGCGTTGACAGCGTGATTTTCTTTTTTTTGCCCGCGACAAAAAACACAAGGGCAAGCGCGACGGCGACGGCCATCGGGACCAGGAAGGCCGGCAAGACAGCGTACTCTTTGTAGCAAAGCGCGGCGGCCACAGGAAAAACAAAAGTCGCGGCGATGATTCCCAAAATTGAAAATTCAATTCTTAAAAAAGAAAACAAGCTCATTTTGTTTCCGCTCCAAAAAGCTTAAGAAGCTTTTCCGTTTCTTCCGCAAGAGCGATGATAATCAATTGGTCGTTGGCGTCAAGAACTGTGCTTCCGACCGGGATTACGTAATTTTGCGAGCCGGCTTTTTTCTCTAGCATTACAAGGAAGGCGCCGGGATTCGCGATGTCAAGCAAAGTCTTTCCGACAAGCTTTGAGCTGGGCGACAAAACGCATTCGACGATTTCAAGCTGGCCTTCGGAAACTGTGTGGATGCCAGTGACGCTTTTTCCGCGCAAGTGGCTCATGATAGAGTCTACGACCGTGTCTCTTAGCGGAACGGGAACGTCAACGCCAAGCTTTCTGGCGATTTGCGCGAACGTGGAGCTTTCTACCAAGCTGACGGAGCGGCCAACGCCAAGGGATTCCAAGTAAGCGGCGACAACCATGTTAAGCTCGCGGTTATGCGTCGCGCAAATGACCAAGTCGTATTCGGTAAGGCCTTCCTCGCGCAAAAAACTTTCGTCGGTGATGTCGCCCTTGAACACGCGCGCGTTGGGATAGCGCTCGCTGGCTTCTTTTGTAAACACGTCGTCTTGGTCGACAATCGCAAAGTCTTTTCCGACCTTGACGCGCTTGCCGAAAAATTTTGACAAAAAGGAATTGTCTTGCTTTTTTATCAAACGGTCGGCGATAAGTGTTCCGATTCTTCCGGCTCCGACAAGCGCGATTTTGTCAAGCGATTCGACCGTGGCTCCGCACAAGGCAAGCAAGTCGCCGATGTCTTCCTTGCGCGAAAGAACACCGATGCTGTCGCCCGCGTTCAAAAGCGTCGGACCGCTTGGCAGGGAAGTTTTTTCTTCGCTCTCTACATAGGCGATAAGGAAGGGCTTGGAAGTCAGCTTTCGGACATTCTTCAACTGCTGGCCGGCAAGCGGAGCTCCTTGCGCGATTGTGATTCTTGAAATTTCGTATTCGGAATTTTCAAAGGTGACCACGTCGCTTACGGCGCCGCTTTCAACCGCATGGACAACCGCTTCGGCGGCCTCGATGTCCGGGTTGACCATGTAGTCGATACCGTAAAGGGGGCGGTGCTTCCCGCTAAAAGTTTCGGCGTGCTTTTTTACGGCGGCCGCTGTGTTCATGTAATAAGAAAAGTTTCGGACGCGAGCGATTTTCAAAATGTCGGGGTAAACCGAATCGACAAGCGAGCAAGTGATCATGTTGACTTCGTCGTTGGCAGACACGCAAACCAAGGCGTCGGCCTTTCCGATTCCGACCTCTTCCAAATTTTCAAGATTGTTTCCGTCCATTTCCTTGACGTCGCAGTCAAGCGAGTTGGAAGCGTGGCGAACGACTTCTTCCGAGTTGTCGATAAGGACGACTTCGTTTCTTTCGTTTATGAGTTTTTTTGCCAGCTGTCGGCCAGTAAATCCGGCGCCTACGATTACGATTTTCATAGCTTACATATTATCACGATTCGCCTTTTTTTTCTATAGCAAGTTGATTCAGGCCATTTTTTTTGTTACGATATGTAGCGGAACGAATATGCAGGAACTTGAAACGCCCGGCCAACTAAAAGGCGCGGAGCAAATAAAAAACCTTCCAATCTATTCTCATCTTGACGAAATTTGCAAGGCGCTAAAATCCTCTCCGTCGCGCTTTTTGATTTTGACGGCGGAAACAGGAGCGGGAAAGTCCACCGCCGTTCCGCTCGCGCTTTTGGAAGAGTTCCCAAAAAAAATATTGATGCTGCAGCCGCGCCGCCTTGCCGCCGTGAACGTGGCCAGCCGCGTGGCGGAATTGCTTGGAGAGCGGGTCGGGCAAACGGCTGGCTACAAAGTTTTTTTGGAAAACAAGACAAGCGAGTCCACGCGCCTAGAAGTTATGACCGAAGCGATTTTGACGCGGCGGCTCCAGGCCGATCCAAGTTTGGAAGACGCGAGCGTCGTTGTGCTGGACGAGTTTCACGAGAGGTCGATAAACGCCGACTTGGCGCTTGCGTTTTTAAAGGAAGCGATGCAGCTTCGCGACGACTTGTTTGTAATCATCATGTCGGCCACGATTGACGCAAGGAGAATCGCTCACTTTTGCGGAACATTTGGCGCGACCGAGACTGAAAGCAAGACTGGGAACGCCGCGCAAACCGCAAACGGAGGCAAGGCCAAAAACGTGGGCCAATCCGAGGTTGATTCCAAGGCCATAACGCCGGCGCCAGTTTTGGAAATACCGGGCCGGACTTTTCCTGTCCAATTTTTTTACAAGCCTGAACTTTCGGTTTCCGCCGCCGTCCGCTGGGCGCTTTCTGGGCTTGCGACCGATACTGATGGCAAGACCAAAACTGCGGGCGACACCGAGATAGCTTGCAAAACCAAGACTGCGGGCCGCTCAATCCTTGTCTTCCTCCCAGGCATTTACGAAATAAACAAGACCTTTTCCGAGCTAAGCGGCGAAATTTCGCCCGCCGTTCAAATCGAGCGGCTTCATTCTTCCGTGTCCTTTGACGAGCAAAAAAAGATTTTGTCGCCCGCCGAGCCCGGCGTTACGCGCGTAATCCTTTCTTCTTCAATCGCCGAAACGTCGCTTACGATTCCAGACGTTGTTTGCGTAATCGACTCCGGCCTTTCGCGCGTGAGCGTAATGGACAACAATGTTGGCGCGACGCGCTTGGTTACAATGCCCGAATCGGAATTTTCCGCCGCGCAGCGGTCTGGCCGCGCCGGACGAACCCAAGAAGGCGTTTGCGTCCGCTTGTGGAGCCAGAACGAGCCGCGGTCGAAAAACCCGCTCCCGGAAATCTTGCGCAGCGACTTAAGCGAGCTGCTTTTGGAATGCGCCGAATGGGGAAGCCAGGACCCCGCCGCGCTTGAATGGCTGGACCCGCCCGCCCCGTCTTCGTGGGAGACAGCGCGCGAGCTTTTGCGGCTGCTTAACTGCTTGGACAACGACGGCCAGATTACACAATTGGGGCGGGCGGTTCTTAGGCTTGGGATCGGTCCCCGCTTGGGATGCGCTGCGATTTACGGCGGCGCCGCCTTTGTCCTTCCGTACTCGCAATACAAAGATTCAGCGCCGGCCTTGCAAAAAAAGTTTGTTCTAAATTTAGAGCGGCGCCTCGAAGAAGCCGGCGCGCAAATTGCAGGCTTGCAAAAAATTCCCGATCCGCTCTTGGCGGGCTTTCCGGACAGGCTCGCGCATAGGACGGCGGACGCGGGCGTCTACCAGTTTCCGTCGGGGCGTCTTGCCGCGCTAAAGGACTACAAGGGCGGCCTTGGCCCGGAATGGATTGTGGCCGTGGAAGCGGACGCGGGAAGCTCGCAAGGCGCGATTTACTCATACAAGGCGCTGGATTCCGTTCAGCTTGAAGAATGGATTTTAAGCCGCGCGCAAAAAAAAGTCGTTTGCGATTTTGAAAACGGAAAAGTAGTAAAGACGGAATTCACTCAATACGGAAAAATAATTCTTAGCCAAAAGGCGCTCAAGGCCGGAGACGAAGACATAAAAAGCGCGCTTTGCTTTTCGGTTCAAAAAAACGGCTTTGACTCGCTTCCCTTGGACGAAAAGACAAAAGCCTTTTTGGTAAAGCGAAAATTTTACGAACAGGCTTCCGCGGCGGGCGGCGCGAGTGGCGGCAGTCTTAGTCTTGATAACGATTCTAGTTCCGCCGCCGGCATTCTTGGCCAGGACACAGTTCCGCCAAAACGCTTTGACAAAAACTGGCTTTCGCAAAACGCGGCCGAATGGCTGGCCCCATTTTTGACCGGGAACAAAATCAGCGCGCAAAACGTTTACGACGCGCTTTACTATTTTTACGACGGTTCCGAGGTGGAGCGAAAGGTTCCGTCAAGACTGGAATTGCAAACGGGCCGCTCGGTAAAAGTCGTTTACGTTGACGGCGAAAAAGTGGTTCCGACGATAGAAATAATAATCCAGCAAATATTCGGCTGCTTTGAGACGCCAAAAGTGATGGGCGTTCCAGTCCTTTTAAAACTGCTTTCGCCCGCGCGCCGGCCCCTGCAAATCACAAGCGACTTGGAAAACTTTTGGCAAAACACTTGGCCTGAGATTTGCAAAGAGATGAAGGGCCGCTACCCCAAGCACAACTGGGACTACCGCGTGGCGGAAAAGGAGTAGGCCGCTCGCGTTATTTGTGGCAAGGAAATAATTGCAAGCCCCGCGTCCGCAACACCTCTACCCAAAAATCTCCGTCGTCTTAAGCCACTCGGCGACCTTTGTCGCGTCCGCGTCCAGAGGGCGGTCGTCCTTTACGAACTTGCTCATCGCGCGGACTTGGTCGTGGACTTTTTTTGTGAAGGGGCTAAAGTCGTCGTAGCCTGCAAGGTCAACCGCTTGCATGGCGGCAAGCAAATGGGTGGCAAACTGCAAGAATACCAAATCGATTTGCTCAGCGAATTTTCGCGCGCTGATTGTTCCCATGCTCACCTTGTCTTGGTTGATGGCTTCGGTGGGAGCGCTTGTGACGCTGATTGGGTAGCAGTAGCTTTGGACTTCGCCGCGAATCGCGCTGATTGTGATTTGCGCGGCCTTAAAGCCAAGCCGCAAGCCTGCGCGCGGATCGGTGTCCTTTATGCGCGGAGTCAAGTTGTCAGGAAGCCCGCTGAACTTTCCGTCGATAATGACTTCGGCCTGCTTGTCGGAAAGGTCCGAGATGTTTGCGAGCGCCGTCCGCATGTAGTCGCAGGCCGCGCATATGTGGCCGCCGTAAAAGTTTCCGGTGTTGTAAATGCGTCCCGCGTCGATGTCAACAAGCGGGTTGTCGTTGGCGGAATTTATTTCCTCGCCAATCCACTGGCGGGCAAGCGCGAGCGTGTCGCGGTAAACGCCGTTGATTTGCGGCGAGCAGCGGATTGAGTAGCGGTCTTGAATTTTATTCGCCTGCTTGACGAATGTTCTTCCGTCAAGTTTTTCGATTTGCGTCTTTAAGAATTCCTCATACTTGTAAACGCGCTTTGAATTTTTTATGATCTTGTAAATGTAAGCCGCGCTTTCGGACTGGCCCTTGTGATTTTTAATTTGGCTGACCTTGGCCACAAAGGGCGTGTCTTTTCCGCGCGTGATTTCGCTTGTGACGGCAGAAAGGAAGTCCGAGATGTTCGCAAGCCGCTCCGCTTTTTTTATTGCGAGCGCGGCGACGGCTGTCATAACGCTCGTTCCGTTCATAATCGCAAGGCCTTCTTTTGCCTCAATCAAAAGCGGCTCAATCTTTTCCGCCTTAAAAGCCTTCATTGTCGGAACGATTTTTCCTTTGTAATAAACTTTGCGCTGGCCCATAATTACAGCCGCAAGGTAGCTCAAAGGCGTAAGGTCGCCGCTCGCGCCAACCGAGCCAAGCTGCGGAATGCATGGAATGACGTCCTTGTTCAAAAGCTCCAGCATTTTGCGCGCGAGCTGGGGCCTGATGGCCGAGTGGCCGCCTTTAACATTTCCGTTCAAGCGGCAAAGAATTACGGCGCGGCCTGTTTCATGATCAAAGTATGGGCCCAAGCCGATTCCGTGGTAGGCCACGATTGTGCGCTGCAATTCGCCCGCCTTGTCAACGCTGATTTGCTTGTAGCAGCTGTCGCCAAAGTCTGTGGTGACTCCGTATGTCGGAACGCCGGTGGAAATGTAGTCCATCAAAAATTTGCGGGACTTTTCCAAGCGCTCCCAGAATTTTTTGTCGGTAGGAAGGGCGGCTTTTTGGCCGTTTATCGCCACGTCGTTTACGTCTTCGATTGTAAGTGAGTTTCCGTCGATGATAGTCATAGTAACAACAAATTATCGCATTTGGCGGAAACTTTCAAGACGAGGCGCAGTCTTGGGCGTTCGAACAGTCTGCGCAAACGCGCCTCTATTCAACGCGCTCAAAACTAAATTTTACGTTGGACAATTGGCAAAGTTTTTCGCGGCTTGCGCTTTCAAAAGTTATTTCCAAAATGCACGCGTCGGAGTTTATCAACTCTCCAGTAAGGACAACGGTTTTTTCAAACGCAAATTCTTGGAAGGCTTTTCCTCCGTCGTCAAGTTTTATCGTTTGGAATTTATCCCATTTTTCGGTGGAACAATTGTTTAAATTTAAATCAACATAGTCAAGCGGCAAAGACGACTGGCCGATAAACGACACTTTTATCTTGGCGCCTTTTGGAAGTGATTTTGTAAAGCCTAAAATTCTTTCTGGCGGAAGAAAGAGGCTAAAACCGCCGTTGTTTCTGTCCCACTGGACCTTGTTTATCGAAATCTGTTCAATCACGGCCGCAGATTTTCTTCCGATAGCCACCGGCTCCAAAATTTCTTCCGCGCCAAGCGAAACAATTTTCGCCTCAACCTTAAAGCCGCTTATCGAAAGCTCTTCGTCAAACTTGTTCGAGTCGTAAGAAAAAGAAAGCGTCGCGTAACTTGTGTTTTCGATTTCCTTTTCAATGAACGCGCGAATTCTTTGGTTGAACGAAGCGCCCGCGAAAAATCCTTTTCCGGCGTTAGGAACCGCATAGCAATGCGGACTTGCGTCAAACTGCTCGCCTTTGCCGCTTCTGAACGCCATTCCAAAATACGGAGCCCTCTTGTCTGAGACGCCGCTGATTTTCAATTCCACAACCGACCCGGCGGGAATTATTCTCTTTGTGCCAAAAAGCCTGCGCAAGGGAATTCCAAAACTGTAATTGTATTCGCCGGTCTTTTGGTTGTAAACGCTTTTGGCGAATTTTACCGAAGGACTTTCGGTAGCGCCGGCCGCACTTTCTTCTATCTCTACAGGCTCGGCTGGCTCCGCTTTTTGCGCCGCGGCCGTCTCTTGCGCGCTTTCTTCTTCGTCATCCTTCGTTTCTGCTAGAACCGCTTTTTGATCGGCGCGGTTGTCCGGCGTGGCGGCGACTTCCTTTTCTTGCGCGGGCTCTACCGGCGCTTCTTCCTCCGTGACAATTTCTTCCACAACAGGCTCCGGCTCGGCTTCGACAATCGGCTCTTCGGTGACAATGAATTCTTCGCCCGCCGTTACCGTTTGCGCTTCCTCAACCGGCTTTTGGAAAAGCGCCGCCTTTGGAACGTTCGTCACCACGGCCTCGCCTTCGATGACTTCAACGACGGCCTCTTTGGGCTGGCTTTCTTTTTTTTCGTTTTTCTCCGCCTTTGAAATCGTAATCTTTACTTTTGAATTTGGCGCGGCGGAAATTTTTTTCTTTACAGCCATGACGACCGCTTCCTCTCCGTCTTGCGCGCTGGCCAGCAAAATTTCTCCGCTTAAAAAGTCAATGGCCTTTTCTTTTTTATTGCTGAAAATTTGAATCAATGAATTTTCTTTTAGCTGGATTTTCGTTCCTGTCTTTTCAAATTGGGCGTGGATTTCCGAGTCTTGCGCCGTGCGAATTTTGTCGCCGTTGTAAATTGGGCTTTCTTGATTCACGCGCTCCCAAATGTCGTTGTCAATAAATTTGCGCTGGACTACGTTCTTCTTAAAATAAATTTTCGCCACCGCGACTTCGTTGTTCTTTAACGACCAAGAATTTATGTCCTTGTAATAAAGGCCAAGCGCCGTCGCCGCTCCAAGAGAACACAAAATAAAAAGCAAAATGTCGGCAATGTTAGCCTTCAATCTTGTATTTCTTTTCTTCGTCATCAGTGTTCACCTTTGCCAAATCAGGCGCGGTAGTTCCGATAATCTTTCGCACTTCTTCAATTGCGCTTGGCCTTTCTTTTCCCGCAAGGTTAATGACCGCGAACATTTTTATCGCGTCAGTCTTTCCCTTTACGTGAACGCCGGGCATTTCCTCGACAATAACTTTGTCCTTGATAAGATTGTATGTGTTTTCAGTAATCAAAATGTCGGTGGCAAAGGGCTTGTTCAAAGCCTCGGTGCGGCTCGCCAGGTTCACCGCGTCGCCGATAACCGTGTATTCCATTCTTTCGTTGGAGCCGATTTGCCCGGCGACGACCGGGCCCGAATTTATTCCGCAGCCGATTCTTACCGGCGCCACTCCCCGTTCCTTGCGCGACTGGTTAAAGTGAAAAAGCGAAACGCGCATCATAAGAGCGGCGGTGACGGCGTTGAGCGCGTCAAGGGCGGGACTGCCCGCGGACTCAGGCGCTCCCCAAACCGCCATAATCGCGTCGCCGATGTATTTGTCAACGACGCCGTTTGTCTTGTTGACGCACTCGACCATTCGCGTCATGTAGGCGTTCAAAAATTCTACGACTTCTTTTGGTTGCATCGTTTCGCTCATCGCTGTAAAGGAACGGATGTCGCTAAAGAAAATCGTCGCGTTGCGGTTTTCGCCTCCAAGCGCAAGCTCTCCGCTGGCGGCCTTTTGCGCGATTGTCTTATTGGTAAATTTGCTGAACGACACCATCAATTTTTCCCGCTCGGCAAGACCCTTTCCCATTTGAATGAATGAGGAAGTAAGCAATCCGATTTCGTCATGCGTGCGAGGCTTGATGTCCAATTCAAATTCGCCCCGCTCTATTTTTGCGGAAGCGTCAACCAAGTCGGCGATTGGATTGGTAATGTTTTTGCTGAACAAACGAATCGCCATAATCGCGATGAACAAAATAGCGAGCGAAAACAAGATGATTCTGTAAGTGGTGCGATTGATTACGGCAAAAACGGAATTTTCTGAAACGCTCGTTATGACATAAAGGTTGTCCTTTGTCTTGTGGACCGAAATGAATTTCCTTCCGTCTTCCGTCTCCGCAAGGCTTTGAGTGTTGTCAACGCCTTCTTTGTCCTTAATGCTGTCGATAAGGCTTTGCGCGGCAACGTAAGTTTTTTGCTCGCTTTCATAGTCAGGATTTATAAGGACGGTGGAATCTTGGTCAACCAAAATCGTCGCGTTGTTCGCTCCGGAACTCATAAGCGCGGCCAAGGCTTTTGTGTCAACGCCAACCGCCGCGTTCTTGACGGCGTTCAGCGGCCCATATTGAAAAGTGAAAATAATCGAATCAATGCCAAGCGTTTCCCTGGCGTTAAAGTAGCGGACTTTTCCGCTGGCCGCGCTTTTGTTGGCGATTAAAAAATCCGAAAGTTTTTTTTCGCCGGCCGCTCCTCCGATTTTTTCTTTGAACGATGGGTTCACTTTTAAGTTTGTGTCAGGGCTGAAAACAAAAATTATGTCGTCGTTGACCCTAAAAAAATCCGCAATCAATGAAGCTCGGACCTCTTGGCTTGCTTGGCCTCCTTTTTTGGCCGGTTCCTTAATTTTTGAAAAAGCGTCAAACAGTATGTAGGAATTCTTTTGAGCGTTTGTAAAAGTCTGTTGAACGGTTTGCGCGGTCCTGGCGTTAATCGTGTGGTTGTTTTCTTCGGCCTTGCGCCTGTCATCGCCGCGAACAAGCGTGGAAACAAGAAAGGTCGTCAAACCCAAGACAAGAATGATAAGGAATGAAAACAGTAAAATATGCTTTAACGCAATTGGAAATTTAATTTTTTGATCCACGTTTTTCTCCGCCTTAATTATAACTCGGCAAGAGCAAAACGCGCAAGAGAAAAAACTAAATTTTGATATAAAATTATATTATTTTAACTATAAACGAACGGAGCGCTTAATAAAGCTCCTCGCGCAAGGCTCGCATCAATTCCTTTTCGACCGACTGCATTACGGTGTTTTTTATAGCTTTTATCTTTCGTTCTGTCGGCGAATCCTTTTCCCGTTTTTGAAAAAGGACCTGCGGTTCAACGCCAAGCGCCGCGGCGATTCTCTCAATTGTGGAAAGTTTTGGAACATTTCTGTAAATTTCCATAAGCCCTATGTAACTGGTAGCCGTGTTGCACGCTTCCGCCAGCTGTTCCTGCGTGATGCCCTTTTCTTTGCGGATTCTCTTGATGTTGTCTATTACAGTCTTTTCCAAAGTCATAATTCTTGCATAACTATATTATCTAAATTATATATAACAATATATTATATTTCATATATAAAAATATTTTTATTGACTTTTTAGATATAAGCATATATCATTTTTCATATATAATTAACTATGGAGGAATTTATGAAAAAAATTGGACGCGCTCTTTTTTGCGCGGCTTGCTTGTCGCTCTTGGCGGCCAGCCTTTACGCCGCCCCAAAAGCAAAGGCGCCAAAAGACATTTGGGTTGCCAAAGAAAAAAACGGAATGTTGGTGACAACAGACGCAAACGGCTGGGCCCAAGTGGACTTTGGAGAGGAAGTGGATCTTTCCGGCTACAAGTATTTGCAGGTTGAATGTTCCAGCCCCGACGGAAAAAAATTCTCGCACATTCAATTAATCTTTGGCTTTGTTCCAGAAGAAAACGAAGACTATGATTGGGATGAGTCGGCAAAAATTACAATTTACAACATCCAAAAAAAGCCCGCGCTTTACCAAGGCATAGTTTATGGCCCCAACATGTGCTACGAGCATTGGGAAAACGGAAAGAAAATTTACAGAAACCCGGAAAAGGCTGCCGCCGACCATTTTAACATAGGCGTTTATGACGCAAACTGGAAGAACATTCCGAACATAAAAATTTTCGTAAAGAAAGTGACCGCCACAAACAACGCGATTGGCCAATTGCATGTGATTGACTATAGCAAGGCTCGTTTCTTTGCAATCAACAATTCAGTCACATGGGACGACGGAAGCAAGCACTACGCTTATTGGGCGGACCTTCAAGAAACATTGGGAACGACCCCCAAAGCCGGCGACATCGTTCAGCTAAAACTAAAAGGAACAAACGCCTATGCCTTGGGCAATTTCCGCGCGAACGTTTTTGACGATTCAGGCGAATGGCAGCCAGTTTCAGTTGAATGGAATGGTCGCGGATTCGCGAAAGGACAAAAAATCAACGACACGATTGACCTTCCGATTCTAAAAAACGGTTCAAAGATGACGCTCGAAATCATCACCTTTGAAGACGAAAGCGAGTTCAAAGGCCCCTACTTGATTTATTCAAAGTAAGAGAAAAAGCTTAAGGAGAAAATTATGAAAAAGAACAATAAAATATTCTTGGGCGCGCTTTGCTTGGCCTTTGCCGCGGCCAGCCTTTACGCCGCTCCCAAAACAAAAGACATTTATGTTTCGCCCGACGCCAATGGAACTCTTTTGACCACCGACGGCGAAGGCCATGCCTCGTTGGATTTGGACAAGCCCGTTGACTTTGCAGGCTACAAGTACGTCACCTATGAATGCTCCAGCCCCGATGGCGCCAAAATCGCAAATCTTTACATCAACACCTACTACGGCGAAGAAGACGAAAACCACAACGCTCCAAAAAGCAGCACGGTTTGCATCGGCGACATTTCTAAAAAAATCTCCGCCTATCAAACTTTTGTTTACGGCGCGACAAACAAATTTTATGACTACGGATGGGTTGACGGAAAGTGCGACATTCGCCCCGCCAACAAAACGATTTGCGAACGCTTAGGCGTCGCCGTCGCCGACAAGGACTGGAACTGGCTTCCTGGAATCAAGATTTACATCAAGAAAGTCACCGCCACCAACGAGCCGCTTGGAAAGGTCGTCACTGTTGACTTGACAAAGGTTCGCTTTGCCGCGGCCAACGACGGGGATTCCTACTATTGCCACATTCCCCTCAGCGACATTTTGAGCGTTCAAGCCCAAAAAGGCGACGTCATTAAGTTTGCGCTAAAAGGAAACAATGTCTATGGCGTAAACACTCTTCAATTGAATATTACGGAGGAAGTTAAAGGCGGATACGCGTACAAGCCTGTGTCTCAGTCTGTCCAAGTAGGAGACATTCCAGCAGGCCAAATCAATGTGCCCGTGGAATTTGTTTTGAACAAAAACGCTTCAAAAATTAGGCTTGAGCTTGACGCCTACAAGGGCGACAACGACGGCCCCTTCCTAATTTTGTTTGAGTAGTTCACAAGACTAAGAAGCCCCGCCGAAAGGCGGGGCGTTTTTTTTGGCTTGCGATTGTTTTAGGCAAGCGTATTACAAGCTGATTCGGTAAACCTTGGAGCCGCGCTCGGGGTTCCAAAGCTTTTTGCGCTCGGCGGGAATCGAGTCGATTGAGTCGGGCGCGAATCCCAGCTTTTCAAAAAAGTCGGCCGTCTGCGTGGTCATAACAAAAACCGATTTTATTTTTTGCGCTCTTGCCTTGTCCAACAAATAGTTTACAATCTTTGGGCCGACGCCCATGTTTCCGTAAGCGGGATCGACGGCGACAGCGCAAATCTCCGCTTGCGTCGCCTCACTGGAAGCGCCCGATTCTTGGTAAACCTTTAGCGCGGCGCAGGCGTGGATTCCTTCGTCAACGTTGTAGACGATGTAGCTGTCCAAGTCGGCCTTAAGCTGCTTTGCCGTGCGTTCCAACAAAATTCCTTTTTGGACAAAAGGATTCATCAACGACAAAACGCTTGGTATGTCCTGCGGCTGCATCGCGCGCAAGTCGCCGTAGCCGTTGTTGTAAACCATCGTTCCGCTTCCGATGCCGCTGAAAATTTCGCATGGCAAAATTCCGTCAACCTTTCCGTTTAGAATGTGAACGCGGTCAACGCCTTTTTTGCACGCGTCCTTTGCCAAGCGCAAGAGCGAAAGTATTTGCGCGCGGTGTTCGCTTGCCCCGCGATTTTTTTCCAAACCGCAATCGGCGGGCGCGGCGCTTTTTGGGCTTGCCTCCGCCCCGCAATCGCCGTTCATGCGCAAGATTTCCTCCGCCTCCGCAAGATTCATCGCCGGAATGTTTCCGTCGCCGCTAAGGTGAACGCTGTCAGGAAGCGAAAATTCATTCTTGGAAATTTTTGGGTCGGGAAGGATGTAAAAAAGCTTTTGCGCCTTTAGGCCGCAAGCGATTTGCTGGGCCAGCTCCGCGCTTGAAATATTGTAGGGCTTTCCCAAATCGTTCCAGCCGATGCAGGGAAAAATCGGAATGAAGCCGTCGTCCAATGTTTGCTTTATGACGTCGATTTTAAGCTTGTCGATTTCGCCGGCCGTTCCGTAATCGGTTCCGTCAAGAACGCCCTTGGCGCGGGCCTTGACCCAGTTGCCGATGACGGCGGTTCGGTTTTCGCCGGCCAAGTGGTTCATGATTGTGTTGGCCACGTCAAAGGCCGCGGTCTTGATTAACGGCATGGCGGATTCGGGCGCGACGCGCGAGCCCTTTTGGATTTTCCATTCGATTTTGGCGCCGTCCAAAATTTCGCTGATTTGCTTTCGCGCGCCTGGGGACACGATGACTTTTAGGCCGGCCTGGTGAATCAGCGCTATGTCGTGAATCAGGCTGGGCAAAAGGCCCGAGTCGATTATTTGGTCGTCAATGTGTATGACCGCCAAGGCGTCCTTAAAAATCTTTATGTAGTTTATCACGTCGCGGATCTGCTTGGCGCTTTCCGATAAATTTTCCATCGCCTTTTATTTTTCACTTTTTGCGGGTCTTGTCAAGGGAAAGAATCGTTATAGTTTCTTTCTATACCTTCTAATATAGAAATTGTATAAAAAAATCTATTGACAAACTGCGCAATAAAAGATAAAGTTCATTATAATTTAGAATATTTCCTATCGGTTTAATAGGTATTTATTCTTTGAGGGACTTTTTATGGCTTACATTGAGATTTCGAATCTATACAAGACATACTATCCTCACGGCCAGGCGCTGCCCGTTTTGCGCGGCATAAACCTTTCAATATATAAGGGCGAAATTTTTGGAATAATAGGCTTTTCGGGAGCGGGAAAATCCACCTTGGCTCGCTGCATAAACCGCCTGGAGACTCCCGACAAGGGTTCAATCATAATCGGAGGAACTGACATATTGGCTTTGGAAAAAAAGGAGCTTAGGGTGGAACGTCGGCGAATCGGAATGATTTTCCAGACATTCAACTTGTTCGAAGCAAAGACAGTATACAAAAATATAGCTTACCCGTTGGTAATTTCTGGCGTTCCCAAAAAAGAAATAAAACGCCGCGTGGAAGAGACCGCGGAACTTGTAGGCCTGACAGACAAGCTGGACATTTACCCTGGAGCCTTGAGCGGCGGACAAAAACAACGCGTGGGAATCGCGCGCGCGTTAATCAACAATCCGGACGTTTTGCTCAGCGACGAGGCGACAAGCGCCCTTGACCCGCAGACCACGCTGCAAATTTTGGATTTGCTTAAAGAGATAAACGAAAAAACCGGCATCACAATCTTGATGATAACGCATGAACTTGAAGCCGTAAAATACGCTTGCCAAAGAATGGCTGTTTTGGAGGAAGGAAAAATTGTTGAAGAAGGAAGCGTCTTTAACATTTTCAACAATCCAGAAAGCCGCACCGGCGAGCTTTTTGCAAAGGTCTTCTTCCGTTTGAACAACGAACAGTTGTGCAAAGACGGAATGTATACAATTTAAAAAAGGAGAAGGACATGAGTTTGTTGGACAACAGTTTGTGGGCGGTTCTGAAATCATCGGTTTCCGTCGAAATCTGGTCAAAACTTTGGCCTTCAATTTTTGACACTCTCTACATGACGGCGTTGGCCAGCCTGATTGTTTTGGTGTTTGGTTTGGCGCTCGGAGTCTTGTTGACTGTGACAAGCCCCGACGGACTTTTTCCGCTGCCAGCAGTTTACAAGGTTTGGGGTTGGCTCATCAACACGCTGCGCTCTTTGCCGCAGATGGTGATGATTATCATGCTCATTCCTTTGGCGCGCTTTTTGTTCGGAAAAAGTTACGGAGCGAATCCTTGCATTGTGGCTATCGCCGCAAGTTGCATTCCGATGTACGCGCGCGTTGTAGAAAGCAGCCTGCTGGAAATTAACAAGGGCAAGATAGAGGCGGCCAAATCAATCGGCTCGTCAAACTTGCAGATTATTTTCCATGCGCTGCTTCCCGAAACTTTGCCGTCGTTGATACGAGGCTTTACCATTACGGTAATAGCGGTTCTTTCGATGACGGCGCTAGCGGGAATGTTCGGCGCGGGCGGAATCGGAGACGTTGCCGTTCGCTATGGTTACCAACGCTTTCAGCATGACAAGCTGTTAGCCTGCATTTACGTTTTGGTCGTTCTGGTTCAGATTGTCCAAAGCGCGGGAAATTTTGTGTCAAACAGAATTTTAAAAACAAGAGCCTTGATATAAGGAAAAAAAAGGAGAACATTTATGAAAAAAATTATTTTTGGATTTTTGGGAATTGTGGCGGCGCTTTCACTCGCCTCCTGCGCGAAAAAAGGCGGAGCCAAAGGCAACGACGGAATTGTTACATTAAAAGGAATCATCGACTTGGTTCCGCACCAGGAAATCATCGACTACGCCGCCCCCGCATTGCTTAAAGAAGGAATCAAAGTAGTGACCTTGCAGGACGCTTCCGACAACCTTGGAAACGAAAAAACGGCAAATGGCGAGGCCGACTTCAACTACTTCCAGCACAAGCCCTACTTGGACTCTGTAAACAAGCAGAACGGCTGGGACTTGGTCAGCGTTGCCGCAATTCATGTTGAGCCAATTTCGCTTTACTCTGACAAGTACACAAAGCTTTCAGACGTTCCCGAAAAACTTGTCATCGCCGTTCCAGACGACGGAACCAACGAATACCGCGGCCTTAAGCTTTTGAACGACTTGGGCTTTATCAAATTGAGCGAGCATTCTTTGAGCGCTCTTGACGCGAACGTAGGCGACATCGTTGAATACCTCAAGCCGATTAAAATTGTCGAAATCAACGCGTTCCAAATCATACCGACGCGCGCCGACTACGACTTGTTCGTAAACAACACCAACAAAATTCTTGAGTCTGGAATCAAGACAAACATCTTGGCCCAAGAAGCCGCCGACAGCCCTTACGGAAACATCATCGTAACAAAGGCTGGCCGCGCCAACGACCCCGCGATTCAAAAGCTGGTCAAGGTTTTGCTCAGCGACGACGTTCAGCAGTGGATAAAGAACAAGTATAACGGAGCCGTAATTCCGGTTAAGTAAAAATAGAACGCCTGCGCCGGCAAACAGGCCCGCGCGGACAGCCGAACTTTTTTTAAGGAGAACAGTATGTCAACAGTAAACCTAAATTTGCCGGACGTGCAAATTCGCGAAATTAGAATTAATTCAATCACCGGCTTTTTGGGCAATGCGGACGATTTGGTGAAGCTCTCGGCGGACGGACTCAAGGACCATAACCGAAAGTTCACCCAATGCATCGGTTGCTCTACGGCGCGCGCCGGCTGCATGGTCTCGATGGTGACCGACGCCGCGGTGATTTCGCATGGACCTGTTGGCTGCTCTTCTTGCTTGCATGACTTTAACATGACTTACCGAGTCAACGCTTCGCTGCGCAACAAGACAAACCGCCGCCGCCGCATCTTTTCGACAAACCTCCAGGAAAAAGACACGGTCTACGGCGGAAACGCAAAGCTTGAGGCTACGATTCGCGAGGTGTACGAAAGGGTGAAGCCCGCCGCGATTTTTGTATTGACTACATGCGCAGTGGGAATTGTAGGCGACGACGTTCAAAGCGTTTGCGACAAAGCCCAGGAAGAATTAGGAATACCAATTGTGGGCGTTGCTTGCGAAGGCTTCCGCTCCAAAGTTTGGACGACTGGCTTTGACGCCGCCTATCACGGAATGGCTCGCAAACTTATCAAAAAAGCCGACAAACATCGCGACGACATGATTAATGTCATAAACTTTTGGGGCAGCGACGCTTTTGCCGACTGGTTCGCTCCATTTGGAGCAAAGCCAAATTATTTGACCCCATTTAACACAGTTGAAGAACTGAGCCGCGCGGGAGAGGCTTGCGCCACCGTTCAAGCGTGCTCGACATTGGGAACATATTTGGGCGCTGTCTTGGAGCAAGACTTTGGCGTTCCGGAATTGGCGAGCGCGCCGCCATACGGAATCGCGCAGACCGACAGATGGTTCCGCGCGCTGGGAAAACTTTTAGGCAAAGAAGACATCGCCGAAAAAGTCATCGCGGAGAAAAAAGAAAAATATCTTCCGCAAATCGAAGAGATAAGAAAAAAATTGCAAGGAAAGTCCGCATACGTAGCGGCCGGCGCCGCGCACGGACACGCGCTCTTGGACATAATCGGAGAGCTTGGGCTTAAAGCCGTCGGAGCGTCGGTATTCCACCACGACGCGACGTTTGACTCGGGCCGGGATGAAAACGACCAGCTCAAGCAACGAGTCGGAGACTACGGCGATGTTCCGCATTTTAATGTTTGCAACAAGCAGGAATTTGAATTAGTCAACGCGCTGATAAAAGTTCACCCTGACGTAATGCTCGCGCGTCACGGCGGAATGACCTTGTGGGGCGCAAAGCTCGGCATTCCAAGCTTGCTTGTTGGCGACGAGCACGCCGGCATGGGATATGAAGGCCTTGTCAAATACGGCAAAATGATTGTTGAAACGATTGAGAACGACGAGTTTGTCAAAAACTTTCAAAAGCACGCGCTGAACCCTTACACAAAGTGGTGGCTGACCCAGCAGACGGATTACTTCCAATATAAGTAAGGGCGCAAGGAGAAAAAAATGGCGAATTACACAGGTTCAATTGAACAAGAAAGATACACTTGCGCGCTCGGAGCCTTGCAGACTGTAGTTGCAATTCCAAGGGCTGTTCCGATTTTGCATTCAGGACCGGGCTGCGGCGAAATGATAAGCGGCTTTTTCGCGCGCTCAAAAGGCTACGCGGGCGGTTCCACAAGCCCTTGCACAGCCTTTACCGAAAAGGAAGTTGTTTTTGGCGGAATCAAGCATTTGCGCGAAAACATAGAAAATACATACAAGGTTTTGGACACAGACTTGCAGGTTGTCATGTCAGGCTGCACCGGCGGAATTGTAGGCGACGACGTTCAAGGCGTCGTAGATGAATTTGTCGAACAAGGAAAGCCTATTGTAGCCGTAGATACGCCGGGCTTCAAGTCGAACAATTATGTTTCGCACGCGTCGGTGGTCAACGCAATCATCGACCAATATGTTACCCGCTTCGAAGATCAAAACGAACCTCGCTCGGAAAAGAACACTGTCAACTTAATCGCGAGCATTCCATTTCAAGACCCATTTTGGAAAAGCAACTTGGCTGAATACCGGCGCTTGCTTAAAGGCCTTGGCCTTAAAGTTCATGTCTTGTTCGGCCCCGACTGCAAGGGCGTGAAAGAATGGCAGCAAATTCCGCGCGCCAACTTTAACATTTTGGTTTCTCCATGGTACGGAAAGACAATCGCGGACAACCTAAAGGCGCGCTACGACCAAGAATATTATTGGTTCCATTCTGTTCCGATTGGCGACAACGCCACAACAGCCTTTTTGAACGGAGTCTTGGATTTTGCCATCGCCCACGGAGCGGAAATCGACGTTGAAAAAGCAAAGAAATTCATCCAACACCAAATCGACTCTTACTATGAAGAGATTGACAACCTAGCCACTTTCCTCTTGGAATTCCGCTACGGTTTGCCGCGGTTCGCTCACATCATTCACGACGCCGGCTATGTCGTCGGCCTTTCGCGCTTTTTGCTGCACGAAACAGGAATCGTTCCAGCCGAACAGTTCATCGTAGACAACACTCCGGCAAAATACCAACAGGATATTTTGGACGACTTGCTTTCAATTAGCGAAAAAAGAAAAATCAGCGCGCAGTTCATTCCCGACGCGGGAAAAGCCAGCGACATAATTCGCGAAATAAAACATGAAGGACGCGGCTTGATAATCGGCGCAAGCTGGGACAGCGATTTGGCAAAAGAAAAAGATTATTCTTTTGTGGAAGCGGCGAACCCGCTGCAAATGCGCCTTGTCCTTACGACAAACTATGTGGGCTACACTGGAGCCTTGCGCGTGATAGAAGACGTTTACAACAACGCGCTCGAACGTTACCGCTAGGATGGGAGGCGGCAATGGGAGACAACAATAGCGGGCGCGTTTTGGTAGGCTTTGCGAGCCTTGACGGGCTTGCGGTAGACGAACATTTTGGGCACGCCCAATACTGGCAGATTTACGATTTTACGGACGACGCGGAATTTGTGGAAACGCGAAAAATGCCGCCCGTTTGCGGCGGCTCATGCAGCGAAAATTTTGAGCCTGCCTATCAATTGCTAAAAGACTGCGCGGCTTTGTTCGTGGCAAAAATCGGACAACCGGCCGCCGCTTATATGCTGGGCAAAGGGCTAAAAGTTTTTGAGGCCGCCGGAAGCATTGACAGGCTCGCGCTCGCCATAAAAGAGCAGGGTCTTGTATAAAAAACGCGCTTGGCGCAAAAAAAGGAGGCGCGAAATGCCAAAGACATTTGAAGAAATCTCAAAAAGCCATCCGTGTTTCGCGCTTGGCGCCAAGTCGAACAAGGGCCGCATTCATTTGCCGGTAAGCCCGGGCTGCAACATCGGTTGCCGCTTTTGCAAGCGCGACTTTAATGAGAGCGAAAATCGTCCCGGCGTTGCAAGCGGCATAATCAGCCCCGACGAGGCGCTTGACGCGATTAGACGCGCCGTAGAGCTTTCGCCTGACCTTACTGTTGTTGGAGTGGCAGGCCCGGGCGATACGCTCGCCACCGATTTTGCGCTTGAGACATTCCGCAAAGTGCGAGACGAGTTTCCGCAAATGATAAAATGCATGAGCACAAACGGCTTGCTGCTTCCGCAAAAGGCGGACCAAATAATCGACGCGCAAATCGACACGCTTACCGTGACGGTAAACGCGGTTGACCCGGAGATTCAGGCCAAGATAAACGAGTTCATAATTTACAATGGCAAGCGCATTGAAGGAATCGAGGCCGCGCGGATTTTGATAAAGAACCAGTTGGAAGGAATAGAAAAAGTTTCAAGCGCGGGCGTGACAGTAAAGGTGAACACGGTTTTCATTCCTGAAATAAACCGCGAGCATATTCCGCTTGTGGCAAAAACAGTCGCTGAGCGCGGCGCGACAGTTTACAACATAATTCCGCTGATACCTCAGCATCAGTTTTCTTGGTGTAGCGCGCCATCTTGCGCCGACTTGTCTTGGGCAAGAAGCGAATGCGAAAAATACATAAAAGTCTTTAGGCATTGCCAACGCTGCCGCGCGGACGCGGTTGGCGTTCCTGGCGGACAGGACTTTTCAAAAGAAGTTTACATTAAGCCTGTGAGATTGGACGGAACCTTTTCTCACGGTTAGCGACAACATAATTGTTCGCAAGACTAAAAATTAAGGGTTGTCGCATAAGCGGCAACAAACGCGCTCGCGGCCAAGCTCGCGCGTTCAGCCGAACCATAGGAGGAAAATATGGCAAAGAATTACAATGACATAGAATCAGCTTTGATTCATGGTGGAATTGACGGCGACCCGCTCACAGGCGCTGTCAATGTTCCTGTTTACCAAACTTCAACCTACAGACAGGAAGGACTTGGCAAAAACAAGGGGTGGGAATACTCGCGCACAGGAAACCCCACCCGCGCGGCTCTAGAGGCTTTGATCGCCCAGCTGGAAGGCGGAGGCCACGGCTTTGCGTTTGCGTCAGGAATGGCCGCGTCGACAGCTGTCATAAGCCTATTTAAAAGCGGCGACAAAATAATAATTTCCAGCAACGTCTACGGCGGCACTTTCCGCGTTTTGGACAAAATATTTAAAAACTTTGGAATCACATATTCAATCGAAGACACTTCCAACTTAAAGACGCTGGAGAAAAAAATCACGAGCGACGTAAAGGCGATTTGGATTGAAAGTCCGGCCAATCCGCTCTTGACAATCACCGACTTGGAAGGCGTGGCCAAGCTGGCAAAGAAGCATAAGATTCTTTCTATCGTTGACAACACTTTTATGACGCCCTACATTCAGCGGCCGATAGAAAAAGGAATCGACATCGTAGTTCATTCCGCGACAAAATATTTGGGAGGCCACAGCGACTTGGTGGCCGGGCTTGCGGTTGTCAACGACAAGGCGCTTGCCGAAAAAATCGCCTTTATTCAAAACGCGACAGGCGGCGTGCTGGGGCCATTCGACTCATTCCTTTTGATTCGGGGAATAAAGACATTGGGCGTTCGCCTTGACCGCCACGTAGAGAACGCGGAAAAAATCGCGCTTCATTTGAAAAAACATTCCGCGGTAAAAAAGCTTTACTATCCCGGTCTCAAGACAGACCCAGGCTACAAGGTGAACAAAAAGCAAGCCAAAAACGGCGGAGCGATGATTTCGTTCGAACTAAAAGAAAATTACAACATCAAAAAATTCTTTTCTTCGCTTAAATTGGTTTCGCTCGCCGAAAGCCTTGGAGGCGTTGAAAGTTTGGCCTGCCACCCGGCCAGCATGACGCACGCGTCAATTCCCAAGGACATTCGCGACAAGGTTGGAATCACCGACGGCTTGATTCGCCTTTCTGTTGGAATTGAATCGGCCAACGACATCATCGCCGACATTGACCGCGCGATCACCGCCGCCAAAAAGTGAGGCATAGCGGCAAGATAAAACGAAGGCAAGCCCAAG
>DGRX01000006.1:64951-78170 GCA_002391235.1 Treponema sp. UBA4377
GAGGAACATGTTTATGAAATATTTTAGGTCAATGCAAGAATTGGTCGGAAACACTCCGCTTGTAAAACTTGCAAGTTTTTGGCTTCCGGCCGGCATAAACCTTTACGCAAAGCTTGAATTTTACAATCCAAGCGGAAGCGTAAAAGACCGCACCGCCCGCTTTATGGTAGAAGCCGCCGAGCGCGACGGTCTCTTAAAAAAAGGGGGGACTATCGTAGAAGGAACTGCAGGCAACACAGGCTTGGGAATCGCCTTTGCCGCGCTGCAAAAAGGCTACCGCGTGATTTTCGTCGTGCCCGAAAAATTTTCGCAAGAAAAACAAACGCTCATGCGAGCGCTCGGCGCGGAAATCGTCAACACTCCCCGCGCGCTTGGAATGCGCGGCGCCTCGGAAAAGGCCGAAGAAATTCGCGCGTCAATTCCCGGCGCGATTGCCTTAAAACAATTTGAAAACCCCGCCAATCCCATGGCGCATTACAAGACCACCGGCCCCGAAATTTACGACGCGCTTGACGGCAAGGTTGACTATTTAATCGCTGGCGCCGGAAGCGGCGGCACTTACGCCGGAATCGTAAAGTTCCTAAAGGAAAAAAATCCTGCGACTAAAGGCATTTTGGCAGATCCGGTCGGCTCTTTGATTGGCGGCGGAGAGCACGCCGACTACAACATTGAGGGAATCGGAAACGACTTCATTCCCAAAACGATGGACATGAGCCTTGTTGACCAAGTGGTAAAAGTCACAGACCAAGACGCAATCACCGGCTGCCGCGAACTTGCCAAAAAAGAAGGAATAATCGCGGGCTTTTCAAGCGGAGCGGCTTTTAGCGCGGCGCTAAAATTTGCAAATAAAGGAAAGAAAGGCAATTATGTCATTGTTCTTCCCGACCGCGGCGACCGCTATTTTTCAAAGGGCTTGTTCGAGTGACGGATTGAATTTTAAAATTATTGAAATTCTTTTAAAATAGATATTGACAAAATATGCAGAGCGCGGTATAAATAACCTATAATCCTAGTGTAAAACTAGGTTATTATTTTTATCAAGGAGATCATTATGGCAGACATTAAACAAAGCGCGTTGGAACTGATTGGCAAAACACCACTTTTGCAGTTGAACTCTTATTCCAAAAAGGCCGGAATCAAGGATGCGACCATTCTCGCAAAGCTTGAATACCTAAATCCCGCTGGAAGCGTAAAGGACAGAATAGCCCTTGCGATGATCGAAGACGCTGAGGCCAAAGGCTTGCTCAAGCCCGGCGCCACAATCATAGAGCCCACATCAGGCAATACAGGAATCGGCTTGGCGGCCGTAGCCGCGGCAAAAGGCTACCGCGCCATTTTGACCCTGCCCGAAACGATGAGCGTTGAGCGACGAAACCTTCTTAAAGCCTATGGCGCCGAAATCGTTCTTACCGAAGGAGCCAAAGGAATGAGAGGAGCCATCGAAAAGGCCCAGGAAATCCAAAAATCAACGCCCGGCTCATTCATACCAAGCCAGTTTGAAAACCCTGCCAACCCCGCAGCCCATAAAAAGACCACCGGCCCCGAAATTTGGGAACAAACCGACGGAAAAGTCGATTTTTTTGTCGCGGGAGTAGGAACAGGCGGAACTTTGACAGGCGTTGGCGAATATCTTAAAGAAAAGAACCCCAACATCAAAATAATCGCCGTTGAACCTGCCACAAGCCCTGTTCTTTCAAAGGGAACCGCCGGCGTGCACAAAATCCAGGGAATCGGCGCGGGATTCGTTCCAGCCGTCCTTAACACAAAGGTTTACGACGAAATCATTCCGATTGAAAACGAAGACGCCTTTGCCGAAGGCCGCGCCTTTGCCCAAAGCGAAGGCATTTTGGTAGGAATTTCAAGCGGCGCGGCTCTTAAGGCTGCCAAAATTTTGGCCGACCGTCCCGAAAACAAGGGAAAGACAATTGTAGTTCTTTTGCCCGATTCCGGCGACCGCTATCTTTCAACTTCGCTTTTTAGCGGAAACTAAAAAAAAGCCCGCAAAACGGGCAAAAAACGCCGGATTCCGGCGTTTTTTTTAAAAAAATTACCTAGTTTTCATATGGTATTACTATTTTTATAACAAGGAGAAAAAAATGGCAGAAATCAGACAAATCGCGATTTACGGAAAAGGCGGAATCGGAAAATCGACGACGACGCAAAACTTGACAGCGGGCCTTGTCGAGCACGGAAAAAAAGTCATGGTCGTGGGCTGCGACCCCAAGGCCGACTCGACCCGCTTGCTTTTGGGAGGCCTCGCGCAAAAAACGGTTTTGGACACGATTCGCGACGAAGGCGAAGACGTCAAGCTTGACCGCATCATGCGAACAGGCTTTGGCGGAACCCGCTGCGTCGAGTCTGGCGGACCGGAGCCGGGCGTCGGTTGCGCGGGCCGCGGCATCATCACTTCCATTAACATGCTGGAAAATCTTGGCGCCTACACCGACGATTTGGACTTTGTCTTTTACGACGTTCTTGGAGACGTAGTGTGCGGCGGCTTTGCCATGCCGATTCGCGAAGGAAAGGCCAAGGAAATTTACATCGTGGCTTCGGGCGAGATGATGGCCCTTTACGCCGCCAACAACATCGCCAAGGGAATCAGCCGTTACGCCAAGGCCGGCGGCGTCCGTCTTGGAGGAATCATTTGCAACAGCCGCAACGTCGACCGCGAGCTTGACCTTTTGCGCGCCTTTAGCAAGGAATTGGGAACCCAGCTTTTGTATTTCGTTCCCCGCGACAACATCGTTCAGCGGGCGGAGATAAACCGAAAGACCGTCATCGAATACAAGCCGGACTCAAACCAAGCCAAGGAGTACAGGAACCTTGCTGAGGCGGTGATCAACAACCAAATGTTCACGATTCCGACTCCTATGACGCAGGAACGGCTTGAGCAAATCTTGCTGGAATACGGCCTTATGGACATGGCCGACGACTACAAGATTTAAGGAAGGCCTGATGGCGTACTTGATTGCGGTCGCGACAAGCGACGGAAGCAAAATCGACTTGCATTTTGGCCAGGCGGGGAGTTACTTTGTTTACGAAGCCGACGGAAAAGAATGGCGCTTTGCCCAAAAGCGCGATTACGTTCCATCGGATAAAGGAGGCGCGGAAAATGAAGGATGCTGCGCGCAAGCGGGAGCGAGGGTTGAGCTTTTAAAGGATTGCAGGGCTGTCGTGGCGGCGCGGATTGGATTTAAGGTTCAAAAGGAATTTTCCAAATTGGGAATTTCCGTTTTTGACGAGTTGGAATGTTCGGTTGAGGAAGCGTTGAAAAGCATAACCGAATATTTTTACAAGGCGGACAATCATATTGCCCAAAACAAAATATAGGAGTTAAAGATGAAAAAGATTTTACTGTCAGTTGCCGCGCTTGCGTTGGCGTTTGGATTGCTTTCTTGCTCAAAGAACGGAGCGGGAAAATCAGGAAAGCAAAAGATCAAAATCGCATTCGCGCAGGACGAAGGCATTTGCAGCTACGTCGACGAGAACGACAATCTTGCAGGAGAGGAAGTTGAGGTTTGGAGGGAAATCGCAAAGCGCCTTCCCGAGTACGACATCGAATTCATTCCGACAAGCCAGGACGACCTTCGCGTGGGCCTTCAAACAGGAAACTACGACGGCTCAGTCGGCGACTTTTTCCTTTCGCGCGAGCGCATCGAAAAGTTTGAGATTCCCCGCGAGCCGCTTGACTTCACTTGGACTGGAATGTTGATTCGCAAGGAATTCGCCGACGGCGTTTCTTCTTTGTCGGACCTTGCCAAAAAGCAAAAGGACGGATTGAAGGTGGCGCCGCAAAACTCAGGCTACGGCTCAACCTACATCCTTGAAGTTTACAACGAGCAGAACCCAGACAACAAGCTGGAATTTGAAACCACTTCCGAGCAGACTTGGAGCAGCACGCAAAACTACGTGGGCGTTGGCCGCTACGGCGCGACTGTCGCGCAAAAGACTGACTTCCAGACAAACTTTGTTTCGGAGGACGGCGCCTACCATGAGTACGTTGACCAAGTCACTTGGGTGCCCACGCAGAATGTCGGAGCCTACACGCTCTTTAAAAAAGGAGTGGACAAGAAATTCCTTGACCGCTATGTGGAAGTCCTAAAGCAAATAAAGGCCGAAGGCATCGCCTCTGAGATTTCGCGCAGAGTCTACGGATACGACGCCTATTCCGGAGAATACGTGGACTACGCAAACTAGAAATTTGCGGCGCGAACAAGATTTTCACGCCGCAATAAAATCAATAAATAATAAAATAAAAAAGTAAAAAAAAACATTTAAAAAAGTAATGCCGTTTTTTTTAAGGAAAAAAGACCGGCGCAAACAGCAAAGGAGAACTTATGGCAATAAACATATCGTCCGCCTCGCCTGAAATCCGCGAGCGTAGGCTAAACTCAATAACCTCGTTCAAAGGTTCCGCCAGCGAACTTCACGAAAAGTCAAAGGCAGGAAGCCTAAAGACGCAGCCATCCTGTTACGGCCAGTGCAGCGACTGCCAGGAATTTTGCGCCAACACGCTTTTGACTTTCATTCAGGACGCGGCGGTGGTATGCCATTCTCCAATCGGCTGCTATTCAATCCAGGCGGTCAGGGACAACGGCGGCCACGCTTGCGCGAGGGACCGAAAGCTTCCTGACTTTAAGTGCGAGACTATTTGCACCAATATCCAGGAACGCGACACAATTTACGGCGGCGTGGAAAAATTAAAGAAGGCGTGCCTGGAAGTCCACAAGCGGGCCAAGCCCAGCGCGATTTTCATCACCACTTCTTGCGCTTCCGGAATCGTTGGAGACGACGTTGAAAGCGCCGCGACAGAAGCCGCCGACGAGCTGGGCATACCGGTCATTCCTGTTTCCTGCGAAGGATTCAAGTCAAAGATTTGGTCGACCGGCTTTGACGCGGCTTTTCACGCCATTGCAAAGCATATCGTAAAGCCGGCAAAAGAGCGCAAGAAGGATGTTGTCAACGTCTACAACTTTCAGGGAAGCGACGTGTTCACTCCGCTTTTGGCCAAGCTTGGATTGAAAACGCAATACGTCGTTCCGATGAACAGCGTTCCGCAATTGGAAAAAATCAGCGAGGCCGCTTGCTCGGCCACAATGTGCGAAACCCTTTCAACTTATGTCATAACACTTTTCTCGGAGCGTTTTGGCGTTCCCGAAGTAAAGGCCGTTCCGCCGTACGGAATCAAATGGACAGACGCCTGGCTTAGGGAAGTGGCCCGTCTTACCGACAAAAGCGACGTCGTCGAAAAAGTGATAGAAGAAGAGCATAAAAGAATAGAAGGCCCTTTAAACGAATATAGGGAGCGCTTTAAGGGAAAGACAATTTATATCATCGCGGGAGACGCCTTTACCCATAACCTTGCCAACGCGCTGACGGACCTTGGCCTTACGGTAATCGGAATCAACGCGCTTCACCACGACCAAAAGTCCGACAGCGAAAGCGTCGACACGCTTGGAACTTTAATCGAATCCGTCGGCGACATAAAAAGCTTCACCGTTTGCGCGAAGCAGCCTTACTTAATCCTAAAAGAAATAAAAAAGCTAAAGCCGGATTTCCTTATCACCCGCCACGAAGGCTTGACAATCTTGGGCTACAAGCTGGGCATTCCCTCCACCTTTGAAGGCGACGCAAACCTTAGCGTAGGCTACGACGGCCTGCTCCGCTTGGGCGGGCGCCTTTGGGAAAACTACATAACAAGAAAATTCAACAAAAACATTCAGGAACATTCGTCGTTCCCCTACACGGATTGGTGGATGAACCAAGAAGGAGACGCGCTATGAGTTCATTGATTTCACAACCAAGATTTTCTTGCGCCCTCGCCGCGCAGCAAACGGTTTTGGCGATTCCGGGCGGCGTTCCAATCATTCACGCGGGGCCGGGCTGCTCGTCAAAGCAATACATTTTCGCCGCCACCCAGTCGGGCTTTCAGGGCGAAGGATACGCCGGCGGCATTCACGTTTCTTGCACAAATTCCAGCGAAAAGGAAGTTGTCTTTGGCGGCGAAAAAAAACTGTCCGCGCTCATCGAGGGAACGCTTAAAGTAATCAAAGGCGACCTTTACGTGGCGATGTCAGGCTGCACGGCCGGCATCATCGGCGACAACGCCGGCGAAGTCGCGGGAACTTTCGCCGAGCAAGGAAAGCCTGTAGTCGGCGTTGACTGCGCGGGCTTTAGAGGGAACTCTTACTTTGGCCATGAAGTCGTGGTAAACGGAATCATCGACCAATATGTTGACGACTTTTACCAAGAGGAGGCGCCGCAAGTTCAAAAGGGCCTTGTGAACGTCTTTGCGTCCGTTCCATACCAAGACAGTTTTTGGCGCGGCGACTTGGAGCAAATAAAGGCGCTCTTGGAAAAGCTTGGCCTTAAAGTCAACATTCTTTTTGGCTATTCAAGCGCTGGCGTCTCCGAATGGAAAAATATTCCAAACGCCGAGGCCAACATTCTTGTAGGCCCTTGGTGCGGAAAGAAAATCGTTGACCACCTTAAGTCAAAGTATAAAACGCCCTGCATACAGTTTCCTTACCTGCCTGTTGGCGCCAAGGCTACGTCGGCCTTTCTCAGAGCCGTCGCGCAAGGCCTTGGCTTGGATTGCGCCTTTACGGAAAGCGTCATAAAAAAAGAGGAGGACCGCTTTTACAACTACTTGGTTTCTTTCGCGGATTTCATCGCGGAATACAAGGGAGCGGTTCCCTACGAGCTTTATGTCGCAGGCGACTGCCTTTACTCGCTTGGCGTGGCGGACTTTTTGGCCAACGAGCTTGGCTACATTCCAAAAGGCGTTTACCTTGACGACGATCCGCCAAAAGCGGCGGAAGAAAAAATCAAGGAAGCGTTTAAAGCGATTCTTCCTGAATATGAAAACGCGCTAAGCTTCCAAGCCGACGGCGAATTGATTGTAAAGGACATCGACCAAAAAATCGGAGACTCCAAAAAGGCCTTGATTCTTGGCTCCTACTGGGAAAACCAGTTGGCCAGAAAGAAGAATGAATTCTTTGCAAGCCTTAGCATGCCGGTAATCACCGATGTTGTGACAAACGGCTCTTACGCGGGATATTCAGGCGGCCTTTATTTATTGGAAAAAATTTACGCCAATACCTTCAAGCAGGCTAGGTCGGCGCAAAACAATAGCGGTAACTAAAGATGCATTTTAATATAGAGCGGTTCTTTTTTTACATTCCAAAGCTTCTCCCTTATCTAAAAACAACTTTTGTCTATGTGGCCGTCGCCCTTGGCATAAGCTTGCTTTGGGGAGCGCTTTTGACAGCCTTTAAGCTGGGAAAAAACCGCGCGTTCAAAACTTTTGGCGTGGCCTACACGGCGACATTCAGGTCGGTGCCGCCGGTAGTGCTTTTGTTTTTGGTTTACTACGGCCTTCCGAATCTTGTCCATGTGAATCCGCAAAACAGAATGTTCTATGTTTGCGTAACGCTCACGCTTCTCTGTTCAGCGTCGATTTCGGAAATTATGCGCGGCGCCTATCAATCCGTTCCGCGCGGACAATACGAAGCCGGAGAAAGCGTAGGCATGACGAACCTGCAAATCATAAGGCGGATAATGCTTCCGCAAGCCTTTTACTTTGCCCTGCCAAATTTGTCAACGATAATCATCGGCCTTTTAAAAGACGGAAGCTTGGCCTTTACGATCGGCTTGGTCGACGTTTTTGGAAAAGCCAACTTGTTGAACAACACAACGTTCAGCAAATACGTTTTGGAAATTTACGCAGCTCTCACTTTGATTTATTGGGTTTTAGCCGTAGCGATAGAAAAAATTTCCGCCTTGCTTGATTCCATTCTGTCGCAGGAAAGGGCCAAGAAAGCGCGAAGCAGGGGAGGCGCTAAATGAATTTTGACTGGAAGTTCGCTTGGCAAACAATAATCATCGCGCTCAAAGGCCTCCCTGTGACCTTGCAAATTGTTTCAATCATTTTTACGTTTTCGTTTTTCTTTGGCTTTCTTCTTGCGGCCGCGCGCCAAGAAAAAAATTCCGCGCTGGCGAAAGCCTTGTCGCTTTATGTAAGCTTTGCGCGCGGAACTCCCTTCATGGTCCAAACCTATCTTTTTTACATCGCGATTCCGACGGCAATCCAAAAATATTTGTTTGACAACAACATTGACTTTAACGTCAATGTAATCGGCGGCTTTTGGTACGCCTACGCGCTTTTGTTTTTTTATTTCACCGCATTGATGTCCGAAATGTTCAGGGCGGGAATCAGCGCGGTAAGCAAAGGCCAGCTTGAAGCCGCCTACTCTGTCGGCCTTACAAAAGCGCAAGCCTACCGCAGAATCATTTTTCCGCAAGTGGTCGAGCATTGCCTTCCCGTCCTTTGCAACTACGCGACGGGCATCGTAAAGATGAGTTCGCTGGCCTTTGTCTTTGGAGTGCCGGAAATCACGGCGCTGGCCAAAACCAACGCGTCGCGCAATCTTGGCTATGTCGAAGCCTATTTTGTAATCGCGGTTTTTTACATCGCGCTTAACATCGGCATTGAGCGGCTGTTCAAATTCATCGAACGGAGGAAAAAATGTTAAAAGTCACAAATGTTCACAAGGCTTTTGGAAGCAATAAAATTCTAAAAGGCGTTGACCTTGAAGTTAAAAAAGGAGACGTCGTCGTAATCCTTGGCCCATCGGGATCTGGCAAAACGACTTTCCTTCGCTGCCTTGACTTTATGGAAAGCGCCGACCAAGGCGAGATGGAATTTGGCGCGATAAAAACCTCGCTCCGCCACGCGCACAAAAAAACTATTTTGGACGTCCGAAGAAAGACCGGCTTTGTTTTCCAAAACTTTAACTTGTTCAACAACAAAACCGCGCTGGAGAATGTAATGGAAGGCTTGGTCACCGCCAGAAAAATTCCCAAAGCCAAGGCCAAGGAAATCGCCGAGCGCGCGCTGCAAAAAGTGGGCCTCTTGGACAGAAAGGATTTTTATCCTTCGCAACTTTCAGGCGGCCAGCAGCAGCGCGTGGGAATCGCGCGCGCGATCGCTCCAAATCCTGACGTAGTGTTTTTTGACGAGCCTACAAGCGCGCTTGACCCGGAATTGGTCGGCGAAGTCCTTTCGGCGATAAAGGAGCTTGTGCGCGAAGGAATGACGATGATTGTGGTCACGCACGAAATGTCATTCGCCGAGGAAGTCGCGTCGCAAGTTGTTTTTATGGACGGCGGCGTTGTCGTTGAAAAGGGAACGGCAAAGGAAATCTTCAACAATCCCAAAGAAGAACGAACCAGGCAATTTTTGCAAAGGACGCTAAAACGCGTTGAATATGTAATTTAGCGAGGTGTCAACATGCCGCTTGACTTTGAATCAAAATGCGTTCACTTGGAGAACGCCGCCACAGACGCTTGCAGCCATTACGGCTCCGTCAGCTTTCCAATCTATCAAAGCGCGACATACGCGCGCGCCGCTGTAGGCCAGGGAACAGGCTTTGACTACAGCCGCCTTCAAAATCCAACAAGGGAGCAAGTGGAAAAAATTGTTTGCCAACTGGAAGGCGGAATCGACGCCTTCGCGCTTTCTAGCGGAATGGCCGCCGTAAGCCTTGTGATGGAAATTTTTTCCCCGGGCGACCACATCATCGCCGACGCGGATTTATACGGCGGCTCCATAAGGCTTTTCAACCACGTTTCCCAAAAAAACGGAATGCAATTCACAAGCGCCAACTGTTCCGCAGACAACATTGAACCTTTGATAAAGCCAAACACAAAAGCGGTTTACATCGAAACGCCGACCAATCCGATGATGAACGTGACGGACATCGCGGCCGTCGCGAAAATCGCAAAAAAGCATAACGCGCTTTTAATTGTCGACAACACTTTCATGTCGCCATATTTTCAAAACCCGCTGGCGCTTGGGGCGGACATCGTGATCCATTCCGGAACAAAATACCTAAGCGGCCACAACGACACGCTCGCGGGCTTTGTCGTGACAAACCGCGCAGACATTCAAGAAAAACTGCGCTTTTACATCAAGACGACAGGAGCGGGACTCGCTCCATTTGACAGCTGGCTTACGATTCGCGGAATAAAAACCCTTGCCTTAAGAATGGAAAAGGCGCAAGCCAACGCAAAGAAAATCGCGCTTTGGCTAAAGGAGCAAAAAAAAGTTGAGCGCGTGGTTTACCCCGGCCTTCCCGACCATCCTGGCCACGAAATACAGAAAAAGCAGGCGCGCGGATTTGGCGCGATGCTTACGTTCAACTTGCAAAGCGAAGAGGCCGCCAAAGCGCTTTTAAGCCGCGTCCGCCTTATTAAATTCGCCGAAAGCCTTGGAGGCGCAGAAAGCCTCATCACATACCCGACGACGCAAACCCACGCGGACGTTCCCGAAGAAATCCGCCTTAAAAACGGAATCACGCCGCGCACGCTCCGCCTTTCTGTTGGCATAGAAAGCGCGGACGACTTGATTGAAGACTTGCGGCAAGCGATAGAGACCCTATGAAATATGACTTTGACAAAATCATAGACCGCAAAAACACTTTTTCGATAAAGCTTGACCTTGCCGCGGCGCGCAATAAGCCCGCCGACGCAATCGCGCTTTGGGTGGCCGACATGGATTTTTCGACCGCGCCTTGCGTTAAGCAAGCGCTTGTCGAACAAGTGGAGCGGGGAATCTTTGGTTACAGCAATCCCGATGAGCGTTATTACGCAGCCTTAAAAAATTGGTTCAAGGCCCGGCACAACTTTACGATTCAAGACGATTGGGTCGTGAACACGCCCGGCGTCGTTTTTGCAATCGCGACGTCGATTCGCGCCTTTACAAAAGAGGGTGACGGAGTCTTAATCCAAAAGCCAGTTTACTATCCTTTTTTCAACATGATAAATTCCTTGGGCCGCCGCGTGGTGAACAGTCCGCTTGCGTACAAGGACGGCCGCTATGAAATCGACTTTGAAGGCTTTGAAAAAAAGGTGAAAGAAGAAAAGCCGAAAATTTTTCTTTTGTGCTCGCCCCACAATCCAAGCGGCCGCGTTTGGTCGCGCGAGGAGCTTTTGAGGCTTAGTGAAATTTGCCTTTCCAACAACGTGATTGTTGTAAGCGACGAGATTCACTGCGACATAACTTTTGGCGCCAACAAGCATACGGTTTGGGCAACGCTTTCAAAAGAGGCGGCGGAAAATTGCGTCGTCTGTTCGTCGCCCAGCAAAACATTCAACCTTGCAGGCTTGCAGTTTTCAAACATAATAATTCCAAACAAAAATCTCCGCGCCGCCTTTAGTTCCCAAATCGAACAGACAGGCTACGACGAGCCAAACCTTATGGGCATCGCGGCCGCCACCGCCGCCTACAAGGAAGGAGCGGAATGGTTTGACCAAGCCAAGGCCTACATTTGGGAGAACATTCAGTTCGCCAAAAAATTTTTGGAAGAGCGCTGCCCAAAGATCCGCGCTGTCGTTCCGGAAGGAACTTACCTTTTGTGGCTTGACTTTACAGCCTTTACGGAATTGAGCGACAAAGAAATTTCGGAGCGCGTTTTGAACAAGGCCAAAGTTTGGCTTGACGACGGAAGAATGTTCGGAAAGGAAGGCGAAAAATTCCAGCGCCTAAACTGCGCCGCGCCGCGAGCGCTTTTGCAAGAGGCTCTAAAAAGAATTTGCGCGGCCTTTTAGCCTTGCGCCCGCGCCCTTTCTATGTTTTGTTTTGAGTAGACACAACCACAATAGTCTTGCCTGTAGAGGCCGTAGTCTTTTGACAGCTCCAGGCTGCGCTTGTAGCCGTTCTTTTTTTTAAAGTCGCTGTAAAGGAATTTTGGCGCGGATTGCGCGATTGGCGCGGCCGCATTTTGGCCTTGAAAAATGTTATCGGTTGCGGCCAAAGATTGCAGCCCGCAGTTTTTGGCTTGCAAGGCGTTTTTGGCCCGCTCTTCCAAGGCGCGGCCAATCTCGTTTATTTTTTGCGCGTCCTTGTGCGGGCTGATGCTTAGCGTCGTGGTGAACCAGTCAAAGCCGTTTTGCCGCGCGTATTCGTAGGCCTTTTCCATTCGCAGCTGGTAGCAGCGGCGGCAGCGCTCGCCTCGTTCGGGCTCGGACTCCAGATTGTCGCGCTGGGCTTGAACCGCGTCAAAAAACTCTTGCGGCTCGTAATCCGTTTTTTGCAAGTCAATCCGGACGTCTGCCGCCGCGGTCCCCGTAGAACTATTTTGGTTTGCCAAAAAGCGCGGCAAAAAGTTTTCCAGCTCGGCAAGGCGGCGCTGGTATTCTTGCGCCGGATGAATGTTTGGATTGTAATAGTAGATTGTTATGTCAAAGTATTCGCAAAGGTATTCCAGCGTGTAGCTGGAGCAGGGCGCGCAGCAAGCGTGAAGCAAAAGGCGCGGCTTTTTGGTCTTGCTAGCATTATCGCGCGCTGCCGCCGCATTTTGGCCTTGCGAAAAATCGCCGCTTGAGATTTTGTTCAATATGTCGTCGCAAATCGCCTGGTAATTCTCCATGCGCGGAATTATAGAACAAAAGCGATTTTTATGCTATCATTTCGCTTGGTAAAAAAAATGGAAATGAATTTTAAGTATTGCAGAATTCAAGGAAAGGAATTCGCGGCCAACACAAAGGCGCCAAAGGGCGTGTTCAGCATTCTTCATCAAATGGTTCAACGCAGAGAAATGGAGCGAGAGGACGCGGATTTGTTCCTTGAAATAAACGATTGGTTTGCCAACGTTCTGCCCTGGCCTCCCCACTGCAAAAGGCAGGAAAAAGTCATTTGCTATTTTAAGACGGAAAATTCGCAAATGATGATGAAAATGATAAAGCCGATGCTTTGGCTTTTGGACCGCTACAAGCGCCCCTACTATGTCGTCTACACAAACACTCCCGGAAAAATCGTCTACAAAGACGAATACCAAGTGGCCGTTCAAGCCGGCGACAACCTAGCCATAGAAGACGTGCCGTCCAGCTGGTCGCCGGAGGAATGAATTTTGGGCTTCCATTTTTCCTCCCCCCCCACTTGCCCGAAAATTCATTTTATGATATAGTGTCTTTTCAGTATGAAAACTGAATGGACCATGAACACAAAAACGCTCGCGTCGATTTGTTCGGGGGTTCATTTTTTCTTATGATTTCAACGGCGGAATTCTTTTTAAGAGTTCCGCCTTTTTTTTGCGCGAATTGTTAAGGAGAATATATATGAAGAGAACGGACATCAAAAAGGTTTTGATTATTGGTTCGGGCCCGATTGTTATTGGTCAGGCTTGCGAGTTTGACTATTCAGGAACTCAGGCTTGTA
>DGRX01000006.1:78221-79245 GCA_002391235.1 Treponema sp. UBA4377
CTCAGGCTTGTAAGGCTTTGCGCGAGCTTGGCTACAAGATTGTGCTTGTAAACTCCAACCCGGCCACGATTATGACCGACCCGGTCATGGCGGACGCTACTTACATTGAGCCGCTGAACGTTGAACGTCTTTCTCAGATTATAGAAAAGGAACGGCCCGACGCGCTGCTTCCAAACCTTGGCGGCCAGACAGGCCTTAACATGGCGATGGAACTGAACAAGGCCGGCGTTCTTGACAAATACGGCGTGAAAGTAATCGGCGTTAACCTTGACGCGATTGAGCGCGGCGAGGACCGCGAGATTTTCAAGGAAACGATGAAAAATCTTGGAATCGACACGCCGCGCTCAGGCATTTGCCACACTGTTGAAGGCGCTGAAAAAATCGCGGAAGAAATCGGTTATCCGCTTGTCGTCCGCCCCGCTTACACGATGGGCGGCCAGGGTGGCGGTTTCTGCTACAACGTCGAGGAATTGCGAACGATTGTCGCCAACGGCCTTGACCTTTCCATGACCCACCAGTGCTTGATTGAAGAGTCCATTCTTGGCTGGGAAGAGCTTGAGGTTGAGGTTGTCCGCGACTCTAAGAATCAGATGGTCGCAATCTGTACTATCGAAAACATTGACGCCGTTGGCGTTCACACCGGCGACTCTTTCTGCGCCGCCCCATTTATGACAATCGACAAGGATTTGGAAAAGCGCCTGCAGCAAATGGCGTTCAAGATTGTAGAGAACATTGGCGTCATCGGTGGTACAAACGTTCAGTTTGCTCACAATCCAAAGACTGGCCGTGTTGTTATTATCGAAATCAACCCTCGCACTTCCCGCTCTTCCGCGCTTGCTTCAAAGGCGACAGGCTTCCCAATCGCGCTTATTTCCGCGAAATTGGCTTCTGGCCTTACGCTGGACGAGATTCCTTATTGGCGCGACGGAACGCTTGAAAAATACACTTTGGGCGGCGCTCCAGACGGCGACTATGTTGTTCTTAAGTTTGCGCGCTGGGCTTTTGAAAAGTTCCGCGGTACAAA
>DGRX01000011.1:0-19955 GCA_002391235.1 Treponema sp. UBA4377
AATAAATAATGATGTTTTAAATCAACATATTTCAGAATTCTGTTATAAATTATTTAAGGAGAACATACAAATCTTTTCACAAGAAGTATTAAGTAGTTTTTTTCAAAATGAAGAAGAACTTGATTTTCTACTAAAATCTTCTTTGATTAATTATCAAAATGAAAATGAGATTTCATTTTTTTCAAATATTTATTTTGAATATTACTTGGCATATTATTTTTCTAATAAAAAGTTCTCTGTTATACAGAAAGAGTTTTTCCTTACAAATAAAAAAATCAATGTAAGATATGTTAATATAATCTCAATTATTTTAAATATAATGGATATAAATAGCTCTGCTTATAAAGAGCTTACATCAGTTCTTGAAAAAGAAAATATTTGCTATATTTTATTGACAGATTTCGACAAACTGAATTCAGAAAAAAGATATGAATGGTACACCAAAATCATAAATTATTACAATTCAAATAAGAAATTAATATATTATGCAAGATTTGTAGGATCTTACGACCTGCTTGCAAACATAGATTCTTTATCTGATAAGCTCACTGATTTGTTGCCAGAAGATTTTCAAAGTAATGCAATTGATATGCACTTAGGTTGCATTAAAAACTTCTTAGATAATCCAACTGAGGAAAAACTACGAGAGTTTTCAAATTCAGTTATTTTACTTGGGCTAAATGAAAGAAAAATATGGAATACAACAGATGTACAAAAATTGAAAACAATCTCATTTTCCCTGTTGAATTTTTTCTTTTTTCATCCATTGGCTAAAAGTGTAAAAGGGGTTCTTTCTGCACGTTTCATTTTCAATTGGTATGGAACTTACAATTGGATTGATGATTGGAAATTAGAAGATTGGCAACATTTTATAAAAACAATCTATCCACAAGCATCAGATAATTTTTATTCAATAAAAGATTTTATTGATCACGAAATAAAAATGTCTTTATTCATTTATTTATATAAAAACGAGTATATTTGGAAATTATATTTGCCTTTGTCAAATTATATGCTCTCAAATTCAAGTAGCTTTGTTCCATCTTCTACACCTATTCCTGGTGAAATTAATGATGATTATACAGTAAAAACTATAAACATTGGTGGTGACGATTATTTCCTAACTGCAATTATAAAACAGGAAAAAATAGATATTGATGGAATACTAGAAATATTTAAATCTTTCTCTGCTCAAAAACTTAATGTATACAATCTAGGCTTTGAAGCACAAGAATTATTAAATGAAATCAAAAATCAATTTAAGTTATTGATTCCAACTCTTACGACCACAAATGTAAATGGCCTTTACGAGATTGGACTTAATTATTTAGATTTTGATAAAGGTTTACATTTAAATGTTCTTGATGAATTTATCAAATTATTTAATGAAGATATTAAGCAGGAATTATGTGAAAAATTTATTAATGATTTCATCGCTAAGAGATTTAGCTTATCATGGAATATACCTCGAACATTATCTTTTTTACTTGATTTAAAAGATAATAAGATATCCCATGATTATTTAGAAAAATTAAATAATCCAGATACAATTGAATTATATAAAAATATTATCGCCTTCTTAAAAGAAGATAATTTTAAACAGCATACTTTACATACATTTGCAGTCCAAGAATATCCGAAACTATATCCCTTAGAAGTTAAAAAACATAATGAGCATATTGAAAAAATAGAAAAACTTAATAATTTAATTAGTAAAATGGAAGCAAATGAAGCAAATATCATTATTAGTGAAAATAAAATATTATCTGAAATAGATTGTATTTATAAATATCTCGATGAGCATCCAGATTATAAGAAGGAAAAAACTGAAAAGGGAAAACTAATTTCCTTAAGGCCAGATTATATAAAAGATAATGTTACATACGATTTTGAAAATGATTATGAAATTCCTGAAATATTCTCTGAATTTGTCATAAAAATGTTGGTCCACGAAGCATTTAATAAATCAACAGAAACATTAAATCGTATAGAACTTGAAAAAAATATAAAAAGTTCATTTTCAAGCGAAAAATGTTTCTGGCGATTTTTCTTTTACACTTACATCGAAAGTTATAAACTTGGACAGACGATTATTTTTTTAGAAAAATATCCTATTATTAATGATAAAATTAAAGAGTCTATGGAATTAGAAATTCCAGAATTAATTAATAAACAAGATTTATCATTTTATGATGGAGGAGCCAATAGAACATGGGTATATCCATTTGTTTGGTATGTCTCAAATCTTTATAATAATGTACTTCCGGATTGGTTTAATAAAGAATCTCTCTTAAATTTTATTGCCTTCCCAGCATGGGCATTGGGGGCGGGTATTGGAATTCATATAGGAAATAGTTTTAATTGGCAATCCTGGAATTCGGTTTTTGAGTGGATACTTTCAGTTTCAAATTATTCAAAAGAGGATTTGATTAATAATGCAATAAAAATATATCCTAAAATAAAATATGATCAATCCAAGACACAAATAATATCTTATTTGATTGAAAACCAGGATTCTTATCCACAATTTAAAAATGACATCACAAACTATATTTTGCAGGAAACAATAAATGAATCAAATAAAGAATATGACGCTGCAGAAAAAATAACAATTTTAAATTGTAACGTTTTACAAGCATTTTGGGAAAAGAATAATGATTCAGCATATGTACCTAAGATTATGGAGAAATTGCCTTTTGAAAAATATCAAGTTAGAGATAAAAATTATACAAGAGCAGCTTCAATCGAATATATTTGCCGACTTGCGAATTTTGAACAAAAAAATAAACTCATAAAATATGTCAAAAAAATTAATAAACAGAATAATGATAATAAAAAGATATTGTTAGCAAAATTAGGAGATGAAAAATCTATTATTTTATTGATTGATGATTATCTTTCTGGTGGAAATTATTCTGAATCAATTTTTTATGGCAGTAATGCATTTGGTTCAATTAAAGCTAGTAAAAAATTATTAAAAAAATATATTAAATTATTTGAGTATTCAACTCAAAAGTATTCTGAAAGAAGAAATAATTTACAAACTTTAAGTATTAATGCCATAAAAAATGCTTCAACTATAAAGAATTATAAATTGATAAAAAAATCTTTTAAGAAAATTATTTCCAAAAAATCCGATTCAAATGGGTATATAGAATATTATGAGGATATTTTGAATGAAATTGAACAAAAGATTTTCAGAAATGAAGGAAGATAAATAATGACACCAGAACTTGATACAAAAAATAACATATAAAAATTATACAAATAAATAAACATACTATAGGAGAAAAAATGTTTTATTCACCTTTTACAGATTCTGATGGTAATATGTTACCTATTGATAAAATTAAATATTCAGATTTATCACAGCTTAAAGATAAAGAAATAACAGAGGGATATAAAATAGAATATAAATCAACCTTTGATGATTCATTAAAGAAAAAACACTTATCCAAGGAGATTACATCTTTTGCTAATTCAGATGGCGGTTGGTTCTTTATTGGAATAGAAGACGATGGTGAGATTTGTAATATTGATATAGATAAGCGAACAAATTTTGATGTTACTGTAACAAATATTTTAAAAGAAAAAACTTCACCAGTCCCAAAATACGAATTAAAAGTTCTTGTATGCCCTAATGATTCAGCTAAATGCGTTTTAGTAATTTATGTTCCAGCAAGCAAAAATACGCCTTTTGTTTGCGATGGGAAAATTTTTGTTAGAAATGCCAGTAATGCAATAGCAGCAAATCGTTCAGATATAGATGAGCTGTATTATAAGCGAAAAGAAGTGGCAAACTGGATTTCAAATTTTTGCAATCATAATTATTTTGATAGTTTTGAACAAATTTTGCCATTTTGCTATATTTATCTCTTTAATCCTGACTTAGAAGACAAACTTACAAGCAGTGAACTTGATGAGTTATGTGATTCTGCAAAACCAAGTAATACGAATTTAACTAATCGTTCAACGAATTCAGTTATCTTTTATAATTCAAATACAACAGGATGTACAAGTTTTTTCGAATACTTTGATGATCATAATATAAAATTTGGAATACCTATGGTTCCCTACAAGGAATATACATCAGAAATCTGTAAATATTTAAAAGAAAACTTCAAACTAGATATACAAAACTTTTCTGCAATAAATGGATATGTGACATTAGAAAATATTTCTTTGTTGATAATGAACGCATTTGAAATTCTTAATAGTTATGGAAAAGATATAAGAAATTATTCTTTTTTATTTGAGTTTCAAAATGTTCAAAATACATTTGTAATCTTTGCAGAACAACTAAAGGAACAATTTGAATTGTTCAAGAAAAAAGGTTTTAGATTTTGCAAAAAGAAAAATGTAATGAGTCGTGATTGGCAAATAATACATCTGAATTCGGATATAACCAATTATGGATATGCTCTCGGGATAGCAGCTACGGTTATGGGAAATACCTTTGGTTATACATTAAATGATTTTATTACATTATTTGCAAACTCGAAAGAAAAATATAAGGGGGAAGATAAAGCTTCAAAAGGAGAAGTTATAGAATCAATGTAAATGATACTATTAAATACAATGTCTACAGCAAAAAATATGGCGGATATATACAAACTAATTTGCGGAAGATTATGATTTTTAACTTTTGGGATTAAGTTACAAACTTAATTCTTTTTATCAGCGTTTGCGCTATAATTCTTGACAACAAGTTCAGTTTGCGCAAATAGGAGGCTAAAAATGAGCAAAGTTTCAATACGCTTTTTTAATGACCGCGAAGTCCGCGCAATTTGGGATGATGAAAACTCAAAGTGGTGGTTTTCCGCAATTGATATAATTCGCGCCATCAATAATGAAGACGATTATGTAAAAGCTGGAAACTATTGGCGCTGGCTCAAAAAGAAATTTGCAACAGATAATATTCAACTCGTGAGTCTTACTCACGACTTCAAATTCCAGGCGCCTGACGGAAAAAAACGCGCGGCTGATGCGTTGGACTACGATGGTGTTCAGATACTTGCAAAAAACTTTCCGAACAACAATGCTGTAAGATTTCTTGATTGGTTCAATTACAGCGATAACACAATAGACGGGCAAAGCAAGAAAAAAGCGTATACATTCCTGCAAAGCAATCTTATTGCAGACGAAGATATTGGCACAACAAAATCCCTTCAGCAGATACACGCCTATATTTTTGGCGGACTGTATGATTTTGCCGGCAAAATCCGAACCAAGACAATCAGTAAAGGCGATTTTACATTCTGCGTAGCGCAATATTTGAATGACGCTCTAAATGCCATCGACAAAATGCCGGAAACAACTTTTGATGAAATCGTAGATAAATATGTAGAGATGAATGTTGCCCATCCATTTATGGAAGGCAATGGCAGAAGCGCTAGAATTTGGCTGGATTTGATTTTCAAAAAGAGACTTTTAAAATGTGTAGACTGGAGTAAAATCCCCAAAAATGATTACCTGAATGCCATGATGGAAAGCCACAGCGATTCCACAAAAATCAAAACCCTTTTGCAAAACGCCCTCACTGACAAAATCAACGACCGCGAAATGTTCATGAAAGGAATCGACTATTCATACTACTACGAGGAAGCGGAATGAGGCAATTATGAATACGATCAATCTGTCGGAATTTTCGACAGGTTCAAAACCTATAAAAATGTGTAAAAACGCCAAGGCTGGGGACAAAATGTCCCCGCCCTTTGAAAATTAAGCTGCAAACTTAATTCCTTTCCTCATTGCATCCGCGACAGAGAAAAACACTATAGAAATTTGTCAAAATGTGATATATTATGCCAGTTAAGGAAAAATGATTCTGGTATAATCCTCAACTAAAATAAGGGTGCGAAAACCATGAAACTATTAATCGTAATTGACATGCAAAATGATTTTATTGACGGTTCGCTTGGAACAAAAGAGGCTGTGGCGATTGTTCCGAATGTCGCGAAAAAAATTGAAGAGGCGCGGGGCGCTGGCGAGATTGTTGTGTTCACCCGCGACACGCACCAAAAAAACTACCTTGAAACTCAAGAAGGAAAAAATCTTCCAGTTCTGCACTGCGTTGAAGGAACTGACGGCTGGCAGATTTCTAGCAAGCTAAAAGTGGGGAACAGCCGCATTTTTAACAAGCCTTCGTTTGGCTCAATGGAACTCGCTGACTATGCCGCAAGCCTGGACGGATTGGAAGAAATCGAGCTTGTCGGCCTTTGCACTGGAATTTGCGTCATAAGCAATGCGTTCATTCTTAAAGCCAAGCTGCCGGAAGTGAAGATTTCGGTTGACGCAAGCTGTTGCGCCTGCGTGACTCCAGAAAGCCATAAGAACGCGCTAGCCGCCATGAAGCTTTGTCAAATAAATTGTGAATCATAAAATGAAAGCAAACCTTTTTTCTTGCCTTAAAAAAAATCCCGCGCCGCGTGCATGGCTTGCTTTGCACGCCGCCGTGTTTTTAGCGTTGGCCGTTTGCTTTTTTGCGGGCAGAAAGATTTTTGTAAACACGAATCTCTTTGACATTTTGCCGCAGTCGTCGGAGGCCAAGGCGGCGGCGAGGGCGGACGACGCGCTGACGCAAAAAAGCGCGAGGCAGTTTTTTGTCCTTGCGCGCTGCAAGTCTTTTGAGGGCGCCAAGAAGGCCGCGTCACTTTTTGCGGAGGAGCTTTTAAAGGCCGACCAAGAGGCCGCCGCCGCGGATCCCAAGAACAAAATTTTTGAGAGCCTTTCTTTTGAGGCTTCCTCCTTGTCGCTGGACCAAATTTTTGAATGGCAGTACAAAAACCGCTTTTTGCTTTTGGACAAGGAGACGGTTCAAAAAATCAACCAAGGCGGCGGCGTTGACGAGCTAAAGGAGCTGGCCTTGCAAAAAGCCTTTGGCGCCTTTTCGCTCACTCCTTTGGAATTTGTTGACGGCGACCCCTTCTTTTTGGCCGACTTGGAATTGCAAAATTTAATCGAGCGCCTTTCCAACACCGGAACGTCCCTTGCCTTGCGCGACGGAGTTTTGGCGGCGGAATACAATGGCGAGCATTACGTGATGGTTCGCGGCGCGTTGACGCAAAAGGGCGCTTCGGTGACGAGCAAAAAAAACGGCGTCCAAACGATTTACGATTGCGCCAACCGCGTCGCCGCGTCAAACGATTTTGGGCAGGAAGGCGGGCAGGAGGAAGTTTCGTTCGTGTTTTCCGGCTCGCCCTTCCACAGCCACAAGAGCGCCACAAGCGCGCAAAGGCAGGTTGCCGTCATCAGCGCGCTTAGCATGCTGGCGGTGGTCGTTCTTTTGCTGCTTGTCTTTAGGAGCGCGCGGCCGTTGCTCTTTTCTGTCGGGGCGATAACGCTGAGCGCGGCGTTTGGTTTGGGAACGGAGCTTTTGGTCTTTGGACAGATTCACATTTTGACTTTTGTTTTTGGAACGACTTTGATTGGAACATGCCTGGATTACAGCCTGCACTTTTGGACGCGCGCGTATTTTTGTCAGGAAGCGCTTTTGGGAGCGCAGGCGATGAAAAAGATTTTCAAGGGCTTGGCTCTTTCGTTCGCTTCCACGGAAGTTTGCTATTTGATTATGCTCTTGGCTCCGTTCGCCTTGCTAAAGCAAATATCGGTTTTTTGCTTTGCGGGAATTTTAAGCGCGTTCGCCACGACGGTTCTTTTTTATCCGGCTCTTTCCGTTCCGCAAAAAAAACTTTCGTCGGCTATGCTGAATGGCGCTAGATTCACGCTCTCAGGCCATTTAAAAAAGATTCTGCTTTTTGTCGCTGCCGGATGCTGCCTTGCGCTTGCGATTTTCTTTAGGCAAAATTTGCGCTTGGACAACGACCTTAGAAAATTTTACACGATGAGCGGAAAGCTTTTGGAGGACGAAAAACTTTCGGCCAGCGTGATGAACAGAAAAAGCGGCGCCCGCTATTTTATCGTCCGCGCCAATAGCGCCGACGCTCTTTTGCAAACCGAAGAAGCCTTTTGCTCAGGCCTGCAAGAGGAAGTTGCGGCGGGAAGGCTCGACTCATTTTCGGCGACAAGCCAATTCGTTCCGTCCAAAAAAAGCAAAGAAGCGTCGCTTGCGGCAAGCCAAAAATTGATGGAGGCCGCGCCTGACTTGCAGGAAATTTTTGGAAGCGAGGCCCGGGACTTTGCGCCGGACTTTTTGGAAGCGCGCGCCTTGCTGGAAGCCGCGGACGATTCCGGCATGGAAGGCGTTCCGCCATACTTAAAGGACGCGCTTGAAACTTTGTGGCTTGGAAAAATCGGCCAGGAATATTTTAGCGCGGTTTTTGTTTCCGGCGGCGACGCGGAGGGGTTGAAAAGCCTTGCCGCGCGTTTTGGCGCGAATGGCGCTGCGGACGCGCAGGCGGTTTGCTTTGTGGACAAGGTGGGCGACATAGCCTTTGAGTTGAACCGGCTTACAAAAATCATGCTTGTCCTTTTGGCCGCGGCCTTTGTCGTTTTGATTTTTGCGCTGGCGTTTTTTTACAAGCCAAAAGCGCTTGCAAAAGTCGCCGCCGTTCCCCTGCTGGTCTTGCTGTGCGAGGCCGCCGTCATCGCGGCCTTTAAAATCCCTTTGGGCTTTTTTGCCGTCACGGGAATCATTTTGGTTTTTGGCTTGGGTCTGGACTACATAATTTACACGGTGGAAAGCGGCGGCGACGCGGTCAACTCGTTTGCGGTCTTGCTTTCGTTCGCCACCACCGCGCTCAGCTTTGGCGCCATCGCGCTAAGCTCCTTTATGCCCGTCCACATTTTTGGAACGGTGGTCTTCTTTGGCCTTGTCGCTGCGTGGGTGGCCGCTCGTGTTTTAAGGTGAGGAATAAAAATGTTAAATCAGTTTTCGAGAACAGAGTTGCTTTTGGGAAAAGAGGCGATGGAAATTTTGGGGAGGGCGAGAGTCGCGGTTTTTGGAATTGGAGGCGTTGGAGGCTACACGGTGGAGGCGCTGGTTCGTTCCGGCGTTCAGCATATTGACCTTGTGGACGACGACAAAGTGTGCCTGACAAACTTGAACCGGCAAATCATCGCGACCCGCTCCAGCGTCGGAAAATACAAAGTCGACGTGATGAAGGAGCGAATCCTTGACATCAACCCCGACGCGGAGGTCAACGTTCACAAATGCTTTTACCTTCCCGAAACGCGCGGGCAGTTTGACTTTACAAAATATGATTACGTCGTTGACGCGGTGGACACGGTAACGGCAAAAATCAATTTGATTTTGCAGGCCAAGGAAGCGGGAACAAAAATCATTTGCAGCATGGGCGCGGGGAACAAGCTGGATCCGACGCAGTTTAAGGTGGCTGACATTTCGCAAACTTCGGTTTGTCCCCTTGCGCGCGTTATGCGGCAGGAATGCAAAAAGCGAAAGATTAAGGGCGTAAAGGTCGTTTACTCCACAGAAAAAGTTTTGCGTCCGATAGAAGACATGTCAATCAGTTGCAAAAAGCATTGCATCTGTCCGCCCGGAGCGCAGCATAAATGCGTGGAGCGCCGCGACATTCCCGGAAGCGTGTCTTTTGTTCCTTCCGTCGCGGGGCTCATTATCGCAAGCGAGATTGTAAAGGACTTGACGCAAGAAGCCGCGGCTAGGGCTAGAGCGGCTGGCGCGGACTAGCGCCTTGTCTTAAAACTGAATAGGCTTCTATAAGGCGTCCCAACGACCAAGCGGCGTTTGCCGGGCTTGCGCTTGGCAGGCAGGCGCATTCAAGGCCGAAGCGTTTTTCGTATATGGCGGCGCAATGCTTTTGCCAAAGGTTAAAGGCGCTTTTTCCGGCGCAATAAACGCGGCGGATTTGGCTCTGTTCAAAAATTTGGGTAAAGTCGTTTGGAACGGCGTTTTGTATGCTTGCGTCCGCCGCTCCGCGAATTTCGCATTTTAAGAGAACGTCCCACAGCGCGATTTTGCGCCGCAGCAAAAAGTTTTTTCGTTCGTCGATTGCGGCCGCGAGGTTTGCGGCCTGGTCGTCCGCGCCGCGCTTTCCCGCGTTGTTGTATTCAAGCCGTTCCCCAAAGACTGCGGGAAGAGCGCGCCAGAATCTGTTTTGCGGATGCATGTAAAAGAATCCCGCGCCGCGGCTTGCCGGCGACGGCATTGTTCCAAGAATAAGAACGCGGCTTTGCGAATTCCACACCGGCGCGATTGTGTGTTGGACGGTTGTTTTTTGCGTCATGCGGGGGCGGTGACTTTTGCCATCAAGTCCTGAACTTGCTCTAGAGAAAGGCCGGTGATTTGCGCGACTTGTTCGGCGGTCAGATTCATCGCTAGGGCGTTCAGCGCGTTCTCAATGGCTTTTTCTTGCGCGCCTTCTTTGCGGCCTTTGGCCCGCATATAGGCCATCTCTCTATCCCATTCCATAAACTGCTGCCTCCATTGCGTGTTGCGCTTGGCGTTCTCGACAAGGCCTCCCACGCGCCGTGTAAAGTCGTCGCTGCTTGAGTTCTGCGTGACCATGCGCAAGAAGGCCTTTTGCCTTGCGTCCAATAGTTTATCATAGTTTTTGCAAATGTAAAAGACTTTTTGCGTCCTGTCGCCTAATTTTGTTTTTCCGTCTTCAAGGCAAAGGTTCTCAAAAGTGTACTTGGCAAGGCCTTTTTTGAAAACGTCGTCAAGGCAGATGAAGATGATGTATGTGGTCTTTAGCTCCTTGTACTGCTGGCCTGACTTTAATAGGTCCACGTCCATCACGCCTTGGTAGTAGCGGGCGCGCTCGGGCAGCTCTTCGGTGTCGGTTGTTTGCATCTCTATGTTGTAGGCTTTAAGTCCGTCCGCGTCCTTTACGTAGACGTCCATTCGGATTCCCTTGCTGGCAAAGTCGATGTCGATTACTTCTTCCTGGCTCATTTCAATCCGCTCGATTTTGAATTCCAAGAGGATTTCCAAAAGTTCCTTGCAGACATCTGGGTTGTGACGCATGACCTTATAGAAGATGAAGTTGTTGGCGATTGTGGCCTGTTCCCATTTTTCCTGCGGCGTGAGCGCCTTTCTTGTTTCGTTCATGCGAAACCTCCTTATATCTCGGCCAGCAAATGCTTGGCCGTTATAACTATAAGGTAGGAATTTTTATCAAGAATTTAGCGCAAATTTTTAGAAATCGTAATAAATTTTCGCGTGGTTTCTGGGATTGCGCTATACATTTGTTTTTGAAAAAAAAGGATGCGTGAGGGAATGCTTTCCTCCTTCCTAACATTGCGCAAGCGTTCCATTTATGCTATCATAGAACGCTATGCAAAAATTTTCGGAAGGCGGCGACAGGTATCAAAATCCTCTGATTGTTCAAAGCGACAGGACGATATTGCTTGACGTGCACGCGCCGCTTGCCGACGAGTGCAGGAACGCGCTGATTCCTTTTGCGGAGTTGGAGAGGTCGCCGGAGCACTTGCACACTTACAGGCTTACGCCGCTTTCTTTGTGGAACGCGACTAGCGCCGGCATTAAAAGCGATTCAATTTTGGAAACGCTGGACGCTTACAGCCGTTACGACGTTCCGCAAAATGTCGGAGCGTGGATAAAAGAAACGGCCGAGCGTTTTGGAAAGCTAAAGCTGGTTCCCGCTCCGTCGCAAGAAAACGCGCAAAATGCCGCGCCCGCTTCCAGCGCTGACGAGCAAGTTGACGGCGCGCAAGATTCCGTTCCCGCAAAAAAAGAGCCGCGCGTCGAATACCTTTACTTGGTTGCGAGCGACCAAAAAATTTACGCGCAAATACTGAACAACCCCGCGACAAAAAAATTCTTGACGCCCGCTTCCGGCGCCAAAGACAACTTGGCCTTTTTGCTTGAGCTGACCGACCGCGGAATCGTAAAGCAAAAACTTTTGGAGCTGGGCTGGCCCGTCCAGGACGAGGCGCCCTTGAACGACGGCGAAAAGCTTGAGATAACGTTCCGCAAAAAAACGATGGCGCAAAAGGATTTGGAAATCCGCGACTACCAGGTTGCCGCCGCAAAAGCGCTTGTGGGCGACAAAGGGCCGGGCACTGGCTTTGGAACGATTGTCCTTCCCTGCGGCTCTGGAAAAACCGTCGTCGGAATGCAAATCATGGAAATGCTCCAAACTTCAACCTTGATTGTGACGACCAACATCACCGCGGTCCATCAATGGATAGAAGAATTGTTGGACAAAACCAATTTGACAAAAGAGCAAATCGCGGAATACACGGGCGAAAACAAAACCATCGCGCCGGTTACGATCGCCACTTACCAAATTCTTACATGGCGGCCCGACAAGACCAGCGCCTATCCGCACTTTTCGCTTTTTAGGGAACGCAACTGGGGCCTTATAATTTACGACGAAGTCCACTTGCTGCCCGCTCCAGTCTTTAGGGTAGCGGCGGAACTGCAGGCAACGCGCCGTGTCGGCTTGACCGCCACGCTTGTCCGCGAGGACGGCTGCCAGGGCCACGTCTTTAGTTTGGTCGGCCCCAAGCGCTACGACGTTCCGTGGAAGGACTTGGAAAAAACCGGCTTTATCGCAAGCGCCGAATGCGTGGAGCTTCGCGTCGATTTGCCGGTGGCGTTGGAAATGGAATACGCGATTGCCTCGCCGCGCGAAAAGCACAAAATCGCCGCGACCAATCCCGCGAAAATTTTGGCGGCGAAAAAATTGGTGGAGCAAAATCCCGACGACAAAATCTTGATCATCGGCCAGTACTTGGACCAACTGCAAGAAATGGCCGCTCTGCTTGGCGTTCCAATCATCACAGGAAAAACTCCCAATGCCGAGCGCGAAAAAATTTACGGCGACTTTAAGAGCGGCGCGATTCGCGTTTTGGTCGTTTCCAAGGTGGCCAACTTTGCGGTGGACTTGCCGGACGCTTCGATGGCGATCCAGCTTTCGGGAACTTTTGGAAGCAGGCAGGAAGAGGCGCAGCGGCTTGGGCGCATTTTGCGGCCCAAGGAACGCGTTTCAAAATTTTGGACAATCATCACGCGAAAAACCAGCGATGAAGATTTTGGAAGCAACAGGCAAAAATTTTTGGCGGAGCAAGGCTATTCCTACAGAATAGTTTTGAACGCCGACCAACTGGCGGCGCAAAATGGTTAAGAACGAAGTGGCTCTCTGGCGAGAATATTTTTTGCGGTTGGACGACAAGCAATTTTTGACCCTCATGCGTCTGTATCTTGGCGAGATCAAGACACCATACAACAAGCAAAATTTGATAGAAAGCCTGGAAGCGTTTTTGCGCCGCGAGGAGACAAAGAAAAACATTTTGGCGCTGCTTTCCGACGCGGACACGCAAGTTTTGTGCGCGATAAAATTCATTCCGGGCGCCACGCTTTCAAAGTTGCAGGAATTTTTTAAGGCGGAACTTTTTTGCGAAGCGCTTGAAGACATTTTGCGCGAGCTTAAGTCGCGCCTTTTGATTTACGAGCAGCCGGTGGCCTACGGCCTTTCTAAGGCGCTAAAGATTAATCCATTTTTGGCGCCCGCGTTGGACGATGCCTTGCGGCTGGAGGAACTGATTCCGGAATGCGACGGGCCGGAAAAGCGTTTGGGCGCGGAATGCGTCGGCGCGGAGTTTGTCGCGTCGTATCTGTCTTTTGTGGCAAAAAATCCCAAGCTTTGCAAGCTGGACGGAACTTTTAAGAAAAAAGCCGAAAGCGACATAGAAGAAAAGTTTCCTGGCCGCTTGGAAAAGGCGCGCTTGCTTACAAGGGCTTTGGAAAATCTTTTGATTCTAAAGGACAAGGAAGGCGTTTTTGAAGTTGACTGGAAGCGCGCCAAAAGCTTTGCGCAAATGGACGCGCAGTCGCAGGCGATGTATTTGCTTTCGTCGGTTTCGGCGCGCTACAGCAGGACAAAAACCAAGTTTTATTCGCAAGTCTTTTTGGACGCGCTAAAATCCGTTCCGGCCAAAGGCTTTAAAAGCGGAGCTTTTTTGCGCTGCGCCTACTTGCTTTGCTGCAAGGAAAGCGGGCAGGAAGACTCTTTTGTCGGCTCGCAAAGCCGCTTTGCGCGAATCATCCAGTCGCATAGGCAGGAAGAAGCGGACTTGCGCGGAAATTCCAACGGCGCTTTTTTTGAGCGCATGTTGGAGCAGGCGGAAGTTTTTGGCTTCGCGCTTTTTGAAGACGCTGGCGAAAGCGTTGACGGCGGAGCGAGCAGCGGCGCGAGCGCGAATGACGGCGACGGCGAAAAAATAGTTTACAAGAACCCGCGCTTTTTTGAGAGCCGCGTTCCGCCCAAAAACATCGCGATGGTAAACGTTGACTCGGGCTTTAGCTTGACTTTGATGCCAGGCTTTGGCCTTGCGCGCGTTTTGGAAATCGCGGTCTTTTCTGACCTAGTGAAGTTTGACACCGTGGTTCAGTTTGAGATAAACCAAAGTTCCGTCATACGGGCCTTTGACCAAGGACTTGACGCCGAGCAAATCATAAACATTCTAAAGGACAATTCAAATTTCGCCGTTCCCGAGGCGCTGGAATTTTCGATCAAGGAATGGGAGGCCAACTACAAGTCGATTTGCGTTTACAAAGGCTTTGTCCTAAAGGTGAGCCAAGAGCGCAGCGAGGCCTTGCTTCACAATCCAAATTTAAAGAAGCGCGTTTTGGAACGCTTGGCGCCGCAAGTATTTTTGCTTGACTGCAAGGACGAAGATGAAGTCGCCGCGCTGTTAAAAAATTGCGGCGTGGAGAACATCGGAAAAATCAAGGGCGCGGAAGACGAGCCTGAATTGACGGGCTTTGTTCCGCTAAAAGAAAGCGAGGCGCTTGCAGGCGCGGAAACGGGCGCAAAAAAAACCGAGCGCAATCAAGAAAGCGAAAAGCGCTTGCAAAAAATTTATTCCCAGATAGAAGCCTTGGAATTGGACGAAGAGCAAAAAGACGTTTTGCGGAACGTAGCCAGCGCCAAAATGATTGTGAACGATTCGCAGCTTTGCGCTCCGGCGATTCCGCTTGAAAAAAATTCCGCGCAAGGAATGGACTACGAAGGAAAGCTTCACGTAATTGACCAAGCGATAAAAGAAGGCGAGCAAATAATTTTTAGGCTTTCTAAAAAAGCAAAACTTGTCACCGGCTATCCGATTGGAATCGACAGGAACAGTTTTGAGGACGGCGTTTACCTGAACGTTTTTGTGGGCAAAGAGCAAAAGGAAATTTCAGTCGGAAAGATTGAGTTTGTCCAACGAGTGAAAAAATTATCGATATTATAGATTCAAAGGTAAGGAAGCGATTTATGCAAAAGAAAATCACCACAGCTCTTTTTGACTGCGACGGCGTTTTGATTAATTCGGCGGCGGACATCAGCGACGCGGTCAATGCCACTTTAAAGCGTTTTAGAATGAAAGAATTATCGTACGCAAAATTGCGAACATTCGTAGGAAACGGAGCGCGTGTTTTGATTGAGCGGGCGATAAGGACTTCAAAAGACTTGCCGCTTGACGCTCCGCTCCCGGTTGAAGAAAAGCGCTGCCAGGAAATTTTAAGCTATTATTTGGACTACTACTATTCCCACGCAATCATAAAGACAAAACTCTATCCTGGCTTGGCCGCATCCTTGGCGCGCCTTTATGACGCAGGAATAAAAATGGGAATCGTGACCAACAAGCCTACGAACATTTTGCTTGAGATTTTGGAATACTTTAAAATCGAAAAATATTTTGGCGCCTTTATTGGCGGCGACAAAGTCAAAAAGCTAAAGCCCGCTCCTGACGGAATTGTGATGGCGCTAAAGGCTTTGGACGGCCGGCCAAGCCAAGCGGTTATGGTCGGCGACAGCTACACCGACATCGGAGCCGGCCACGCCGCCGGAACCTTGACCGCCGCTTGCCTTAAGGGAATGGGCGACAAAAAGGCGATGCTTGCGCAAAAGCCCGAAGTCCTTTTGGGCTACGCCGCTGAAATCGCTCCCGCCATTATGCTTGCCAACGCGGCGGCTCGGTAGGAAAAGCGGCCGATGAAGAAGATTGATTCCAAGACAAAGAGGCCGGCTAGCAAACCCAAGACGGCGGCGGAAACTGTTCGCAAGCCCAAGAACGCCTCGGACATACTTCAAAAGCGCATTGACTTTAATATCTCCCTTTGCAAAAAAAACAACGGAATGAAAATAAATTTGCAGCGCGCCGCGCAAAATGTCGTGGAGCTGCAGCGGGGCTTGACTGGAAGCCGCGCCTTGGCCGGGAACGGCTACATGCAAAAGGGCGCGAGCTTGCAAGCCTATTTGCTTTACTATTGGCCGGTGTCTTACGCGCAAACAAAGGCCGCCTTGCAAAAAGCCCCGCGTTTTTTTGAGCGGGTCGCGGAGATAAGCGGTTCGGCAGGAACGTCCGGCAATGCTGGAACCGCTTCTAAGGCCAAAAAGCGGGCGATTCGCGTTTTGGATTTGGGCTCGGGGCCGGCGCCGGCGTCTTGCTCGCTTGCCGACTTGGCGCAAGGCCGTGGCGAACAGAACATGGCCTTTGAATTTTGTCTTTACGATTCCAGCGGAGACGCGCTAAGCCTGGGCAAAAAAATTTTGGAAGCGGCCTACGCAAAAAACGCCAGCGTCGAAACGCGCGTCTGCAATTTGGAAAATGTCTTCCAGCCCAAAAACGGCGCTCTTGAAATTGCAGGCAAGCCGCAGATTGCCGGTTCTGCCCAAAGCGCAGGCAAGCCCAAAAACGGCGCGGCTTTCTTGGACGGTAAAAAATTTGATTTTATAATCGCCTCTCATAGTCTTAACGAATTATGGAAAGGCCAAAAAAAGCGCGGGGAAAAAATCGCGGCCCTGCTAAAAAATCTTTCCGCCTGCTTGGACGACGGCGGCCTTATGCTTTTGATGGAGCCCGCGCTTTTGGCCACAAGCCGCGCCTTGATTGAAGCGCGCGATTCTCTTATTGCAAGCGGCCTAAAAGTCGCCTCGCCTTGTCTGCAAAGCGCAAGCCCTTGCCCCGCGCTGGAAAACCCCAACGCCACTTGCCACGCGCAGTTTTATTGGGAGATGCCGCAAATTGTGGCTGACTTGGCGGCGCTTGCGGGCCTTAACCGCGCCGACGTCAAGATGGCATATTTTGTTTTTGAGAAGGCGGTCGGCGGCAGTTTTGGTCAGGAAGGAGATTTTGGCAATGGCGAGAACTCTTTGCAAGACCAAAAAGGCGGCGGCCCCGATTTTGGTCTTGCCACAGTGCCAGATTTTTCTACCGTTCCCAGTCTTGTAGAAGCGCCCGATTTTGGTCTTGCCACCGAGACAGGTCTTGCCAATATTTGCGCGCTAGTTGTCAGCGAGCCGATGCTGAACAAGGCAGGACGGGTCCGCTACGTTTTGTGCGACGGCAAAGCGCGCTTCACGCTTTCCGCAAAAAACGGAGACCCCAACGCGGCCGCCCAAGGCTTTTTTGACCTAAAGCGCTACGACAAAATAAAAATCGCAGGCGCGCAAGTCCGCAGCCAAAAGGGCGAGCCGCTTTCGCTTGGCTTTGACGAGAACACGCGACTGGAATTTTTGTTGTAAGTTCGTCAAAAGATTTTCTATTCTTCCCAGCCCTTGCAAACATCGCACCAGCCGACGGCGCCAGACACTTGTTCCAACTCCGACGGAGTGAGCTTTACCGAAGTGAATTCGTTTCCGCCCGCAGGATGAATGAATTCAAAACGCTTCATCGAAACGTCAAGCCAGACCGGGATTTCTTTTGGAACGTTAAAAGGACAAACGCCTCCGGGGGCGAAGCCCGTGATTGCCTCAACTTGGTCGCGGGCGATTATGCTGGGCTTTGTGTGGAAGAGGGCTTTGAACTTTGAGCTGTTGACGCGGCCGTCGCCTGCCATCACAACGATGACGGGCTTTTGGTCCACGATGAATGAAAGCGTCTTTGCGATTTGCGCCTCGGAGCAGCCGATTTGTTGGGCGGCGTGTTCAACGGTGTCGATTGTTTCTTTGTGTTCGGTGAGCCTGTCCGCGTATCCCTTGGCTTTTAGGAAGTCTAAAACCTTTTCGTTAATCATATGAAAATATATGATACAAATAAGGGGGCAGACAGTCAAGAAAGTGGACATTACTTTCTACGATTCATTCACCAACTTGCCTGTCATGTGTTCAATTTCAAGCTCAAGGCACTGAACGCGCGGCAGGGCGTTTGACAGTTCTTTTTCAAGATAGGCCTGGTCGTCCGTAAATTTCTGAACCAGCTTTGTACAGATTTGGCGGGTAAGGTCCGGGGCTGTCACAAGGCGGATTTTTCCAAAGACAATCACGCTGTTGATGTTCAGCGCCCATTCGCCTTCCTTGCGGTAGCCTGAATCGTAAACGCAGAAGCTTGCCTTGTCGCAGTTTTTGATGGCGTCGATTTTGTGGCCTTCCTTCGCTCCGTGAAAATAAATCTTATTGTCTTCCTCGCTGTAAAGATGCGACATCGGAAGCCCGTAAGGATATCCGCCGTCTCCGAGCAGCGAAAGAACTCCGCGCTTTTCGTTTTTTAGAATCTCTTTGCATTCAGCGTCACTAATTTGCTGCTTGAATCTTCTCATTGGCCTGAACATGCTGAACTCCTATTGTTTATTGATAAAATACAATCCCACAAGGCAGATTGTGACGCCAAGCGCTTTGCTCCAAGTGATTGATTCATGATAGCCGATAAGCCCCACAAAAATCAAAATGACTGCCAGCGCCGCGTTTGAAACTGTCGCCAGCGTACTGACTTTCCAACCGGCCTTGTAAGCAAAGATGAAGCCCACTTCAAGTCCCGTAATTACAATTCCAAGAATGATTGTGGCCCAGTTTGTGTGCGAAAACTCTTTGAGTATGTTTCCGCCCTTTGAAGTGACAAAGAAAGCGGCTGCCGAAAAAAGCGTCGCCACAGCATAGGTGATTGTCATGCTGGCATAGGTGTTCATTTGCGCGGGGATTCCCTTTGCGCAAATCTGATAAAGCGTGTTTGCAAAAACAATGATTAAAAGCGGCCAGATGTAATTGAACATATGTTGATTATAGCGGGAATGGGGGAATTACTCAACTTGAATCCAGATTCTAATCCGCCAGTAAGACTTCCTTCAGTTGCCTCATCATTTCAACCCTGCACACGGCATAAAACTTAACATTCACTTCCTTGTCTTCAATTGGAACGGCTACACGGCTTGTTTTTTTTAAGGCAGGAAGATGGTCTGCCTGTTCAGTGTAATCCGTTGCGAATGCTGGAAGTGTTGAATGCGCAATTATATCCCTCAGGTCTGTAATGTCATCTTGCTCAATAAACTTTGCATCGGGAATTGCATGCTTAACCGCATTGGACCAGAATCCAAGTTCTGAAAGCATTATGAAGGTTTCGCCTGCAAGTTCTTTGAGTTTTACAGATTTACGATTGGCCAGGCTGTGACTTTTTGGAAGCAATACTTTGAGATGTTCTTCAAAAATCTCTGTTGCAAAAAAGCGTTCGTCCGAGCGGTTAATTGTTGTGATTATAATTTGAGCCTTGTCTTTTTCCAGCAGTGAAAAAAGCTCATCATTTTCGTTTTTCATCTGGCCGGTTATTTTAGTCTTTGGAAAAGCCTTGTTAAACTTTTGAGTCAAAACATAAAGCGGCATTGGCGCAATTGAAGCAATTTTAATTTCCCGGGTCTTGTTGTAAAAATCAAGAACCTCATTTTCCATCTCGTTCTGAAGCGCAAGAATTCGGCGGGCATAGTCCACGGCAAGTCGGCCGGTCTGATTCAAAGAGATTGTATTTTTCGTCCTGTCAAAAAGTTGTACTCCAAGAATATCTTCCAGTTTTTGAAGAGAACGCGTAAGTGACGGCTGCGTTACATTCACAATTTCACTTGCGGCAACAAGCGTTCCACTGTCAGCAAAAGCGACAAGATTTTGAAGAATGTAAGTTTCTATCATGATTATATTGTAACACAGCTTTGCTATACGTTCAACGCATACAGCAATACAAAACTTTGATTGTTCAAAGCTACCGCCCTTCGGTTATATTAAAAATGCGTTAGGGATTGTAGGGGCGACCGCCAACGGCGGTCGTTGCGAAGCAATGAAGCGCGAGAGCGCGGAACCCCG
>DGRX01000011.1:20096-20365 GCA_002391235.1 Treponema sp. UBA4377
GAATGTAATTTTTGTTGCCGCCGTCGTACAAATCGGTGTGGCTGGCGCCGGGAATAATTACCAGCTCCTTGTTGTTGCCTGTGAGCCGCTTAAAGGCATCCTCGCCGAAATATCGTGAGTGGGCTTTTTCGCCATGAAGAACCATAACGGCGCTTTGGATTTCTTCAGCGTAAGCCAAGAGTTTTGTGTTCAAAAGAGAAGTTGCAGCGGTAACATTCCAGCCGCCATTTGAATTGAGACTTCGCTCGTGATAGCCGCGTGGAGTTTTG
>DGRX01000011.1:20451-20658 GCA_002391235.1 Treponema sp. UBA4377
CGTAATAATCCTTTACAAAATATGGGGCATCTTCCGGAAGAGGATCTACAACTCCGCCACCAAGCTTGTAAGTACCGCCTGCCTGAACCGCCTTAAAATCTTCAGTGCGTTGTGCCATAAGAGCCTTGCGGGCTTCGTGTCTGGCTTCTGCATTATTTGCGCTGTCAAAATATCCGTTGGCAGTAACACGGCTCATATCGTACATTG
>DGRX01000001.1 GCA_002391235.1 Treponema sp. UBA4377
CGGCTAAAAAAGAAGTACGAGGAGCTGCTTGCGATTTTGAACAAGGCCTGCTCGTGAGGATGACGCAAGCCTAAGAAGGCGGCGCTATGGAAAAAACTAGCGTTATGCGCTATAATTGAACTATGGCAAATTTAAGGCTATATCATGGAAGCAACCAGATTGTAGAAAAACCCGTTCTCATTGTTCAGAATCACACGCTTGATTTTGGTTACGGCTTTTACACAACGCTGAACGAAACGCAAGCGCAAAATTTCGCGCAAAAGGTTGTTGTCCGTAGAGCCGGCTTGCCTATTGTAAATGTATATTCACTGAATGAAAGCGCTTTTAAGGATTGCTCGCTTTTGGAATTTAATTCTCCTAATGGGGCGTGGCTTGACTTTGTTTGCGAAAACAGGAGCGGAACTTACAAGGGAAAAAAATATGATTTGATTCGTGGACCGGTGGCCAACGATGATGTTTACAGAACTGTGACATTGTATTTGAGCGGCTTGCTCTCGCGGTCCGCAACGCTGGACGCTCTAAAGGTAAGAAAACTTTACAACCAGATTGTTTTTGCGTCGGACAAGGCTTTGAGTTTTTTGGCGTTCCAATCAAGCTACGAGGTGAAAAATGGATAAAAATCAATTCGCGGCTTTTTTAGCCTGCGCGGTAGTTCCGCCAATTATGCAGCAGATTCAGCAAAAAGAAAATCAAAATACTTTGGAATTGGTCAAAGATTTTTATCATTCAAAGGTTTACGCGCTTTTGGAAAACGAGGAGAGCAAGCTTTGGCATTACAGCCCGCTCACGCTTTGCAATATGTATTTGTCGGAACGTAAAAACGGAACAATCGATTTTCCCGAGGAAGCGGCATGAACGGAGCGCGGCAATTTTCAAAAGAGCAAACAGACTTTCTTGTTTACTGCATCGAAATGTATAAAAACAGATTCAATCTTTCGGGAGCGCAAACACAGGAACTGTTTTCCAAATCCGGCGCGGATGCTTACATCCTAAATAATTTTGAAGCGCTCCACACCACTGGTCTTGAATACACTTTGGACGACATTCATGGATTTATTGAGGGGAAGTAAAAGCCCCGCTCGAACTTTACCGAGCAGGGTAACTGATTTACTATAATCCTAAATTGTCCATTCTTTTTCGCTGCGCTTCTGCTTCTGCGTTTTTTTTCTTTTTTTCGTCGCTTGCTCTTATTGCCGCCATTTTCTTTTCATTTGAATAAGTTATAGTGTACCGTAATGGCTGATTGAACATAGCTTTATCCATCACTCCATAATAATCATCAAGCTGTTTTGCTGTTACATCAAGTTGAATCTTAAAAGTCGCCGACTTATTCCAAATTGCTATAGCATGTACATCTTGATAAGAAATGTGAGTACCGAGAACATTTTCTATTTTATGTCCTCCCAAATCTTTAGCATCACTTGCTTTTCCATAAAGTTCAAGCAAACGATGGTTGATGTCGTCTGCCGTTTGGTCGTCTATGTTTTCATAAACTGTAACTCCGCCAACAAGCTTTCCTTCATGAAACTTATAAATTTTTGTGTTTTGCTCAGTTTCAATTCTATAATTTGCAACAGAGCCTTCGCTTTCTCTTTCGTTTGCTTCTGGCTTCAACCACAAAAAGAATTCAATGCTTGTTCCCCATGGCATACTATCAAAACCTTCTTTGCCATTTTTTGCAAATAAGGCAGGTAATTCATCTTTTTGTTTTTTGAATTCTTCCTCTTTAGCTTTTTCTGCCGCAATTCGCGCGGCTTCTTCCGCCTTGATTTTTTCAAGCTCTTTTATCTCTTTGCATAACATAGTTTCCGATTCTTCGGAATAGTCAGAAAGAATCAATCTAATATTTTTTCCATCGAAATACGCAAAGCATTTAGCAAATCTTCCTTTTGTAAAAACAACAAGTATTTTATTTGTAGTTGCTAATTTTTCAATTGACAAGGAATCAGATGTTTTTCCTGATTTAAATTCACCACGAGTTTGAACAAAAGCTAAAGACTTATTATTCTGATACTCTCCCGCAAAGTTTGTCATAAGAAAGGGATAATTGTCTTCTTTAAATACAAAGCAAACAGAGTCTTTGTTTTCTGTATCATAACTAAAAGATCCTGTACAAATTTTCTTTCCTTTTGCATTGACATTTGAAATTTCAAATCCCCATTCAGTTTCTGTCACTTGCAAAGGAACTTCCTTCGCGAATGCTGCAACAGTCATCATCAGCATAATCGCCAATCCAACAATCCTTTTCATAAAACACCTCCAAAATGTTTTTGTAAATATTACTTTATGACAATCTCATTTAATGAGATTGTGTCTTTTTCTCCTCGTAGACGGTTAAGAGAAGACAGTCAAATTCTTTTGTTGAAAGCGATATTTCATATTTTTCTCTAATCGTTTCTATACACTTCAGGCATTTTAAGTAAAACAATATATATTCATTGGATTCCTTAAATTCTTTATATGGTTCTGAATCATTACTATTTAACTTTGCTGGCAAAGCCAATATCGCTAAGACATCCGATATGGCGCTTTTTGCGCGTGAATCCATAATAAAAAATGCATCAGGTTTGTGAAAATGAAGATATTTTGACGCAAGCGATTTGTTGGATTTTCCTGATATTTTGGAAAAGAATTCTAGAGTTAAATTATATGCAAAAAATATTTTGTATAAGTCTTTATGCTCGGTTATATTTTTTAAGGCGTCGTCTATCTTTTTTCCATACTCTTCTTTTTCGAATATTTTTGGAATTCTGTCTTCATAAATTGATTCACCTTTTTTTAATTGAACGCCTCGTTCTATGGCAGCCGCATAAGAGCGTCCAATTAAAAATATTTTTGAAACTGTTTCAGACGCATTTTTATGCAATGGATATTCTTTGCACATTTTGTACAAGGCGCCATCGCTTACGCTCCAAAAGGCCTTCAATTTTTGCGACTTTTCAATAAGTTTTTTAAGATTTCTCATCATTTTTACTCTCTTTTCACTATGTTTTATATCTATATTGAGTTCTAAAACATTGTTTTGAACTTTATTATAAAACATTTATACTATTTTTGTCAAATATTTAACCTAAAAATAAATATTGTAAATATGTTTCAAAAATAGGTAAAAACTTCATATTTAGTTTATGAATCTGAAAGAAATTTTTATCAATAATTTGAAGTTCTATCGCAAGCAAAAAGGGTTGACACAGAATGAACTTACGCTTGCGATTGATAAAAGCTATAATTACATAAACAGCGTTGAGCAAGGGAAAATCGCTCCATCATTTGATGTTATTCAAAGTATTTGCGATATTTTGGAAATAAAGGCAGCTTGGCTTTTTGATGAGAACGCTTCCCCTGAAAATGTAAAGACTTTTAGCAAAGAGGAATATATCTCGGGCATTTCCGACAAACTTTTTGCAAAGCTTAAAAAGGCCATTTCTTCTGAAATCCGTAGCTGCTTAAAGTAAGCCAGTTTTTTGCGCGCAACGCGCATGATTCAACGTTCTCATCTCTTATCTATTTCCTAAATCCTTGAAAAATTTTTGTTCGCGGTGTATTCTATTCCCATGACCACAAATGTAGCGCTCGCAAAATGCGGCGAATACGACTTTGAAAAAGTTTACGCCGCGCTAAAGGAATTGACTCGCCTTGCGCCGCCGCCGGATCCGTGCGGAAAGACCGTTTTGATTAAGCCCAACATTTTGTATCCGCGAAAGCCCGAAGACTGCGTTTGCACAAATCCAGTCGTGGTTGGCGCGTTGGTGAAAATTTTTGTCGAGTTGGGCGCCAAAAAAGTTTTGGCCGGCGAATCTCCTGCCGTCGCCAATTCGACTTCCGCCGCGCGCGCGTCTGGCGTTTTGGAGCAGGTGGAAAAAAACGGCGGCGAGTGGATTGACTTTCACGACAAGGTTCAAGTTGAATGCCCGGGCGCAAAGCGCGCGCATAGCTTTGACTTTGCCGCCGCCTTTAGCCAGGCCGACATTCTTGTAAGCGCCGCCAAGTTAAAAAGCCACCAATTGATGAAATACACCGGCGCGATGAAAAACCTTTTTGGCCTTATGATTGGCTTGGAAAAGGCGCAGTGCCACTACCGGTTTTCAAGCCAAAAAGAGTTTGGCGAATTTTTGACCGACCTTAATCTTGCGGCAAAAGCGCAGTACGCCGTGATGGACGCGATAGTCGGAATGGACGGGCCCGGCGGTCCTGGAAGCGGCGACCCGATAGAGCTTGGCTTTATGGCGGCAAGCGACAACATCTTGGCGCTGGACTGGGTGTGCTCAAGCCTTGTGGGCTACAAGCCGCAAGCGGTGGAAAATTTGCGCGACGCCTTGGAAAGGAAAGTTTGGCTTGATTCGCCTGAGCAAATAAAAATTTTGGGCGCTTCCTTTGACGAATGCGCCAACAAAAATTTCCGCATCGTTAAAGACGGAAGCGCTGACTTTTCGGCGATGCTTCCGTCTTGGCTGAACGCTCTGGCAAAATTTGTTTTTACAAGGACTCCGCATTTTCATCAAGGCAAATGCGTCAAGTGCGGCCGCTGCGCGCAAATTTGCCCCGCGCATATTGTTGAAATGTCCGGAAAAAACGGAGAGGCCGTTTTGACCGACTGGAAGAAATGCCTGCATTGCTTTTGCTGCCACGAGATTTGTCCGCAAAAGGCGATTAGTTTGCGAAGGTTCGTTCATTAAAAAATGAAACAAAAAGAAGACCCGCAATTTAAAATGATGACCACGGAGTCGATACCCCGCTTGATTCCGCGCCTTGCCGTTCCCACTGTGCTGAGCATGATGATAACCGGCGTCTATAACACCGCAGACACTTACTTTGTGTCGCAGTTGGGAACCAGCGCCAGCGCCGCGGTCGGAATCGTTTTTTCGCTGATGGCGATAATACAGGCGATTGGCTTTACGTTGGGAATGGGTTGCGGCTCCATCATTTCGCGCAGGCTTGGCCAAAAAAATCTTGAGGCCGCAAACATTTCAGGTTCAAGCGCTTTTGCGGCCGCGATTGTCTTTGGCGTTTTGCTTTCGGCGTTTTCGCTGTCGCATTTAAAAGGCTTGGTTCAGCTTTTGGGAGCCACGCCCTCAATTACGCCTTACGCGGAAGACTACGCAAAATGGATTTTGCTTGGCGCGCCTGTAATTTGCTCATGCTTTGTGATGAACAATATCTTGCGCTCGGAAGGCCACGCCAAATTCAGCGCGGTGGCTTTGACAAGCGGCGGACTTTTGAATTTAATTCTTGACCCGATTTTTATTTACGGACTGAATCTGGGAACAAGCGGAGCGGCGCTTGCCACTGTCGCAAGCCAGACGACAAGCTTTTTGATTTTTATCCAATTCTTTATCCGCAAAAAGGGAACAGTGTCACTGGGCGTGAAATATGTTTCGTTAAAACTAAAAACATACGCTGACATAATGACAACGGGAATTCCTTCGCTCTTTAGGCAAGGCTTGGCCAGCGTCGCCACAATTTTCTTGAACACAAGCGCGGGCCTTTACGGAGACGCGGCCATAAGCGCCATGACAATCGCCACAAAAGTAGTGATGCTTTGCGGCGGCTTGATGATTGGAATAGGGCAGGGCTTTTCGCCGGTGGCCGGCTACAATTACGGAGCGGGCCTTTACAAGCGGGTAAAGGCAGCCTGGAAGTGGACCGCGCTTGTTTCAACTTGCCTTCTGCTTTTTCTTGGCGGCATGATTTTTGCTTTCGCGCCGCAAATCGTTCGTTGGTTCAGAAACGACGATCGGGTTGTGAGCGTTGGCGTTTTTGCCTTGCGCGCGCAGGCCCTTTCATTTCCCTTGCACGCCTTGATTATTTCCATCAATATGCTTATGCAGTCCTGCGGAAAAAAATTGCAGGCCACTTTCTTGTCGTTGAACAGGCAGGGAATTTACTTTATTCCCCTTGTGATTTTTCTTCCAAAAGTCATAGGTTTGACCGGCGTGGAAATTTCCCAAGCCTGCGCCGACATTTTAAGCGCCCTCACCGCGATTCCCTATTTGTTGCTGTTTTTTAGGGAACTAAACAAGGCGGAAAAAGCGGCCCTTTAATTCACCACATTAACTGGCGTTCCCGCCAAAAACTTTCGCAAGTTGTCCACGGCGATTCCCAACAAGCGCTCGCGGGTTTCCTTTGCGGCCCAGGCTACGTGCGGTGTGATGACGCAGTTGGGGGCGCCCAAAAGGGGGCAGTTGGCGGACATGGGCTCTTGCGACAAAACGTCGGCGCCAAAGCCAAAAAGTTTTTTGCTTTCCAGCGCCGCGCGGACTGCCGCCTCGTCAATCAAGGGGCCGCGCGCGGTGTTTAGCAAGATGGCGCCGTCTTTCATTTTTGCGAGCGCCGCTTGGTTTATCATTCCCTTGTTGTCGTCGGTAAGAGGACAGTGCAGGGAGACGATGTCGCTTCTTTGCAGCAATTCGTCAAGGCTTACGGATTCCACCGTAAAATTTTCTTTGCCAAAGTCTTCGATTTTTTTAGCCGTTCTTGAATGGGCGATGACTTTCATTCCAAGCGCGTTTGCGATTTTTGCCACGGCTTGGCCAATGCTTCCAAAGCCGACGACGCCAAAAGTTTTTCCCAAGAGTTCCGTAAGCGGATGCGTCCAATAGCAAAAGTCGGGGCTTTTTATCCAGCCGCCATTTTGGACGGAATCGTTGTGCGCGTGGACGCCGTTTGTCAATTCAAGCAAGAGCGCGAACGTCGCTTGCGCCACGGCCATCGTGCTGTAAGAAGGAATGTTTGTTACGGTGATTCCGCGTTCGCGCGCGGCGGCCGTGTCAATCACGTTGTAGCCGGTGGCGAAGACTCCGATGTATTTTAGCTTTGGGCATTGCAAAAGAATTTCTTTTGTGATTTGGACTTTGTTCAAAAAAACAATGTCCGCGTCGCGCATGCGTTCCGCCGTAAGATTTGCCGGCGTGCGCTCGTAGTATTCCAGCGTTCCAAATTCTTTGAGCGCGTCGTAGCTAAGGTCGCCGGGATTCAGCGCGTGGCCGTCAAGAATCACCAATTTCATAAAATCATTCCTCCGGCAAAAAGAGCGTTCCGTCGGCGCTTCCGTCGGCAAGCTTGTCCAAGATTTTTTCGCGGCCGCCGTTGGCAAGGATTACCGGAATGTTGTAGGCAAAGCATTTTTGCGCGGCCTGCAATTTTGTTTCGATTCCGCCGGTTCCAAAAGCGTTGGTCTCGCCGATTGTGATGCGCTTTCTAAGCTCGTCGATGTTGGCCACGCTTTGGACAAGCTTTGCGTCGGGGTTTGTCTTGGGATTGTCGGAATAAACGCCGTCGATGTCGCTGAACAAAACCAGCAAGTCCGCTCCCCATAAGATTGAAGTCAGAGCGCTAAGGTTGTCGTTGTCGCCGATGGAATCTTCTTCAAAGGAAACGCTGTCGTTTTCGTTTATGATTGGAACAACTCCTTCGTCAACCAAAGTGAAGAGGGTGTTGCGAATGTTCAGCGTTTGAAGTTTGTTTTCAAAATTTTCTTTTACGAACAAAAGCTGGCCGATGTGGATTCCGCTTTCGGCAAAGGCTTTTCGCCACTGGCTCATAAGCTCAACTTGGCCAATCGCGCACAAGGCCTGCCTGTAATGGACGTCTTTTTTTCGCGCCCATTCCTTTAAGGCGCTCACTCCGCTTACCTGCGCGCCCGAAGAAACGACGGCGACTTGCTTTCCTGCGTCAATCAAATTTTTTACTTGCGCGGCAAAGGAATGCATGAAGTCCGTGTTTTGCGTTCCGTCGCTTTTGGCCAGCGTGTTGCTTCCGATTTTTATGACTATCTTTCGCGCTTTTTTTATCGCGTCTTTTATTTGTTCGCTCATGTTCGTTCCTTGTTAAAAGCCTTATATCGTCGCGGCGATGACGGCCTTGATTGTGTGCATTCTGTTTTCCGCCTCGTCAAAGACGACAGACTGCGCGCTTTCAAAAACTTCGTCGGTCACTTCCATTTCGTTGATGCCGAATTTTTCGCTTATCTCTTTTCCGATCGTCGTGTTGAGGTCGTGGAAGGACGGAAGGTCGTGCATGAAAATCGCCGTGGGTTTGGCCTTTGCCATCACTTCTTTTGTGACTTGATACGGCTTTAGGTCGGCGATTCGTTCCGCCCAAACTTCGTCCGGCTCGCCCATGCTGACCCAAACGTCGGTGTAAATTATGTCCGCGCCGCTGGTGGCCTTTGCGATATCCTCTTCAAGCGTGATGGAGCCGCCGCTTTCTTTTGCCCACGGCTCGCAGTCCTGGACAAGCTGCGCCGACGGAAAATATTTTTTTGGCGCGCAAAGCGTAAGGTTAAGTCCAAGCTTTGAGCAAACGACGCAAAGGGAGTTTCCGACATTGTAGCGCGCGTCGCCAAAGTAAACCAATTTTAAGCCCTTTAGCTTTCCAAAATGCTCGCGGATTGTCAGCATGTCGGCCAGCATTTGCGTGGGGTGGTATTCGTTGGTCAAGCCGTTCCAAACGGGAACCTCGGCGTGCTTGGCGAGCGTTTCCACGATTGACTGCTCAAAGCCGCGGTATTCGATTCCGTCGAACATGCGGCCAAGAACGCGGGCTGTGTCGGCGATGCTTTCTTTTTTTCCGATTTGTGAGCCTTCGGCCAAATATGTCGTTCCGATTCCCAAGTCGTGCGCCGCCACTTCAAACGAGCAGCGCGTTCTGGTGGAAGTCTTTTCAAAAATCAGCGCGATGTTCTTTCCCTTAAAAGTGTCCACGCGCTTTCCGCGCTTCTTCTTTTTTTTGTAGTCGGCGGCCAAGTCCAAGAGGCCGACAATTTCTTCCGGCGTAAAATCCCTAAGCGTCAAAAAATCTCTTCCGCGCAAATTCAAAGCCATATATTCCTTCCTTATTTAATAGTAAAAAGAAAACAATATACTAGCGCTTTTTGCGCGTTTTTGCTAGTGGGCGGCGCTTCCTAGGCTTGCGAATGATTTTTTGTTTGCGGGCGCGATGCGACGAGCGGCTTTTTGTTCGGCCCCTAGAATCCCCGCAAAAAAAGCGCTAATCTTTATCCATGAAATGTTTTTGCAAGCCATTAACCGCGCTCCTTGCGGCGGCGATTTTTTCTTCCGCGATTTTCGCCGCGGAAAATTTTGAATGGAAGTCCGCTTCTCCAAAAAGCCTTGGGCTGAACGAGAAAAAAATCCAGGCCTTTTTGGCCGAGCTTCCTGACACGCTGGTGACTAGCTGCGTCATCGTAAAGGACGGAACAATCGCAAGCGAATATTACAAGGCGGGCTATGGCGCGGATTCCGTTTTTAGCATGCAGTCGGTTTCAAAAAGCGTGACAAGCGCGGTTGTCGGAATCGCGATTCAGCAGGGTTACTTTAAATTGGACGATACAATTTCGCAGTTTTTCCCGGAGGCAAAAAACTTGGCCGTTTGTCGCGGCGAGTCAAAGGCGCTTTTTGAAAAAATCACCGTGCGACACTTGCTTACAAACACAAGCGGCCTTGTCTCAACCGACAGCGCCGTTTGGGGCCAGTGGCGGGCCAGCGGCGACTTGATAAAATTTTTGTTCGACAGGCCCATGCTGCATGAGCCTGGAAAAGTCTTTGAGTATTCAACCGGAAACACGCACTTGTTGGCGGCGATTGTCCAGCGGACCACAAAAAAATCCTTGGACCAATACGGCCGCCAAGTTTTGTTCGAGCCGCTGGGCATGCAAGGCGCGCGCTTTGACGCGGGGCCGGAAGGCGTTGGCGACGGCGGGAACGGTTTTCACATGACCGCGCGCGACATGGCCCGCTTTGGCCTTTTGTACTTGCAAGGCGGCGTTTGGCAGGGAAAGCGAATCGTTCCCGCGGAATGGGTGGAAGAATCAATAAAGATCCAAGTTCCCAAGCAAGCGCGCTACGGATTTCAGTGGTGGGTCCGCTGGTTTGGAAAGAGCGAGGCGCGCGGATTTTTCGCGCACGGTTGGGGCGAGCAAGTCATCGCCGTCCTTCCTTCAAAAAATCTTGTCGTGACTTTTTCCAGCCGCGAGCCGGACAACCGCAAGAACGCGACCTACTGGCGCTGGATTGGCGATATTGTTGATTCGCTTAACCCCTGATTTGGCCGTCGCCGTCGATGAGGTACTTTACGGTGGTCAGCGCTTCAAGTCCCATCGGGCCTCGGATGTGAAGCTTTTGCGTGCTGATTCCAAGCTCGGCGCCAAAGCCAAATTCAAAGCCGTCGGTAAAGCGCGTTGAAGCGTTGACGTAAACGCAGGCCGCGTCTACCTTGCTTTGGAAGGCGCGGGCGCGCGCCCTGTTGTTGGTCACAATCGATTCGCTGTGCTTGGTGTTGTGGGCGTTGATGTATTCTATCGCGTCGTCAACGTCTTTTACGCTTTTTACGACGCATTCGTAATCCAAAAATTCATTTCCGTAATCTTGGTCCGTCGCCGCCACGACGCAGTCGGGCCTTCCGTTTTTTTGGGCGGAACTTTTTAGCGCTCCGATGCAGTCAGGGGCGGCGTGAAAAGTCACGCGGCCTGCAAATCGTTCCTCAAGCGCGGGCAAGAATTTTTCCAATATATTTTGGTTTACCAAAATCGCTTCTATCGCGTTGCAAACTCCGGGGCGTTGGATCTTAGCGTTCTCCGCTATGTCAAGCGCCATGTCCAAGTCGCCTTGGTCGTCAACGTAAAGGTGGCAGACTCCGCTTCCGGTTTCGATTACGGGGATGCGGGCGTTTTGCACGACGCTTTGGATAAGCTTTTTTCCGCCTCGGGGAAGAACCACGTCTATCAAGCCGCGCGCGTTCAGTATTTTGTCAACGTCGGAATGGTCTTGGCTTTCCAAAAGCTCAATCGCAGCCGCGACTCCGTCCGGGCAAGAAGAAAGGCCTTCTTTTATCGCGGCGCAAATCGCTTTGTTTGACTCCAAAGCCGCCGAAGAGCCGCGAAGCAAAATCGCGTTTCCGCTTTTGTAGGCAAGGCAAAAAGCGTCAACCGTTACGTTGGGGCGGCTTTCGTAGATTATGCAAACAACTCCAAGCGGAACCCTGACGCGCTTTATCTGAAGGCCCTTGGGGCTTTCCCAGCCGCCTTCGACTTTTCCAATCGGGTCTTCATGGTCGATTACGATTTGAACGCCTTGGCAAATGGAATCAAGCCGCGCGTCGTTTAGGCTTAGGCGGTCGATTAGCGGCTCGCTGGTTCCGTTTTTGCGCGCGTTGTCCACGTCGATTTTGTTGGCTTTTAAGATTGCCGCGCGGTTTTTGTTTATCGAATCGATTACGCTTTTAAGCGCGGCGTTTTTTTGGCTTGCGTTTTGAAGGGCAAGAATGGAGGCGGCGCTTTTTAGTCCGCCGCAAATTCGCTCAAGGTCCATAGGCGCGCCTTAGTAGTTGGCCAAGAAGAACATTCCCAAAAGCATTGCCACGCGGGCCTTGCTTTGTTCCCAATCCTGCTCTTGCGGAAGGCTTTTGACATAAAGCCAAAAGATTCCAAACTCAGGATCGATGCGCAAAGAATATTCCTCAAAGTCGGCGCTCTTGGCTTGGTTTCCGAACATCAAGTAAACGACGTCGCCGACGATTTGCAAAAGCGTTGGATAGGATTTGTTCCACTGGCCTTTTGTGACAGCCTCGCTATATTCGTTCAATTTATAAAGAACGTTTTCCTTTAACTCAGCGTCCGATTTTTCTATCCATGTCTTTTGAACCAAAAGCGAAAGATTTTTTTGGAAGCTTGAAATCAACTTGCTTTCAAAGTCGGCCGCCTCTTTTGCAAAAAGCGCTTTGCCCGCTCCAAAAGCCGCGGCCAAAACGTCAGCGGCCGCAACATAATTTTTCCCTTCAACAAATTCCGAAATCGCGTTCAATATTTTTTTATCTACATAACTATTTATTGTTTTGTCAAAAGTCATAGCTTATTTTACTTGTTATGAAAAAAATATTCAAGGGTTATTTGCGTAAGCCGCGACGCTTCGCTAGTAACTCATCCTCGTAAACGACACGCTTGCCGTCGTTTCGTCGACGGTGACAAGGCCAAAAACTTTTTTTGCAAGGTAGGCGCCGACGTCCGCTTCCTTGAACGGGCCAAGGTCGTAATCCGTGTCGGGATGGTAGTGGCCTTCAAAAATGTATTTGACGTTGGCGCCGGCAAAGTCAGCGATAAGGCGCGCCCGCTCTTGGACGTCGTTAATCGCAAAGTAAAAAATTCCTCCAGCGTAAAGAGGGTAGTGCATGAAAATTATTTTTGGCCGCGCGCTTTTTTCCAGCCTGTCTTCCAGCTCTTCGATTTGAGGGCCGCCTAAAGTTCCGTTGCCTGTGTCCAAGAACCAAAAGTCAAACTTGTTGGGGCCGCCCGCGTTCAAGGTGAACGTGTAAAAAGAAGTTTGCGGATAGACTTTCTTTTTCCAAACTTCCCAACCGTTGTTGTAAATGTCGTGGTTTCCCAAAATCGAATAGACCTTGTAGTCGCTTGCGCCAAGCTCGTCTTTCGCTGTTTGGATCCAGCGGGCGGCGCTATTGTTGTAGTCGTCCGCTTCGCTTTCGTGGCCGCCGTCCAAGGTGTCTCCAAGGTTCACTATAAAGCGGGGGCGCAAGGCTGGGTCTGGATCTTGCAAAAGGCTTTTGAATTTTTTTAGAAAATCCTCTTCGCGCCGCCCGTATTTTTTTTCGCCAAAGTGGCAGTCGGTCACAACGACAAAAGAGTATTTGCCTCCGTTCCCCAATTGCGGAAGCTCTTGGCCCGACAGAACCTTGGGGCTTTTGGCCCTTTCCTCTACGCCGGTCGCGTTGTACAAAAAAATCGGCAAGCCCCAATTGCAGGCGGAAAAAAGAGATGCCATCATGCAAGAAAAAAATAAAAATCCAAGCGCGAACGATTTGTTTTTCAAAAGCAAAACCTCACGTTCCATCTGGCCAAAATGTGGTTAAAGTAGGCCACCGAAGCCCAAAGCTCGGTCATGCTCAAGTCCAAGAGAAGTCCAATGCGGACGGCGCTCTTTATGTTGTAGGCGGCGCCAAAAGTCCACTGGGGGCAAAAAAAGCGCTGCTGCCTAAAAAGGTTGTAGCTTCCCAGCGAAGTGAAAAGCTCCAAGCCGTTTGGCCAAACTTTGTCCACTTCGGCAAATACTACAAAGTCGTGGTCGGTTATATGAAAATTTTTTATCGCGTCAAAAGCCGTCAGCCTAAACGCGTAGCCGTTTCTTATTGTGAATGTAAGGCCGTAGTTTGAGATCCAGCGGATTTCAAACTCTTCCAAGATGTCGTGCTGCCAATAGGAAGTCTTGTAGCGCTGGCCGCGCCATGTCGTTGCCGCTCCAAAGCGCCAAACGCCGTTTTCGTGATAACCTGCAAAGGGAAGGTAGTCGCTCCTTAGAGTAAAGTCGTTTGTCCGCGCGTCCGATTGAAAGGCCGCGAAAAATCCAAAGGGCTGCCAGTCAAAGCTGTATTCCATTCCAAGCCAAGTTTGCTGTCGCTCGATTCCCCGGTTGGCCGCTTGGGCCATGTCAAATTGCAAGTATTGTTTTGGTTTTTCGCTTTGCGGGAGCGTTTCGATTTTTGCGAACGCAGGAGCGGCCGCGATAAAAATTATGGGAATGAAAACAGCTGAAAGTTTTTTCATCTCGGATAACTTTTTAATAAAACGCCAAAAAAAAACGGCGTTGTTCACGCCGTTCAACCAAGTGGAGATGATCGGACTTGAACCG
>DGRX01000017.1:0-13584 GCA_002391235.1 Treponema sp. UBA4377
AAGCACTTTTATTCAATCTACCAAAAAATGCGAAAGCGCAACAAGGAGGCCAGCGAGCTTTTTGACCTTTTTGCCCTGCGCATTTTGTGCGACACCGTTCCCGAATGCTACACGCTCGTGGGCCTTGCGCACTCTTTGTGGAAGCCGCTTGACGGCCGCTTTAAGGATTACGTCGCCATGCCAAAGGCCAACGGCTACCAGTCCTTGCACACAACAGTTCTCTGCGAAGGAAAGCCGCTTGAAATCCAAATCCGCACGCGCGAGATGGACAACGTTGCGCAGCACGGCGTTGCCAGCCACTGGCTTTACAAGAAGGGCACAAACCACGACATGGTTGACTTAAAGGGCCTTTCGATTTTCAACCAGCTGCGGGAACTTAAGGAAAACCGCGCCGACGACGAAGGTTATTTTAGCGAATTTAAGAGCGAGCTTTTGGCCGACAAGATTGTCGTCTTCACTCCCAAGGGAGACGTGATTCAGCTTCCTGTCGGCGCGAGCGCGATTGACTTTGCCTACCAGATTCACTCCGGCATCGGCGAAAAAATAGTAGGCGCCAAGGCCGACGGAAAAATCATTCCGCTAAGCGCGCCCTTGCAGAATACGCAAATAATAGAAATTCTCACAAACCCAAAGTCGCATCCGGTTGAGGGCTGGCTAAAGTGGACCAAGACCTCAAAGGCCCGCCAAAAAATCCGCGCCTGGCTTAGCGCCAACGACCAAGGCTTTGTCGACAAGGCCGCGGCCGCAAAGCAAGCCGAAGCCAACGCCCAGCAAGCCGCCGCGAACAAGGTTAGGCAAGCCCACAAAAAGGGCACAAAGCCTTACGACGCGGCCGCCCATCATTCCGGCAAAGTGCGCGTCGAAAACGACAAAAATTATATGGTGACATTCGCCAAGTGCTGCAACCCAAAGTATCCCGACACAATCTCAGGCTACGTTTCTCGAAGCCGCGGCGTCACAATCCACCGCGCCAACTGCTCAATCTTTTTGCGCATCCCCGACTTGGAAAAGCGCATGGTCGACGTTTCCTGGGAAGAAGAATAAGGGGCTGTTAGGCTTTTTCTGTGCCAGCGGACAATTGCTTTTGCAGTTCAAGGACTTGCTCAAGGTGGAGGCCTGTGCCTTGGGCGATTTGCTCTGGCGTGCAGACATTCATTTTTAGGAAGTTCTCTGCGGTTTCTATGGCTTTTTGCTGGAGAGCTTCTTTTCTTGTTTCCCTTATCAGATCTTGGTCATGCAAGTTCATGGCTGCGTACTCCTGTCGGAATTTTTCGTTTTCCTTGAGTTTTTCAACGACAGCGGATAGCCGGCTTGCAAAGTCGTCCGTTCCCGGTTCGTTGGTACGCACAAAGCAGAGCAGGGCGCGTATCTTTTCGTCCTTTTCTTTTTCGTACGCGCTTGCATTATAAACCACTTTGAGGCTTTTGTCATCTAAATTTACCGAATTGTCTTCGAGGCAAGCGTTCCTAAAGGTGTAGCGGGGAAGGCCGAAGTTTCTTTCGCTTTTGTCCTTAAAAGGATCCTCCTTGCAAATGAAGAGCACATAGCTTTCTTTGAGCTTTGTGTAATCCTCGCCTTTCATCAAAGAGTCCATGTCTATCATCGATTGATAGTAGCGGGTCCGTTTTCCAAGGGCCTCCTGTGGATGTGATTGCATTTCAACATCGATTATTCTGTTTTCGTCCTTTAGATATACATCCAAGCGAACGCCCTTTGTCGTATAAAAAGGCGCTATGACCTTTTCCAGTTCGGGATATTCAACATGAGCGACGCGTATGCCAAGCAATCGTTCCACCAACTCAGCGCAAATTTGTGGGTCTTTCAACACAGCTTGGAACATGCCATCGTCTGCGAAAGTCAAGTCTTCGAATCTCTTTGCCATTTAAAAAACCTCTTGTAAAATATTTTCCAGCGAAAAAAACTCCGCCACTATATAGATACGCTTTTTTTTGTAAATTTTAGTCTTTTTTTGAAAAAAAATTATAAATTTATGAAAAATGTTGCAATTTTTTTACCCTGTAGCACTAGGTGACGCAGGGGGTGTGGTAGAATGGCATGCAGGGGTACGGGAAATTGGTCATTTTCCTATTAAATATTTTCGCTTAGTGATTCATGCGTCAGGGGACAAGGGCTTTTGAAATATGTCTTGTCACGCTTTGGAAACGCGGCTTGAATTATAGAAACAATAGGAAAACGCAGGTTATTTTCCCAAAATCTTGAATTGCTCGATGATTTTTATGGAGGAATCTTGTTTTTGCGCAGGCAGGGATTCCAAAATGTCTATGATTTTTTTGTATTTTCTGTAAAGGCGCAGTTGAGCGTCTTCTTGGCTTTTTGTTGATTTTTGCGCATTGGTTCCGTTGACCAAGTATTCCACGCTAACGCCAAGAACTGCAGCGATTTTTACGGCTGTTTCTGCGGAAGGAGTGGAATCGCGTTTTACTCCTAGATTAAAGCTTGCAAGGCTGAATTGGCATTTGCTTGCCAAATACGTTCTGTTTTTTCCTTTGTATTCCAATTCTTCATCAACTCTTTTCCAAAAGCCGCTCATAAAACCATTGTCATAAAAAAATGTTTACTTTTCTATCAAATCTTTACATTTGAAAAGCCTTTGCGCTATACTTTACAAAAGTAAAAATATTCTTTTTGACTAAATAATTGTCAAATGGAGGGTCTATGGCGAATGAAAGGTTTGATAATGCAAAGAAAAACAAGGCGGATGAGTTTTATACTCGTCTTGAAGATATAGAAAAGGAACTTGACCATTACAAGAATTTTTTTAGGGGAAAGGTAATTCTTTGCAATTGCGATGATCCTAGAGTTTCAAATTTTTTTAAATACTTTGCTTTGAATTTCAATAATTTTGGAATAAAGAAAATAATTTCTACATGCTATAAAAACCAAGATGTGGATTTGTTTACGCAAAATGATTGCGAAAAAGCTGTTTATATTGAATATACTGGGAATCCAAATGATCCGACCTCTACAGATTTCTCGACAATAGAGGTCAAACAGTTAAAAGGTGATGGTGATTTTAGAAGCGAAGAGTGTATAGAACTTTTAAAACAAGCGGATATCGTGATCACTAATCCGCCTTTTAGTCTCTTTAGAGAGTATGTTGCGCAATTAGTAAAATATGAAAAGAAATTTATTATTGTCGGACATCAAAATGCAATTTCGTATAAAGAGATTTTTTCTCTTATAAAGGAAAATAAAATTTGGCTTGGATACGGATTTAAAGGTGGTGCGGCTCATTTTATAAACACACATTATGAAGATTACGCTTCCGCTGGTAATCATAGGGAAGGAATGATCCGAGTTTCAGGAGTTGTTTGGTTCACGAATTTGGATATTAAGAAAAGACATGAAGAGCTGGTTCTTTATAAAAACTATACTCCTGAAGAATTTCCAAATTATGAAAACTATGATGCGATAAATGTAGATAAATCCAGTGACATTCCATTGGATTATGACGGAGTTATTGGGGTTCCAATTACATTCTTGGATAAGTATAGTCCAGACCAATTTGAAATTATAGCTCTTGGAATTGTTGGCAGTTGCGAATTTTCCAATGAGCGTAAAATGGAAATTCTTGATAAAAATGGACTGCCGACGGGAAAATTTACTGTAAACGCAAAAGGCACGTTGTATAGAAAACACTTGGAATCTGATAAAAAGCCTGCGGCTTTTAAGGATTGTGAAACAGGTGAGTTATATCAAAGCATTTACGCTCGCATTTTAATCAAGAGGAGAAAATAATGAAAATTACGCTCAATACAATAAAAATCCGCGATTTGGTTGATGGCTACCAGGACAATGACGAAGCTGGCGTTGTGGGCTATGGCGGCAGGTTGGACATTCGCCCGCCATACCAGCGCGAGTTTTGCTATGACGACAACCAGCAGCAAGCGGTGATGGACACGGTGGAAAATGGATTTCCTCTCAATACAATGTATTGGGTTGTTCGCGACGACGGACGTTACGAGGTTTTGGACGGCCAGCAGAGGACAATTTCAATTTGCCGCTATGTGAATGGTTCCTTTTCCCACAATATGCGGTATTTTACAAACCTTCAACCTGACGAAAAAGAAAATATTTTAAACTACGACTTGCAAGTGTATTTTTGCGAAGGTTCCGAAAGCGAAAAACTGAGCTGGTTTAAGACTATAAATATCGCTGGCGAGCGGCTCACGAATCAAGAAATACGCAACGCGGTTTTTGCAGGCTCTTGGACCGCCGAGGCAAAAAAGATTTTCTCAAAGTCAAACTGCGCGGGAAAATTGCTTTCTGACAAATATGTAAACGCAAATCCTATTAGGCAGGAACTGTTGGAAACCGCGTTAAGTTGGTTTGTTGGAAAAGACGACAAGTTGATTTGCAAATACATGGGACAGCATCAAAACGACGCGAACGCCAATGAACTCTGGGTGTATTTTCAATTTGTGATTGCTTGGGTAAAAGCCATGTTCATTGTTTACCGCAAGGAAATGAAAGGGATTGATTGGGGCAGCCTCTACAACCAATATCACGAAAACTCTTACGATCCAGCCCAATTGGAAGATGAAATCTGTTCCCTGATTGAAAACGATGAAGTCACAAATCATAAGGGCATATACTATTATCTTTTTGACAGAAAAGAAAGCCACCTAAGTTTGCGTGAATTTGACGAAAAGATGAAGCGCAAGGCCTATGAACAGCAAGGAGGAATTTGCCCGCTTTGCAAGAAACATTTTGAATTTTCCGAGATGGAAGGCGACCATATAATTCCGTGGTCAAAGGGCGGAAAAACCGTAATGGAAAACCTTCAAATGCTCTGCCGCCTTTGCAACAATACTAAAAGCGATCGGTAAATCTTTTCTGTCTTGCCGTCGTTTCCGGGGGCGTCGCGGGGAACTCCCCGCGGAGGGGGCAGCGAAAGACGCCTGAGGCGGCTGGAGCGCGGGGGAGGCTTCCCCCGCCCAAAAATTCCCCAAAAAAATCTTTAAAAACCGCTAAAGTGATTTTGCCAAAATCCGATAAGTTTAGTATAGGGTGGTGAGAACCGGCCGAGCAAAACCGGTTTTTCTAAAACTGCTCGAACAAACTGATAGGAGATACACTATGGTTATCAATCACAACATGAGCGCTATGTTCGCTCAGCGTTCACAGGGCCTTACTGATCTTGCAAACCAGAAGAGCATGGAAAAACTTTCTTCCGGTATGAGAATCAATCGCGCCGGTGACGACGCCTCTGGCTTGGCCGTTTCTGAAAAGATGCGCGCCCAGATTCGCGGCTTGAACCAGGCCTCTCAGAACGCTGAGAACGGCATTAGCTTCATCCAGACAACTGAAGGCTACTTGCAGGAGACAGAAGACATCTTGCAGCGCATCCGCGAATTGGCCGTTCAGTCTTCAAACGGAATCTATTCTGACGAAGACCGCATGCAGATCCAGGTTGAGGTTTCTTCTCTCGTAGACGAAGTTGACCGCATCGCTTCTGCCGCCCAGTTCAACGGAATGAACATGTTGACTGGCCGCTTTGCCCGCCCCACAGGCGAGAACGTTGTTACAGGATCTATGTGGTTCCACATCGGCGCCAACATGGACCAGAGAACACAGGTTTACATCGGAACGATGTCAGCCATGGCTCTTGGAATCCGCAACATCGGCGACGAGTCAAAGATTTCTTTGCAGGCTCCCGATGACGCCAACCGCGCCATTGGAACAATCGACGAAGCCTTGAAGAAGGTCAACAAGCAGCGCGCCGACCTTGGCGCCTACCAGAACCGCTTGGAAAAGACAGTTGTCGGCCTTGACATCGGCGCCGAGAACCTCCAGGCCTCTGAAAGCCGCATCCGCGACACAGACATGGCCGCCGAGATGGTTGAGTTCACTAAGGATCAGGTTCTTAGCCAGGCTGGAACAGCGATGCTCGCTCAGGCCAACCAGCAGAGCCAGAACGTTCTTAGCTTGCTCCGCTAGAGGACAAGGCATTGATCGTGCCAGCAGTTTAAGAGCTGCATAGCAAAAAACCGCTCCGTTTGGAGCGGTTTTTTTTTCATTTTTTTTCTTCGGGAAGGTATTCCAGCTTTTTGCCGTAGAACTTTTCGTAGCAGTCAACCCAAGCCTTGTAGTTCTGATCGTTCATGTCGCGGATGTTTTGCTTTTCGGACTTGCTGGGGTCGGCGAAAATCGCGGGCAAAACGTTCATCGTGTATTCCTGTATCGGAAAGCCGTCGGCGCCGATTATGTCCGAATCAGTCATCGTGATGAAAATCGGCAAGACCGGAACCTTGTTGTCAACGGCAAACTTAAAGGCGCCGTTTGTCATGGGGCGGGGCTTTCTATAGTTCCACCACATGCCCTGCTCGGCGTAAACCAAGACTTTTTCGCCGCGGGCCAAAAGCGTCTTCATTCCCTCAAAGAATTTTTTCATTGTGGAATGGTTTTGGCTTACGGGAAGCGTGTTGCAGTTGCGGAACAAAAAGCCGTAGAGTCCGGGAAAGGAAGTGTAGTTTCCTTCGCGGATTACGCGCCAAATAATGTGATGGCGGGTGTAGGGCTTTAGGATTTCCAAAACGGCAAAGTTGTCAAAAGGGTTAAAGTGGTTGCAAGTGATGATCAAGCCCTTGTCCTTTACGGCAAAGAAATTTTCCATGCCGACAACGTCCTTGATTATCATTTGCTTGCTCTTAAAAAGGCCGGCGATGAATTTCGTTCCGACGATGTTGGCCGCCCAAGTCTTAATCTTGCTGGTCAGCTTGCTTCTTGTGTAGTCGATTTGGTCCGGCTCTAGCGGAATTGTCGGAGGGTCGTCCTCAACGTCTTGCGACCAAAGGCGCTTCCGCTCCAACTCGTCAATCTTTTTAAGTACGGCCAAGCGGCCGGGATCTTTTTCCGCCATTTTTTACGCCAACCTAAAAAGAGCCTTTACGCCTTGGACAGAACCGCTGGCGGCTTTTTTGGCGACCTTCGCGGCTGACTTTGCGGCCGTTCCAAAGAACTCCAAAAGGCCCGCGCCGATTCTTTCGCGGCGGATTGTGTTCCAGTAATTGTTAAAGTTGTTGGCTTCATCGACGCACATTTTCATCATGTGTCCGATAAGAACCTTGTCCTTGGCCTTTTCTTCGTCGGAATATGTTTCCTTCATTTGGCGGAGCGTGTCGGCAAAAGGAGTCTTGTCGGCGTATTCCCAGAAAATGTCGCCGTATTTGATTCCGTCGTACTTCCATGGGCGCCACATCATTTTGTAGTGAACGATTTTAAGGTCCTTGTCGTCAAAGGCCGGGTTTTCAAAAGACGTTTTGTTCCAGCCCAAGTCATAGTAGTGGACGCGGTCTTTGCAAAGAACGTTCAAGTAGTCCTGGTCTTGCGCGATGTGGAAGGGGAACTCGTTCAAAAGCTTAACGAACTTTTCCTGGATTTTTTCTTCGCGGTACTTCTTTGTGTTGATTACGATGATTCCCGCGTTAAAGTAATGCTCTCTCTTTACGCCCAAGGCTTTTTCGACGTATTCGCCAAACTCGTTGATTGTAAGAACGGTTTCCTCAACTGTGGCGCCCAAAAGGTTGTCGCCCAGCTCGGCGTTGAACATCTTTGAGATGTCGTCCAAAATCAAGAGGTCGCTGTCCAAGTAAAGGACTTTGTCGTATTCTGGATAAAGGCTTGCGATGAACAAGCGGAAGTATGTTTCTTGTGAATAGTAGTCGCGCAAATGGAACATGTTTGAATAGGCGTCCAACTTTTCCTTCAAAGAGATGAATTCGATGGATGCGTTCTTTGCGTCGGTGGAAGCGTAAACCTTTTCCTTTAAGTCTTCCGCCAGGTTTGTGGTCAAAACATAAACCCTGTAAAAATAGTCTTGGGAAGCGTTTTGAAGCATGGATCTGAGGGTAACGCCCAACATCGGAGCGTACTTGTAGTCAACTGCGAAAAATACCGGAATCTCGCCCTTATACGTTTTAGTCTTCATAATTAATCCTACCTTATAGAATTAGACACGGGAAGAGACTTTTTGTTGCGCCGCAAAACCGCGGGCTGTTATTGCAATTTTACGACGTTTTTAAAAGTTTCTTCCACCTTTTTGAAGTATAAACTTTTAAGGGGGTGAATGTCCATAGCGTTGGAGACCCAGCCGCCGATGGAGTTAAGGTCGATTACGGCGCAGGTTACGGGATGGCTTATTGGAATCACTTCGCCGCTGGAAAGCAAAATGTCTTCGGCTTTGGAAAGAAGGGCGTTGCGCTCCTTGCTTTCGTTTGTCCAGGCGGCTTGGTCAAGCAGTTTGTCAAAGCTTTCGTCGCGCCAATGGGAATCGTTCATCGAGGAATTTCCGCGGAAGAGTTCCAAAAATGCCAATGGGTCGGAATAGTCGCCGATCCAAGTGTAAAGGAAAAGGTCGGCCTTTGTCTTGGAGATTGAGGTCAAGTAAAGCTGCGGATGAATTTTCACTGTTTTTAGCTCAACGCCGATTTCTTCCAAGGCTCCGCGCAAAAGTTCCGCGCGGTTTGACATGTATTCCGAGTCGGGAATCGCGAACGACAATTCGATTTTTTTGCCGGAGAGTCCGGCGGATTTTTTGGCGGCCTCCAGCATGAGCGCGGCTTCTTCCGCGTCGGTGTAGTTGAGGCCCTCTGGGCTTTTGTAGCCGGAGCTAGGGCAGACCAAAGTTTCGGCGGGGAACATGTGTCCGTCGCGCAATTGCTTCCAAGGAATCGCGGTGAGGACTGCGTTCCTAAAATCCGCGCGGCTCCAAATCGGCGAGTCGTTTTTAAAGAACAAGTATTCGGTTCCAAACTCCGCCGAAAGCTGAATCGCCTTTTTGTCCAGAATCTTTTTGAGCTCGTCGGTTGCGTCAATCCAATCCGCAGCGCCTGTGTTAAAGGCGTGCGCCCTTGCGTCGGAATCGTCTGTAAGATGGATTGCCACGGACGGGATGCGGACTTGCGCGGCGTTCCAATAGTTTGGATTCTTTTTTAGCAAAACCTTAAATGGCGTCGCGCTTTCGATCATGTAGGCGCCGCTTGCGCTCGAGTCGTCCAACACGGCCGAAAACGCGTGGTGGCACAAAAGCTTGTTAAAGTGGCTTGTCGGCTTTGTAAGCTCAACGCTAAGCTTTAGGCCGTTCGCGTAAATCGCCACGTCTTCGCGGCTTCCAGTTCCAAGCCTGTATTCGCGCGCTCCCTTGATTACGTCAAGAAGGGAAGAGTAGTAGGCGCCTTTGTTTGCGATTAGGTTGAGCCAAGACTCTTTGATTGTCTGGGCGTTTATTTCCTTTCCAGAAGAGCTTTTGGCGCCTTCGCGAATCGTAAAGGTCCACCTGAATTTGTCGCGCGAAATTCTAAAGTCCTTTGCCAGCGCGTTGTCCGGCTCCAGCGTCGCCGCGTTGTAAGAAAAAAGGCCTTCGTAAACGCTGTTCAAAATCTGCGCCTCAAAAACGTAGGCGCTTGTGTGCGGGTCAAGGTTCAAGTTTGAAAGGGAGTGGAAAATCACCAGCTCCCTTTGAAGTGATTCGTCGATTTTGTCGCTTTTAAAAGGAACGTCGTCTTCCGAGGCGAAAAGGCTCGCGCCTGGAAAAACAAAAAGCAAGGCGCAGGCAAAAACCGCGCCGGCGAATTTTTTATGCAGTCTAGTTGTCCAGTCCAAGTTTTTTCATCTGCTCCTGTTCTTCTATATAGGATATGTATTCTGCGCGGCGCTGGTTTGTGTTGACCATGTTGTTTTTTAGCGCCATCAACTCCATCGAAAGGCCTTTGATTTTTGAGCGTTTTTCTATGGGCGTGTTGTTCTTAAAATAATCGTCAAGAGCTTTTAGGATTATCGAAATTTTCTGCAAGTCTGCGATTTGCTTGTTCAAGAATTCCAAAAGCTTTTGCTCGTCCGCGTTTTGGAATTTTTTGTAGGCAATGCTGTTTTTTAATGCGAAAGAGTTGTAAAAACTGGCTTTCTTTTGAACGTCCGTGCTAAATGGCGTAAAACTGACCCTTTGCTTGCGCTTGTTGTTTGTGGCGGGCTCGACGATTGTGACTTCGTACTCAATCGGCTTGTCCTTTATTCCAAAGGCTTTTTTTAGCGCGGCGATGAACTGGCCCCAAAAACTTGTGGAGGCGCTTTGAAGGACTTCGTTGTTTTCCGAAAGCTTTGTGTAAACGGCTCCAAGCGGCGTTGATTGCGCGCAGAGAGAGTGGACTGCGTCCAAAAGCATTCCCTTTGTGTCTATTTGAACGGTATTGGATTTTTTCTTTTCTTCCTTGATGGCCAGCTTTTCCAAGACCGCGGCCTGCAATTGATCGCGGTTTGAAGCTTGGTCCTCGCGCGCGATTTCTTCAACCAGCTGCGTGTAAAAGGGCTCTTTTCCGATTGCGGAAGTGAACGCCTTTTTTATTTGCGCGACTTCTTCCGCTTCGGAAGAAAAAGCTTTGTCTTGGTCAAACTTTCCGCCTAGAATGATTTCCTTTCGGATTTTGTACTTGTAGTTTTCTTTTTGGAATTCCGTAAGGTCTTTGAAAATGCGGACGATTTCATTGGTTGTCTTTTGTATTTTTGAGACAATGTCGTTGACGGAACTGGATGTCAGCATGTCTCCGCCGCGCTTCATTTCCATGACCAGTTGGCCCAAGCCGCGCGTGTTCGGCATTGTGCTGTTTGGCGTAAGCGAGCTCCAAATAAAGGAATTGTTGTAGTCAAGGAGTTTTTTTATTTCCGGAATTTTCAGGCTGTCGATTGAAAATTTATAGTAGGTGCAAATCCAGTCCAGCATCGTCTCAAATTCAGAAAAGCGCATTCCGATGATTGTCGTGCGCTCGCCGTCGATGAATTGCGTGTTGTCCAAGGGCTTTATGCCGGAAATCTTGCGGTCAAGCTTGTAGGGATCGGGTTTGATTAAAGATTTTTTTATCAAGAGGTCGTAAAGGTTTTTTACGCAAGTGTGAAAGAGTCTGTAATTTTCTGAGATTTGCGGAATGATTGTCGAATTGTACCATTCGGTCTTCGATTCAACCGCTTCAATCACCTTTTTCGAAAATTCAATCGATTCTGCCATACTATCTATTATCGGCGCTTTTTTCGGTTTTTATTAGCCAATTTTTGACCGGCAGGCTCCAGTCGGAGCAGTCTTTTCCTTCCTCGATGAACTGCAAAAAAAGGCTTTTCATGTATCCCACGACTTCTTTTTTGTCCTCTTGCGCAATGTCGGAGCTGTTTTTAAACATCGAGTCCAAAAAGCCCAGCGCGTCTTCTTTTGTGAAAAGGTCTGGGAAAATTTTGGCAACCATGTAAAGGGCGGCCGAGACGCAGTTTACGCTGTGCTGCTTTACGTACAAAACTGTTTCGGCGATGTTCACCGCTCCCGCGTAAAGAGAGGCGTTCCACAAGTCCTTTTGCTCTTTGGAAAAGCCTTCGCTGTCAAAGGCTTTTCGCATGAAAGTGTAGGCAAGGCATACAATCGTTATGTGGAGCGAAGGAACGCACAAGTAATGGGGGTCCAAAAGGTGGACGCCCGCAAAATAAATTCTTCGCTTGTAATGCGGCCTGTCGGTTGTCGAAAGCCTAAAGCGGTAAACTTGGGCCGCGCTTTTGTAGGCCTTGGTCATGCGGCGGTAAAAATCAGACAAGTGGGGAACGGATTTTTTCACTCCAAGAGTTTGGATCAAAAGGCCCAAAGGCCGTATCCAGTATTGCACAAAGCCCAGGTAGTCCGCGATTTTTCTTGTGTTGAACGGAACCTTCGCGTCAAGCGGATTGTCCACATGGACGATTGGCGTTCTTGTGAATTTGAATTTGCGCAAAAATTGCAGGACAAAAAAATCTTGGGCCACCGCCCTTAGGTACGACACTGAGCGCAAGACGACCTTTGGATGCCCAAGGCTCACAAACCAAGTGGGAAGAGGGCTGAACTTTTCCAAGGACTTTAGCTTTTTCATTTTACTTGTTGCAGGCTCCGATGATGTCGTTTACGTTTTCCATAATCGCTTGGGCGATTTCCGGCTTGTTCATCGTGTAAATGTGAACGCCGCGGATGCCGTTTGAAATCAAGTCGATGATTTGGTCTGTCGCGTAAGCGATTCCGGCCTGCCGCAAGGCCTCGGGCGAGTCGCCGAAGCGGTCGCAAATCGCCAAGAGCTTTCTGGGGATGAAGGCGTTGGAAAGCTTGATCATTTTTGGAATTTGCGTCACAGCCGTAATCGGCATGATTCCGGCCAAAACCGGCAAGTGGATTCCGGCGGCTTCCAGTCGGTACAAAAAGCTGTAGAGCATGTCGTTGTCAAAAAACATTTGGGTTGTCAAAAAGTCCGCGCCCGCGTCAACCTTGCGCTTTAAAAGCTCGATGTCTTCGATGCGGTTGGCCGACTCTGGATGGCCTTCCGGGTAGCAGGCGCCTCCGACGCAAAAGCCTTCGCGCTTCAAAACCGCCGTCAGTTCGTCGGCGTGCTTGTAGCCGCCTTGCGTCGCTTCTTCTTCGGTCATCCCTTGGGGAATGTCTCCGCGCAAGGCCAAAATGTTTTGGATTCCGGCGGCCTTCATTTCTTTGATCGCGTCTGAGATTTTTTCTTTTGTCGCGCTCACGCATGTAAGGTGGGTGAGCGAGGCCGGGCAATTTTCCGCGACCATTTTAGAAACTTCTAGCGTTTGGTCTTTTGTGCTGCCGCCCGCTCCGCAAGTGACGCTGATAAAGTCCGGCTTTAAGGCCGAAAGCGTCTTTATTTTTTCAGAAAGGCTTTTTACGTTTGTCTGTTGTTTGGGCGGAAAAACCTCAAACGAAAGCGTCAATTTTTTTTTGCTGAAAATTTCCTTGATTTGCATGCGGACGATTATAGCGCATTGCGCGCCTTTTTGCTAGTGATGGAGCGGAGAGATGGTGGAACAACAAAAGCGGCCTCCCTGATTTTGGAAGGCCGCGGCCAGACGAGCCGCCGGGCTATTGCTGCAAGAAATCGCTAGGAGCGATACCCCCTCCATACACATGTAAAGGCGATCGCCGCCAAGACCCTGGAAAATCTTTTCATAGTTTCCTCCATAAAAAATGTATTCAATAATTGTTGCATAGGAAGGCGCGTTTGTTAAACGAATTTTTTGTTATTAACTGGCGCTAGAAAAATCGCAAAACGCGCGGTATAATTGCGCCATGTCGTTAAATTGCAACGAAATTAATTTAATTTTAAGCGAACTCAACCTTGCCGGAAGCTTTGTCCAAGACATCATCCAGCCCGGCTACGACACGCTTGCCCTTTACGTTTACAAAGAGGGGGCGGCAAAAACGATTTTGATTTGCGCTGGCCACGACGCGACGCGAATCAACGAGACAAAAAGAAAGATTCCAAAGAACGACAAGCCCTTGCGCTTTATGGAATTCCTAAAGTCAAGGATCCGCGGCGCGAAAATAAATTCCTGCAAGCAAATCGGCTTGGAGCGAATCGTCAAGCTGGAACTGTCGCGCCCCGAAGAAGAGTTCAAGATGTACATCCGCTTGTGGAGCGCCGCCGCAAACATAATCCTTTGCGACAAAGACAACAAAATTTTGGACACGATGTTCCGCCGGCCGCAAAAGGGCGAAGTCACAGGCGGAATTTTTGACGAAGAGGCGCTCGTAAAAAGCGCGAGGGAAAA